>JAJPJJ010000036.1 GCA_021324295.1 Bacillota bacterium
CGAGCTAGGCCCTCCTCGGAGCGGCACCGGAGGCACTCTGAACATCCCGGCGGTCTCCTTACGATTCCTTCCGTGTCCCCGGTCCTTCCGAGGGTACACTAGTGAGCAGCCGGCCACTCGGGGCGGGAGAGGTCCGGCGTCCGGTGGTGGCCCTCCACCTGGCGATCCTCGGCGCGCTGCTGGGGGCGCAGTTCGTGGTCCCGCCGTTCCAGCGCAGCCTGCTGGCGCGGATCATGGTGCTGGGCGCGTATGCGGCCGGCTACAACGTGCTCTTCGGGTACACGGGCCTGATGAGCCTGGGGCACGCGATGTTCTTCGCCGCCGGCATGTACGCGACCGGGCTGCTCGTCTACTACGCCGGCGCCGGCGCCGGCGCGGCGTTCGCCGTGGGCCTGCTGGCCAGCGTCGCGCTCTCGATCCTCATCGGCCTCCTCACGCTGCGCACGAGCGGGGTCGCGTTCCTGATCGCCACGATGATGTTTGCGCAGGTCTTCTACCTGACCCTCCTGTACTTCAACCGGGTCACCGGCGGCGATCAGGGGCTGATCCTCGCCGGGCGGCTGCCGCCGCTCCATCTGGGGAGCCTCCGGGTTCCGTTCGCGGACCCCGCCGTCAAATACAACATCGCGCTCGCCGTCTTCGCCGCGGGCTTCCTGCTCAGCCTGGGGCTCGTGCGGTCTCCCGCCGGACGGGTGCTCATCGCGGTGCGCGAGAACGAGGAGCGCACCCGGATGCTCGGCTACAACACCTTCGCCTACAAGCTGTTCGCGCTCGCGCTCTCGGGCGGGCTCTCCGGCATGGCGGGATCGGCCTACACGCTCCTCTTCTCGTACCTGGGGGCCTCGTTTGCGTCGATCCTGTTCTCGATCTACCCGCTCCTGTGGACGCTGCTCGGCGGCGCCGGGACGACGATCGGGCCGCTCGTGGGGGCCGGCGTGATGACCTACATCGTCGATCTCGCCAGCAGCGTGACGGACAGCTACCTGATCGTGGTCGGTGTGGCCCTCGTCCTCATCGTGATGCGGTTCCCCGCCGGCATCGTGGGCGCGATCCGTGCGAGGTGGGCCCCGTGGCTGCCCTGACTCCCCTGCTCGAGACGGTGGCGCTGACGCGGACGTTCGGCGGGCTGCGCGCCGTCAGCGCGGTCGATTTCCGTCTCACGCAGGGCGAGATCCGAGCGATCATCGGGCCGAACGGCGCCGGGAAGACGACGCTGGTGAGCATGATCTGCGGGAGGATCCGCCCATCGTCCGGCCGGATCGTGTTCCGGGGTCGGGACATCACGGGTCTGCCGGCGCACGCGCGGGTCCGGCTGGGGATCGTCTACACGTTTCAGGTGATCAGCGTCTTTGGGCGTCTCAGCGTTTACGAGAACGTCGCGCTCGCGGCGCAGCGGCGGCTGATGCGCGGGCCGCTCGACCGGCGCGCGTTGCACGGGCGCGCGGTGGCGGCGCGCGTGGAGGCGGTCCTCGACGAGGTGGGGCTGCGCGTGGCGACCGGCGTGCCCGCGGCCTCGCTGCCGTACGGCCACCAGCGGCTGCTGGAGATCGCGATGGCGCTCGCGCTACAGCCGTCGGTCCTCGTGCTGGACGAGCCGACCCAGGGCCTCGCCGCCGGCGAGGTCGCGGCGCTCGGCGCGCTGCTGCGGCGGATCGCCCGCGAGGCCACGGTGCTGCTCATCGAGCACAACATGCAGGTCGTCCTGGACCTCTCGCGGCGGGTCACGGTGATGGACAGGGGGCGCATCATCGCCGAAGGAACGCCGCGAGAGATCGAGACCAACCCGGAGGTCCAGCGGGTCTACCTGGGGCTGTGATCCGGGGGCGGCGCGCCGGGCGGACAGCCCGGGGCGGGGCGCCGAGGAGGCGAGGGGCGACGCGCGACGGCGATCGCGGGCTCGAGCTGGACGCCGTGCGGTGCGCGTACGGCGAGGCACCCGTCCTGCACGGCGTCTCCCTCAGCGTGGCCCCCGGGGAGGTGCTCTGCCTGCTCGGGCGCAACGGCGCCGGCAAGACGACGACGCTGCGGGCCGTCATGGGGCTCGTCCGGCCCTGCGCGGGCCGCATCAGGCTGGACGGCCGGGACCTCATCGGGCTGCGGCCGCACGAGATCCCGCGGCTCGGCGTGGCTTACGTCCCGCAGGGCCGCAGGTTGTTTCCGTTCCTCACCGTCGAGGAGAACCTGCGCATGGGGCTCCTGGTCCAGCGCCGGGACGCCGGCACGCTCGCGTGGGTGCTCGAGCTGTTCCCGGCGCTCCGGGAGCGCCTCAGGCAGCGCGCGGGCACCCTGAGTGGGGGCGAGCAGCAGATGGTCGCCACCGCTCGCGCGCTGTGCGCGAACCCCCGGTACCTCCTGATGGACGAGCCCACCGAAGGCCTCATGCCCGCGATGGTGCAGACGCTCGCGGAGACCATCCGCGGTCTGCGCACCCGGCGCGTCGGCGTGCTGCTCGTCGAGCAGAAGATCGACGTCGCCCTCAGCGTGGCGGACCGGGTCGCGCTGATGGAGCAGGGCCGCATCGAGCACCAGGCCACGCCCGCGGAGCTCGCGGGCCGCGCGGACCTGCTGGTGCGGTATCTCGGGGTGGCGCGGTCGTGAGCGTGGTAACCCGAGCGATCTCGCCCGCCCTCGCGTCGTGGGGCGCGAGATCCGGCCGGATGGTGGGACCGGCCCGAGCCAGCCGGTTGCGCCGGCGCGCGAGGGGGGTCGGCCCGCGCGGTGTTCCCCACCGGAGGGTCAGGATACCGGCGCCCCGAAACACACCGGCATCGAGGAAGGGGGAGATCGAGGTGGACCTGGGACTCGGCGGCAAGGTGGTCCTGATCACGGGAGGCTCCAAGGGCATCGGCCTCGCCTGCGGCATGGAGTTCGCGCGCGAGGGGGCCCGCGTCGCCCTCTGCGCCCGCGGCGCCGAGGGGTTGCGCGCGGCCGCGGACGCGATCGCGGGGGAGACAGGCCACGAGCCGTTCGTGGTGACGGGAGACATGATGCGTTGGGAGGACGCCCGGCGGTGCGTGGACGCGGCCGCCGCGCACTACGCCGGGCTCGACGTCCTCGTCAACTGCGCCGGTGCCTCGCCCGGGGGACTCCTCGAGAACCTGACCGAGGACGACTGGAAGCTCAGCCTGGGGCTCAAGTTCATGGGGTACGTGCGGTGCTGCAAGGCCGCGATCCCCCACCTGCGCCGGCGCGGCGGCGGCCGCATCGTCAACGTGATCGGCAACGACGGCGTCAAGCCGGCGTACTGGGAGCTCACGGCCAGCGCGGCGAACGCCGCGGACCTGGCCCTCACGGCGGCATTGGCCGAGCAGTACGGGCCGGAGGGCATCCTCGTCAACGCGGTCAACCCCGGCCCGGTGGACACCGCGCGATGGGAGGGACTCGTGCGCGCGTACGCGCGCGACAAGGGGCTCTCCCGCGAGGAAGCGAGCGCGCGGGCGATCCGCAGCATCCCGCTCGGCCGCATCTGCACGCCGCAGGAGGTCGCCAGCGTTGTCGTGTTCATCGCCTCCCCCCGCGCCAGCTTCATGAACGGCGCCTCGATTACGCTGGACGGGGCGCAGCGCAAGGCCCTGATGGACCTCTAGCGCGGCGAGGGGCGGCGCGGTGATCCGCTACATCGGCGCGCGCGTGCTGCGCAGGGAGGACCCCCGCATCCTCGCGGGCCGGGGCTGGTATGTGGACGACGTCCGGCCGGCCGGGGCGCTCGTCGCCGCCTTCGTCCGCAGCCCGCACGCGCACGCGCGGATCCTCTCCGTCGATGCACGGGGCCTCGCCGGGGTGTTCAGCGCAGCGCACTTCCCGCACCTCCGCCCGATCAGGCCCCGCCTGGAGGGCGAGGGCTTCGTCCCCACCGTGCAGTGGCCCCTCGCCCGCGAGCGCGTCCGCTACGTCGGCGAGCCGGTCGCCGTGGCGCTGGCGTCGGACCGCTACGCCGCGGAAGACCTCGCCGAGCGCGTGGCCGTCCTGTACGAGCCGCTCCCCGCCGCCGCGGACATCGACGCTGCGCTCGCCGCGGACGGTCCTCGCCTCCACGGCCACCCGGACAACGTGCTGTACCGGCGGCGGCACGTGGCGGGGGATCCGGATGTCGCGTTTCGAGCGGCCGACGTGACGATCCGGACGACGATCGCGACTCCCCGCGCGGCGCCCCTGCCGCTGGAAGGGCGCGGCGTGGTCGCCTCCCTGGAAGGCGACGTGTTGACGGTGTGGACGAGCACGCAGACGCCGTCCCTCGTCCGCTCGCAACTGGCGATCTGCCTGGGGCTGCCGGAGCACCGCGTGCGGGTGGTCGTGCCGGACACCGGCGGCGGATTCGGGCAGAAGATGCACCTGTATCCGGAGGAGGTGGCGATCGCCGCCCTCGCGCTCGCCACCGGTCGCCCCGTCAGGTGGACCGAGGACCGCCGCGAGAACCTCACCGCCGCGACGCAGGCACGGGAGGAGCGGGTCACGGCCGAGCTGGCCGCCCGCCGGGATGGGACGGTGCTGGGCCTGCGCGCCGAGGTCCTCGGCGACGTGGGCGCCTATCACGTGTTCCCGACCACCGCCGCGCTCGAGCCGCTCGGCGTCGCGCAGATCCTCCCCGGCCCCTACGTCCTCCGCGACTACGCGTACGATGTGCGCGCCGTCTGCACCAACAAGGCGCCGACCGGCGCGTATCGCGGCGTGGGCCTGACCGTCGGCGTGCTGGTGATGGAGCGGCTCATGGACATGCTCGGCCGCCGGCTCGGGTTGGATCCGGTCGAGGTGCGCCGCCGCAACTTGATCCCGCCCGGTGCGCTCCCGTACCACTCCGCGAGCGGCCTCGTCTACGACAGCGGCTCGTTCCACCAGGCGCTGGAGCACGTCGTGCGGCGGGCCGACTACCCGGCGCTGCGGGAGGAGCAGCGCCGGCTGCGCGCGCAGGGGCGCCGCATCGGCATCGGCGTGAGCTGCTACGCGGAGTACACCGGCATGGGCTCCGCCACGTTTGCGCGCCGGGGCATGGTCGATGTGCCCGGGCACGAGGGGGCCGCCGTGCGCGTCGACCCCGCGGGCACGGTGCGCGTGGCGCTCAGCTTCTCCTCGCAGGGGCAGGGGCACGAGACGACGATGGCGCAGATCGTTGCCGAGACGCTGCAGGTGCCGCTGGAGCAGGTCCGGGTGGAGCGGGTGGACACGGCGGCGGGGCCCCATGGGTCCGGCACGTTCGCGAGCCGCGCATCCGTCGCCGGAGGAGGGGCGGTGCTCGCCGCGGCCGAGCTGGTGCGGGAGCGGGCCCGCGCGGTGGCGGCGGCGCTGCTCGAGGCCGCGCCCGCCGACATCGAGCTGCGCGCCGGCCGATTTCGTGTCCGGGGGACCGCGCGCGGCCTCGCGTTCGAGGAGGTGGCGCGCTCCGCGGCGCACGTGCCGCCGGAGCGGGTCGGCGGGATCGCGGGGCTCGACGCCGTCGCGTACTTCGACCCGCCGCCGGCGACGTTCTCCAACGCGGCGCACCTCGCCGTCGTCGAGGTCGACCCCGAGACGGGCGTCGCCCGGCTGCTGCGGTACGTCGTCGTCGAGGACTGCGGACGCGTGCTGAATCCGCTGGTCGTCGAGGGTCAGATCCACGGCGCGGTCGCGCAGGGCGTCGGCGGCGCGCTACTGGAGCGCGTCGTGTACGACCGGGGCGGCCAGCCGCTCGCGGCGACGCTGCTCGACTACACGATCCCGACCGCGGAGGCCCTTCCAACGATCGAGGTCGCGCACGTCGGGCATCCCGCGCCGGACCGGCCCGGCGGCTTCAAGGGCATGGGGGAAGGCGGCACGATCGGCGCCCCCGCGGCGCTCGCGAACGCGGTCTCGGACGCGATCGGCGCGGAGGTCGTGGAGTTGCCGATGGGCCCGGACCGCATCCGTGCGCTCGTGGCCGGCTACCCCGGGCGTGCGCCCGTTCCGGACGCGAGCGACAGGCCGAGTTGCTCGTAGCGCCGGAAGAGGTCATCGTACAGGGGGGCGTGGGGGCCGGGCTCGAACGTCGCGCCGAGCTGAAACATGTGCCTGACCGCCACGGGCAGGGCCTCGTGGCAGCCGGCGCCCGTGGCCGCGAGCATCGCGGCGCCGACGGCCGCGGCGTGGGTGCACGCGAGCGTGGTGACCGGGTGCCCGTACACGTCGGCATGGATCTGGTTCCAGACCGCTGACTGCGCGGCCCCGCCGCAGAGGATGAGGTTGCGCACGGGGAGGCCGACGTGGGCCAGCGCCTGCAGGATGCGGCGTACTTCGAAGGCGATCCCCTCCATGATGGCCCGCGCAATCGCCGCGCGGCCGTGAGACAACGAGAGGCCGGCGATGACCCCCGCGCGCGCGTCGCCGGGGACCTGAGCCGCGCTGAAATGCGGGATGACGAGCAGGCCTTCACTGCCCGGCGGCACCGACGCCGCTTCCGCGTCGATCTGCAGGTACAGCCCGCGCTCGATACTGCCCCCGTATCGAAAGCCCGTCGCCGACTTGGTGAGGCTCGCGAGCCAGCGAAGCACGCTGCCGGCCGAGCCCAGCATGCCCTCGATCTGAAACAGCGGGTCGATCGCGTGGGCGAGGCACGCGATGGCGGCGCCGGTCCCGGCAGGCCGGTGCGGTGTGCACGCCAGCACGACGCCGGCTGTGCCGATGCTGACGACGACGGATCCGGGGGCCACCGCTCCCGCCCCCAGCGCGGCCGCCTGCTGGTCCCCGGCCCCGCAGACGAGCAGCGTTCCGGGCGGCAGGCCCGTGCTGCTGGCCGCGGCATGGGAGATCTCTCCAAGGACGCTGCCGGGGGCGCGCAGCGCGCCCAGGCGCCCGGCCTCGAGCCCCAGGACGGCGAGGATGGGGTCCGACCACTGGCGTGTCATGAGGTCGAGGAGGCCGCTGAAGGAGGCGTTGGTCGGGTCCTCCACCGCCGCCCCCGCCCCGAACCGCCTGGTGAGGTACCCGTGGACCAGCAGGAACTGATGGGCCGTGCGCCACACCACGGGCTCCCGGCGGGCCAGCCACGCGAGCTTGGAGAGCGTCCAGAACGCCGACGGATAGAGCCCCGTGATGCGCTCGAAGCGCTCCCCGAGCTGGCGGCCGAGCCAGGTCCACTCCGCGTTGGCGCGCAGGTCCTGCCACGAGACGGCTCGGTAGATCGCGCGGCCCGCGGGATCGACCGGGATCACCGTGCCGCGCTGGACGCTCAGGGCGAGCGCCCGGATATCGGTCTTCCGCTTCCCGATGGCGCGGACGGCGGCAGCGATCGCCGCGCACACCGCCCGCCAGAGCTCCTCGGGGTCCTGCTCGATCCAGCCCGGCCGCGTCGAGAAGCTCGTATATTCGACGGCCTCGAGCGCCTGCACGCGGCCGTCGCCCTGGACCACCGCCGCCTTCACGGCGGTGCTGCCGACGTCGACGCCGACGACGAGCATTACGCCCGATCGCTCGCGTGGTGCACGGGGGACCCGGCCTTCAGCGCACCCGCGTGGGCCGCGATGCCATCGGCCGCGCGGGGGTCCGTGATCAACACGTCCACCATCCCGGCCCGGCACGCCGCCACGATGGCGCGGGCCTTTTCCGCGCCGCCGGCGACGGCAATCTTCAGCGGAATGCGGGCGAGGGCGTCCGGCGCGATGGCGATGACGCGCCGGGCGAGATCCCCACGGTAGACCCGTCCGCTGTCCAGGAGGAACGACGAGCAAAGGTCCGCCACCACGCCGGCGGCGCGCAACGTCCTGAGGTCGGCCGTGCTCAGGAAGCCTGACCCGACGAGGCTCGAGGAAACGACAGGCTGGATCGCGCCGATGCCAAACAGCGCCACCTCGATCTGTCCGTGGAGGTCGAACACCCGCCGGGTCTTGCTATCGGACAGGATCGCCCGGCAGACTTGCGCGGAGTCCACGATCGCCGGGGACAGGAGCAGGAACGCCTTGCCCCCCAGCGTCTCGGCGACCCGCCGGGTCAGCTCGCCGGCGCTGATCGGCGGCTCGTAGATCGAACCGGTCATCTGAACGACCCGGAGCCCGGGCACCGTGCGGGGGGACAGCGCGCTCACGACCTGCCCGACCGTGCTGCCCCACGCTACGCCGAGCACCAGCCCGGCACGGAGAACCCGCTCGAGGTACGCCGCCGCTTCGATGCCGAGCGCGGCCTTCAGGTCGCCGCCCGGGACCGGGGCGATGACCACTTCCCGCAAACCGAGCTGCTGCTCGATCGCCCGTTCCATGTCGCTGTATTCGGCGTGGGGGTGGCGGATGTGGATCGTGACGTGCCCCCGCTCTCGCGCCTCCTTGAGGAGGCGCGAGATGCGCGACCGGGACAGGTTCACCAGCGGCGCGATCTCCTCTTGCGTGAGGTTCTCGACGTAATAGAGGTGCGCCACCCTGAGCAGCAGGCGCTCTGTCGACGCTCTCACAGGTACTCCTTTGCGATGCCGGCGCCGATCGTGTAGTTGGGATCGACCATGTTCCCGAGCCTCGCGAGGCCGACCTGGGTCAGCACGAGGTACGCCTCCCACTTGTCGAACCCGTAGTCGGAGACCATCCACTTCACGAGATCGGCGTAGGCGATCCGCGCCGCGTCCTCCATAGGTCTCGCGCTCCCGATGCTCATGATGAACCGGTCGTTCTCCAGGCGGGGCCACGAGAGCGGCCACTCCTTGCGGACGTCCACGGCGATCGTCGTGTGGGTGGGGTGTTCGACAGCCACCCCGCACACCTCGCCATCGCCCTGGATCGCGTGGCAGTCCCCGAGGTAGAGAAGCGCCCCGTCGACGCGCACCGGGAGATAGATCGTCGCCCCCGGGCAGACGTCGGGGAGGTCCATGTTCCCGCCGTGATTTCCTGGCGTGAGCGCGCCGATCGAGTCGATCTGGGGCGACGTGCTGATTGTCCCGATGAACGGCCTGTACGGGAACGTGAGCCGATCGTTCCAGCGAATGCGCGTCTCGGTGACCTCGACTTTGCGCACGATCTCCGGGAGCGGCTCGTGCAACATCGCCGTTGTCTCGGTGGCGGTGGTCCCCCCAAAGTAAGGCACCAGGCACGTGGTGCCCCGGGGTTGCGGGCCGCGCGGAACGATGGACTCGATGCGCACGACCAGCGCGTCTCCGCGGGATGCCCCCTCGACGTAGATCGGCCCATTCTGGGGGTTCACAAACGGATACTGGACAGCCTGGCTGGGGCGTGCCGTGGCGTCCGCGATCTTTCCTTCAAAGGCGTCCTGCGTCTCCACCACGATTCGATCCCCCGGCCGGACCCTGAGCACCGGCGCCGCGTACGGCCCGACCGTATAGTGGTAGCGCCCCTGGACTTCTTCGGTGAGGTAATGCGTCGCCATCGGTGAGCTCCTTTCCCCCTCCGCTCCGACCGCGGGCGGGGCTCCCTCTAGACCGCGAGGTACTGGACGAGCATGTCCTGATTGGTGAGCTGGTCGCGACCGAGCCGCGCCACGATGCGCCCCTTGTCCATCGCGTACCCTCGGTGAGCGAGCCGCGCGATCAGCCTCGTGTTCTGCTCGACGAGGAGGATCGTCAGGCCCTCCTCCGCGTTGATCTTCTCGAGGACCTCGCCGATCTCGAGAACGATCGTCGGCTGGATGCCGACCGAGGGCTCGTCGACGAGCAGCAGCCGGGGGGCCCCCACGAGCGCCCGCCCGATGGCGAGCATCTGCTGCTGCCCGCCGCTGAAGGTGCCCGCGAGCTGGCGCCGTCGCTCCCGGAGGACCGGGAAGTAGGCGTACACGATGTCGTAACGGGTGCCGCGCTTGTCGCGGTTGATGGTCTCCCCCATCATGAGGTTCTCTTCGACCGTGAGCTCGGGGAAGATCTCCCGTCCCTGTGGCACGTAGCCGATGCCCATCGCCGCACGCTGCTCCGGGCTGAGGTGGGTGATCGGCTGTCCCATGAACGCGACCTCTCCCGACGTGGCGGGGAGGACGCCCATGATCGCCTTCATCAGCGTCGACTTGCCGACGCCGTTTCTTCCGATCATCGCGACGATCTCGCCAGCGCCGATTTCCAGCGTCACGCCTTGGAGGATACTGCCACTCCCGTAGCCCGCGGAGAGGTTGCTGACATCGAGCACCCCTCGCCCCATCGCCTACTGCTCCCCCAGGTAGATTCGCCTGACGTCCTTGTTGGCCTCGATCGCCGCGAGCGGTCCCTCCGCGATCACGCGGCCGTAATGGAGGACCGTGACGGCGCGCGCGATCTGCCGGACGAACGTCATGTCGTGCTCTACGACGAGGATCGTCGTGCCCTGTCCGTTCAGGCGGCGCACGAAGTCCGCCGTCAGCGCGGTTTCGTCCGGGGTCATGCCGGCCGTCGGCTCGTCCAGCAGGAGGAGGTCCGGGTCGGTCGCGAGCGCCAGGCAGATCTCGAGCCATTGCTGATGGCTGTGGGGCAGCTCGCGCGCGGGGCGGTCGCCGTCGCGGTCAAGTCCGAATGTCGCGAGCGCCCACGCCAGCCGACCGGCGGTGTCGCCGTCGCGGCGCTCGGGGCCACGCAGCGCGAGCGCGACGAGGAGGTTTTGAGAGATCGACAGATCGCGGTAGACGCGCGTCGTCTGGAACTTGAGGCATATACCCCGCAGCACGCGGCGAAACGGGGGCAGTCGCGTGATGTCCTCGCCCTTGAAAAAGATCCGGCCTGCATCGGCCCGGTGGATCCCCGCGATGAGGCTGAACAGCGTCGATTTGCCGGCGCCGTTGGGCCCGATGAGGCAGCGCAGCTCGCCTCGGGCTACGCCGAGGTCGAGGCGGTCGATGGCGCGGATTCCGCCAAACGACTTCGTCAAGGCGACGGTTCGCAGCAGCCGCTCGCTCTGTTGCGGCCGCCCGTCTCGCTCGGTCATGCGACCTCGCCCTTCCCCTTGGGCTCAACGGCCTCCCGGGCGCCGGGGCGTGTGCGGGAGGGACGGCGCCACGCCCGCGCCACGGACACGATGATCCCGCCCGGGAAGAACAGCATGGTCGCGAGCAGCAGCGCGCCCATCACGAGAAAGGCATACTGGCTTCCCGAGACCGCGAGGGAGTCCGCCAGCGCGCGCAGCGCCACCGTCGAGAGGACGACCGCAAGCAGGCTGCGCCGCCCCCCCACGGCCGTCCAGATGACGGGAAGGGTCGCGGCGAGCAGATCCATGGTGGACGGGTTCATGTAGTTTCCCCACGACGCGTACAGCACTCCGCTCAGGCCGGCCAGGGCCGCCGCGAGCGCGAACACCTGAACCTGGATGAAGTCCACGTTGTGGCCGAGCATCCTCGTTCGCTCCGGGTCGTCGCGGACGGCCACGAGGACATGGCCGTACCGGGAGTTGACGAACACGCGCAGGCCGAGGTAGAGGAGCAACGTGACGACCACGACGAGGTAGTAGAGGGCGGTGGAGGTGCCCCCGAACTCGATCGCCCCGGCCCGCAGGGACGGGATGTTGGTCATGCCGTTGTACCCACCGAGGAGCACCTGCCCGACCCGCCACTGGTATCCTGCCGTCTGCCCCATGAAGGTCGCCAGGATCAGCGTCAGGACCAGGCAGAGGAGGGGGATGATCCAACCGCTGACCTGGCCATAGAAGAGGAAGTAGCCGAAGATGGACGCGGCCAGCGCTGCCGCGGCGATCGCCGCAACCAGCGCCACGATCGTGCCCGCGGGCGTCCCTGTGAGGTTCCCCGCCACGAGGCCGTAGATGTATCCCGCGATCCCGAAGAAGGCGCTCTGCCCGAAGCTGAGGATGCCCCCGTAGCCCCAGAGGAGCCCGAGCCCCAGCGCCATCGGGACGTACAGCAGAAAGCTCACAAGGCTCGACAGGCCGAACGACGAGCCAGACGCGGGATAGAGGAGCAGGCCGATCGTGGCGGCGATGAACACCCCCCAGAAACCGGGGGACCGTCCGAGGTCCTGCGGGCCGTTGAGGGCGTCTCGTAGGGCGCGCCACCGCCTCTTCATGGCGCCGCCGCCGCCCCCATCCTCCGGCGCTGCAGGTCCCGCACGTAGCCGGAGAAGCCCTGGGGCAGAAACCGGATCACGACGAGCGCCGCGACGAGTAGCCCGATGCGGCCGATGAATGTCCCCGAGATGCTGGCGAGCGGCGCGGAGATCACGGAGAGAACCGCGGCACTCGTGAGCGCTCCCACGATGGGGTTGGCGCCGCCCCCGACGACGACCGTGATGAACGCCACGTCCACGAACCCCGTGCCCATCAGAGGGACGATGGTCGTGGTGGGAGCGTAGAGAGCCCCCGTCAGCCCTGCCAGGGCCGACCCCGCGGCGAACGTCAGGAGATAGATCCGCCGGATGCGAATCCCCAGGCAGGCCGCCATCTCGGCGTTCTGCATCGCGGCCCGCGTCTGCACCCCGATCCGCGTGTGGTAGAGAAGCCACCACAGCACCGCCACGGCCCCGACGGCGACCCCGAACAGCATCAGACGATACCCGTCGAAGGACGAGGCGCCCACCGTGAGGGTCCACTGCGGGAAGGGAACCGCCGCCATCGACGGCCCGAACACGATGAGGATGCCCTGGCTGAGGATGAGGCTGACGCCCCACGTTGCGACCAGGGCGCCGAGCTTGTCCTGGTAGAAGCGGCGGATCAGCGTGCGCTCCAGCACGAGGCCGAAGAGACCCACGCCGACCATGCTGACGACGGCGCACGCCGGGAGCGGGAGGTGCCCCCAGTTGTACGAGAGGGCCGTGAGATACGCCCCCAGCATGATGAACTCGCCGTGGGCGAGGTTGATGACGTCGATCACGCCGAGGATGATCATCAGCCCCAGGGCCGCGAGCAGCAGAAAGGCCATATTGTCGGCAAACTGATAGAGCAAGTTGGCGAGCACGTCGAGGCCCATCTGGTCACGTCTCCGCGTCCGCTCCCTGCGCCACGCGCGGCGTCGGCGCGCCGCGGTGGCGCAGGGAGACCTCGATACCCCGCTCCTACCTCTTGGTCCCTTTCTTGAAGAACGGGTCCTCGTCCGGGGTGTACTGTTTGAACTCCGGATGCTTCACCAGGTTGACGCCCAGACGCCGCGTCCACCACGGCTCGATGTGGGGCCATTCCGTGAGGAACGTGATGTTGTGCTTCTCGTCGCAGTGGGCCAACCGGATGTAGTTGCTCAGGTGGTGCGTCGCGGGGTCCATGAACACCCACCCTGCCGGAGCCTCGACGCCGATGCCGGATTCGAGGGCCTCGATCACCGCGTCCTTGTCGGTCGTGCCGGCGAGGCGGACGGCTTTCGCATAGAGGTGCGTCGCCACATACGCGCTGTGCCCCTCCATCGCGAGATAGGGCTCGTTGGGGAACATCTTCCGCCAGCGGCTGACGAACTTCCGGTTCCGCGCGGTGGGGATCTCCTCCATGTAGCTCGCCGTCACGTGGAATCGCGCGAGAGCCGGCGGCTTGAACCGGAGATGCTCGAAGCCCTGGGCGATGTTGATGCTCGACCCCATCGGAATCTTGATCCCGGCCGCGTTTGCCTGCGGGTAGTAGTTGGCGTGGTTCTGCCCGGTGATGTACATGACCAGCCAGTCCGGCTTGGCCTGCTGGATCCGCGCGATCGAGGAACTGAACTGGGTGACGCTCAGAGGGATGAATTCCTGCCCGATCACTTGGCCGTGGAGGATCGGTGCCATGGCCCGCGTCCACGCCGCACTGAGCTGGCCGAAGTTGTAGTCCGCCGCGAGGATGTACATCCGTGGCCCGTAGGTGGCGATCATGTACTCCATCACGGGGAGGATCTGCTGCTCCGGCAAGGCCCCCGTGCAGAACGTGTACTTGTCGGCGACACCCCCTTCGTACTGGTTATTGTACCAGTAGAGCATCTTGTTCTGATCCATGATCGGGCGGAGGGCCTCGCGCTCCGCGCTCGCAAACCCCCCCATGATCACGTCGACCTTGTCCTGGAGGATCAACCTGCGAGCGAGCGACTGGAACTGCCGGAGGTCAGACTGGGGATCGGGGGCGATCAACTCGATCTTCCGGCCCAGAACCCCGGTATCCCCCGACTTGACGAGGTAGTCGTCCGCCTCGTCCCACACCACTTTGTCTTCCGACGGGGCGCCGCCGCGGCTGACGGTGCTGGCGCCTCGGTTGAGGACGGGGTGCATCGTCGGCGGTTTGGTGGCCACCTTCGCAACCACCCCGGGGCCGCCCGGGCCGTCGGGCCCTCCTCGCAGCGTCCACCCGTCGTTGATCTCCTTGATGGCAAGCTGGGTCCCGTGCCACTTGTTGAGGCCGTAGATCGCGAAGTTGCCGGACCGGTCCTCCAGCAGGCCAAACTTGATCGCGGCGGCCTGCGCCCCGCGCACGACGTTCGGGACTCCGAGCACCTTCCCCCCGAGCCCCAGCGCGACCCCTGTGGCGGCCGTCGCGGTGATGAGCTCACGCCTCGTGACCCGGGGTGAACCGCGGTAGTCGTTCTCGGCAGTCCCGGTCACCGCACCGGGCGGATCGGGCGTGCGAGGCGTCTCCTGGCTCGCATCCATCCTATTCACCTCCCTCGAATTGTTCTCGGTGTATCCTGCCGCTGGGCGGGTGTCGCAGGTCCGCATGTGCAGCCGCGCGGGTCCGGAGGGCGACGCGGCACCCGCGGCGTCGCGGCCGCGATCTCGCGGGCCACGGGTGCGCGAGCGCCGGGCGGCGTTAGGCACATTTGTGCAGGTCGAGCGCGTTTGTGCACACCGTTCGCCCAGCCCGTGGAGATTCCTGCCCGAGGCGCTGCGCCGGGATCCCTGGCGGGGCCGCGCTCTGCGGCGGGAAGGCGCCGGCCCTGCGCGCGTGCCGAATCCCGGGATCCCTCGCCTCGTCCCGCCCGCGGGGCCCCGGGTCGCGGGGGTGGGGCCCGGGTACCGCGGACCGGCAGCGGTCTGGCGGCGGAGGCGCGCTACGCCAACCGGTAGACGCCCGGCGCAACCTCCGGGAACTTCGTCCACACCTCGCCGTCGTGGCCGGGGCTGAGCCGCTGCTCGTCGCCGTCGCACAGCTCTTTGATGCGCGCCATCGCCCGCAGGCACTCGGCGATGCTGTTCAGGTGGATCGCCGGCGGCGCCCACTCGCGCAGGTTGCGGTACGTCGTCAGCGCGTCGTTGGCGATGACGAAGGGACCGCGCGATGAGTCCACGACGACGACCTGCATCCCGGGCGAATGCCCGCCGACCGGCTCGAGCCGGACGCCCGCGGCCGGCACCGCGGGCCCGTCGAGGATCCGCAGGCGCCCGTCCGAGCGGATCGTCTCGAGGTCGCGGTCGAAGCAGTCGCTGAGGAACCTCCGGATCCAGGGGTCTGTGGCGCCGTCGCCGCTCGTCCAGAACTCGAGCTCGCCGCGCTGCACCCAGAACACGGCGTTCGGGAGGAAGCCCTCGAGGTCGAAGTGGTCCCAGTGGAGGTGGGTGAGCAGCACCGTGGTCACCTCGCGCGGATCCACGCCGGCGGCGTCCAGCAGCGCCTCGCGCGTCCGCAGCCGCTCGACCGCCACGCCCTTGGCCCTCCCCAGCCGGTGCGTGAAGCCGGTGTCGACGAGGATCGGGCCTGCCGGCCCGCGCAGCAGCCACAGGAAGTAGGCCGAGGTCATCGTGTCCCCGGCGGGATGCAGGTAGAGGCGGGTCGACCAGTCGACCGTGCGCCCGCCCGGGCTGAGCGCGTAGACCTCGTATGCCGCCGGCATCCTCGCCTCCTCGCTCCCGCAGCGCATGAGACGCTCCCTCGCGGACGCGGCAGGGTGTGGGCCTGTGCTCCGCGCCCGCGGTCTCGCCCCCGCCGGGGACGCCCTGTACCATCCGTTGGTTGCGCCCGGCAGCCTCCTTCTCCTGTCTCCCCTCCCGCGGGCGCGCGCGGCGGGAGGGGAGCGGGGGGCGCGGGCGGAGCCCGCGCGGGGCGGGCCGGCGCCGTGAGGGCGCGCATCGCAGGAGTGTGGCGGGCAGGTACGGAAACCCCTCTGGGTCCCCGCGCGCTGCGGGCAGAGCCCTGCGGGGAACCGACGTCGTCACGGGGGGCGCCGCCGTGAGAAGACTGTGCGGTCCGGCGATCGTCGTGCTCGTCTGCGCCTGCCTCCTCACCGCCGGCCCGCTGCTCGCGCAACAACGACGGGTCCTGCGCATCGCGATCCAGCCCGGCATCGGCTACGGCCAGCTCCTCGTCATCCAGAAGCGCGAGATCCTCGAGCGCCGGGTGCCCGGCCTCAAGGTGGAGTGGCTGAAGCTGACCTCGGGACCGGTGATCCGGGACGCGATGCTGGCCGGCCAGGTAGACGTGGGGAGCGGCGGGGTCGGACCGTTCATCATCGCCTGGGATCGCGGCGTCACCTGGAAGGTCATCGCGGCGCTCAACCAGATGCCGCTCTACCTCAACACCAACAGGCCCGAGATCAAGTCGCTCAGGGACTTCAAGCCGACCGACAAGATCGCGATGCCCGCGGTTGGCAGCATCCAGCAGGTCGTGCTCCAGATGGCCGCGGAGAAGGAGCTGGGCAACGCGCACGCGCTCGACGGCCTCGTGGTCGCGATGTCCCATCCCGACGGGATGTTCGCGCTCATCTCCAAGAGGGAGGTCACCGCGCACCTGACCTCGCCGCCGTATCAGTACCTGGAGCTGCAGGTCTCCGGCATCCACAAGCTCTTCGATAGCTACCAGGTCGTCGGCGGACCGCACACCTTCAACATGGTGTGGGCGATGGACGACTTTCCCCAGAAGAACCCGCAGGTCTACCGTGCCCTGCTGCGGTCGCTCGATGAGGCGACGCGGTTTCTCAACGGGGACCGCGAGGATGCGGCCAAAATCCTCGCCGAGGCGGAGAAGACCGACGTCGGGTTCATGCGCGCGCTCCTCCGGAACCCCGAGATCCAGTACACGATGACGCCGCACCGTCTGGTGCAGTTCGCCACGTTCCTCAAGAAGATCGGCGTCACGAGCCGCATCCCCTCCTCGTGGAAGGAGTTCACGTTCGGCGACATCCAGGGGCTGCCGGGGGACTAGCGCCGGTGCCATCCGGTGGCTCGGCCTCGGTGGTGCGGTCGCGGCCGGCGTCGGGGTGGGGCAGCGCCGTCCGTCGCCGAGGTCGGGGACGCCGCGTGGAAGGAGCGCGGCCATGGCCATCGCAGCACATGACACGCTGATCGAGGCGAGCCGGGTGTCGATCCAGTTCACGACCGCCGCCGGCGTCGTCGAGGCGGTCCGGGACGTCTCCTTCCAGGTGCGGCGGGGCGAGAAGTTCGTCCTCCTCGGCCCCTCCGGCTGCGGCAAATCGACGCTGCTCAAGGCCGTGGCCGGCTTCGTCCGCCCCACCGCGGGCACGCTGCTGTTCGAGGGCCGCGAGGCCCGGGAGCCGGGCGCCGATCGGATCCTCATCTTCCAGGAGTTCGACCAGCTCCTGCCGTGGAAGACCGTGCTGGGCAACGTGCAGTTCGCGCTGCGGGTGGCCGCGCGGCTGCCCGCGGACGCGCTGTCCCAGAGGGCGCGCGCCTACATCCGGCTCGTGGGGCTCGAGGGGTTCGAGCGCGCCTATCCCCACACGCTCTCCGGAAGCATGAAGCAGCGCGTCGCGCTGGCCCGGTCGCTGGCGCTGGACCCCGAGGTGCTCCTGATGGACGAGCCGTTCGGCAGCCTCGATGCGCTGACCCGGCTGCACATGCAGAACGAGCTCGGCCGCATCTGGCGCGAGCACCGGAAGACGATCCTGTTCGTCACGCACAGCATCCAGGAAGCGATCCTGATCGGCCACCGGATCATGGTGATGACGCCGCGGCCGGGTCGGGTCCGGGAGATCCTGGACAACACGGCCGCAGACGCCGGGCCGGACAGCCCGGAGTTCGTGCAGATGCAGGGCCGCCTGCGCGGGCTCCTGGGCCTGGGGGACCGCGGCCATGAGGAGTGAGCGATGGTAGCGCCCCACCCCTCCGGCGCCGCGGGGGCCGAGCCGGCGGCGAGGGCCGAGCGCCTGGAGCGGCCGGAGGTGGGCCGCCGGGTCCCGGGGCCCCGGCCCGACCTTTGGGCCCGGCTGCCCCTCGGCAAGGTGGCGGTGGTCGCCCTGCTGCTCGCGGCGTGGGAGGTGCTCCCCGCGGCGCTGCACGCGAACCCACTGCTCTTTCCGCGCGCCACGACCGTCCTCCGGGTGTGGGTGCGGGGGATCGAGAGCGGCGAGATCCTGACCTATGCGGAGCGCTCGCTTGCGGTGCTCGTGCTGGGCATGGCGCTCGGGGTCGTGGGCGCGTTCCTCCTCGCCGTGCTCGCGTTGTTCACGCGGGCGGGCCGGGACTTCCTGGACGTGATGACGAGCATGTTCAACCCGCTGCCGGCGATCGCGCTGTTCCCGCTGGCGCTCCTCTGGTTCGGGCTCGGCATCAAATCGCTGCTGTTCGTCCTGATCCATGCGACCATCTGGCCCATGGCGCTCAGCGTGTTCACCGGCTTCGCGACGGTGCCGCGCACGCTCGTCCTCGTGGGGCGCAACTTCGGCCTGCGGGGCTGGCCGCTCGCCGCGGCGATCTACTTCCCGGCCGCGCTGCCGGCGATCGTCACAGGCCTGCGCATCGCGTGGGCGTTCGCGTGGCGGACGCTGATCGCGGCGGAGCTGGTCTTCGGCGTCATCGGCGGGCAGGGCGGGCTCGGGTGGTACATCTATCTGAAGCGGTACTACCTCGAAACCCCGGCCGTGTTCGCCGGCCTGGCGACGATCGTGCTGATCGGCCTCCTGGTCGAGCACGGCATCTTTCGTACGATCGAGGAAAGGACGGTCCGACGATGGGGCATGAGCCTGTAGGCCCGCGCGCGTCCCCGGATGCCGCCGTCGCGGGCACAGCGTTCTACGACGCGGTGGAGGCGGCCGCCGCGGCCCTCTACCTCCGCGCCCTCGTGGACGTGCCGCCCGACGTCCGGGAGGCGCTCCGCCAGGCGTACGAGCGCGAGCGGCACAGCGTCTCGCGCCAGCTCCTCGGGATCATCCTTCGGAACATCGAGATCGCGGATGAGCGCCGCACGCTCGTCTGCCAGGACACGGGCACGCCGATCTACTATCTCAGGGCCGGGACCGGTCTGTATCTCGACGGCGCCCGCGTCGCCGACGCACTCCGGCGCGGCACGGAGCGGGCCACGCGCGAGCACTCCCTGCGCTCGAGCGTGTGCCACCCGGTGACGCGGGAGAACCCGCAGACCAACACCGGATACCGCATCCCCGCGATCCACTGGGAGTTCGCCGCGGGCGCGGACTACCTGGAGGTGCTCTGCGTGCCAAAGGGATCCGGGTCGGAGAGCATGACCTTCCTCCGGATGCTGCCGCCCGCCGACGGCGTCGCGGGGATCCGCCGCGCCGTCCTGGAGAGCGCCGTGGAGGCCGGCGCCAACCCGTGCCCCCCGTGCATCGTGGGCGTCGGGATCGGCGGAACGGCGGACCAGTGCGTGGCGCTGGCCAAGCGGGCATCCGTCCGCCGCCTCGGAACGCGGAACCCGGACCCCGAGGTCGCAGCGCTCGAGGGGGAGCTGCTCGAGGCCGTGAACCGCCTCGGGATCGGGCCGCAGGGCCTTGGGGGAGACACCACGGCCCTCGGCGTGCACGTCGAGCACGCCTACACGCACATCACGCACAACCCCGTCGCCGTGAACATGCAGTGCTGGCGCGGGCTGCGCGCGACCGGCCGGGTGCGCGCAGACGGCCGGACCGAGATCGAGACGTAAGAGCCGCATGGCCGGGATCCCGCTCACAACGCCCCTGCGCGAGGCCGACCTCAGGCCGCTGCGCGCCGGAGACTGGGTCTCCCTCAGCGGGACCGTCTTCGGCGTGCGCGACGCCACGCTGATGCGCATCTGTGATCGCGGGGTGGCGCCCCCGGTCGACCTGCGCGGCGCCGTGCTGCTGCACACCGCTCCCAACGTCCGCCGGGTCGGCGACCGCTACGAGCCGATCTCGGTCGGCACCACGACGAGCACGCGGATGAACCGCTTTACCGCGCCGCTCCTCGAGCGGCACGGCGTGCGCGCCGTCGTGGGGAAGGGGGGGCTGCTCGAGGACAGCGTGGAGGCGATGCGGGCGCACGGCGCCGTGTACCTGACGATCGTCGGCGGCGCGGCGGCGTGGGAGACGCAGCACGTCGAAGCGATCGAGGCGGTGTACTGGGAAGATCTCATGCCGGAGTGCCTGTGGCAGTTCCGCGTGCGCGACCTCGGCCCGCTGCTGGTCTCGATCGACAGCCACGGGGAGAGCCTCTACGCGCGCGTCCGGGACGATGCGCGCCGGCGCCTGCAGGGCCTGCTCGGCGGGGGCGCGTAGAGGGGCGGCTCAGCGCTCCATGACCGGGTCGAGCGCGTCCCGAAGGCCGTCGCCGACGAAGTTGAGGCTCAGCAACGTTGCCGCGAGGACGAGGGCTGGTGCGATGACCAGGCGGGGGTAGGACTCGATCGAGTCGATCCCCTCGGCGATCATGGTGCCCCAGCTCGGCATCGGCGGCTGCACGCCCAGGCCGATGAAGCTGAGCCCGGCCTCCGCGATGATGAAGTTGGGGATGAGCAGGGTGGCCATGACGATGATCGGCGCGGCCACGTTCGGCAGGAGGTGGGCTCCCATGATGTGGCGATCCACGGCCCCGAGGCTCCGTGCCGCCTGGACGAACTCGCGGTGGCGCAGGGCGAGGGCCTGGCCGCGGACGACCCGCGCGACGTCCAGCCACCCGACCAGGGAGAGCGCCATGACGATCGCGGCGATGCCGTTCGTGCCGTGGTTGAGGGCGTGGAGCCAGACGAGCGGCCCGTGGCGAATGGTCGGCAGCACGGCTGTGAAGAACGTCTGGAGCAGCACAACCAGGAGCAGGTACGGGATCGCGTAGACGATGTCCACGAACCGCATGAGCAGCAGATCGAACGTCCCTCCAAAGTACCCGGCCGCCAGGCCCACCGGCACGCCGACGGCCAGCACGAGCAGCGTGGCCGTCAGCCCGACGCTCATCGAGACCCGCGCGCCGTACATCAGGCGGCTGAGGACATCGCGGCCCAGTCCGTCTGTGCCGATGAGGTGGCTGCGGGTCGGGGCGCCGTAGGTGACAAGGAGGTCCTGCCGGTCGTAGCGGTACGGCGACAGGGCCGGCGCGCCTGCGGCGGCCAGGACCACGGCGGCGAGGAAGAGGGCGCCGGCCACGGCCATCCTGTGCCGCCCGAACCTCGCCAGGCCGCGGCGGTACCTGCGCTGACCCTGTGCGCGCTGTGCCGCCGGAGCGATCTCCGTGAGCGCGGAGTTACCCATACCGCACCTGTGGATCCAGGACCGCGTACGACAGATCGACCACGATGTTCATGGTGATGATGACGACGCTGAACAGCAGCGCCAGCGCCAGGAGGACCGGGTAGTCCCGCCCCGTCGTCGCCGTCACGAAGTAGCGGCCGATGCCGGGCACGCGGGTGACCGTCTCGACGAAGAACGATCCGGTCACGACGTCCGCGACGAGGATGCCGGAGACGGTCGCGATCGGAATGAGCGCGTTTCGCAGGGCGTGCCGCAGGATGACGGCCCGCCGCGCGAGCCCCTTGGCGCGCGCCGTGCGGATGTAGTCCTGACCCAGCACTTCCAGCAGCGATGCCCTCAGGTACCGGGCCAGCGTCGTCGCGGGGCGAAGCCCGATGGCCACGGCCGGGATGATCACGCGCACATCCAGCACGCCGCCCCACCCTCCTGTGGGCAGCCAGTGCAGCACCACCGCGAGCACCGTGACGAGGATCGTCGCCACGACGTAGTTGGGGATCGAGATGCCCGTGACGACGATCCCCATGCTGAGATAGTCCACAGGCGTGTTCCGGTATACTGCGGCCAGCGTCCCCAGCGGGATCCCGAGGACGACCGCGAAGGCCATCGCCACGAGCCCCAGCTGGATCGAGACGGGGAAGAAGTCCGCGATGATCTCCGAGACGTCGCGGGCGGTGTTGACATACGAGGGGCCGAGCGATCCGTGCACGGCATCGCGGAGGTAGAGGATGTATTGAGCCCACAGCGGCTCGTTGAGGTGGTACTTGACCCTGAGGTTCTCGATCACCTGGGGCGCGAGCGGCTTCTCGGCGTTATCCCAGGGTCCCCCGGGCGTGGCGTGCACCAGCAGAAAGGCCACCGTGTAGACGGTGGCCATCGTCGGAATCGCAAGCAGCAGGCGCCGGACGAGGTATGCTCCCACGGAACGGGTCGAGCACAGGGCGCCGCCCGGTGCGGCCGGCGCCGCGCCCGCTGCGACCTTACCGCTCCACGATCTTCACGCGGCCGAAGGTTCCGTACCACGCGGCGGCGGCAGGCGGCAGGCGGAACCCCTCCACCCACGGCTTCACCGCGATGATGACGCCGAGATGGTAGATGGGTATGGCGGGCAACTCCGTGTTGAGAATCTTCTCCGCCGACTCGTACATCTGCTTTCGCTTGGCGGGATCCGCTTCGCCGGAGCCCTTGCGGACGAGGGAGTCGAACCGGGCGTTCCGCCACTTCGTGTGGAAGAAATCCTGGTCGGAGTCGAAGAGGATGTTGGCCCAGTTGGCGGGATCCTCGTAGTCGGATCCCCAGCGGTCGATGTAGGCAGAGTACGGCTGCTTCGCCCAGGAGTTGAAGGCAGCGTTGAACTCCTTGCGCTCCATCCGCTGCAGGGTGATGTTGATCTTGAGGGTATCGCGCCACATCTGTTGGAGCGCCTGGGCCACGAGGTCGTAGGTGACCAGCTTGGGCCATGCCAGCCGGACCTCCGGGAATCCCCGTCCGTCCGGGTACCCGGCCTCCGCGAGGAGCTGGCGCGCGCGGTCCACGCCGCCCGTGAGCGGCGGCGCGCTCAGGTATCCGATCGTGCCCGGCGGCGTGATCGTCGGCGCCGGATCGTAGATCCCGCGGAGCACCTCGTTCGCGATCTTGTTGTGGTCCATCGCGAGATAGAGCGCCTGTCGCACCTTCACTTTGCTGAGGGGCGACTGGGGATTCGTCGTGTCGCAAAACATCATCGCCGTGCCAGACCACCGGAACTTGTGGAGCTGCTTGCTCAAGGTCGGGTCCTTGCGCACGCGATCGATGTCGCCCGGCTGAATCTGGTCCGTCACGTCCAGCTCGTTGTTCTCGAAAGCCGGCAGGCTCGTGCGGAAGGGATCGTCGGTGAGGGTGAACACCACTCGCTGGAGCGTCGGCTTGGGCCCCCAGTAGCGCGGGTTCGCGACGATGACGAGCTCCCGGTCGTGCTCCCACTTCTGGAGCATGAACATGCCGTTCCCGACGTGGTTTCCGGCCTCGACCCACTTCTTGCCGTACTTCTCGACCTGCCAGCGGGGCACCGGCATGTAGTTCCAGGTCGACACGAGCCTCAGGAAATACGCCGCGGGTTCGGCGAGCTCGACCCGGAGGGTGAGGGAATCCGTTGCCTTCACGGCGACGGTGTTGCGATCCTTCGTCTTCCCCTTGTTGAATTCCAACGCCCCCTTGATCGGATAGAACGCCGATGCGTAGTCGCTGGCGGTGTCCGGATCGACGACACGCTTCCACGCGTACTCGTAGTCCATCGCGGTCACGGGGTGCCCGTCGGACCACTGCATTCCGGGCCTCAAGTGGAAGGTGTAGGCGAGGCCATCCTTCGACACGCTCCACGACCGCGCGGCCACGGGCACAGCGCGCCCGGCGTCATCGAAGGTGAGGAGGGGATCGAACAGCGCCATGCCGACGAGGATCTCCGGCCGTGACTCCATCGTCGCAGGGTCGAAGTGGAGGGGTTCAAAGTTGGGGTACCGCAACACCTGCTTGGCCGGGGGCGCGAGGGCGGCGGCCGCGGGCTGCGGTTCGGCGACGACCGCGGAGCCAACGGCCGCCGTGCTGCCGAGCAGCGCGGTCAACTTGAGGAGCTGGCGGCGGGAGATCGATCCCCGACGGTAGTAGGAGTCCCACGGGAAGCGCATCGACGTGTCCGACACTGGCCGTTCCCCCTCCCTGAGATGCGACCCTGCGGCGACGCGGGCTCTTCGGTGCGCGGCGCGCGCGTGCGGGGGCGGACCTGTCCCCGCGGCCGCCGGCCGTCGCCCGTGCTGCCATTCCCCGGATCGGGGCCGAATCCCTCTGCGCCCCGGTAACGCCGCTACCAGCCGCGTCGAGCCGGAGCGTCCGCTCGACTCGGCGCTCGCGCGAGCGTCCCGCTCGAGGCCGGCCGCGTGCCGGGCGTCTCCCGGCGCCTGCGCCCGGGCGGCGCGGGGGAGGTCTCCGGCGCGACGGAGAAGTGCGAGTGCAGCGCCACCCATCGCGCCCGGCGCCCCTGGGCCCGGGACGCGGCGGGCCCGCGCGGCTCGGCGGCCGGCGCCAGGAAGAGGGTGGCCCGGCCGGGGCGGGCGAACGTCGTGCCATCCGGACGGACGCCGAGGGAGTCCCAGGGCGCCATCACGCAGAGCCCGGCCTCGCTGCCCACGCAGCGCATCTCCGACAGCCGGAAGGTAAAGGCCCGGATCGACGGCCAGATGCGCATCCACTGATACCGCTCCAGCGCCGCGCGGCCGCGCGCCACCGCGGCGTGCGTGCCGAACGCACACACGTCGCGCGCGAACAGCGGCCGGGCCGCAGCGTAGTCGACGGCGCGGACGCATCGCTCAAGGGCCCGCAGCCAGGTGCGCGCGGCGGCGGCGAGGGGATCGGTCCGCGGGATCGCGCGCACCCGCGGCCTCCGCGGGGCGGTTCCGGCCTCCGGCCGCCGTTGGGGCGCCCGCGCGGCGCTCATCTCCGCCCGGCGGGGCCGCCGGCCAGCACGTGCCCTTTGGCCTCGGGCGACGGCTTGTCCTGGCGGAGCGAGGGGAACGTCGCCTGGACGTGCCTCCGGAACGCCCTCGCGCTCTCGCTGAGCGAGCCCTTCCTCCGATACACGAGGTCGACGTGGCGGGAGAGGGCAGGGGCGTCGCTGATCCCGACGTGGACGAGGGCGCCGGCGCGCAGTTCCTGGCGGACCGCCAGGTGGGGCAGCATCGAGATGCCGATCCCCTTCTCGACCATCTTCTTGGCCGCCTCGATCCCCTCCAGCTCGAGCACAACGTTGGGGAGGAGGCCACCGCGGCGGAAGAACCCGGTGATGAGGACCCAGTCGCTGCTGCCCTTGTCGAACAGGATCAGCGGCTGGGCCGCCGCCTCCGCGAGGTGCACCTGCCCGCGGCGGGCAAACGGATGGGAGGGAGACACCACGAGCAGAATCTCGTCGCGCCCGAGCCGTACGGTGTGCACCGCCGGATCGGTCAGCCCACGGGCCAGCCCGATCTCGGCTTCCTCGTCGAGGACCATGCGCAGCACGTCGCGGGAGTGCCCGGACCGGATCGACACCCGGGCCGCGGGATGCTCGTCCCGGAATCGCTTCACGATGTCGGGCAGGAGGTAGGTGCTGAGCGAGAGCGACGCGGCGATTGTGACGAGCCCGCCCTCGCTGGAACGGGCGGCCTCCAGCGCCTGCCGGCCCTCGGCCACGGTGTGCAGCAGGCGCTCGGCGATGGGCAGGAAGATCGCGCCCGCCCGCGTCAGCCGGACCCCGCGGCCGGTCCGCTCCAGGAGCCGTTGGCCGAGCGCCGCCTCGAGCACCTGCACGCGCGCGCTGACGGAGGGCTGGGTGAGGAACAGGGACGCGGCCGCTCTCGCGAAGCTCCCGTAGGTCGCGACGGCGACGAACGCCTCCACCTGCGGGATGTCGACCATCGGCTAATAGAGATCTCCTATAGATCGCATAGAAGAAATCATCTTCCACTATAGGGTGGGCATCTCTATAATGCAACCCAGACGAGCGCCCTGGGAGCCGTGCCACGGAGGCCCCGGGCGGGGTGTGAAGGGATGCCCGCCTGCCCCGACTGCGGCAGCACGCTGTCCGTCCCCCTCTGCCACCCGGGGGAGCGCCCCGTATTCTTCCGGTGCATGCTCTGCCGCGCCGTGTTCCTGACGCTGGGGCGGCGTAGCTACTCGCGCCCGCTCGTCTCCTCCACCGCCTCTGAGGACCGCCCTGCCGGTGCCGGGCCGCCGTAGCGCGTCACCTCCCCTGGACGCGCAGCTGGTGCCGCCGCTCGTCCGGCGGCCGGTCGCCCGGCCCTGCCCCGGCACCGGGCGGGCCTCGCCGCAGCCGCCCGCCTGACCCTGCCGATCCGCGCCCGCGGGTCGGCGCGGCAGGGGTTTGGACCGGTACGTAGAAGGAGGGCCTCCACACACCGGGTCGGTAAGTGGCAGGAACGCGAGGTCATGCGGGGGAGGCGGCATATGGGCGCGCAGGCGACTGTCGCACGACCGGCCTATACTTACAACCTCATGCAGGTCATCCTCGCGGCATCGGCCGGCACGGTCATCGAATGGTACGACTTCTACATTTATGGAAGCCTGGCCGTTTTCTTTGCCTCGGAGTTCTTCCCCAAGGGCGATCCGACGATAGCCCTCCTCGAGTCGCTCGCGGTGTTCGCGACCGGCTTCATCGTCCGGCCGTTCGGCGCGGTCGTCTTCGGCAGGATCGGCGACCTCATCGGCCGCAAGTACGCGTTCGTGGTGACGCTCAGCACCATGGGCATCGCGACGACGCTCACAGGGCTCGTGCCGACGTATGCCAGTATCGGCATCGCGGCGCCGGCCATCCTCGTGCTGCTGCGTCTCTTGCAGGGCCTGGCCCTGGGTGGGGAGTACGGCGGCGCGGCGATCTACACGGCCGAGCATGCGCCCGACGACAGGCGTGGCTACTATACGAGCTGGATCCAGACCACGGCCACCGTGGGGTTCTTCGTGGCCCTGGTCGTGGTGCTCATCTTCAGGCTCGCGCTCAGCGACGCCGCGTTCAAGGCGTGGGGCTGGCGCCTGCCGTTCCTTCTCTCCGCCGTCCTGCTGGTCATGGCGCTCTACATCCGGTTGAAGCTCCAGGAGGCCCCGCTGTTCAGCCAGCTCAAGGCCCAGGGGAAGGCCTCCCGCGCGCCGGTCACGGAGAGCCTCGGCAGCGGGCGGAACTGGAAGCTAATCCTCCTGGCCCTCTTCGGCGCGACGGCCGGGGAGGCCGTCGTCTGGTACACGGGACAGTTCTACGCGCTGTACTTCCTGCAGTCGGTGCTGAAGGTGCCGTACGTCACGGCGTACCTCGTGGTCGCCATCGCGCTCCTGATCGGGACCCCATTCTTCCTGGTGTTCGGGGCTCTCTCCGACCGGATCGGGCGGAAGCCGATCCTGATGGCGGGGTGCCTACTGGCCGCGATTACGTACGTGCCGATCTACATGGCGATGAAGGCCAGCGTCAACAGCCCGGCCGCGCTGACGATCCTGGTGGCGATCCAGGTTGTCTACGTGACGATGGTGTACGGCCCGATCGCGGCGTTCCTCGTGGAGTTCTTCCCGGCCAAGATCCGGTACACGTCCCTGTCGGTCCCGTACCACCTCGGGAACGGGTGGTTCGGCGGCCTGACGCCGCTCATCGCGACCTCGATCGTTGCGACGACCCACAACATCTATGCAGGCTTGAGCTACCCCATCGTCGTGGCGCTGATCTGCTTCGTCGTCGGGACGTTCTTCGTGCCCGAGACGAACCGCACCCGGATCTGGGACGAGGTGGGCGGTCAGCCCGCGATCGCAACCGGTGGGGGTGGGGCATAGCGCGGACCCGACGCCGCGCATGATGCCCCGCCGCGGCCCGCGCGCCGGCCGGCGCGCGGGCCGCGGCCTCCGCGGCGCGCGCGGGCCGGCTGCGGCACGGCAGCAGGGACCGGGGCGCGGCCAGCCGAAGTCACTCCAGGTGTATCGGCGATCCCGCCGCAGAGCGCGTCCGTGAGCCTCTCGCCCGCGCCCCCGACCTCCGCCACGGCTCCGGCCCGGTGGGCCAAGGTCATCGACCACACCCGCTGCATCGGCTGCCACGCGTGCACGGTGGCCTGCAAATCCGAGAACGAGGTGCCGCTCGGCGTCACGCGCACCTACGTCAAGTACGTCGACGTCGGAGTGTTCCCGCAGGCCCGGCGGGTCTTCCAGGTCACGCGGTGCAACCAATGCGACGACCCGCCGTGCGTGGAGGCCTGCCCGACCTCGGCGATGTACCGGCGGCCGGACGGGATCGTGGACTTCGACAAGTCGATCTGCATCGGCTGCAAGGCGTGCATCGCCGCGTGCCCCTACGACGCCATCTTCATCAACCCCGACGACCTCTCCGCCGAGAAGTGCAACTTCTGTACGCACCGCCTCGATGCCGGGCTGGAGCCGGCGTGCGTCGTCGTCTGTCCCACCGAGGCGATCCTCGTGGGCGACCTCCGCGATCCGACCTCGAAAGTCTCCCAGATCGTGCACCGCGAGCCGGTCACCGTCCGCCGTCCCGAGAAAGAGACCCGCCCCACGCTCTTCTACAGAGGCGCGCACCAGGCGACGCTCGACCCGATCGCCGCGCAGCGTCCCCCCGCGGGCCTCTTCATGTGGAGCGAGCAGGGCGATCTGCCGCAGCACGTCGCCTCGGGCCGCCCGGACGGCCACGGCACCTCCTCGGCCGCGGCGATCCTGAGCTACGACGTTCCGCATGCATCCCCGTGGCACTGGCGCGTCAGCCTGTACACGTGGACCAAGGGGATCGCCGCCGGCGCGTACCTCGTCCCGCTCCTGCTGCTGCTGGTCGGGGCGCTCCCTGCGGGAAGCCTGCTCTGGCGCTGGGCGGCGCCGGTGCTCGGAGCGGTCTTCCTCGCGGTGACCGGAGCGCTCCTCGTCGCCGACCTCACGCATCCGGGGCGGTTCTATCTCATCTTCACGCGGCCGCAGTGGGGGAGCTGGCTGGTGCGAGGGGCCTTCATCATCAGCGCGTACGGTCTCGTGCTCGCGCTGCACGTCATCGCGAGCCTCCTCGGCCGTGGCGACCTGCGGTGGGCGCTCGCGGCGCCGGGGCTGCCTCTGGCCGTGCTCACGGCGGTCTACACGGCGTACCTCTTCGCCCAGGCCAAAGCGCGCGATCTCTGGCAGAACCCGCTGCTCCCGCCGCACTTCCTCGTGCAGGCGCTGCTCGCCGGCGCCGCCGCGTGGCTGCCGGTGGCGGGAGCGGTGGAGCCCGGCGCCTTCCGCCCGCTCGCGGGGGTGCTGGGGGGGGCGAGCCTCGTCCACCTGCTGTTCGTCTGGGGGGAGGCCACGCTCGCCCACGCCACGGCGCACGCGCGCCTCGCGGCGCACGAGCTGATCGCGGGGCGCTACCGGGCGTTCTTCTGGGCCGGGGTGGGGCTCGGGGCCCTGGGGATGCTCGCGAGCGGGGCGGTGCTCGCGACACACGGGGCACCGATGGCGGGCAGCGGCGCCGCCGCGGCGTCCCTGGCTCTCGCGGGCCTGCTCGCGTACGAGCACGCGTACGTGCAGGCCGGGCAAGCGGCGCCGCTGGCGTAGCCGGGAGGAGCGATGCGCGAGGGCGGCGGCCGTCTAGCACGGACGGAGCTAGCGAAGCTCAGCGAGCGAGTGAGCGCGGCGCGCCGGGAGGTGGAGGCGCGGGGCGAGACGTTCTACCCAGGGCCCAGCCGCGTGCACCTGGCGTCCTATCCGCCCAAGGAGCGGTGGGACGACTGGGTGGAGCTGGACTCCAGAGCCTGGCCGGAGCGCGTCGAGAAGCGCTACATGCTGGTGCCGACCACCTGCTTCAACTGCGAGTCGGCGTGCGGCCTGCTGGCCTACGTCGATCGGGAGACGCTCGCGGTCCGCAAGTTCGAGGGGAACCCCGAGCATCCTGGCTCGCGCGGCCGGAACTGCGCGAAGGGGCCGGCGACGCTCAACCAGGTCACCGATCCGGACCGCATCCTCTACCCCCTGCGGCGCGCGGGGAAGCGGGGCGAGGGGAAGTGGGTCCGGGTGAGCTGGGATGTGGCGCTCGACGACATCGCCGCGCGCATCCGCCGCGCGATCCTGGAGGAGCGCCCGAACGAGGTGATGTATCACGTCGGCCGGCCGGGGGAGGATGGGTTCACCGAGCGCGTCCTGGCCGCGTGGGGCGTCGATGGGCACAACACGCACACGAACGTCTGCAGCAGCGGCGGCCGCACCGGCTACCAGCTCTGGATGGGCCTCGACCGGCCGAGCCCGGACCACGCCGGCGCGCGGGTGATCCTGCTCGTCAGCAGCCACCTGGAGGCGGGGCACTACTTCAACCCGCACGCCCAGCGGATCCTCGAAGCCAAGCAGCGCGGGGCCCGGCTGATCGTCGTCGATACCCGGCTCTCGAATACCGCCACCCACGCCGACTACTGGATCGCCCCGCACCCCGGGTCGGAGGCGGCGGTCCTGCTCGCGATCGCCGGCCACCTCATCCGCACCCGGCGCTACGACCGCGAGTTCGTGCGGCGCTGGTGGAACTGGCAGGAGTACCTGGCGCGGGAGCACCCGGGGGGACCGCAGACGTTCGAGGCGTTCGAGCAGGTGCTCGCTCAGCTCTACGCCGCGTACACGTTCGAGTTCGCGGCGGCGGAGTCCGGGGTGGACGCCGCCGTGCTGCGCGAGATCGCCGAGGTGGTGGCCGGCGCCGGCACACGCCTCGCCACGCACACGTGGCGCAGCGCCTCCGCCGGCAACCTGGGGGGCTGGCAGGTGCCGCGTGCGCTGTTCCTCCTCAACGCGCTCCTGGGCGCCGTGGCGACCGAAGGCGGGACCTACCCCAACGCGTGGAACAAGTTCGTGCCGAGGCCGATCTACATGCCGCCGCACCCGCCCCGGTGGAACGAGCTGACCTGGCCGCCCGAGTACCCGCTCGCCACCAACGAGATGTCCTTCCTGCTGCCGCACCTCCTCAAGGACGGCCGCGGCCGGCTCGAGGTATACTTCACGCGCGTCTACAACCCGGTGTGGACGAACCCCGACGGGTTCTCGTGGATCGAGGTGCTCACCGACGAGCACCTCGTGGGCCTGCACGTCGCGCTTACGCCGACCTGGAACGAGACGGCGTTCTTCGCGGACTACGTCTTGCCGATGGGCCACGCGTCCGAGCGGCACGACCTCCACTCGTACGAGCAGTACGACGGCCAGTGGATCGCGTTCCGCCAGCCGGTCCTCCGCGTCGCGCGGGAGCGGCTCGGGGAGCAGGTCGCGGATACGCGCCGGGTCAACCCGGGGGAGGTGTGGGAGGAGAACGAGTTCTGGATCGAGCTGTCGTGGCGCGTCGATCCCGAGGGACGTCTCGGGATCCGGAAATACTTCGAATCGCAGCGGCGGCCGGGCGAGAAGCTCTCGGTGGACGAGTACTACGCGTACATCTTCGAGCACTCCGTGCCGGGATTGCCGGAGCGCGCGGCGGCCGAGGGGCTGACGCCCCTCGAATACATGCGCCGGTACGGCGCATACGAGCTTCGGCGCGGGATCGGCCCGCTCCACGAAGAGGCCGTGCCGCCCGAAGAGCTCGAGGACGTGCGCGTCGACGCCCGGGGCCGCGTCTACACCCGGTCCCCGGCGCCCTCCAGCCCCAATATCGTGCCGACCGGCAGCCCCGAGCCGGACGCGGAAGGACGGCGGCCGGTGGGCGTCGAGGTCGACGGCCGTGTGCTGCGCGGCTTCCCCACGCCGTCCGGGCGTCTTGAGTTCTACTCCGCGACGCTCGCCGAGTGGGGCTGGCCGGAGCACGCCCTCCCCGGCTACATCAGGAGCCACGTCCACCGCGGCGCGCTGGGCCCCGACCAGATGGTGCTGATCTCGACGTTCCGCCTGCCCGTGCAGGTGCACACGCGCAGCGCGAACGCGAAGTGGCTGGACGAGATCGCCCACACCAACCCGCTGTGGATCCACCCGGACGATGCGCGGCGTCTCGGCGTCGGTACCGGCGACTTGGTGCGGGTCGAGACCGAGATCGGGTACTTCGTCGTGCGGGCGTGGGTGACGGAGGGGATCCGCCCCGGCGTCCTCGCGTGCAGCCACCATATGGGACGCTGGAAGGTCGGGGAGGTGGGCCAGCGGCAGATGATGGCGACGGTCGCGCTGGATCGCAGCGAGGGCCGCTGGGCGATGCGGCAGCGCTCCGGCGCCGGACCCTACACGTCCGCGGATCCGGACACCCTCAGGATCTGGTGGACCGACGTGGGCGTGCACCAGAACCTGACGTTTCCAGTGCACCCGGATCCGGTCTCCGGCCAGCACTGCTGGCACCAGGCCGTGCGGGTGCGCCGGGCGGCCCCCGGCGATCGCTACGGCGACATCGCGGTCGACACGCAGCAGGCGCACAGCGTGTACCGGGCCTGGCTCGCGCTCACGCGCCCGGCCGACCGGTACTCTCCGGATGGCACGCGGCGGCCCTACTGGCTGATGCGGCCGCTCCGGCCGACGAAAGACGCGTACCGGCTCCCCGGCCGCCGCACGGAGCCGGTGGGCGCCCCTGGCGGCTGAGGCGCCTCGCGGCCTCCGGATGGGGCCGATGGGCGACGCCGGCCGTCGAGGAGCGGCGGACCCGCCGGCAGAGCTGCTGCGCGCGCTCGCCGCGCTTGCGGAGCCGCCGGGGGCCGCGCAGGCCCGGATCGGGGACGTGCTCGGGCTGCCGGGCACCCCGGATCCGGCCGAGTACACGAATCTCTTCGCGTTCCAGCTCTACCCGTACGCCTCGGTCTACTGCGGGGCCGAGGGCATGCTCGGGGGAGAGGCCCGCGACCGGGTCGCGGGGTTCTGGCGCGCCCTCGGTCGCATCCCGCCCCCGGAGCCCGACCATCTGTCGGCGCTGCTTGCGCTGTACGCCGCCCTCGCAGACCAGGAGGCGGAGGAGCCGGATCGTGCTCGCGCGCTCCTGCGACGGCAGAGCCGGAAGGCGCTGCTGTGGGAGCACCTCGCCTCGTGGCTATTCCCCTACCTCGACGCCCTCGAGCGGATCGCGTCGCCGTTCTATCGGCGGTGGGCCGCGCTGCTGCGGGAGGCGCTCGCGGTCGCCGCCGGCGCCCTCGGGCCGCCGGACGGGATGCCGCTGCATCTGCGAGCGGCGCCCGGGCTCCCCGATCCTCGCGCGCACGGGGCGGCGGCGTTCCTTCACGGCCTGCTGGCGCCGGTGCGCAGTGGGATCATCCTCGTCCGCGCCGATCTCGCGCGCGCGGCCCGCGAGATGGGCCTCGGCCTCAGGATCGGCGAGCGCCGGTTCGTGCTCGAATCGCTCCTCGCCCAGGACCCGGGGTGGACGCTGGCGTGGCTGGCGCGCGAGGCGGGCTCGTGGGTCGTGCGGCACCGCGCGCACGAGGCCGCGACAGGTCCCGTGGCCGGGTTCTGGGCCGGCAGGGCCGAGGCCGCATCGAGGCTCCTCGGCGAGCTCGCGTCGTGTGCGCCGGCCGTGTAGTGTTCCGTCTCACGGTCCGGCGAGGGATACCGTTGTGGGGCGGGGGCCTGCCCTCCGTCCCAGCCGACGCGGCGCCTTCGGTTTGGAGCGCCGCACGGGCGGGAGTCGCCGCGTCGACCGGAGGGGTCGAGGCCTTCCACCGATGCGTGCGGTCCAGGCCGGGGCCGACGTCCGCTCCGGGCGGGTCCCCGTCCCCTCCCTGCGCCGCCGCCGGTATCCGGCGGCGGCGCGCTAGCGCGCCGTGCAGGAGCGGGCTGCGCCGGCCCCGTCTAAGTTGCTCGATGCTGGGGCATATCCCGGCCGGGTCATCTCGGAACGAGGAGGACTGCCATGAACGCGTTGCGGGGTGTGGCGCTCGCTGTGCTCGCCGTCTCGATCCTCACCACGGCCACGCTCGGCGGGCCTGGCGGGCACGGACCCAAAGGGGGACGGCCCCCGTCCGTGAAGGTCCTCCGGCAGGGCGAGGCGTTCTGCCCCTCCGCTGTGCTGGTCTTTCACAACGTCGCCATCCAGCCGGGGCGGTGCTACGTGCTGCTCGTCCAGCGCACCGTGCAGGGCACCTTTCTCGTCTTCGCCGCGCCCGACGCCCGGATCCCACCGGGGCAGCTGGTCCGCCTGAACACGCCCGCGGGCGCCAAGCTGCGGGGCCGGATCTTCTACGTCGTCCCGATCCAAACGACCGCCGTGATCGTGCCGGTGAACACCATCACCGTGGTCGCGGCGCGCATCGAGGACTACGGCCCGCAGGTCTCGATCGTCCTCGTCGGCACACCGGTACCCAACCTGGCTGTCGTCTTCACCGTGCGCCTGTAGCGAAGGTCCTGCCTCGCCGCTCCCGCGCCGGGCCCTCTGCCGCCGCGGTCGAGCTCCGGGCCGGTCCCGCCCGCGCGTCGGCGACGGGGCGTTGACAGCGCGCGGGTGGGCCCGTATAGTTTTGTTCGTAATGAGTCTTAATAAAGAACCCGTTCAATCGGTGCGCCCCGCCGCGGCCTGGGCCGATCTCCGCCGCCTCCTGGCGGCGCGCGGGGGCCGGCTGACGCCGCAGCGGATTGCGATCTACGAGGCGGTCGTCGGCCGGACGACCCACCCGAGCGTGGAGATGGTCTGCGACGAGGTCCGCCGGCGCTTCCCCAGCGTGAGCCCGGCCACGGTGTACGCGACGCTGGATCTATTCGCGGACCTGGGGTTGATCCAGCAGATCAGCGGCCCGGTCCGGCGCTACGACGGCCAGGCAGCGCGGCATGTCAACCTGGTCTGCCAGCGATGCGGGCGCGTGATCGACGTGCACGACCCTCGCCTCCGCAGCCTGGAGCGGACCGTCGCCGCCCGCGCGCGGTTTCACGTGAAGGCCGTTCGATTCGAGCTGCACGGAATCTGTCCCCGCTGTCGGCGGCCGCGGCCTCGCGGCCCGGAGATGCGGCGTGGCGCCTGAGGGGGCGGGCGCGACCCGCCGGTGGCAGGCAGACCTCGAGGCGATCCGCGACCGGGACGGCTCGGGGTACCTCCTCAAGGTCGTGCAGCCGGCGCTGCTCGGGCTGATGGACGGCTCCATCTCCACCCTCGCGCCGCTGTTTGCGAGCGCGTTTGCGACGCGCAACCCGCATACGGCGTTCTTGGTCGGCAGCGCGGCCGCGCTCGGGGCCGGGATCAGCATGGGGTTCGCCGAGGCCCTCTCCGATACAGGCAAGCTGACGGGGCGCGGGCATCCGTTGGTCCGGGGATCGATCACCGGGGTGGCTACGTTGCTCGGCGGCATCCTGCACGCGCTCCCCTTCTTGATCCCGCACCTGGGCCTCGCGCTCGCGGTCGCCTACCTGATCGTCGGGGTCGAGCTGGTGGCGATCGCGTTCATACGCAACCGGTACTTCGGCATGAGCTTCTGGCTGTCGTTCCTCCAGGTCATCGTCGGCGGCGGGCTCGTCTTCGTGGCCGGCATCCTCATCGGCAGCTCGTAGCGATGCTGCGGGTGGGGGAATTCCGCCCTCGGAGAAGGAATTTCATGTCCCGATGCCATCGCCCCGGAGGATCGGATGCCGGTGATCCCCTCGTTGAAGGAGCGACTGCGTAGCGGAGAGGCGGTGCTGGGGACGATCCTGCCCCTGCCCTCGCCGGAGGCGGCCGAGATCGTCGGTCTCGCGGGGTACGACTGCGTCCTCCTGGACTCGGAGCACGGCCCGCTCACGCACGAGACGCTGCAGGCGATGGCCCGCGCCTGCCGGAGCGTGGGCACGATCCCGTTGGTGCGCGTGCCGGATCACCACCCCAAGCAGATCCTGCGGGCCCTGGACTGCGGGTGCGCGGGCGTGATGGCGCCGCAGGTCGAGAGCGCGGAGCAGGCTGCCGCGATCGTGGCCGCGACCCATTACGCGCCCGGGGGAACCCGGAGCCTCGCGGGCGCGACCCCCGCGGCCCGGTGGGGCGCGATCCCGCTGGCCGAGCACGTGGCGGCGAGCAACGCGTCGATCGTCACGGTGCTGCAGGTGGAGACCGGGCGCGGGCTGCGGGCCGTCGAGGAGATCGCCCGCGTGCCCGGCGTCGACGTCCTGTTCATCGGCCCGTCCGACCTCTCGCAGAGCCTCGGCCACCCCGGGGAGACTGGCCATCCGGAGGTACAGGCGGCGTTCCGGAGGATCATCGACACCGGCCGGGCCGCCGGCGTGGCCGTGGGGATCCTGGCGCTGGGGCCCGAGGACGTCCGGGCGTACCGGCGCCTCGGCGTGACGATGTTCCTGGACAGCGCGCCCCGGCTGTTCCTGCGGGCCGGCCAGCTGCAGGTGGCGGCGATGCGGCAGGCGGCTGCCAGGACCGGGGCGGCGCTCGGAGACCAGCGGTGAGCCGTGGCCAAGCGGCTTGATTACCACGATCCGTTTCACGAGTTCGCCGGCCGGCTGACCGACGCGCTCGAGGACAACCACCTGGTCGTCTCCGGCTACGCGTTCCTCGTGGACGTCGATCACATGAGCCGCGAGTACCGGTACGTCGTCCACCTCGAAGGCGAGCCTCCCGCGGACACACCGCCGGCGTTTGCCTGGCCCTGGGCCGAGCTGCGCTTCCTCGTGGACGCGCTGTCGTTCGGGCGGCACATCACCGAGTACGACGAGGGTGTGGAGTTCTCCCGGACCGTGCACGAGGAGGTCCAGGTGTTCGGCGAGCTCGTCACCGAGGTCACGATGGACCGGCTGCTCGTGCCCCCGGACGTCGTGATCCTGCGCCGCGCGATCGCGCACGTCTCCACCGACTCCGGCACGCCCAGCATCAGCCTCCAGCAGCACTTCTCGTCGGAGGACGCCCCGCCCGTGTACAGCGCACGCGTCGAATCGAGCGTCGTGCTCAAGGAGGACGAGCTCGTGGACGCCGACCGCCCCCGCAAGATCGCCGCGGCGATCGCCGCGATCCTCAACGGGCTGCAGGCGCTGCGCCTCCCGGCCGAGGGGGCGCCGCTGCCCCCCTCGGAGTAGCCGCGGCGCGTGACAGACGACCGGGCCTTCATGCGCGAGGCGCTCGCCGCGGCGGCCGCGGCGGCCGCCCTCGGAGACGTCCCGATCGGCGCCGTCGTCGTGCAGGACGAGCGGGTGATCGGGCGCGGCCTCAACCGCCGCGAGCTGGACCGGGATCCCACCGCGCACGCCGAGATCCTCGCGCTGCGCGCGGCGGCCCGGCACCTCGGCGGGTGGCGCCTGCCCGGGTGCACGTTGTACGTGACGCTGGAGCCGTGCCCGATGTGCGCCGGGGCGGCCGTGCAGGCGCGGCTCGCCCGCCTGGTCTTCGGGGCATCGGATCCCAAGGCGGGAGCGGCCGGGAGCGTCGTCGACCTGCTGCGCGCGGCCCGGTTCCCGCACCGGGTCGAGGTGACGGGCGGCGTCTGCGAGGAGGAGTGCGGCGCGATGCTCCGGCAGTTCTTCGCGGCGCTGAGGGGCCGGGACCGGCCATAGCCGGCGAAGAGGAGCCCCGGGGACGCCGCAGAACTGTGGGTGAGGCCGCGGCCTCGCCTGCGGCGCGCGGCCCGGGCTGCGACGATGGCGCTGCTGCTGCGGGACCCCGATCTGCGGACGGTGCTCACGATGCGGGACCTCGTCCCGCTCATGGAGCGCGCCCTCGCGGCGTTCAGCACGGGCGGCGCGGTGCAGCCGGTGCGCACCGCCGTCCCGGTCTCGCCTCACGGCGGCTATCTCGGTGTCATGCCCGGGTACCTCGCCGCCCCGGAAGCCCTCGGGCTCAAAGCCGTCGCGTGGTATCCGGGCAACGCGGCGCGCGGGCTCCCCACCCACCTCGCCACGATCCTGCTCCTCGACCCGGAGACCGGCGCGCTCCGGGCGGTGATGGACGGCCGGCTGATCACGGGGATGCGCACGGCCGCGGTCTCCGCGGCGGCCACGCGCCACCTCGCCCGCGCGCCCGCACGGGTCCTCGCGGTCCTCGGGGCCGGCGTCCAGGCCCGCAGCCACATCGAGGCGCTGCTGGAGGTCAGCGCTCCGGAGGAGATCCGGGTGTGGAGCCGCACGCATGCCCGGGCCGAGCGGCTGGCGGCGCAGACGCGCGAGCGGTTCGGCGTGGCCGCCTCGGCGCCAGCGACGGCCGAGCAGGCGGTGCGGGGCGCCGATATCATCTGCACCGTGACCGGCAGCGCGACGCCGGTCCTCCACGGGGCGTGGCTCTCCCCCGGCGCGCACATCAACGCGGTCGGCGCCCCGCGGCCGGACTGGCGCGAGCTGGATACGGACGTCATCGTCCGCGCCCGCGTGTTCGTCGACTCGCGCGCCGCCGCCGTGGTGGAGGCCGGCGACATCGTCGGCCCTGTGCGCGAGGGGGCGATCACCGAGGCCCATATCCAGGCCGAGATCGGCGAGGTGTTCGCCGGGCGCCACCCCGGCCGCACGGCCGCGGCGGATGTCACCCTCTTCAAGTCCCTCGGCCTGGCCGTCGAGGACGTGGCGACCGCGCACTTCGCGTACGCGCAGGCGCGCGCGCGGGCGGTGGGGCAGGAGATCCCCCTCGGGCAGGAGTTCGCCAGCGGCTAACTGTAAGAAACGCAACGGGGCCGCGGCAGCGAGGACAGCCGCGCGGCCCGCGCGGAGGAGGGTGGTTCGATGGACGACGGCCGGGGCAAGCAGGTGGCCCCCGAGGTCACGGAAGCCGAGATCGCCGTTCACTGGAAGGAAGAGGAGTACTACTATCCTCCGGCCCGCTTCATCGCGCAGGCCAACCTGGCGGACCCGTCGGTCAACGAGAGGTTCGGCGTCGACCGGTTCCCGGAGTGCTTCAGGGAGTACGCCGACCTCCTGTCGTGGGACCGGTACTGGCACACGACGCTGGATACGAGCGATGCGCCGTTCTGGAAGTGGCTTGTGGGCGGGAAGCTCAACGCGTGCTACAACTGCGTGGACCGGCACCTCGCCCAGTACAAGAACAAGGCCGCCTTCATCTGGTGCCCGAGCCGGAGGACGAGCCGCACGTGGCGCTCACGTACCAGGAGCTCTACGTGCGGGTCAACGAGGTGGCGTCGCTGCTGCGGGACTTCGCCGGGCTGCGCGCCGGCGACCGGGTCACGCTGCACCTGCCGATGACGCTCGAGCTGCCGATCACGATGCTGGCGTGCGCGCGGCTGGGCGTGATCCACTCCGTGGTCTTCGGCGGCTTCAGCGGCGAGGCGTGCGGGATCCGGATGGCCGATTCCGGGAGCCGCGTGCTCGTCACGATGGACGGCTACTACCGGAACGGCAAGCTCATCGACCACAAGGCCAACGCGGACATCGCGGTCGCAACGGCCGGGAAGGAAGGCCAGCCGGTCGACAAGGTCCTCGTGTGGCGGCGCTTCCGGGACCGCGCGGCGTCGTCGACGCCGATGGTCGCGGGCCGGGACTTCGTCGTGAACGACCTGCTCGCGGGCTTCCGGGGCCGCACGGTCGATCCCGTCTCCATGGACGCGACGGCGCCGTTGTTCCTGATGTACACGAGCGGGACGACGGGGCGGCCGAAGGGCTGCCAGCACAGCACGGGGGGCTACCTCGCGTACGTGGCCGGCACGTCCAAGTACATCCAGGACATCCATCCCACGGACGTCTACTGGTGCTTCGCCGACATCGGGTGGATCACCGGCCACTCGTATATCGTGTACGGCCCGCTGGCGCTCGCGGCGACGAGCGTGATGTACGAGGGCGTTCCGGCCTACCCGGACGCCGGGCGGCCGTGGCGGATCGCCGAGCGGCTGGACGTCAACATCTTCCACACCTCGCCCACGACGATTCGCATGCTGAGGAAAGCCGGCCCGGAGGAGCCGAAAAAGTACCGCTATCACTTCAAGTCCATGACCACGGTCGGCGAGCCCATCGAGCCGGACGTGTGGCGGTGGTACTACGAGGTCGTCGGCAAGCGCGAGGCGGTGATCACCGACACGTGGTGGCAGACGGAGAACGGCGGGTTCCTGTGCAGCACGAAGCCGGCGCTCGACCCGATGAAGCCGGGCAGCGCGGGCCCCGCGCTGCCCGGCATCTACCCGGTGATCTACGATGAGGAGGGGAACGAGATCCCGCCGGGGTCCGGGAAGGCCGGGAACATCTGCATCCGCAACCCCTGGCCCGGCATCATGCAGACGGTGTGGGGAGACCGCGAGCGCTACATCCGCCAGTACTACTCGAAGTACTGTAAGAACCCCACGAGCAAGGACTGGCGCGACTGGCCGTATTTCGCGGGCGACGGCGCGGTGCAGGCCGCGGACGGGTACTACCGGATCCTGGGGCGCGTCGACGACGTCATCAACGTGGCGGGCCACCGCCTCGGGACCAAGGAGCTGGAGTCCGCCTGCCTGACCGTGCCCGAGGTCGCGGAGGCCGCGGTGGTCCCGGTCACAGACGAGCTCAAGGGCCGGGCGCCGGAGGTGTACATCGCGCTGAAGCCCGGCTTCGTGCCCAGCGAGGAGATCCAGGCCAGGGTCGTGCGCGCGATCGAGACGATCATCGGCAAGATCGCCCGCCCCAAGCACGTGCGCATCGTCCCGGACATGCCCAAGACGCGCTCGGGCAAGATCATGCGCCGGGTGCTCGCCGCGATCTCCAACACGATGGACGTGGGGGACGTCACGACGCTCGCCAACCCGGATATCGTGGAGCAGATCCGTCACGCCGTCCAGGGCACGGGCCCGGTCGCGACCAAGGCGGGCCCGGACGATATCGCCCGCTTCGGGGAGACGCGGTAGGAGGGGGCGCCGGGGGGCGGGCGAGGACGCGTCCTACACCGAGAACAGGCGCTGCGCAGGGAGCGTGAGACGCTCGGCACCCCCGGGCGTCACCACGAACTCGTCCTCGATCCCCACGGCGCCCTCGCCGGGGAACACCATCTTCGGCTCGACGCAGAAGACGTGGCCCGGCCGGAGGGGATCCGCGAAGCCGTCGGCGAGCACCGGCCACTCGTCCAGCTCGAGCCCGACGCCGTGCCCGAGGTACCGGGCGCGCAGCGCGCCGTGCCCCATGAACCACTCCGCATAACCGAGCGCGCGGGCGCGGTCGAGCGCGCGGCGGTAGAGATCCTGCGGGGTGGCCCCCGGCCGGATCGCCGCCTGGACGTCGATGAGGATCTCGACCGCGGCCTCGTGCGCGCGGCGGAGCCTCTCCGGGAGGACGCCGATCACGAGGGTGCGCGTCTGGTCGCAGATGTACCCGTCCAGGCTCGCCGTGTAGTCGAAGACCACCGGCTCGCCGGCCACGATGCGGCGACGGCCGGGCCCGTACGGCACCGCCGCGCCGAGGCCCTCGCCGGCCAGCGGGAGGTCGGGGAAGCTGGGCACCGCCGCGGCCTCCCCCGAGAGGATGTGGCCCCAGTACACCTCCTGGTTCCAGCCGCGGACCCGCGTGATCCCCTGGTGGCCCGCGCGCCGCGCCGCGGCCTCTACCCGGCCCGCCAGCTCGATCTCGGTGATCCCTTCGCGGAGGGCCTCAAGGCCGGTCGCCAGCATCCGCTCGGCGAGGCGCGCGGCGGCCCGGATCTTCGCGAGCTCGTGCTCCGACTTGACCGACCGTACGTGCCGGATCGGCGCGGAGATGTCGACGATCTCGACGCCCCCGAGCGCGGCCGCCACGCGGTCGCGCACGACCGCCGGCAGCACGTCGAGCTCCAGGCCGATGCGGCGGGCGCCGCGCGCCGCATCGGCGACGAGCGCGGAGAGGTCGCGCAGGCTCCCGAGAGGCACGATCCGCTCGAGCGCGCTCTCCCGCCGGGCCCGCTCCAGCACCCGGCGCACGCCGTACAGCGGGCGGCCGTCTGCGGGGATCACGAGGGCGCCGCTCTGCATGCTGCCGGCAAAGTAGAACAGGTCGGCGTTCTGCATGATGAGCGCGGCGTCCACCCCGAGCGCCTGAAGGTGGCGCTGGAGCGCCTCCGCGCGCCGGGAGAGCTCGTCCGGGGGAGTCGACGGCATTCGGTGGGCTCCTCGGCCGCAGCGCCGGACCGCGGCAGCGGCCGGCCGCGCGCCGGAGGATCGGGCCACGGCGGCGCGGCGGGCCGGATGCCGGGAGAGTTGGCGACGGACGGCCCGGTTCCCTCCGGCGGCCGCGGCGCCCGGCCCCTCCCGCGCGCGGGGCCGGACCGCAGGTGCGCACCTCGATGCGCCGCGCGCGCAGGCGCGCCCGCGGCTCCCCGGGCGTGCCGATATCACGACTCGCTCCAGGGGCATCAGGACCACCCGTGGCACCGCTCGGCCTCGTCGGGGCAAGACGCGGCCGCACGCGTCGGCGGGTCACCGGCGGCGAGGTGGGCGAGCGCGTCACAGGGCTCGCGACCCGAGACCGGGTCGACGCCCGTCGACGCGCCGCCCGGGCCGGACGGCCGGAGATCTCGGCGGTACCGCTCGCCGCGTCCGTCACGCCGGCGAGGACCCGGAACGTCGAGGGCTTGCCGGCGCCGGGCACAAGGAGCCGCGCCGGCGGCATGCGAACTTCCGAGCCGGGACGAAGCGCGTGGCGGGCGGGCGACGATCGCGGGGACCGAGGGCGCCGCGCGCCGGCCGGCGCGCGGAGCGCCACGCGATGGGACCGTGCGCGCACAAGCCGTGTCGGGGAGGAACCCCGGCCCGCGGGGCGAGGGTGGCCCGGGGCCGCGAGGCGCCGATCGGGCACAGCCTCGGCGGCGGGAGGCGGCCGTGACGAGGAGCGCCGTTGCGCGCGGGGGCGTCCGGCGTTCCTGTTCGACCTGGACGGGACACTCGTGGACAGCGTCTACCAGCACGTTCTTGCCTGGCGGCAGGCGCTCGAGGAGGCGGGCATCAGCCTCTCGGTGTGGCGGATCCACCGGCGGGTGGGGATGAGCGGCGGACTGTTCCTGAACGCGCTGCTCCGTGAGACCCGCAACCGGGTCGATCCGGGGGAGGCGCTGCGCCTGCAGCACCTGCACGAGGAGGCGTACGCCCGGCTCGCCGGGCAGGTCCGGCCGCTGCCGGGTGCGCGAGAGCTGCTGGCCCATCTGTCCGGCGCAGGGGTGCCCTGGGCGATCGCGACGAGCGGGCGGCTCGCGAGCGCCGCGCCGACGCTTGAGGCCCTGGGCGTGGGCCCAAAGACGCCCGTGGTGACGCGCGATCAGGTGCGGCACGCCAAGCCCGACCCCGACCTGTTCCTGGCCGCCGCCGGCCGCCTCGGCGTTCCCATCGACGAGGCGATCGTCGTCGGCGACAGCGTGTGGGACTTACTGGCGGCCCGGCGCGCGCGCGCGCTCGGCGTCGGGCTGCTCTCCGGAGGATACGGCCAGGACGAGCTGGAGCGGGCGGGCGCGTATCGCGTCTACGAGGACCCGGCGGACCTGCTGCGGCACCTCGACGAGGTGGGGGTGCGCATTGCCGACCCGAAGCGTGTCGGACGCGAGCGACGGCGCGCCAGGTCCGGGCGGCGCGCGGAGGATGCCGGCGCGGCCCCGCCGAAGTGACCGGCGACAGCCCCATGCTTGGGTCATCCTCCCGGGCCCATCGCTCCGTCTGCAGCATCCCGCTCCGGGGGCGGAGGACGAACGGTGCACCGCATGCGGCCCTCGCACAGTAGCTCGGGCGCGGCGAGCACGGCCCGGCCCACCTCGATCGCCATCCGTGCGTGCGCGCTCCCGGCGCCCCCGCGGGGCCCGTGCGGGCGCACACACCCTGGCCCGGGAAGCGCAGCATCCGGCGTAGCGGCCGGCCGCCCGGCGCGGCGCGGCCTGCAGGGGAGGGAGAGAGCGTGAAGCACAAGATCAGCCTCACGGTCAACGGCACCACGTACACGCACGAGGTCGAGCCGCGTCTGTTGCTCGTGCACTACATCCGCGACGTGCTGGGGTTGACCGGCACCCACATCGGGTGCGACACCACGAGCTGCGGGGCGTGCACGATCCACATGAACGGGAAAGCCGTGAAGTCGTGCACGGTCCTGGCCGTGCAGGCCGACGGCGCCCAGCTGCTCACGGTCGAGGGGCTCGCCCGCGACGGTCAGCTCCACCCGATCCAGGAAGGGTTCTGGGAGGAGCACGGGCTGCAGTGCGGGTTCTGCACGCCGGGGATGATGCTGGCCGCGCTCGAGCTTCTCCAGCGTATCCCCGACCCCACGGAGGAGCAGATCCGAGCGGGGATCGAGGGCAACCTGTGCCGGTGCACCGGGTACCAGCACATCGTCAACGCGATCCAGTACGCGGCCCGCAAGATGCGGGGCGAAGAGCCGCGCAAGGCGGCGGTGTAGGCGATGGCCGTCACCAAGCTGTTCGGCGCCAGCATCAAGCGCCGGGAGGACCCTCGCCTCATCACGGGGATGGCGACGTACACCGATGACCTCACGCTCCCCGGGATGGCGTACGCGCAGATCGTCCGGAGCCCTCACGCGCACGCCCGGATCGTCCGCATCGATGCCGCGGCGGCGCGGCGGCACCCCGGGGTCGTCGCCGTGTTCACCGGGCGCGATCTGGCGGGGGCGCTCAAGCCCATCCCCACCGCCTGGCTCATCCCGAACGCGGACCTCAAGACTCCGCCGCACCCCCCGCTCGCCGTGGACACGGTGCGGTACGCGGGCGACGGCGTCGCCGTGGTGGTCGCGACGGACCGCTACGCCGCGCGGGACGCGGCCCAGCTCGTGGAGGTGACGTACGAGCCGCTCCCGGCGGTCGTGGACCAGATCACGGCGGCGGGCCCCGGCGCCCCGCAGATCCACGCGGAGGCGCCCGGCAACCTGGCCTTCCGGTGGGCCGTTCAGGGGGGCGACGCCGGCGCGGCGTTCGCGGAGGCGCAGCGCGATGGGGTCGTCGTCTCGCAGCGGTTCGTCAACCAGCGGCTGATCCCGAACGCGATCGAGACGCGCAGCGTGCTCGCCCGGTACAACAGCGGCTCGGGGGAGCTGACCGTCTGGTACACGACGCAGAACCCGCACATCGCGCGGTTCCTCATGTCGGTCGTGACCGGGATCCCGGAGCAGAAGATCCGCATCATCGCGCCGGAGGTCGGCGGGGGGTTCGGGAGCAAGATCCCGTTCTACCCCGACGAGGCGGTGGTGGCGTTCTGCGCCCGCGCGATCGGGCGGCCCGTCAAGTGGACCGAGGACCGCCGGGAGAACTACCTCGCGACGATCCACGGTCGCGACCACATCACCGACCTGGAGCTCGCCGCCCGCACGGACGGGACGGTGACCGGGATCCGGGGCAAGACGTGGGCGAACCTCGGCGCGTACCTCTCCACGGCGGCCCCCGGCATCCCCACGATCCTGCATGGGCTGATGCTGCCGGGATGCTACGCGATCCCGAACCTGTCCTACGAAGTGCAGGGCGTGTTCACCAACACCGCCCCGGTCGACGCCTACCGCGGCGCGGGGCGGCCGGAAGCCACCTACCTCATCGAGCGGATGATGGACCTCCTCGCCGCGCGGCTCGGGATGGACCCGGCGGAGGTGCGTCGGAAGAACTTCATCCCCCCGGACCGGTTCCCGTACACCACGGCGGCCGGCCTGCAGTACGACAGCGGAAACTACACGCCGGCGCTCGAGCGCGCGCTCGAGGCCGCGGAGTACCGGCGGCTGCGGAGCGTGCAGCAGCAGGGGCCCAAGGACAACCGGTACCTCGGGATCGGGCTCAGCACGTACGTCGAAATCTGCGGGCTCGGCCCGTCCGCGGTGGCCGGGGCGGTCGGGTTCCAGGGTGGCCTGTGGGAGAGCGCCACCGTGCGCCTGCACCCGACCGGCAAGGCCACGGTGTTCACGGGGACGAGCCCCCACGGGCAGGGCGAGGAGACGACGTTCGCGCAGATCGTCGCGGAAGAGCTGGGATTGCCGATCGACGACATCGAGGTCGTGCACGGCGACACGGGCTCGATCTCGATGGGGTGGGGCACGTACGGCAGCCGCACGACGGTGGTCGGCGGCGCCGCGATCGCGCTCGCCGCGCGGCGGGTCAGGGACAAGGCGACCAAGATCGCCGCGCATCTACTGGAGGCCGCCGAGAGCGACCTGGTCTTCGACCGGGGCCGCTTCTACGTCCGGGGCAGCCCGGACCGCGCGAAGTCCATCCAGGACGTGACCCTGCAGGCGTACCTGGCGTGGAACCTCCCCGCCGGCGTCGAGCCGTCCCTCGAAGCGTCCGCCTACTACGATCCGTCGAACTTCACGTTCCCGTTCGGGGCGCACGTGGCGGTCGTCAAGGTCGATGCGGAGACCGGGGAGGTGGAGCTGCGGCGCTACGTCGCGGTGGACGACTGCGGGCGCGTCATCAACCCGATGATCGTGGACGGGCAGGTCCACGGGGGCCTCGTCCAGGGGATCGCCCAGGCCCTGTGGGAGGGCGCTGCGTACAGCGCCGAGGGCCAGCTCCTCACCGGTTCGATGGCAGACTACGCCGTGCCCAGGGCGCACATGTTCCCGCGGTTCGTCACGGGACGGACCGAGACGCCGTCTCCCCATAACCCGCTCGGGGTGAAGGGCGTCGGTGAGACCGGCACGATCGCCAGCACGCCGGCGATCGTCAACGCCGTGGTCGATGCCCTGCGCCCGTTCGGCATCACGCACCTCGACATGCCGCTCACGCCCGAGCGGGTCTGGACTGCAATCCGCACACACGCCCGGAGGTGACGATGCGATGATCCCCGCCGCGTTCGAATACGTTGCGCCGACGAGCGTCCAGGAGGCCATCGCGCTCCTCCAGCAGCATGGGGACGAGGCGAAGGTCCTCGCCGGCGGCCACAGCCTGCTCCCGATCATGAAGTTCCGGTTGGCGCAGCCCAAGCTCGTCGTGGACATCGGCCGCATCCCCGGGCTCGACGGGATCGCCCGCTCCGGGGATACGATCACGATCGGCGCGCTCGCGACGCACGACGCCGTGGAGCGCAGCGGGCTCCTGCGGGAGCACTGCCCGCTGCTGCCGGAGACCGCCTCCGTGATCGGGGACATGCAGGTGCGCAACCGCGGGACGATCGGCGGCAGCCTGGCGCACGCCGACCCCGCGGCCGACTACCCGGGCGCCGTCCTCGCGCTCGACGCCGAGATCGTGGCGAGGGGGCCCGGCGGGACGCGGACGATCCCGGCGCGCGACTTTTTCGTCGAGATGCTGACCACGGCGCTCCAGCCGGCGGAGCTCATCACCGAGGTGCGCGTCCCCGTGATCGGCAAGGGCACCGGGACCGCGTACGTGAAGCACGCGCACCCGGCGAGCGGCTACGCGGTCGTCGGCGTCGCGGTCGTGCTCGAGGCGGGCGGGGGCACCTGCCGGCGCTGCGCGATCGGCATCAACGGCGTCGCGGGCAAAGCCTACCGGGCGACCGCGGTGGAGCGGGCGCTGGCGGGCCGCGCCCTCGACGAGAAGACCGTGGCCGCCGCGGCGGCGCACGCCGCCGACGGGGTCGACGTGCAGGGCGACCTGTACGCCTCGAGCGACTTCCGGGCGCACCTCGCCTCGGTGTACACGAAGCGGGCGGTGCTGCTCGCCGCCTCGCGGGCGGGGTAGGGCTGCGCGCTTCCGTGTGCGATATGCTATAATGATGTGTCCCTCGGAGGGGTGCGAGAGCCCGGCCGAATCGGCACGCCTGGAGAGCGTGTAGGCGGCGTACCCGCCTCGTGGGTTCGAATCCCACCCCCTCCGCCACGTCCGGTCAGGCGAGGGCACCCGATGCGCACGCGAGAGATGCGCCACGCCGTCTTCGAGTTCCTCAAGACGGTCGCGATCGCGTTTGTCCTGGCGCAGTTCATCATGACCTCCGTCGCCCAGGCATTCCAGGTGGAGCAGTACTCGATGGAGCCCAACCTGCTGCCCCACGACCGGGTGCTCGTGAACAAGTTCATCTATCATTTCCGGATGCCGCGCCCCGGCGAGATCGTCGTGCTGCACCCCCCCACCGATCCGGGACGCAACTACATCAAGCGCGTGGTCGCCGTCGCCGGCCAGACGGTGCGGATCCACGGTGGCCGCGTCTACGTCGACGGCCGCGCCCTGCGCGAGCCGTACCTGAGCGCCGAGACGACGGGCGAGTACGGTCCAGGGACCGTGCCGCAAGGCGACGTGTTCGTGCTCGGGGACAACCGGGGCAACAGCGAAGACAGCCGGGCCTTCGGGTTCGTGCCGGTCCACAGCGTCATCGGCGAGGCGATCGTCATCTACTGGCCGCCGACGCGCGTCCACCTGCTGCGGTAGCCCCGCGGCCGCGGACGACGCGGTCAGCGCCCGGCGGGCGGGTCCTCGCCGGTCGGGGGGTCCGCGGCGTCCGCGTCCGTCCGGTGCTGTTCGGCCGCCGCGCGCACCACGCGCCGCAGCGGCTTCCCGATGAGGGTCTTGGGGATGCCCTCGACGATCTCGATGCGCCGGGGCACCTTGTACGGCGCGAGGTGGGCGCGCAGGTGCTGGCGGAGCTGCGCGCGCGCCGATGCCGCATCGGCGGCGCCGGGGGCCAGAACGACATGCGCCACGATCGTCTCGCCGCGCACCGGATGCCGGGCACCGACGACCGCGGCCTCCCGCACGAAGGGGTGTCGGAGCAGCACCTCCTCGACCTCGCGGGGGTAGACGTTGAGCCCGCCGACGTCGATCATGTCCTTCTTGCGGTCGACGATGAAGATGTACCCGTCCTCGTCCATCCGGGCGACATCCCCCGTGAACAGCCACCCGTCCCGGATCGCCGCCGCCGTCTCGTCCGGCGCGTTCCAGTATCCGCGCATCACCTGGGGTCCCCGGACCACGAGCTCGCCGGGCTCGCCCGGCGGCAGCTCCCGCGTCCCGGTCTCCACATCGACGATGCGGACGTCCGTGCCGGGCAGCGGGATGCCGACGCTGCCGGGCTTCCGGACTCCGCCCGGCCACGTCGGGTTGGCCGCCACGAGCGGGCTCGCCTCCGAGAGGCCGTACCCCTCGACGAGCCGGCCGCCGATCAGGCGCTCGAACTCCTCGACCACCGACGCGGGCAGCTCGGCGGCACCGGAGACGCACAGCCGGATGGAGTCGAAGCGGTAGCGCCGGGCATCCTTGAGCTGCGCGATGGCGCGGTACATCGCCGGCACCCCGGGAAACACCGTCGGCTGCCACCGGCGGGACTGCTCCGCGACGAGCCGCGCGTCGAACATGCGCATGAGAATCATAAGATGCGTCGCGGCCAGCCGGATCCCCGCGTTCAAGACGAGCAGGCCGTACACGTGAAACAGCGGCACGGCGAGGAGGAAGCGCTCCCGCGCCTCCTGCAGGCCGGCGCCCATGAACCACGCGAGCCCCTGCGCCGCGTTCGCGGCGAGGTTGCGGTGCGAGAGCATCGCGCCCCTCGGCAGGCCGGTGGTACCCCCGGTGTACTGCAGCACCGCGAGGTCCTCCGGGCCCACCCGCACGTCGGGCGGGGCGGCCGGGCTGCGCGCGAGCAGGCGGTTCCAGGCGTGCGCGCGTGGATCCCGGGGAAGCGTGTCGCCCTCGCGGCGCGCCCGCGTGAGCGCGTAGAGCGCGCGCCACAGCGGCGGGAAGTAGTCGGCGACCGCCGTGAGCACGATGTGCTCCAGCGGCGTCGCGGCGCGCACCGCCGCCACGGTGGGGTACAGCCGCGCCAGCGTGACGATCGCGCGCGCACCCGAGTCCGCGAGCAGCCGGGAGAGGTCGTCCCCCCGGTACAGCGGATTGACCTGCACGAGGACCGCGCCTGCCTTCAGCACCCCGTACGCCGCGATCGGGTACTGCGGCAGGTTGGGTAGGGCGACGGCCACACGGTCCCCGGGCCGGATGCCCAGCCCGATGAGCGCCTGCGCGAAGCGGTCGCTGTCCCGGTCGAAGGATCGGTAGGAGAGCGTGGCGTGGAAGCCGGGCCCGGCCAGGATGACCGCGGGCCGGTGGGGATGGCGCGCGGCGGTCGCCCGGAGGAACGCGTGCAGCGGAGCATCCAGGATCGGGAGTTCGCGGGGGATCCCATCACCGTAGAAGCGGTGCCACGGCCGCTCCTCCACCTCCCACCTCCCCGCATCGCAGGATGCGGCGTCCGGCGCGCCTCCGCGTCGGGGGCTGCTGCGCCGGGCGGCCGAGCCTCGAAGGACCGGCATTCCACGCTGCCCGAGCGAGTCCTCTCGGCCCGGGTCGGGGAGCCGCCGCCCGGCTCCCGGCGCGCCGCCGGCGGGGGGCGCACGGCGGACGCCGGAGGACCGGTCCAGCGCCACAGGGAACCAACGACCGGAGGTGAGGAGATGTACGCTGCCTGGAAGGCCGTGCACATCTTCGGCGTGGTCTTGTTCATGGGCAACATCATCGCGACGGCGCTCTGGAAGGCCCGTGCCGACCGGTCGGGCAACCTGGCCACCGTAGGGTTCGCCCAGCGCGCCGTCGCGGCGGCGGACCGGGTGCTCACGCTGCCGGGCATCGTCCTGATCATCGTCAGCGGCTACGCGATGGCCGGCATCGGCCACCTGCCGCTGCACGGCCTCCGCTGGCTGGAGTGGGGGCAGGCGCTCTTCTATGCGGCGGCGATCATCTGGCTCGCCGTCCTCGTTCCCGCGCAACGGCGCCTCATCGCGCTGAGCGACGCGGGCCGCCGGGCGGGATCGCTCGATCCCGCGTTCCACCGGTTATCCCGGCGATGGGCGATGTGGGGCGGGATCGCGACGCTCCTGCCCCTCGCCGCGCTGGTCCTGATGGTGACGAAGCCGTAGCCCGGTGTGCTATACTGGCAAGTGGCCGTGCTAGGCGGGGAGCTAGCGGTTCCCTGTACCCGCAACCCGCTCCAGCGGGGCTGAATTCCCGCCCGAGGCCTCAGCCTTTAGGGGCCGGCCCGCGCAAGCGGCAAGGAGGATCGGGTCCCGCGCAACGGGATCTTGCCAACCCCGCCAGGTCCGGAAGGAAGCAACGGTACGCAAGGCGTCTCGTGTGCCGCGGGGACACCTGGTCGGAGCTGGCTACGCGGGGACCGCCTGGGGGGTGTTGTCGACGGCGGGTGCACGGCCGGTCTGATGCGTGCACGGCGGGGAGCCGGAGCGCCTGGGCGCACCGGCTCTTTCGCGTGGCGCCCCGCGCGTCCGGCGGACGCGCTACGGCGGCGGGCTCTGGTAGAAGGCCACGAGGGCCATCAGGTTGTTGACGCCGTGGGCGATCATGCCGGGGGCGAGCGAGCCCGTGTACTCGTACGTGTAGGCGAGGATGAGACCCAGGAGCACGATCGGGAGGAACTCCACCGGCTCCAGGTGGGCGGCGGCGAAGAACAGCGCGCTCACCAACGCGGCCAAGTGGCGGTTCATGAGGCGGCGCAGCGCACCGAGGGCGAGTCCCCGGAAGAAGACCTCCTCCCCGGCGGGCACGACGACGCCGACCAGCACCGCCAGCACGACCAGCTCGCCCCGCTCGTGGACGTGGGGGAGGATCCGGTAGATCGGCGTCCGCACCTCCTCCCGCGCGACGAGATCGCTGGCGGCCTGCCGTCCCATCACCAGCGTCAGCGCGTAGACAGTCGCGCTCTGGCCCACGGTGTTCCCCGCGACCGCCGCCGCGGCGGCTGCGGCCCCCTGCCACAGCCGCCGCGGCCACGCGCCGACCCGGAGTCCGAGGCTCGCGAGCGGGAGCCGGTACTTCACCCCGATGATGTACAGCGCGGCCGCCGCGAACCCGGCATTCTGGATGAGCGTGAGGGCGGCGAGCGCCCCGAGCGATGGGATCACCCCGGGGCGGGTGTGGAACAGCGCGCTGCCCAGCAGCGGGATCGCCATCACGAAGAACAGCGTCAGCGCGAGGACCTCGCTGAGCCCCCACGCCGGCGCGCGGGATGGACGCACGAGGAGATACGCGGGGAGCACGAGCCCGACGGCGAGCAGCGTGCCGGCCGCCCATGCCAGGGCCGCGTCGCGGCGGAGCCGGACGCGCGCGTCGAGGAACACCCCGACGGCGGCGGCGAGCGAGATCAGGATCAGCAGGCGAGGCGGGATCCGAACACCTCCAGGAGTGCGAGTACGATTCGGCGAATACCCAGGAAGACCTGCGTGAGGTGACGCCCCCGTTGTCCCACGTATCCTTCTACCGGAAGTGGCGGCCCCAGACCTTCGAGGACGTCCTCGGCCAGGAGCGCGTCACGCGCACCCTCCAGAACGCGATCGCGGCCCACCGCATCGTGCACGCGTACCTGTTCTGCGGCCACCGGGGCACGGGGAAGACGACGACCGCGCGCATCCTCGCGAAGGCGCTCAACTGCCGGCTGGGCCCCACGCCGACGCCGGACACCACGTGTCCCTCGTGCGTGGCGATCAGCGAGGGGACGTCGCTCGACGTCATCGAGATCGACGCGGCGAGCAACCGCGGCATCGACGAGATCCGCGACCTGCGCGAGAAGGTCCGGCTGGTGCCGGTCGCCGGCCGCTATAAAGTCTACATCATCGACGAGGCGCACATGCTGACCACCGAGGCGGCGAACGCGCTGCTCAAGACGCTCGAGGAACCGCCGTCCCACGCCGTGCTCGTGCTGGTCACCACCGAGCCCCACCGGCTGCCGGCGACGATCGCGTCGCGCACGCAGCGGTTCGACTTCAAGCGCATCCCCCAGGCGACGATCGTCGAGCGTCTGCGGCGGATCGCCTCCGCGGAGCGGATCGCCGTCGAGGAGGAGGCGCTGCACCTCGTCGCCCGCAGCGCGGACGGCGCGCTGCGGGACGCGGAGAGCCTGCTCGACCAGCTCAACGCGTTCTGCCGCGGGACGATCACGAAGGCCGATGTGCTGGCCGTGCTCGGGGTGATCGACCAGGAGGTCGCCGAGGAGATCGCGGACGCGGTGATCGCCGGCGACGCCGCGCGGTGCCTGGCGCTGGCCGGGCGGGTGATCGAGGAGGGGCGTGACGTCCGCCAGATCCTCCGCAGCCTGGTGGAGCAGTTCCGCGACATCCTCGTGGTCGCGATCGTGGAGGACCCCCGGGGGATCGTGGAGACGACCGAGCGCCGTCTCGCGAGCCTGAGGGCGCAGGGCGCCCGGCTCGCCCCGGCGGACATCGTCCAGAGGATCCAGATCCTCACGGCGGCCGAGGCCGAGGCCCGGCTCGCGACCCAGCCGCGGGTCGTGCTGGAGATGGCGCTGCTCCGGGCTGCGCGGCCGGAGATGGATCCCTCGGTCGAACGGCTCGCGGCGCGGGTCGAGGCGCTGGAGCGCCGCGGCGGGGCGCCGGGCGGCACCGGGCAGGCCGAGCGGCCGCGTCCGGCCCGCTCCGCGCCGTCCAGGCCGGGGCGCGGGCCCACGCCGCGCGCGGAGGCCGGTGCGCCGGCGCCCCCTGAGGGAGCCGGCCGGGCGCCGGGGGGCGGCCCGCCGGCGGAGGACGCGCGCCCCGCCGCCGATCCCCCGCTGAGCCTGGAGGTGGTGCGGGCCCGCTGGCCGCAGGTCATGGAGGCGGTCAAGCAGCGCACGCGGCGGGTGTACGCATACTTGCTGGAGAGCGCGCCGCGCGAACTCAGCGGGGCGGAGCTGGTGCTCGGCGTGCGCCACAGCTTCCACCTGGAGAACCTCCAGGAAGCCAAGAACCGTATCGTCGTCGAGGAAGCGCTCGCGCATGTGCTGGGAGCCCCGCTCCGCCTGCGGACGACCCTCGACGAGACGATCGCGCTTCCCGACCTCGCGGCCGGCGCGGCCCCGGGCCCGGAGGACGCGCTGGTGGGGGAGGCCATCCGCCGGTTCGGCGCCCCCGTGCAGGAGATCCGGCCCCTCGAGTAGGGATCCACCGCGGGCCACGACGGATCGTCCGGAGCGAGCAATGTTCAACGTCCAGAAGATGCTCAAGCAGGTCCAGAAGGTGCAGCAGGAGATGGCGCGGGTGCAGGAGGAGCTGTCGCGGGAGCGGGTGGAGGGCACCGCCGGCGGCGGCGTCGTGCGCGCCGTCGCGAGCGGAGGGGGAGAGCTCGTCTCGCTCACGATCGATCCCAGCGTCGTGGACCCCCAGGACGTCGCCCTGCTCGAAGATCTCGTCGTCGCGGCCGCGAGCGAGGCGCTCCGCAAGGCCCGTGACCTCGCGGCGGAGCGGATGAAGGCGGTCACGGGCGGGCTCGGGATCCCCGGGCTTCCCGGCCCCGGCACGTAACGGTGATGGAAGGTGTGATGCCTGTCATGTTTTCGTACGCGCCACCACTGGCCCGCCTGATCGAGGAGCTGAGCAAGCTTCCCTCGGTCGGGCCGAAGACCGCGCAGCGCCTCGCGTTCCACATGCTGTCGATGTCCTCCGCGGACGCCGAGGCGCTCGCGGCGGCGATCCTGGAGGCCAAGAGCCGCATCCGCAACTGCTCGGTGTGCGGCAACATCACGGAAACCGATCCGTGCCGCATCTGCACGAGCGCCGAACGGGACCGGTCGGTGGTGTGCGTCGTCGAGAACGCGCGCGATGTGGCGGCGATGGAGCGGACCAGGGAGTTCACGGGGCTGTACCACGTGCTGCAGGGAGCGATCTCGCCGCTCGATGGGATCGGACCGGACGACCTCCGGATCGCCGAGCTGCTGCGGCGCGTGGCGGCGGGGGACGTGCGCGAGGTGATCGTGGCCACGAACCCCCGCGTGGAGGGGGAGGCGACCGCCCTGTACCTGTCCAAGGTGCTCAAGCCGCTCGGCGTGCGGGTGACCCGCATCGCGCACGGCCTGCCGGTGGGCGGCGACCTGGAGTACGCCGATGAGGTCACGCTGGCGCGTGCGCTGGAGGGCCGCCGTGAGCTGTAGCCGCAGCCCGGCAGTCGGGTGAGGCGTGGCGCATGCTTGCCCCGCTGTATCGATATCCGGTATACTGGGCGCGGTGAGCGTATGGAGTTTATCTCTCCGACATACGGGAAGCTCAGCTTCGACCGGATGTTCCAGCAGCTCGTCGACTACATGCGCGAGGAGCCCGAGCAGCGGTACCACCTGATCATCGGCACCGACTCGCTGCTGGGCGACGACACTTGCTTCGTGACCGCGGTTGTGATCCACCGCGTCGGCCATGGCGGCCGGTACTTCTATCACAAGTTCCGGAACCGGAAGATCGAGAGCCTCCGCCAGCGCATCCTGTTCGAAGCGTCCCTCAGCCTCGAGACCGCGAGCCAGATCAGCGCCGAGCTGGCCAAGAACGGGGTCAGCGAGCTGCCGGTCGAGATCCACCTCGACGTGGGGGACCGTGGGGAGACGAAGCGGATCATCCGCGAGGTCGTGGGGATGGTGCAGGGGAGCGGGTACGCGGCCGTGACCAAGCCGGACAGCTACGGGGCCAGCAAGGTGGCCGACCGCGAGACGGGCAAGGCGACCCTCCGACCGCGGCCCCTCGTCCGCAAGTCCCCAGCACCGGGGCCGACGTCGGCAAGCCCCGGCGCATCCCGCGCGGGTGCCGGGCGGGCGTAGCCCGCGGGGCGCCTGCTCCCGCCGCGCGGCGCCGGGCGACCGGCCGGGCGCGGAGGGGCGCGCCGTCGTGAGATACCCGCAGGCACGATACCCTGGAGGCGACTGTGACGCCGAGGACGCTCGTCGACAAGATCTGGGATGCCCACGTCGTCCGTCACCGTGAGGGGGAGCCGGACCTTCTCTACGTCGACCTGCACCTGGTCCACGAGGTGACCTCGCCGCAGGCGTTCGAGGGCCTGCGGCTGGCCGGCCGCCGCGTGCGGCGGCCGGATCTCGTGTTCGCGGTCCTCGACCACAACGTGCCGACGTGGCCGCGCACGCAGCCGGTCACGGACCCCATCAGCCGGAGGCAGATCGAGGCGCTCGAGAGGAACGCCCGCGAGTTCGGCATCCGGCTCGAGGGCCTCCTGAGCCGGCGGCAGGGGATCGTGCACATCATCGGGCCGGAGCTCGGCCTGACGCTCCCGGGGATGCTCATCGTGTGCGGGGATAGCCACACCGCGACGCACGGCGCGCTTGGGGCGCTCGCGTTCGGCATCGGGACCTCAGAGGTCGAGCACGTCCTGGCCACCCAGATCCTGCCCCAGCGGCGCCCGCGGACGATGGAGATCCGTGTCGAGGGCGCGCTGCCGCCCGGGACGACCGCGAAGGATCTCATCCTCGGGATCATTCGCCACATCGGCGTGGGCGGCGGGATCGGCCACGTCGTCGAGTACACCGGGTCCACGATCCGCGCGCTCTCGATGGAGGGCCGCCTGACGGTTTGTAACATGACGATCGAGGGCGGCGCCCGCGCCGGCCTGATCGCGCCGGACGAGACCACGTTCGCCTACATCGAGGGCCGGCCGTACGCGCCGCGCGGCGCCGCGTGGGAGCGCGCGCTGGCGTGCTGGCGGACGCTGCCGACCGACCCGGGCGCGGCCTACGACAGGAGGGTCGAGATCGACGCCTCGACGATCGAGCCGTTCGTGACCTGGGGCACCACCCCCGCGCAGTCGGAGCCGGTGACCGGCCGCGTGCCGGATCCCGATGCGCATCCGGACCCGCGCGAGCGCGCCGCCATGCGGCGGGCGCTGCAGTACATGGCGCTCGAGCCGGGTACCCCGATCCAGGAGATCGCGATCGATCGGGTCTTCATCGGGTCGTGTACCAACGCGCGGCTCGAGGATCTGCGGGCGGCCGCCCGCGTCGTCGCCGGCCGGCGGGTCAGCCCCCGGGTGCGGGCGATGGTCGTGCCGGGCTCGCAGCAGGTGAAGGCCGCGGCCGAGCGGGAAGGGCTGGACCGGGTGTTCACCGGCGCCGGGTTCGAGTGGCGGGAAGCGGGATGCTCGATGTGCCTGGGGATGAACCCCGACATCCTCGGGCCCGGGGAGCGCTGCGCGTCCACCTCCAACCGCAACTTCGAGGGGCGCCAGGGGCCGGGCGGGCGAACGCACCTCGTCAGCCCGGCGATGGCCGCCGCGGCGGCCATCGCCGGGCACTTCGTGGACGTTCGGGACTGGAGGGTGTAGCGCCCCATGCAGCCGTTTACGACCCACACCGGGATCGTGGTGCCGTTCGACCGGGTGGACGTGGATACGGACACGATCACGCCGGCGCAGTTCCTCAAGCGGATCGAGCGCACCGGGTACGGCGACGTGCTCTTCCACAGCCTGCGGTACCGGCCGGATGGAACGCCCGATCCCGAGTTCGTCCTCAACAAGCCCGCGTACCGGGACGGGACCGTGCTCGTGACGGGCCGGAACTTCGGCTGCGGCTCGTCGCGGGAGCACGCCGCCTGGGCCCTCCAGGACTACGGCTTCCGGGTCATCATCGCGCCGTCGTTCGCGGACATCTTCGCCAACAACGCGGCCCAGATCGGGCTGCTCACGATCGTGCTGCCCGAGGAGCGCGTGCGGGCGATGCTGGACGCGGCGGCGCGCGAGGGCTACCAGGTCAGCGTGGACCTGGAGCGCCAGACGGTCACCGATGCGTTCGGGCACCGCGATGCGTTCGAGATCGACCCGTTCAAGAAGCACTGCCTGCTCAACGGCCTCGATGCGATCGGCCTCACGCTGCAGCACGAGGCCGAGATCGCGCGCTTCGAGGCGACCCGGCCGGATTGGATGCCCCGCGTCACGCTGCAGGACGCCTGAGCATCGTCTCGAGCGCATGCGACGAAGAGCCGCCGCACCGGTCGTGGGATCGTCTCAAGGATGCGCTCCAGGTGCCATTCGCCTGCGCCGGCGGGGATTTCGAGGCGGGACGGCGCGCCTCTACGCGATGCCGCGAAGTGCCCGCCTGCGGGACGTCTCGGTCCGGGCCGGCATCCTTACCGCCGGTTGCCCGTCCAGTGCGCCGCGTCGGCGCGCGGACGGATCCTGCATGCCGGGCGTATGTCCGCGTCCGAACTGGACGCGGCGGTAGCCAACTGTGAGCGCCTCGCCGCGGATCCGGAGATCTGCGGGCTCACCTGCGTGTTGGTGCAGGCCTGGAGGCGAGCGCCTGCCACGTAGCGTCCATCGCGGAGGGTGCACGGCGCGTCATCGTGGTGGCACCATCCCAAGACGGCTGTCCCGGGCATCGCCGCGGGGAAGGAGGGGTCTGACGTGCTGAGCAGGGGAGGGAGCATCTTCAGGGTGGTGTCGGTGTGCCTGGCCGGCGCTCTGCTGCTGGGCGTGCTCGGAGGGTCTGGGGGGCCGGCCGGCGTCCAGGCGGCCCCGGCCCGGCTCGTCTACTTCATCTTCACGGGCTTCAACTACCCCTACTTCGCGCCGATGGCCGACGGGGTGCGCGCGACGGCCAAGCTGTACCCCGGGATGACGATCAAGGTCGTCAGCGCCAACAACTCGTCGTCGACGGAGATCAGCCAGGTGAACGAGGCGATCGCGGCGGGCGCCAAGGGGATCATCCTGAACCCCATCTCGGCGTCCCTCACCAGCGTGTCCCAGAGCGCCGTCGCCAAAGGGATCCCCGTCGTCGCGATCGACCGCGATGTGGCCACGCCGGCCGCGCGCAACGTCTTCATCGGCGACCGGGACGTCACCCTGGGCAAGATCGAGACGGACTACGCGCTCAAGTACCTGGAGAGCCACCGCGTCAAGACGCCCTGGAACGTCGCGATCCTGCAGGGCACGCTCGGAGCGAGCACGGCGGTCGACCGGGTGAAGGGAACGATGCAGGCGCTCGACCCCGCGGTCAAGAGCGGGAAGGTCAAGATCGTCCTCAACCAGTCCGCCGACTTTGCCACCGCCGCGGCGCAGCGGACGATCTCCGAGCTGCTGGCCAAGTCGACGAACGTGCAGCTCATCGTGTGCGGCAACGACGCGATGGCGCTCGGCGCGATCCGGGCGATCAAGGACCACGGTCTCGCGCCGGGCAAGGACGTCTACGTGGTGGGAGCCGACGCCCAGCCCCAGAGCCTCGCGGCGATCAAGGACGGGGAGCAGCTCGACACCGTCACCCACTCGCCGTTCCTGGAGGCGGTATGGGCCGTCGAGGCGATGGACAACTACCTGAACGGGGTCAAGCCGCCGGCGGACAAGTACCCCAACGGCGACGTCATCATCCCGATGACCCTCGTCACGAAGGAGAACGTGTCATCGATCTCCGACTGGGGCACGCCGCAGCTGATCCCGCCGCTGCCGTACGGCCGGGGGAAGCCGGTCCGGGCGCGGTAGCGCGGCCGGCCGCCGTGCCGGGGGGCCCCGAGCCGCCGCAGCGCCGGCCGCTGCTGTCCGTCCGCCACCTCTCCAAGTCGTTCGGCCCGGTGCGGGCCGTGGACGACGTCAGCCTCGACGTCTACCCTCAGGAGATCGTCGGCATCGTCGGCGACAACGCGGCCGGCAAATCGACGTTCCTGCGGCTGCTGACCGGCTACCACCAGCCGGACGGGGGGGAGATCTTCTATCGCGGCCGGCCCGTCCGCATCTCCTCGCCGCGCACGTCCCGGCGCGAGCTGGGGATCGAGATGATCTACCAGGACCTGTCGCTCGCCCCGGACCTCCGGGTATGGGAGAACGTGTTCCTCGGCGAGGAGCGGCGCCGGCTCGGGATCTTCCTGGACGCCGGCGCGATGCGGGAGGCGACGGCCGACGCGCTCGCCAAGCTGGGCGCGCCGATCTCTCCGAGCGAGCTCTTCGCCAACCTCTCGGGCGGCGAGCAGCAGGCGGTCGCGATCGCGCGGGCGCTGCTGTTCGAGCGCGAGATCATCATCATGGACGAGCCCACCGCGGCGATCTCGCTCGGCAAGGTGCAGGAGGTGCTGCGGCTGGTCGCGGAGCTGCGGGCGCGCGGCCACACCGTCCTGATCGTGAGCCACCGGCTGGAGGACATCCTGCAGGTCTCGGACCGTATCGCGGTGTTCTCGCACGGCAAGATCCTGCGCGTCGTGCCGAACGAGGGTCTCCGCATCGAGGACCTGTTCCGCATGATGTTCGAGAGCGCCTAGCCAGAACCCGGCGCCCGCCCGGCGGAGGAGCCAGATGGCGGCAGAGCAGACCAAGCCTCGCGCGGCCCGGCGGCCGGCCGCCCCGCGCCTGCCGGTCCGCGAGGTGCTCGGCGCCCCGGGGAGCGTCCGCCGGCCGATCGTTTTCCTCGCGATCGCGTTCGGGCTCAGCGGGCTGATCGCCCCCTCGTTCCTCCGGCTCTCCAACCTGAACGCGCTGCTCGTGAGCTCGAGCTTCCTCATCGTGACCGCGGTGGGGGAAGCGCTCGTCGTCCTGATGGGGATGATCGACTTGGGCGTCCAGAGCGTGCTGGCCAGCGCGGGGATGATGGTCGCCTACCTCAACATCATGGTCCCGCTCCCGGCGGCCGCGGCGGTGCCCGTGGCGCTCCTGTACGGGGTCGCGGTCGGCTGGCTCGTCGGCGTGCTGGTGACGCGCGGCCGCATCGCGTCCTTCATCGTGACGCTCGGCACGTACTGGGGGCTCACCGGGATCGCGCTGCTCTTCAACCGCGGCGACAACATCAACCCGTACTCGGTCACCCCGCCCCGACAGTTTGGGTTCCTCGGCTTCGCCGGGCACCTCGGCCCCGTCCCGACGCTCATCGTCCTCAGCGTCCTGGTCGTGCTGGCCGGCGAGGTGCTCGTCTCCATGACGCCGTTCGGCCTGTGGGTGAAGAGCGTGGGGTCCAACGAGGCCGCGGCCCGGGTCGTCGGGTTGAGCACCGACGCCCTCAAGACCATCGCCTTCATGGCGTCGGGCGGCCTTGCGGCGCTCGCCGGGATCATGATCACCGCATGGCAGGACTCGATCTACCCGCTGACCGCACAGGGATACTCGCTCCAGGCGATCGCCGGCGTGATCCTCGGCGGGATCCCGTTCACCGGCGGACGGGGCACGATCCTCGGGGCGGCGATCGGCGCGCTCATCATCGGCCTGATCGACGACCTGATCGTCCTCCTCGGCCTGCCCGCGCTGTACGAGTACATCTTCGTGGCGATCGTGCTCGTGATCGCAGGCTTGCAGACGCGGGGGAAGGGGTTCGTCAAGTAGCGGGCGGCGCCCGCTCCCCGGTGCCCGGGCGCGCCCGCATCCACTCCGCCCACCGGGCGGCCAGGTCGCCGATGCCCGTGAGCGCCGCGAGCCGCCGGAACTCCGCACCGGTCGGGACGGCCTCGCCCATCTCCCAGGCCCGAACCCGGCCTCGCGGCGCGCGGATCATGTCCTCGACCTCGCGCGCCTCCCGCGAGGTCGCGATGCGCCACCGCCACAGGGGATTGCTCGCCAGCCAGCGCTGGCGCTCCGGCCCCCAGCGCCGCGGCGGGGCCGTGTCACCGCCCGGTGTGTCGCCAGCGCCGGTCGTGCCCACCGGTCTTATGGCCGCACGGCCGCGCGCCGGGGGCGGATCTCCGCGAGCCCGCCCATGTACGGGACCAGCGGGTCCGGGATGCGGACGCTGCCGTCGGCCTGCTGGAAGTTCTCGAGGATCGCGACGATCGCCCGCGTCGCGGCCACAGCGGTGCCGTTGAGCGTGTGCGCGTACTCGGTGCCCTTGCGGTCGCGCGGCCTGAACCGCACGCCGAGGCGGCGGGCCTGGAAGTCGGTGCAGTTGCTGCACGACTGCGTCTCCCCGTAGCCACCGCGCCCCGGCATCCACGTCTCGATGTCGTACTTGCGCGCCGCAGGGTCCCCGAGGTCGCCCGCGGCGATGTCGACGACGCGGTACGGCAGCCCCAGGGCCTGCCACATCCGCTCCTGGATGCCGACCAGGTAATCGTGCTCCTGCCACGACCGGTCCGGATGGCAGAACGAGAACATCTCGACCTTGTCGAACTGGTGCACGCGGAAGATCCCCCGCGTGTCCTTCCCGTAGGCCCCCGCCTCCCGTCGGAAGCAGGTGGAGATCCCGCAGAAGCGCAGGGGAAGCTGCGCCTCGTCGAGGATCTCGCCCGCCAGCATCGCGCCGAGCGCCATCTCCGAGGTGCCCGCTAGCGCGAGGTCCTCGCCCTCGATGCGGTACACCATCTGCTCATCGAGCGCGGTGCCGCCCATCATCCCGACGATGTGCTCGCGCTTCACCGCGACCGGCGGGATCACGGGGACGAACCCCTCGCCGGTCAGCCGGTCGACGGCGAAGCGGATGAGGGCGAGCTGGAGCAGCGCTCCCTCCCGCCGCAGGAAGTAGAACCGGGTCCCGGAGACCTTGGCGCTGCGCTCGGTATCGAGGATATCGAGGAGCGCGCCCAGCTCGACGTGGTCGCGCGCGGCGAACGGGAACTCCGGGGGCCGCCCGACCACGCGCAGGGTGACGCTATCGTCGGCCCCGCCGTCCGGCACCGACGGGTGCGGCGGGTTGGGGATACGCCGCAGGGCCGCCTCCAGCGCGTCCTCGGCCGCGCGCAGGCCGGGCTCCGCGGCGCGGAGATCGGCCGCGATCTTCTTCATCTCGGCGAGGCGGGCCTCCCGCTCGGCGCCCCGCAGGCGCGGGATCTCGGCGGACGCGCGGTTCTGCGCGGCGCGCAGCGTCTCCACGCTCTGCAGCAGGTCCCGGCGGCGGCGGTCGGCGTCGAGGACCTGATCGACGAGGCCGGGGTCGGCCTGCTTCCTGCGGAGCGCCGCCTTGATCGCGTCCGGCTCCTCGCGGATGCGCTTGAGATCGACCATGGCATCACACCTCGATGCGCTCCCCGTGGGCCGCCCGGCTCCGGCTCCCACGCACCGCTCTGGGCGCCCGCAGCCTACGAGAGGCGCACGCTCTTGACCTTCGCGATCCCGTCGGCCTCCTCGATCTCCCGCACGGCGTCCGGAGGCGCCGGGACGTCGAGCGTCAGCACCATCACGGCGGCGCCCCCGGCGTCCTGGCGGCCGACGTGCATGTTGGCGATGTTGACGCTGTGACGGCCGAGGATCGTGCCGACCCGGCCGATCATCCCCGGCCGGTCCTCGTTCCAGACGAACAGCATGTGCGGTGAGGGGGCCAGGTCGAGGCGCCACCGGTCGAGGCGGGTGATCCGCGGCTCGCGGTGGCCGAACAGCGTGCCGCCGAGCCGCAGCGTCCCGGGCGACGCCACGATCTCCACGAGGACCTGGCTCGCGAAGTCCTCGCACAGCTCCGTGCGTGCCTCGCTGATCCTGAGCCCACGCTCCGCAGCGAGCACGGTCGCGTTGACGAGATTCACCGGCTGATCCGAGATGCCGTGGAGCAGCCCGGCGAGGAGCGAGGCGGTGAGCGGCTGCGTGTCCAGCCGGGCCACCTCGCCCTCGTACGTCATCGCGACCGCGCTGATCCGGTCCTCGGCGAGTTCCCGGGCCAGCGTGCCGAGCGCGCGGGCGAGCTCCACGAACGGGGCCAGCCGGCGCCAGGCGTCCTCGCCGAGGGCGGGGGCGTTTACCGCCCCGCGCACCGGCTCTCCCCGTAGCGCCGCCAGGACCTGCTCCGCGACCTCGACCGCGATCGAGCGCTGCGCCTCCACCGTCGAGCCGCCGAGGTGCGGGGTGACCACGATGCGGGGGTGGGAGAGCAGCGGATGATCGGCCGGGGGAGGCTCCTGCGCGAAGACGTCCAGCGCGGCGCCGGCCACGTGCCCGCGGTCGAGGGCGTCGAGCAGCGCGGCCTCGTCGACCAGTCCTCCGCGGGCGCAGTTGACGAGCAGGGCCCCCGGCTTCATCGCGGCGAGCTCCGTGGCGCCGATCAGGGCACGTGTATCCGGCCCCAGCGGCACGTGGAGCGTCAGCACGTCGCTGTGCCGTAGGACGGCGTCCCATGGGCCGAGCTCGACGCCGAGCCGGCGCGCCCGTTCCTCCGCGACGTACGGGTCGTAGGCGAGCACGCGCATGCCGAAGGCGCTCGCGCGCCGGGCGACCTCGCTGCCGATCTTCCCGAGCCCGACGATCCCCAGCGTCTTGCCGGCCAGCTCGGTTCCCACGAAGCGCTCGCGCGCCCACGTCCCGGCCGCGAGCGCGGCGTGTGCCTGGGGGATGTGGCGGACAAGCGCGAGCAGCATCGCGAGCGTGTGCTCCGCCGCGGCGGTCGTGCTGCTCTCCGGCGCGTTGAGCACGAGAATGCCACGGTGCGTCGCGGCATCGACATCGATGTTGTCGACCCCGATGCCGGCGCGGGCGATGACGCGCAGGCGCCGCGCCCCGCCGATCGCGCGCGCCGGGACGCGCGTCCGGCTGCGGACGATGAGCGCTTCGAACCCCGGCAGGAGCGCGCACAGCTCCGCCTCCGGCACCCCGGACCGCACGAGCACATCGCCCGCGCCGCGCAGGCGTCGGAGGCCCTCGTCCGCGAGCCCGTCTGCGACGAGGACACGCATCGGATCCCGCGCCTACAGCGGTGCGGGCGCCTCGAGCGAATCCGTCGCGGCGCGCAGCCCGGCCTCGGTCCGGACCGGATGCCCCAGGTCGGCGAGGGTGCGCCCGAGCGCCTCCAGCCCGGCGAGGAGCCACTCCTGCCGCGTGTACCCGAGGTGGCCGATCCGCACGATCGCCTGCTCCAGCCGGCCGATGCCGCTGCCGAGCAGGACGGCGTACCTGTCGCGGGCGTGCGCGCCCACGGCGCGGCCGTCCACCCCGTCCGGCACCCGCACGGTCGTCACCGTGTTCACAGCGTGCTCGTCGTCCACGAGCGTGTGGAGTCCCATCCCGCGGACCCCGGCCCGCACCATCCGCGCCATCCGGCGGTGCCGCTCGAAGACCCGCGGGAGGCCTTCCGCGTGGATCAGCCCAAGCGCGGCGTGCACGGCGTACGCGACCGTGATCGCGGTCGTGAACGGCGTCCCGGGGTGCGGCTTGCGCGCTTCCGCCCGGCCGCGGCGCAGATCGAAGTAGAATCGCGGCCCCGTGGCCCGCTCCGCCGCCTCCCAGGCCCGCTCGCTCACGCTGAGGAACGCCATCCCGGGCGGGCTCATCAGCGCCTTCTGCGAAGCGGTCACGACGACGTCGACGCCCCACCCGTCGGTCTCGAGCGGGATCGCGCCCAGGCTGCTGATCGCATCGACCATCAGGAGCGCCGGGTGGTCCGCCAGCGCCTCGCGCACGGCCCGGACATCGTTGTGCACGCCGGTGCTCGTCTCGCTCTGCGTGACGAGCACGGCCCGGTACTCGCGCCGGGTGTCCTCGCGCAGGCGCGCGGCCACCGCCTCGGCCGGCACCGGGCGCCCCCACTCGGCCGTGACCCGATCTACGCGCGCGCCGAATCGCTCGGCGATCTCGGCGTACCGCTCGCAGAAGTGGCCGTTGTTGACCGAGAGGACGCGGTCGCCCGGTGAGAGGAAGTTGACCACGGAAGCCTCCAGGCCGCCGGTCCCCGACGCGACGAGCGGGATGATATCGGATCGCGTCTGGAACACCTCGCCGAGGCCGTCCAGGATCTCGCGCATGATCCGGCCGAACGCCGGCCCTCGATGGCTCGTCATCGGCCGGCTCATCGCGCGCATCACCTCGGGCGGCAGGGGGGTGGGACCGGGGATCAGCAGGTTGATCTCGGACATCGCGCTCCTCCTCGACACGAGAGACGTCTCTTGGCCCTCGGCCTCCGCTACAAACGACAGCGCTCCCGCCACAGGAGGCGAGAGCGCTCGCGGTGCCACTCCTTTCCGGATCCGGCAGGACGCCGGTCCGGCGCTCGACAGCGGTAACGGGCAGACCCGTCCGGCCTTCGGGCTGCCCGTCACGACCGGGCCGCCGTCGGCCGTGGCTCGGGAGGGGAGTCAGCCGCGCCCCGCCCGCCGGGTTGCACCACCGCCGGCTCTCTGGAGGGCAGACGCGGGCCGACGCGTCTCCGTCATCGCCCGTATGATGCCCAATGATACCATCCGCGCCCGCGGGGCGTCAACGGGCCGAAGTGCCTCAAAATTATCGACACCGAAGAGCGAATTGTTGCCTCAAAATGCCGGTCACCGGCACCCAGGAGGCAACGTGGGTCCTCTCAGTGTACGGGAATACGC
>JAJPJJ010000093.1 GCA_021324295.1 Bacillota bacterium
CCGGCCGGTGTGGGGATGGAGGACGAGCGCGCAGTCGCCCAGCGCGTAGACGTCGGTGAAGCCCTCGACCTGCAGGTAGCCGTTCACCCGGACCCGGCCCTTCGGGTCCAGCGGCAGGTCGGAGTCGGCCAGCAGCGACGGCCCCCGCACCCCGCCCGCCCAGACGACGAGCGACGCCGCGCAGGTCTCGCCCGAGGCGAAGAGCAGCCGGTCCTTCTCCACGCGGGCGATCGGCGCGCGGAGCTTGATCTCCACGCCCTTGGCCGCCAGGACCGCCGCCGCATACTCGGCGATCCGCGGGTGCAGCCCCGGCAGGAGCCGGTCCTGGGCCTCGACGAGCAGCACGCGGATCGTCCCCGGCCCGAGCCGGTACTCGCGCCGCCACCGGGCCGCCTCGTCGGCCAATTGCCCCGCCAGCTCCACCCCGGTCATGCCGGCGCCGCCGACCACGATCGTGAGCGGCGCCGCGTCCGGGCCCTCCCTCGCGCGGCGATAGACGGCCTCCTGCAGACGGACCTGGACCCGGTTGGCCTGTTGCAGGGTCTGGATGCCGACGGCGTGCTCGCGGAGGCCGGGGATGAGGGGCTGGGGGCTGTCGAAGTAATCCACCTCGCCGCCCAGCCCGATGACGAGGCAGTCGTAGGCGAGGGGGCCCTGGCTGGTGAGCACCTTGTGGTCGGCGAGGACGAAGCCGGTGACGGCGGCCTGCCGGAAGGCGACGCGCCGGCCCTCCAGGACCTTGGCCAGCGGCACAGTGACGAAGTCCGAGAGCACCGAGCCCGCCGCGACCTGGTGCATCTCGGTCACGAGCTGGTGCAGCGGGTACTGATCCACGAGCAGGACCTGGCCCGTCCAATGACCCCGCCAGAGCCCCCGCTCGAGGTCGAGGGCCAGCCGCAATCCCCCATAGCCGGCTCCGAGCACGAGCACGCGCATGGCGCCTCACCATCGTCCCTGGGCGTGGCGCGGGCGGCGGGGGAAACGCGGCCGGCAGGTCAGCCCTTGACGGTCTGAAGGGTCTCCCGCAGCTCCCGGACGCGCCCGGCGAGCAAGTCTAAGTGCATGTCGCGCAGCGCCTGGTCCTCGCGGGTCTTCCACAGCCGGTGGAAAACAGTCCGGATCTCCCGGCGGAGCGTGACGGCCTTGGCGTAGGCGACCGTCTTGCCCTGCTCCTCGGTGACCCGGCATCCCGCCTTCTTGAGGGCGTAGAGCTGATCGTGGAGGGCGGCGAGCCCGGCCTCGTAGTCCGATCGGCCCTTGAGCCCCGTGATGGTCGCCTCGATCATGCTCGTCAGATTGATCTCGGTCTCGACCCCGCTCGCGCCCGTCGCCTGCTGCAGGAACTCGCCGGCCCTCGGGTGCATCAGACTGCCGCACCCGGCCAGCAGCCATCCCGTCACGACCACCGCCGCCACCCGTCCCGCCACCCGCATGTCCGCCTCCCTGCGCCTCCCGATAGCCCGTTCCGGTCGGTCGTCCTCACGCGAATATCGCTCCCGCCAGCTCCTGGATCGTCCCCTGCATATCCGGATCGTCCGTGATCGGCCGCGCCACGGCCGTCTCGCAGGCGCGCGCCGGCGGCACGCCCTGGCGGATCAGCGTGCCCGCGTAGATCAGCAGCCTGGTGCTCACGCCCTCCTCCAGCCCGTGGTTCCGGAGGTTCCGCACCTTCTCGCCCAGCCGGACCAGCTTGAGCGCGAGGTCCTTGTCCACCCCCGCCTCGCGCTCGATGACGCGGGCCTCGACCTCGCGCGGCGGATAGTCGAACTCGATCGCCAGGAACCGTTGCTTGGTGCTCTGCTTCAAGTCCTTCAGCACGCTCTGGTAGCCGGGGTTGTAAGAGATCACCAGCAGAAAGTCGTCCACCGCCTCGATGACCTGCCCCTTCTTCTCGATCGGCAACAGACGCCGGTCGTCGCTCAGCGGATGGATGACGACCGTCGTGTCCTTGCGCGCCTCGACGATCTCGTCGAGGTAGACGATCGCGCCGTGCTTCACCCCCAGCGTCAGCGGGCCGTCCACCCAGACCGTCTCGTCGCCCTTGAGCAGGTAGCGGCCGACCAGGTCGGAGGCGGTCAAGTCCTCGTGGCAGGCCACGGTGACGAGCGGGCGGCCGAGCCGGTAGGCCATGTGCTGGACGAAGCGCGTCTTCCCGCAGCCGGTCGGGCCCTTCAGCATGACCGGCATCCGGTTCTTGGCCGCGAGCGTGAACAGGCCGATCTCCCCGTTCACCTCCTGGTAGTAGGGTTCCTCCCGCAATCGGAACCGATCGATCTCCTGTTCCTGTCCCTTCCCCATCGCCACGCGCCCTCCTTGAGGCGGGATGCCGAACCCGTCCGCCGGCCGCGAGCCGCATTATATGCCCCCGTCGCGCGCCCCCACAAGCCGCGCGGCGGAGCCGCCGCCCCTCACGCGGCCCGGCGGTCGAGGATCTCGCGGACCCGTCGCGCCAACTCCTGGGGCGCGAAGGGCTTCGTCAGCAAGTCGCCGTCGCCCCGCACGGCGGCGTCGTCCGTGTAGCCGGACATGTAGAGCACGCGCATCTCCGGATGCGCCGCCGCCAGCCGCTCCGCCACCTCCCGGCCGCTCATGCCCGGCATGACCACGTCGGTGAGCAGCAGGTGGATCGGCTCGCGGGTGTCCACGCCCAGGCGGAAGGCCTCGAGGCCGTCCGACGCCGCCAACACGCGGTATCCCCGGGCTTGGAGCTGCTCGCTCACCATCGTCCGGATCATGTCCTCGTCCTCGGCGAGCAGGATCGTCTCGCGGCCGCACGGCATGGCGTCCGGCGCCCGTCCGCCGGGGGCCTCGGTCGCCGTCTCGGCCGCGACCCGCGGGAGATAGACCGTGAAGGTCGCGCCCTCGCCCGGCTCGCTCTCCACCCAAATGTGGCCGCCGCTCTGCTGCACGATCCCGTACACCGTCGAGAGCCCCAGGCCGGTGCCCCTGCCGCGCTCCTTGGTCGTGAAGAAGGGCTCGAAGATGTGGGCCCGCACCTGCGGCTCGATGCCTCGGCCGGTGTCCGAGACGGCCAGCGCCACGTAGGCACGGACCGGGGGGGTGCCGGCGGGCGCGTCAGGGGAACCGGGCGCAGCGTCGGCGCCGAGGTCCGAGAACAGGAAGCCCTGGCCGGCCGGCTCCACGTCGGCGGTCTTGATCGTGAGCCGGCCGCCCCCGGGCATCGCGTCCCGGGCGTTGACCACCAAGTTCAGCAGGACTTGCTCGATCTGGCCCGGGTCGGCCCTGACGCGACCGAGCCCCGGCGCCAGGTCGGTGATCAACGTGATGTGCTCGCCGATCAGGCGGCGCAGCATGGATTCCAGGCCGGTCACGACCCCGTTGAGGTCCAGCACCTTCGGCTGCAGGACCTGCCGCCGGCTGAAGGCGAGGAGTTGCTGCGTGAGCGCGGCCGCCCGGCCGCCCGCCTTCTGGATCTCCCCGACGTCCGCCGCCACGGGATCGCCCGGCGGCAGCCGGCTGAGGATGATCTGGGCGTAGCCGTTGATGACCGTGAGCAGGTTGTTGAAGTCGTGCGCGATACCGCCGGCGAGGTGGCCGATCGCCTCCATTTTCTGGACCTGCCGGAACTGCTCCTCGAGCTGCCGGTGCTCGATGAACTGGCCGGTCTTGTCCCCGATGTCGGCCAGCATGAGCAGCAGGTCCTCGTCGGGCGGCCGGATCTCGTGGCTGAAGAACTCGAAGACGCCCCGCACGCGGCCGCGCACGCGGATGGGGCATGCGAAGGCGGCGTGCAGACCGGCGCGCGCGGCGGCCGGCGCGCGGGGGAAGTTGCGGTCGGTGACCACGTCCGGAATCCAGACGGCCTCCCCGCTCTGCCAGACCCGGCCCGGCAGCCCGACCCCGGGGGCGAACGTGCCCCGGCGGGTCACCGCCTCGAATTCCCCGGCCTCCCGCGAGGGGGCGCACCAGAGCGCGACGCAGCGGAGCACCCGCGCCCGCTCCTCCACCAACCAGAGCGCGCCCAGCTCCCACCCCAGGCTCTCGCAGATCGTCTGCAGGATGCGGCCGCCCGCCTCCTGCACCGTCCGGGCCTCGGCCAGCACCTCGGTGGTCACGTACTGCGCGCGCAGGCGCCGGGCCCCTTCCCGCACCGTCGCCTCGGCCTCGCGGGCCCGCGCGCTCTCCCGCCGCGCCTGCGCGTACTCGCGCCGCAAGCGCGGGACGGCCCAGAGCAGCAACGTGAACATCGGCCCCCAGACCACCGCGCCGGCCACGAGCAGCTTGAGCAGGACGTCGCGGATCGGCTCGAGGATGTCGGCCTCGTCCATGCGGACCAGCACGCCCCAGCCCAGGCCGCCGGCCGCGTCCTCCCCCCGGACGCGGGCGTAGCCCGTCAGCACCCGCACGCGGCGGCGGAGATGCTCTTCCTCGACGTAGCCGGGCTCGCCGGCACCGGCCAGGGCGAGCCGGGCCGAGGGCAGGCCCATCGCCAACAGGTTGACGTTGCCCTTGTGCGCCAGGTCCGAGTCCACGAAGGCCAGGCCGTCACGGTTGAGGAATTGATATTCCAAGGTCCCCAAGAAGCCCTCGCGCGCCTGGAAGGCCCTGATCGTCCGGGTCACGACGCCCTCCACGGCCGGCAGCCCCGCGAGGCTCATCACGACGCCGGCGAAGGCCCCATCCGGCCCGGCGATCGCCGCCGTGACCGCCACGGAGTCCACGCCGCCGGCCGCCTCGTAGGGCCCGACATCGCCCAGTACGACCGCGGCCCCGCCGCGCGCGGCCAGGAACCATTCCCGCCGCCCGACGTCCAGGGCGAGGGTGGCGGGATCGGTCGCGGCGACCAGGCGCCCGTCCGCGTCGGCGACCCCCAGCCAGAGATAGACGCCGGAGGCCTGCTTCATCCAGAGGAGGTAATCGGTCAGGTAGGCCGCGTCGTCCAGGTGCCCGCCGCAGGCGAGCGCCATCATCCGGGCGTCGCCCG
>JAJPJJ010000039.1 GCA_021324295.1 Bacillota bacterium
CGAATGCGAAAATAGAAACCCCTGTCCACACGGGCAGAGGCAAACACCCAACCAGCCTATTATTGGTGCTGTGGGCGATCAGCCATCTCGGGTTCCGAAACGCCTGATCGTGCCTATCGTGCCTGTAATAGCTCAATGATTCTGTCATCCCACGACGGCTCAGTGATTCTGTCACCCTGGGACCATGACCAGGGAGACGATCACCTTGAACCAGAAGGAGCAGCACCGCGTGCGCATCCTCACGCGGCTCCAGGGTGGGATCCCCCGGGCCGCTGAGGCAGCTACCCTCCCGGGCGTGTCCGTGCGGCACCTTCGCCGCCTCCTCGCCCGCTTCCGGCGCCACGGCATCGCTGCCGTGCCTCACGGGAACCGCGCCCTCCCGGGGCCCCGGGCGAATCGCCGCGCTCCCGCGGTTCGTCGGGGTGGGACGCCGTTCCTCGACCGGCAGGCCCCCGCGGCCGATCCGCTTCGCTAGAGCCCTCGTCAGACCTCGGAGATCATGCGCTAGCCGTGCTTGGACGCGGGCTCCGGGTGAATGCTGACCGTGATGTCCTCGACTTCCTGCCGGAGCTCCTGCCGCACGCGGAATTCCAGGTCTTCCGTAATATCATGGACGCGGGTGACCGACAGGGCGGGCTGTAGTGTGCAGTGCACCGTGGCAAGCAGGGCGCCCCCGACCCGATGAACCTCGACGGCGTGGCAGTTCACCACCCCGGGCGTCTGGCGGGCGATGTCGAGGATGCGTTGCTCCAGCTCAGCCCGGACCCGTGTCGCCGCCCGCGCGGGTTGGACGCGTTCCGGCAGTGGTTCGATGTGGACGTTCACCTCGTCGATTTCAGGCAGGGCGCTGCGGAGCGTGTGCTCGAGCGCGGTGGCGCGATCATGGGCCGCTGTGAGCCGCAGGTGCGGATCCACCTCCAGGTCGAGGTCGACTTTGACCCTGCCCCGTGTTTCAAACACGGTCACGTCGTGGATCTGGAAGTTCTCCCGGTGCGCGATCGAGCGGACGCGCTCCACCAGGTCTCCGGACGAGGGGGCGCGCGGAATCGCGTCGACGGTGACATCGGCCGTCGGCTGGAGGTCGTGGATCGTCCGCTCGACGCGCTGCACCACTGACTGGGCATATTCGAAGGGGATGTTGCTCTGGAGGACGAGGCGCAGGTCAACGAAGAGCCTGTTGCCGCTCTGCCGGGCGCGCACGCGCTCCACCTTGAGGACGCCGGGGACGCGCGCCGCGGCCTCCACGATGCGCTCGGGCACGCCCTCCGGGGCCGCGTCCAGGAGGGGCCCAACGGTCCGGTTTCCCAGCCGCGTCCCGACGTAGAGGCTGAGGGCGGCCACCACGAGCGCCGCCACGGGGTCGGCATCCCGGAGCCAGGGCAGTCGGGTGGTGCCGGCCAGGGAGACGAGGAGGAGCCCGAGGATCACCGCGCTCGTGCTCCAGACGTCTGTCGAGAAGTGGAGCGCGTCCGCCTCGAGCGCCTGGCTGCGGTATTTCGCCGCCGCCCGCGACAGCGCGCGAGAGCGCAGCGTGTCGATCAGGATGGACAGCAGCAGCACCCCAAACGCCCATGCGGACGGCTCCACGTGCGACGCGCGGAGGGCAAGCCGGCGTATCGCTTCGATGACGATCCAGACGCTCGTGACGATGAGCAACCCCGTCTGGACGAGCGCCGAGAGATGCTCGACTTTGCCGTGCCCGAAGGGGTGCGCCGGATCCGCCGGCTGGTCCGCAACCCGGACCGAGAGGTATGTGATCACGGCCGCGACAAGATCGATGCCGGAATGCGCCGCCTCCGACAGCATGCCCAGGCTTCCGATGAGGAGCCCGACGATGGCCTTGAGGGCGGTGAGGAGCGCGGCGGCCACCACGGACGAGAGTGCCACCGCGCGCTTCTCCCGAGCCGGGATCCCGGCAAGGGGTGACGGGCGGGTCGACATGGTCGGCACAGGCCTCGGACGCCGTCGGATCAGCCCGACCGACGGCTCCCTACATGCTAGCACATCGTAGCGTGGTCACGGCGTGGCCGCAAGGCCCTTCGCTCACCACCGGGGTTGCCCACCGGTGGCCATCCTCTCACGGAGATGCGGGCGTTCGCCGTGGGGGCGGACGTGACGGCACGGGGTTGAGGTGGACTTGCGGGCCGTAGGTCACGGAGGCCGGCAGGAAGAGACCGTCCCGGCGCGCCAATATCGACCCGTGGCACGACGGTGTGTCGGAGACGGGGTAAGCAATCTATGCGAGCTCGTGCGAGGAGGGCAGGATGCGCGGCGTGCTCCGGGTGGGTGATCGTGTCGCGTGGAACTCGGAGGCCGGACGGGTGAGCGGCGTCATCATCCAGAAGATCACATCCGACACGCTCCTCAAAGGCCGCGTGCGGCACGCGTCGAGGGACGAGCCGCAGTACGTGATCAAGAGCGACAAGACCGACCACATCGCGATCCATAGAGCCTCGGCGCTCACCAAAATCCGGCGGCGCGCGGGCACCGCGCGCCGCCGGACGCGGGCGGCCGCGCGCAGGGGCCGGTGACGGCGCGATGCCGGTCGAGATCAGCGTCGGCCCTCCCGTCCTGACGATCAACCAGAGCACCACCTTCATGGTCACCGACCTCGGCGGCGAGATCGCGGCCGACAGCGAGCAGGGCGTCTTCGCCGGCGACACGCGCTTCGTCAGTTACTACGCGATCTTCGCGAACGGCCGGCCGTGGGTCCGCCTCACCTCGAGCCCGATCACCTACTACGCGGCCCGGATCGTGCTCACGAACCGCGCCTTTCGAACCGAGGAGGGAGAGGTTCCCGAGGGCACGCTCGGACTTGAGATCTGCCGGACGGTCGGCGAGGGGATCCACGAGGACCTCGACGTGACCAACTACGGCGTGGCGCCGGTGCGGTTCAACCTGGAGATCGCGCTGCGCTCGGACTTCGCCGACCTGTTCGAGGTGAAGTCGCACGAGTTCGTGCGGCGCGGGCGGATCGAGACGGTGTGGGACGCGGAGCGGAGCGAGGTGCGCACGTCCTACACCCACCGCGACTTCCACTGCGAGTTCACCTACCGGCTCGTCAACACCGACTCCGCGGCGCACTACGCCAACGGCCGCGTGACGTTCGAGATCGCGCTGGCGCCCGGCGCGAGGTGGCACGCGTGCGCCCACTACATCCTGGCCGGCGCCGGGCAGGTCCGGGCCCCGCTGTACGGGTGCGCCCACCTCGACGAAGAGACGGATTTCGACCGGCTGCAGGCCGGGTGGCAGGCACAGGCCACGCAGCTCACCTCCGCCAACGAGGAGGTGTACCGGCTCTACCAGCAGTCGGTGGAGGACATCGGGGCGCTGCGGCTGTACGAGCACGACCTGGCCCCGGACGTCTGGGTGCCGGCGGCGGGGGTGCCGTGGTATGTGACGCTGTTCGGCCGCGACAGCCTGATCGCCGGGTTGCAGACGCTGCTGCTGCACCCGGGGCTGGCGCGCGGGGCGTTGCGCAAGCTCGCCCAGTACCAGGCGCGGGAGGAGGACGACTGGCGGGACGCCCAGCCCGGCAAGATCCTGCACGAGATCCGGTTCGGCGAGCTGGCGCACTTCCACAAGATCCCGCACACCCCGTACTACGGGACGGCGGACGCGACGCCGCTGTACCTGATCCTGCTGCACGAGACGTGGAAGTGGACGGGGGACGAGGCGCTGCTGCGGGAGTACCGGGACACCGCGCTGGGGTGCCTGGCGTGGATCGACCGGTACGGGGACCTGGACGGGGACGGGTTCCAGGAGTACCGGACCCGCTCGCCGCAGGGCTACGAGAACCAGGGATGGAAGGACGCGGGGGACGCGGTGGTGGACGCGGACGGCCGCCCGGTGGGGCAGCCCAAGGGCACCTGCGAGCTGCAGGGGTACGTGTTCGACGCATGGCAGCGGATGGCGGAGGTGTTTGCGGCCCTGGGGGAGGGGGGGCGCGCGGAGGAGTTGCGGCGGAAGGCGGCGGCGCTGCGGGCGAGGTTCGAGGCGCGCTTCTGGTGCGAGGAGATCGACTGCTACGCGTTCGCGCTGGGGCCGGACAAGCAGCCGGTCCGCAGCGTCGCCTCGAACGCGGGGCACTGTCTGTGGAGCGGCATCGCGTCCGCGGCGCACGCCGCGCGCGTCGTGCGGCGGCTGCAGGAGCCGGACATGTGGAGCGGGTGGGGGATCCGGACGCTGTCGGCGCGCAACCCCGCCTACAACCCGCTCTCCTACCAGCGCGGGTCGGTGTGGCCCCACGACAACGGGCTCATCGCGCTGGGGTTCAAGCGCTACGGGTTCGCCGAGGAGGCCGCGCGCATCGCCCGGGACATCAGCGAGGCGGCCAGCTACTTCGTGAGCCACCGGCTCCCGGAGCTGTACGCGGGCCTGCCGCGGCGCCCGGGGATGTTCCCCGTGCAGTACCTCGGCGCGAACGTGCCCCAGGCGTGGGCCGCGGGGTCGGTGTTTCACCTGCTGCAGGCGATCCTCGGGCTGCGGGCGGACGCGCCGCGGAGCTGCCTCTACGTCGACCCGTACTTGCCGCGCTGGCTCACGGATGTCACGCTCCGCAACCTCACGGTGGGCCGGGCCCGGCTCGATCTGCGGTTCTGGCGGGAGGGCGAGCGCACCCGCTGGGATGCCTCGGTGCGCGACGGCGCCCTCAAGATCGAGGAGGCGCCGTGGCACCCCTGGTCTACCTGAGCACCGTCAACGCGCCCCCGAGACTGCGCCTTCCTCATGCGCCCCGTTCGCTGTCGCCCCCGGGCGTGGCCCCCGCCCAACCCGGGACCGTCGCGTGGCCGCGCGGCCCGGGGGCGACGCCCCCGCGATGATCCGGCGGGTCCACCGGGGAAGGTTCCATGCGACGTAGACCGCGTTGTAAACACTGAACGCTGCCAGCCCGAGCAGCAGGGAGGCCGGTCAGGTATCGCACACGCCTCGGGCTCTGAGCGCCTTCCATGTGAGCGGGCGTTCAAGCATAATCTCCGCTCCTCTTCGATGCCGTGCCGTCAATCCCATGATGAGGATCGCAACGCGCGGATGCAAGCCCCGCCCGGCGGCGTACGCCCGTTCCAACCCGGCCGGAGGCGGCGGCATTCCGGGCTGCGGAGACGTGGCGGTGCGGCCGAGCGTTCGGGGCGCTGCCCCGTCGTTCGCCGCGTCGTAGGCGGTCGGTCGCGGGCGCGGGCCGGACGCGTGCGCGCTGACAGAGGGGCGCGTCCGGCCCGCGGCGCACCGAGCAGCGCGGGGACAGCGCGGCGTTGACACTCGCCAGGCGGCGATACTAGAATGGGCGTGTGACCGCGATCGTATCACAGCCGGTACAGCGCGAGGATCTCCTGCGGTATACCCGCCTTCGGTGTATCTGTCCGCCGCGGAGGTGAGCCGCAGCGGGGACCGTTCCGCCGCTGTGGGCGCCTTCGCAGCCCCCTGAGTCCGACCCACACGTCGTTCGAGCGTTTCCGATACGCCGGCGCTGTTCTCGGCGGCGGCGGGAGACCGGTCACCGGCCGGGTGAGGAGTCGTCCATGGCTGACACACGGGCTACGGTGAAGGTCAACGGGGTGGACCTCCCCACGGTCGTCGATCTGGCGACGCGCATGGACTCCGATCCTCGCTACGCGGAGGAGATGTCCCGGTTCTCTCGCCGCGCGCGCGTCCGCTGGATCGCCGGCCTGCACAGCCAGGCCTATACGCGTGACGTCCCCCCGCACGGGTACGACGAGCCCGAATGGCTGGGCGGAACCAACAAGGCGATGGCCGCGAGCGAGGCGCTGCTCGGCGCGATCGGCGGGTGCATCGCGGTCGGCATCGCAGCCCAGGCCGCTCTCCGCGAAGTCACGGTCGACGAGCTCGAGATCGACGTCGAGGGGACCATCGATCTGCCCGCCTTCTTCGGCATCCGTGAGAGCACCTCGGGCTACACCGCGATCAACGTGACAATCTACATCAAGTGCAGCGCCGAGGGCCCGCTCCTCGACGAGATCCTGTACCGCGCGGTGAACCTCTCCCCGGTGGTCAACACCGTGCGGCAGCCGGTGGACCTCCGGTACACCGTCAAGGCGATGGATTGAGGGGTGTCGCATGACCCGTCCCGCGCGCGACGACCGGACCTCCGCGGGCTCTCCTCCTGAGGGGGAGGCCCTTCCCTCCGACCGCGAGCGCCGCGGCGCTGCGGAGCGGCCGTCGCAGCATCCCGCGCCGGCCGTCCCGCCGCTGGGGCCCGACGGAACTCTCCCCCTGGCCGCCCTGCCGCTGGCCCCGCTCCCCGAGGAAGCGGAGCCCGAGGGCATCATCTTCCGGGGCGCGGCCCGGGCGGCGCCCGGGCCCGGGATGCCGTACACCGTGACCCGCCGCGACATCGCATGGGCCGACAACGTCCACGAGCTCGTCGAGCGCGCCAAGCGGCGGCAGTGGAACGCGACCACCGACATCCCGTGGCAGGCGGCACGGGCCGTCCCTCCGGAAATCGAAGAGGCGCTGGCGGATGTGCTGACCTGGATGGTGCAGCAGGAGTACGCCGCGTGGTACGTGCCCGCCAAGTTCGTGCCGCGGATCCACCCGGCGTTCTCCGAGGTGGGGTTCTTCCTGTCCACGCAGGTCATGGACGAAGCGCGGCACGTCGAGGCGTTCGTGAAGCGCCTCTACGTAAACGGGGTCGGCCTGCGCACGGCGTCGGCCGGGACGGAGAGCTCCATCAAGGGCCTGCTCGCCCAGGACGACTTCGCCAAGGCGAGCTTCCTCCTCCACGTGCTCGGGGAGGGGACGTTCATGGAGCTGTTTCACCTCCTCCTGGAGATCGCGCCGGATGAGGCCACCCGCGAGATCGTCGCGCGGTCGCTGGAGGACGAAGCACGGCATGTCGCGTACGGGGTGGGCCGGCTGCGGCGGCAGTTGCTCGCCGCCCCGCACCCCGACGCCGCCGGACAGGCTTTCGTCGACGCCCTCGAGGCCCGGCTGTCCTTCACATACGAGGTCTCGGGGATCCCGCAGCCCGTCCAGGAGGCCCTGGCCGTGGTCGCAGGCGGTGGCCGCGAAGCGGCCTCTCTGGATCGGGGCCGCCGCCGGGTGCAGCGGTTCGGCGAGGACCTGAACGGCGCTCGCCTCCAACGGCTCCGGCAGGCGGGCTTCAGCGAGAAGCTCGCGGAGCACATCTCCCAGCTCCATATCCGCAGCGCCGGCGGCCTCATGTAGATCTCGTGTATCGCGACGCGGCCAAGCGGCTTTGGCGCTCAGGCGAGCGGGGTCGGTCCGCTGGGGGCCCGGGCCCTTCCGTGAGGGGTATCGCGACGCGGACAGACGGCGCGGCGCTGAAGGGCTGACGTGCCATGACCCAGACGACCGACGAACGGGCGCTCATCCGCGAGCTCCTGCGGGCCTGCCGGACGATCGCGGTCGTGGGCGTCTCCTCGCATCCGTTCAAGGACAGCCACATCGTGGCCCACCACCTCCACCGCGAGGGCTATGAGGTGGTGCCGGTCAATCCCAATGCGTCGGCCGTCCTCGGCCGGACCGCGTACCCCTCGCTGAGCGCCCTGCCCGAGGACGTGGCGGCGCGGGTGGACCTCGTGGTGGTCTTCCGCCCGAGCCGGGAGGTCCCCGAGATCGTGGAGCAAGCGCTGGCCCGGCTGCCCAACGTCAAGGGGATCTGGACACAAAAGGGAATCGTCCACGATGGGGCGGCCGCCCGGGTCCGCGGCGCAGGTCTTGCGGTGGTCCAGGACCGCTGCATCCGCACGCAGCACCTGGGCTACAAGTTCAGCGCGCAGGCCGGGGGCTCCGCAGAGGCACGAGCATGAGCGAGACGCAGCAGGCGGTGATCCTCAGCGCCGTCCGCACGCCGGTAGGGCGTTTCCAGGGAGCGCTATCGTCTGTTCCCGCCGCGGAGCTGGGGGCGGCGGCTGTCCGCGCGGCGGTCGCGCGGGCGGGGTTGCCCGACCCCGCGGACATCGACGAGGTCATCATGGGCAACGTCGTCTCCGCCGGGCTCGGGCAGAACATCGCGCGGCAGTGCGCCATGCGAGGCGGCCTCCCGAGCAGCGTCGGCGCCATGGCCGTGAACAAGGTCTGCGGCGCGAGCCTCAAGGCCGTTGTGCTGGCGGCCCAGGCCATTCGCGCGGGTGACGGCGCGTTGTACGTGGTGGGCGGCGTCGAGAGCATGAGCCGTGCGCCACACCTCATCGACGGACGCGGAGGACAGCTTCGCCTGGGCCACGTGGAGGTCAGGGACGCGCTCGTCGTCGATGGCCTGTGGTGCGCGTTCGCGGACTGGGCCATGGGCAGCGCCGCGGAGCACATCGCCGACCGCTACGGGGTGACCCGGGAGGCGATGGACGAGTTTGCCCTCGGCAGCCACCGGAAGGCGGTAGCGGCGGTGGACGGTGGGCGATTTGCGTGCGAGATCGTGCCGGTGGTGGTTCACCAGCGCGGAGGCGAGACAGCCGTGGTGGACCGCGACGAAGGGCCGCGGCGCGACACGTCTCTGGAGGCGCTGGCGAAGCTGCCGCCGGTGTTCAAGCCGGGCGGTCGGGTGACGGCCGGCAACTCCCCCGGACTCAACGATGCTGCCGCGGCGCTCGTGATCGCGAGCGCATCCAAGGCCCGGGAGATCGGCGCGCGGCCCCTGGCCCGCATCGTCGGGTACGCGCAGGCTGCGGTCGAGCCCAAGGACATCTTCGATGCGCCGGCCCGGGCGATTCCCCGTCTGCTCCAGACGGTCGGTTGGTCGCTGGACGACGTCGACCTGATCGAGCTGAACGAGGCCTTTGCCGCGCAGATCCTGGCGAACGGCTACGCGCTGGCGGACCTGGGGTGGAACTGGGAGCGGGTGAACGTCAACGGCGGCGCGATCGCGCTCGGGCATCCGCTGGGAGCCACGGGCGCACGGATCCTCACGACACTCGTGCATGCGCTCCGCCGTGGTGGGAGACGGCGGGGGATCGCCGCGCTCTGCCTGGGGGGCGGCGAGGCTGTCGCGATCGCTGTGGAGGCGGAGGACGGTGGGCCCGGCGGTGGCTAGCCGCGTGCCGCTGCTCGTCGTCGGTGCGGGGCCGTACGGGCTGGCCCTATCGGCCTATGCGCGGTCCCAGGGCATCGAGCACGTCGTCGTCGGTCGTCCGATGGACTTTTGGAAGTCGCACATGCCCGGGGGGATGTACCTGCGGTCCGGGTGCGACTGGCACCTCGATCCTGCGGGCGATGACACGATCGAGCGCTACCTGGGGGCCAGGAACCTCCGGCCCACGGACGTCGAGCCGCTGTCGCGGGATGCCTACCTCGACTACTGCGCGTGGTTCCAGGATCGGAAGGCGATCCCGGTGCTTCCGAAGCTGGTGCGCGCGCTCCACTACCACCGCCGCGCGGGGCCGTGCTTCGAGGCCGTGCTGGAGGATGGGGATACGATCGCGGCCCGGTCGGTGGTGCTCGCCCTCGGCTTTCGGTACTTCGCGCACGTGCCCGACACCTACGCGGCTCTCGTGCCATCCGGGCGGCTCGTTCACACCTGCGATCTCGTGGACTTCTCACCGCTCCGGGGGAAGCGGGTGCTCATCATCGGGGGCCGGCAGAGCGCGTTCGAATGGGCCGCCCTCATCCGTGAGCACGGCGCCGCCGCCGTGTACCTGTCGTATCGTCACCCGACGCCGGCCTTCCAACCGTCCGATTGGTCCTGGGTGGATCCGCTCGTCGCGGCGATGGCATCGGATCCGGGCTGGTTCCGGCGTCTCACAGCCGAGGAGAAGGAGCAGGTGAACCGCCGCCTGTGGGCGGAGGGGCGGCTCAAGCTGGAGCCCTGGCTTGCCCCGCGGCTCGCGCACGGGACGGTCCGGCTGTTCCCCGAGTCCCGTGTGATCGGATGCCGCGAGCGGCCCGGCGGGGAACTCGATGTGACGCTGGACGACGGCACGGTCCTCCTCACGGATCAGGTCGTCCTGGCCACGGGATACAAGGTCGACGTCAGACGGATCCCGCCCCTGGCCCAGGGCAACCTGCTCGGGATGCTGAGCACCGAGAACGGCTTCCCGACACTCGACGAGCAGTTCCAGAGCACCGTGCCGGGGCTGTTCTTCACCAGCATGTGTGCGACGCGGCACTTCGGACCGTTCTTCGCCTTCACGGTCGCGGTCCGGACCTCCGCGACCGTGATCGGCTCCGCGGTGAAGGCGATGCTGGCGTAGCACCGGAGCGCGCCGGCCGAAGGCTCCGCCAAGCGCCCCTGCGACATCCCGCCGGAAGAAACGTTCGTTCGATTGCTCAAATCCTTCGCCCGACCGAGGGTGGCGCTGCCCGTGCATGGAAGGCGGAGAGTGCCACCAACTTTTCATCATTACACAATCGTTGCAGTGAATGACGTAGGTCGTGCCGGGGGGGAGCATGGGCCGCCGGCCGAAAGGTCGAGGGGCCTCGTTGCGTGGGGGCGCCGACGCGGGGAACCGCCGCAGGGCGCCCTGCTTGCTCCGCCATGTCGTGCCTTCGAAACGCGGCGCGCTGCGGCGCCGCTCACGGCACTCCTCGTCGTCCGCCCGGGCAGGCCTCGGTAGGGAGATCGCGGCGGGACGCCGCGCTTCCGACCGATCCCGGGCGCCACCCCGCCCGCCGGGCCGTCACCCCGCACTCCACCGGCGCAGCGGTGCGCCGTGGCTCCAAGCTCCGAGTAGGTGAGGAGGTGCGGAAATGGTGTATAGACGGCCGCGCACGGCCGTGCTGCTGGGAATGCTTCTGTTGCTGACGCTGCCAACCCTCGGCTCCGCGCAACAGACCAAAGTGGTGCTCGCCAACCCCCTCTGCCCTCAGGAAACGGTGCTCTTCAACCCCGGTAATGGCGAGGACATCGTGCTCCCGTCGGGCTACAAGGTATCGGTCTTCGCCAAGGGCCTGAATTTCCCGACCGGGATCGCGTTCCTGGGCAACAGGCAGCGCTTCGCGGTCTTCGTGCTGGAATCGGGGCATGGCCTGCCGAGCCGGTGCAACGACGAGACCGCGGTATCGGGCGGCACGTTCGCCTCCACCAACCCATTCACACCGGATATCCTGGTGTTCGACCAGGGCGGACATCTGATCGCGGGTCCTCTTGCGAAGCCGACGGCCACCGGGGGCGGCTTCCAGCCACATGGTCCCGCCATCGACATCGCGTTTGAGCACGGGACGGCGGGCGGGCGGCTCTTCGCGACGGACTCAAATCAGGCGACCCACGGAGGCGGGCAGAACAACAGCTCGCGTATCGTGACCGTAAACCTCGTCAGCGGCCAAGTCACCCCGTTCATCACGAACCTGCCGACCGGCGATCACCCGTCGGAGCAGCTCGCGTTTAAGGGCGAGTTCATCTACTGGTCACAGGGATCCACGACAAACTCCGGGGTGGTCGGCCGCGACAACAACGGCGGGCTCAACCAGCAGGACATCCCGTGTCAGGACATCACGCTCAGCAACAACGTCTTCGACTCGGGCCTCGGCGTGAAGACGAGCGGGTACTCCCCCTTCGGCGTGCAACGCCCCGGAGCAACCGTCAGGGCATTCGAAAGCGCGAAGCACCGTGGCGTATGCGACGGCGCCATCTTGCGCGCGCGGCTGCACGTGGCGCATCCGGAGACCACGATCCAGCCGTTCTCGTGGGGGTACCGGAACGGGTATGCCATCCGGTTCGCGCCCGATGATCACGCGCTGAGGGGAGGGCTGCTCGTGGGCGAGGACGGCGCCGATGAGCGCGGCGCACGGCCGTCCAATAACGCCCCGGACGCCCTGGACCTGGCTCGCCAGAACCCCGACGGCACCCCGGACTACCACGGGTGGCCGGACCGGTTCGGGTTCCTGCCGTCGAGCCAGGCGATGTTCAACCCGATCGGCGGACCCGGCGACGACCTCTGCGGGCCGCCGGTCGTGCCGTCCTTCGATCCGGTCGCCTGCCGTGCGGCGCTTGCGGCGGCCGGCGACATCCCGATCCGGGACGTCCTGAAGGTCCCCCCTCAGCAGATCACGTCGCCTCTGGCCATCGAGGCGCCGGACTCCTCGTTCACGGGGATCGACTTCGTGCCTGATGCGTTCGTCAGCGGGCCCGTCCAGCGCGGGGCTGCGCTTTACTCCCTCGAGGGAGACTTCGGGTTCTCAGCGGCGAACGCCACCGCACCCGCTCCCGAGGTCGGGCACGAGGTCAAGCTGATCAACTTCAGCCCGCCGAACGCGCCGCTCGCCCTGAAGATCATGCGGTTCGCCCACAACACCACGTTCGAGCAGGCGTTCCCCGACGGGCTTCGCGGCTTCAACCGTCCTACGAACGTCAGGTTCGGCCCCGATGGCTGCGCCTATGTCGTCGACTATGGTGCCGTGCGCGACTTCGGCCAGTCGGACCCGGAGAGCAAGTTCATCGTCCCCGGGGACGGTCCGCTCGTCCAAATCCCGGGAACGGGTGTGATCTGGAAGATCTGCCGGCGGTAACAGGCGCGGCGTCGGCAGGAGGCGGCTCGAGCCGCCTCCTGCCGTTCTGCCGCATGGCCGTGCGCACGAGGGGCGCGGCCCCGGACGTCGCGCTGAGGGACCCGCCGGGAGCCGATGCACCAGCCCGAAGGTCGGTGAAGTGAGGACCCCGTGAACGGAGGCTGCCCGCGCGCGCAGCGCGGGATCTTGTGGCTAAAGGCCCGGGCCCCCATCGGACCGAGGCAGCTCGCGTCAGTTCCACGACCGTGGGCCGTCGTCGCGAGCCCCGTGGTACAGGCCCGGGCCCCCATCGGACCGAGGCAGCTCGCGTCAGTTCCACGACCGTGGGCCGTCGTCGCGAGCCCCGTGGTACAGGCCCGGGCCCCCATCGGCCGGAACGCGCGTTTCGCCTCCACCGCCGTCGTCCGGCGTCTCGATGCGTGTGATCCAAAGCGGGCCCGCAACGACCGTGGGATGGCCCTGATCACGGCGCTGTTCATCATGTTCGCGGTCGCGATGATGCTGTTCGCGTTCTCGTCCTTGATACAGAACGAGGCCAGGTTCGCGACCGCGAGCCGGGACAGCAGCGAGGCGCTCGGCCTCGCCGAGGCGGGGATCCAGGAGTCGCTTGCGCGTCTCTCGAGCTTCGGCGCGGTCCCGGGCGGGACGGTCTTCAAGAATAGCCTCACGGCCGGCGCGTCGCAGAACTGCGCGTCTAGCTCCACCGGCACGCCGGTCAACTGCGTCATCTACGAGTCCCCCCTGCGAGGATTCTCTACCGGGCAGGCGATCGTCTTTCCGATTCTCTCGACGGCCTCGTACGGACCGGGCCGGACACAGGCGACCCGGTGGGTCCGCATCTTCGAGCAGGCGGCGCTGCGCCAGGGATTCCTCCCGTGGATCATCTACGGTCCCCGCGTGACGTTCCAGGGCGACGCGGCACCGGTCCAGGGCGACACATACTCGCGGTCGGCCGTCGGCTTCGCCTCGTGGAGCAAATCCCCGCAGTGTGCAGGCGGGGACGCCGCGGCAGTCCTCCTCAGCCCGCAGGTCATGGCCGGGACATACATCGATCTTCAGGGCGGCGGCGGTAGCCAGAACACCGACTGCCCGACCGGGCTCCAGGTCAGCGACGGGGTCAACTACACGGCGGAGTGCACCGGCTCCCCGCAGACGGAGGTAGCGCCGACCCCCTGCCCGGATGGGTTGCGCGCGGTGCCGTACAACTGGCACCCGCTCACGCCGATCGGGATGGCGTCCGCGGACTTCACCGCATTGATCACGTGGATTGCGGACAACCACGATCGCCTGAGGACGCAGTGCGATGGTCTCGGCATGGGACTCTGCTACTATCAGGCGACCCAGAACGGTACCGGCGTCACCTATGCGCCCGCCGGCACGTACACCCCCTCGTACTGGTCCACCATCGGCTCGACGAGCGGGAAGGTGATGGTGACGAGCGCCACGCAGCCGTTCTGCGTCAACCCGACGCCACCGATCACCTCGGCGAGCGTCGTGCTGCCATCGCCGCCGATCACCGGCGGCTGCCCGAGCGGGTACCACTATTACGGGGCGGCCGACAACGGCAAGGCGTCGGCGACTCGGTACCTCGATTGGGGACTGGTGGCGGACGACCTCACCCGCGCGCCGGCCAGGACGTTCTTCCAGCCACCCTCGTGCACCGCCCCGTGCGCCGGTACCGGCAACCAGAACGGGATCCGCTACATCCCGCTCCTGCCGGCGATCCCGGTCCTTCGGAGTATGCAGGCATGCCAGCAGTTCTTCGCCCCGGGCGTCACGGCGTATATCGTGCAGACCGGGGACGGGGTCAACTGCTCCCCGCCGATCCGGCAGACGGGTCTCTCGAACAGCGTCTCGTTCACGGGGACGAAGGGCAACCCCGAGGCGCTGCTGATCGACGACCAGGGCTACGCGAACCCCGGAGGGGTGACGGTCAACGGATCGCTCGGCAGGGGCGGCCAGACGTGCAGCAGCATGGCGACCTCCAACGCCTGGGACAACTACAACTGGGGATTCATCTTCGCGACGGGGGACATCACGCTGCCGGCGAACACGATCTTCACCGGTTTCATCTATACGCCGGGGAGCGTCTTCACACGCGGGACGGTGCTGGTCCAGGGCGGGATCTTCTCGGCCAACGTGGAGGGCCAGAGCGGACAGGTCAGCGCGATCGACTCGGTCGGGAACGTGCACTTCTGCGCGGGCGAGGGCTCGATGCCTCTCGGCTCACAGTTCTTCAGCTTCAAGACGCTCTCCTGGCAGGATCGCCCGCTCGACCGGCCCTAGTGCGTCGTGGCGTTGGTTCGGAGGCAGGTGAGGGGGTGTGAGCTGGCCTGAGCGCCCCCCGGGAGGCGCGCGGCACAGGCCCGCCGCGTCCCCCGGTCGACAGCGCGCGACGCTGCGGTGGAATGGTCCAGCATCCCTGAGCCCCGAGGGCGCGTGGTGGCGGACCGGAGCAGCCTCGCGGTCCGCGCCTTGGGCGCGGCGTCGCCTGGAGGCCCTCCTGGCGAGGTGCGGAAGTCGCCTCGCATGGATCCCCGGGCCGCGGCGCTCCACGCGTCAGGGGACGAGGACGATCTTGCCGAAATGCTCCCGCGCCTCGAAGATGCGGTGCGCCTCACGGATCTCCGAGAGGGGCAGGACCGCGTGAATGACGGGTCGGAGCGCGCCGCGGAACACCAGCTCCATGACGGTCCGAAAGTCCCGAACGTTCCCCATCGGCGCGCCCAGGATGCGCCGGTGGTGCTGGTAGATCTCCCGGATATCGATATCCGGGCGCTCGCCGCCGCTGGCGCCGCAGATCACCAGGCACCCACCGGGTCGCAGGCTGCGAATCGATTCGGGCCACGTGGGCCGTCCGACGGGATCGGCCGCGATGTGCACGCCGGCCCCGGTCAGGGCCCAGACCCGCTTGCTGAACTCCGGGTGCTCAGTGCGATCGACGGGGATCGCGCCCAGCGCCTCGGCCTTCCGGCACTTGTCCGCGCTGCCGACGAGCGCGATCACCCGTGCCCCGGCGTGGCGCCCGATGACGAGGGCCGCCGCCCCCACCCCGCCCGATGCGCCGACCACGAGGACATCGTTGCCCGGCCGCAGGCCTCCGACCGTGACCAGCATGCGCCACGCCGTCGTGAAACACACCGGCGCGGCGGCGGCCACCTCGAAGGGGACGGCATCGGGGATCCGCAGCACGTTGCGCGCCGGCACGACGGTGAACTCCGCCATCCCGCCCGGCGTGTGCTCCCCGAGGATCGCGTAGCCTGGGCACATCGTCTGCTCGCCGGCCAGACAGTAGGCGCACTCCCCGCACGCACGGATGGGGTTGACGACGATGCGGTCCCCCACCGCGACGCCCGCGACGCCGGGGCCGGCTTCCTCGACCACGCCCGCGACATCGACGCCCGTGATCCGGGGCAGCTCCATCCGGCCCCACGGATAGACCGGGCGGCCGCCGGGAGGGCCGCTGCGTGCCCAGACATCGAGGTTGTTGAGCGCGACCGCGCGAACACGCACCAGGACCTCGCCGGGGCCCGGGCGAGGCGTGGGGACCTCCTGGAGGCGCAGCGTGTCGATCCCGCCGTGCTCCCGAATCACCACCGCCTTCACAGGCTGCCCACCTTCCTCGACGGTGCCTGAACTCCTCCCCCGCGATCCCCTCCCGGCCGACCGCGCCCCGTCCGCCCGGTCGGGGCGACACGCGTCGGCCCCGGGGACACTCCGGGGAGAGGCTGGGGCCCGGGCCGTCGGCGGGGAGGCGACGGAGGGAGGCCATCGCTCCCCGCCGAAGTTGCGACGCCGAGAACCCGGCCGCCTCAGGCCGCGTATCATGCACCAAAGCCTCAAAGGGGGGATGCACCATGCGGCGCGTCGTGGCGGTGCTCGTTGCCGTCCTGCTGGTCGGCGTCTGGGCGGTGGGTCGCGGAAGCTCGGCCCCGGTCTACGGCCCTCAGCAGACGATCGTGATCGCCGCAGACATCAGCAGCGTGGTATCGCTCGACCCGCAGGTCTCCTTCGAGTTTACGACGCCCGACCATCTGTGCTACTCGAACCTCGTCGAGTTTGCGCGCGGCGACCTCACGCACCCGCGCCCGAGCGTTGCCACGTCCTGGGACGTGAGCAAGGACGGGCGGGTGTACACGTTTCATCTCAGACGCGGCATCAAATTTGCCAGCGGCAACGTGCTGACGGCGGACGACGTCGTCTACTCGTTCCAGCGAGTGGTCAACATCCCCAAGGATCCGGCGGCATGGCTGATCACGCAGATGGGGATCGACGAGAAGAACGTCGGGGAAGTCGTCAAAGCGCCGGACCCCCAGACCGTGGTTATCTCGCTGCCGAAGCCGTTCAGCCCGGGCGCCTTCCTCTCGATCATGGCCAACACGGTCGCCGGGATCGTGGACAGCAAGACCGTCAAGGCGCACGTGCAGAACAACGACTGGGGCACCAACTGGTTGAACGACCACTCGGCCGGCAGCGGGCCCTACCAGCTCGCGAGGTGGGAGCGCCTGGTGACGATCGAGCTCGTGGCCAACCCCAACTACAACATCGGGCCGGCCCCGGCGATCAAGCGCATCATCTGGCCGAACATCATGGAGAACACGGTCCAGCGCAACATGCTGACCCGGGGCGATGCGGACATCGCGACGGGGCTATCGGCGTCCCAGCTCGCGGCGCTGCGGCGGGAGCCGCGGTTCTACGTGGCGCAGATCCCCGACCTCGGGATGGAGTACGTCGGCATGGACGTGAAGAACGTGCCGGCGTTCGCCAAGCCGGAGGTCCGGCGTGCCGTCAAGTACGCGCTCGACTACGATGGCATCGTGCGGGATCTGCTGGCGGGGAACGGGCTGCCGCTCCAGGGCATCATCCCCAAGGGGCTGTTCGGGTACGACGCGTCCCTGCCGTTCAAGCACGACCCCGCCCGGGCCAAGCAGCTCCTCTCGGAGGGCGGCTTCGGCAACGGCTTCACCGTGGAGATGCTGGCGCCAAACGGCACAGCGGCGGGCGGCATCTCCGCCGGAGACCTCGCCTCCAAGATCAAGAACGACCTCGCGGCGGCCGGAATCACGGTGAACGTCCGCCAGCTCGCCTCCGACGAGCTCTACAAGACGTACCGCGCGCAGAAGTCGCAGATGGTGCTGGCCAACTGGTACGTCGACTACCCGGATCCCGACGACTTCGCCAAGCCGTTCGGGGACTACACGCAGAAGTCGCTCGCCTGGCGCCTCCAGTACTACAACGATCCGCTCGCCAAGCTCGTCCAGCAGGCCAGCGGGCTCCAGAACACGCCCGAACGCGCCTCGCTCTACAAGAAGATCAACGAGATGGCGATGCAGGATGGCCCCTTTGCGATCATGTACCAGCCGATGATCTCGTACGCGGTCTCCAAGCGCATCCAGCACCTCGTGTTCGACGCGGTGAACGGCATCGATTTCTTCAGCCTGACCAAGCAGTAAGCCCGGGGATGCCGGGGGGCGGGGGGCCGGGGATCCGGCTCCCCGTCGAATGGAGATGAGCCTCGCCCGGTACCTGGCCCGCCGCGCCGCCCTGACCGTGTTCGTCGTTTTCGGGGTGACGCTGATCACCTTTGCCCTGACCCATGTCGTGCCCGCCGACCCGGTGGTGGCGTACCTCGGGGACCACGCGCCGCCCGAGCTCGTCGAGAAGGTCCGGCACCAGATCGGGTTGGACCGGCCGCTGCCCGTGCAGTACCTGCTCTACCTGCGGGACCTGCTGCGGGGCGACCTGGGGATCTCGATCATGGACAACCGGCCGGTCAGCCACGACCTCGGCCAGTACCTGCCGGCCACGGTCGAGCTCGCCACCTCCGCGATGGTGGTCGCGATCCTGATCGGCGTGCCGACGGGGATCGTCTCCGCCCTGTACAAGGACTCCTGGCCGGACCAGGCCGCGCGCGTGTTCGCGCTCGGTGGGACCTCGCTGCCGGTCTTCTACGTGGCGCTCCTGCTCCTCGGCGTGCTGTACTCCCGCTTCGGCGTGCTGCCCGGCCCCGGCCAGCTCAGCATCTACACGCCGCCGCCACCGCACCTGACCGGCATGGTGGCCGTCGACGCGCTCGTCGCAGGCGACTGGGCCGCGCTCGGGGATGCGCTGCGGCACCTGGTGCTTCCCGCGTTCGTTCTCGGCTACTTCTCGACGGGCCTCGTGACGCGCATGACGCGCAGCAGCCTGCTCGAGGTGATGCGCCAGGACTACGTGCGCACGGCGCGCGCGAAGGGGATGGGGGAACGCCGCGTCGTCCTGCGCCATGCTCTGCGGAACGCGCTGCTCCCGACCGTCACGGTGATCGGGCTGACCTTCGGGGACCTGCTCTCGGGCTCCGTGCTCACGGAGACGATCTTCTCGTGGCCGGGGATCGGGCGCTACGCGACGAACTCGGTCACCAACGTGGACGTCCCCGCGGTGCTGGGCGTGACGCTCGTGGCCGCGGTCATCTACTCCGTCTTCAACCTGGTCACAGACGTTGTCTACGCCTATCTCGATCCGCAGATCCGATACACTTAGCCTCCCGCTGGCGCGGTCCTCCACCGACGTCGCCTGGCGGGCGCTGCGGCGGAGCCCGCTCACGCTCGCGGGCGCGGTGATCGTCGCGCTGTTTGCGCTCGTGGCGCTCCTGGCACCCTGGATCGCGCTGCAGAGCCCGCTGACGCAGGACCTGGCGCACCGCCTGACCGGGCCGAGCCCCGCGCATCCGTTCGGCCTGGACTCCCTCGGCCGCGACGTCTTCAGCCGCGTGGTCTACGGCGCCCGCATCTCGGTCGTGTCCGGGGTGCTGGTCGTGGCGACCGCCAGCGCGTTCGGCATCACGGCCGGCACCGTGGCCGGGTGGGTTGGCGGCTGGTGGGACGAGGCGCTGATGCGGCTCACCGACATGTTCCTGGCGTTCCCGAGCCTGATCCTGGCGATGGCGATCTCCGCGATCCTGCGCCCGAGCCTGACGAACGCGCTGCTCGCGATCGCCGTCACCTCCTGGCCGACGTACGCGCGGCTGATCCGTGCCCAGGTGCTGTCGCTGCGCAGCCGGGACTACATCGACGCGGCCCGCGCCCAGGGCGCCACGGACATCGTCATCATCGTCCGCCACCTCATCCCGAACGCCCTCGCCCCCCTCCTCGTCCAGGCGACGCTCAACATCGGGGGCATCATCCTCACGTCGGCGGGGCTGTCGTTCATCGGGTTCGGCGCGCAGCCGCCCACGCCGGAGTGGGGGCTCATGGTCTCGGAGGGCCGGACGTTTCTGATGGACCAGTGGTGGGTCGCGACGTTTCCGGCGCTCGCGATCCTGCTCCTCGTGCTGGGGTTCAACCTGCTCGGCGACGGCGTCAGGGACGTGTTGGACCCGCGCCTTCGAAAGATGGGCTAGCGTCGATCACCCGCGCGCCTTCATACCATCGCGCGCCTGCCCCCCGTGGGGAACGGCGCCCCGCTCCAGCGGCACCCCCCGGAACATGAGCCAGAGGGTCACATCGTACACGACCTTGAGCCCGCCGGCGAGGGCGAACGGCAGGCCGCTTGCGGCCGCCTGAAGCGCGGCGCCGGACACGACAGGGGCCAGGCTGCTGGCCGCGGGGCGCACGGCGTTGGTCAGCCCCGCCGCCGCCGCCCGCTCGTCGGGAGCGACCAGGACCATCGTGTACGCTTGTCTCGTCGGGACGTCCATCTGGGAGAGCGCGTGCCGGGCCAACAGGACCACGGCGGCCAGCGGCCACGACGGCATGAATGGAACCATCGTGAGGAGCACGTTGGAGGGCAGGTGGGTAAAGACCATCGTGTTGAGCAGTCCAAACCGGTCGGCCAGGCGGGCGGCCACCAGGCCGGACAGCGCGGAGAGCAGGTTCGTGCCGAAGAACAACGGCCCCAGGCGCTCCGGTCCCACGCCGAAGCGCTGGTGGAACCAGAACGCGATGAGGCTCTGGACGACGAAGCCTCCAGCCAGAGCGTCCAGCCCGAAGAGCGCCGCGAGGCGAAGCACAACGCCGCGTGACCGGTGCAGCCCGGGGCGTGAAGCCTCCGGGGCGACGGCGCCGCCGGGCGGGGCCTCGGTCAAGGGCGAGAGGGGAAGATAGCACCCGATCAGCGCGAGCCCGATCGCCGCGAACGCCCAGACCAGGAGCCGCTGAGCGCCCAGCGGCGTCCATCCGGCGGCCTGCAGAGCGGCCGGGACCGCTCCGGCCGCGAGCGCCCCCACGGCCACGGCGAGATACCCGGCGAGGTTGTACCACGCGTACGGCATCGCGCGCCCGGGCTCGGCGCTCGCCTCCGACAGGGCCGCCTGCTCCAGGGATTGGAATGGTCCGATCTCCTGGCCGCTCGGACTCAGCGTGCCGAGCGCCGCGAACCCCAGCAGCAGGGGAAAGCTCGTGCTCGTCGCCAGCGCCACCCCTGCGATCGCCATGAGCCCGGAAGAGACGATCAGGCTGGTCCGCCGGCCCCACCGATCGGCGACCAACGAGATCGCGATCGTCGCGGCGGCGCCGCCAGCCAGCGCGACGGTGAACAGCGTGCCGATCTGGAGGGCGGAGAAGCCGACGGCGGACAGGTACAGGGCGAGGATGACCGAGAGGAAGCCGTAGGACAGCATCCGGAGGCTCCGGGCCGCCAGGAGCAGGTAGCCGTCCCGGGTCAGCACCCGTCGGCCTCCGGTGGAGCGGCGCCGGTGACGGTCAGGACGCGCTCCTCGCCGCGGGCGTGGCCCGACCCCCGGGTCGGCGGGGCCTTGCCCGGGACAGCCGGGGACCGGCCTGTGACAGCGCGGCGTAGAGGCCCTCGAACAGGGCGATCCCGTGGGCCTCGCGGTCGGCAGTCGTGGGGAGGGGGGACCGGCCGCCCGACGGATGGAGCGGTGCTAACTCAGTAGTAGCTGTGCTTGGCGAGGCGGAAGTCCTCCAGCGTCTCGTTGGCCTTGGCGCCGGCGTAGAGCATCGTGAACGGCAGGAGGATGCCGCCGGAGAGGCCGATGAGCACCAGCAGGATGATCGCGTGGACCCAGAGCCCCTCCGCGATGAACCAGATCGGGCCCAGGAAGAACGCCCACCAATTCCACCCCAGCTTGCGCGGGGTCCGGCGCCGCGCGAGGTCGCGCTCGACAAAGACCGCGGGCGACGGCCCGACCTTGAGCGGCTGGTAGGCCGTGAGGGCGCGCGTCAGCCAGACGAAGAACCCGAGCAAACCGGCCACGATCAGGATGAAGACGATCCTTGCCGTCAGCTCCAACCGGATCACCTCGGTATCGGCGGTTCCCGCCATCCGGGTATTTCGCCGGCGGGCCGCGAAATCCCTTACGAGGGGCGGCAGCAGGACGAGAGGGGGCGAGCGCAGATGAGCGAGGGGGAGTTCGCGGCACGGCGGGTGGTGGTCACGGGCGCGGGCGCCGGCATCGGGCGGGCGATTACCGCCGCGTTCGTGCGCGAGGGCGCGTGGGTCGCGGCCGTCGACCTCGTGGCCGAGCGGGCGGCGGAGACGGCCGCGATCGTCGAGGGACCGGGGCGCGCCTTCGGGATCGCGGGGGATATCCGGGCGAGCCGCAGCGTGGATCGGATCGTCGAGGAGGCGCTCGGCCACCTCGGCCGGATCGAGGTGCTGGTGAACAACGCGGCGATCTACCCCAACTGTCCGGTGCTCGAGATGCCGGACGAGCAGTGGGATGCCGTGATCGAGACGAACCTCCGGGGGCCGTTTCTCATGTCGCGCGCCGCCGCCCGGCAGATGGTGGCCGGTGGGATCCGCGGACACATCGTGAGCGTCGCATCCGGCGCCTACAAATCGGCCCGCCGGGGCGCGTCGCACTACTGCGCCTCCAAGGCGGGCGTGGTGATGCTGAGCAAGGTGCTGGCGCAGGAGCTGGCCGAGCACGGCATCCACGTGAACGTCGTCTCCCCGGGACTCATCGATGTCGGGCGCCGCGGGGACGTCAACCCCACGTACCGGGAGACCCTCCTCCGGAACATCCCTTGGGGACGCATGGGACGGCCGTCTGAGATCGCGGATGCGGTGCTGTTCCTGTGCTCGCGGCGTGCCGAGTACGTGACCGGCGCCGTGCTCGACGTCGACGGCGGGTCCGGTGCGGGCCGGTTCTTCCTGCCGTACAGCCGCGGCGCCTAGCGCATGAGCTCCGGAGGCCGAGGCGGGTGCGCACAGACGGATCGGCCGCGGGGGCCAGCCCGTCGGTCGAGGAACGGCGTCCCACCCGAACGAATCGCGGGAGCACGGCGACTCGTCGGGGGCCCGGGAGGGCGCGCGGGGCAGGTCCGCCGCGGCCCTCCTCGACAGTGCGCGGCGCGGCATAGCGCCCCGTTCCCGATGACGGTGGCGGTGCAGTGGGTGCCGGGGACCTCCCCTTGGTGGAGGGGGCGCGAGGTCCCGGCGCTCGTCGCCGACGCCGGCTCGGCCATTGCGGTCCATCCCTGCACGGCACGCGGCGGCGAGACCAACGCTCCGGGAAGATCTGCGCGCCCCCGGGTCCTCGGTGCCGCCGGCCCGCCGCCGCGCCGAACTGATGGCGACGCCGACCAAGCGGGGGGCAGGCCCCGTCCCTCAACCGCATCTGTCGGCGGATGTGGTCGATCGGAGAGGGAAGCCGCGGCCCGCGGAGAACCTTCCCGACCATGACAACGGCCGCGCCCACGCCGGCGGCCTTCGACCCGGCGGCGTTCCTCCCGCGTGCCTGGTACGATGCCATCGTCGAGCTGCGCCTCGCTCATCCCGGCGCCGCGCAGGAGGAAGCGGAGGCCCGCGTGCGCCGGCCCGTGCGGACGCCCGGAGGGCGGCTCCTGATCCTCGCGGCGGACCACCCCGCGCGCGGGGTGGTCCGTGCGGGCGCCGACCCCGTTGCGATGGGCGATCGCCGTACGTTGCTCGCCCGTGTCCTGCGGGTCCTCGCCTCCCCCGGCGTCGACGGACTGATGGCGACGCCGGATGTGATCGAGGAGCTCCTGATGCTGAGCCACCTGGCCCGCAGGCGGCGGGGTCACGGCTGGCTCGACGGCAAGCTCGTGATCGGGTGCATGAACCGCGGGGGGCTGGCGGGCGCGGTGTTCGAGCTGGACGATCGGATGACCGCCTTCACGCCGGAGGGGTTGCACCGTCTCGGGTGCGACGGCGCCAAGCTCATGGTGCGGATCGACCTTCAGGACCCGGCGACGGTCGCGACCCTGGCCACGGCGGCGCGGGCGATCGACGCGTGCTACGAGCGGGACCTCGACGTCTTCCTCGAGGCATTCGAGGTCGATCGCACACCGGCAGGCGCGCGGGCGCGCACCGATCCCGAGAGCCTCATCCGCGCCGCCGGCGTGGCCGCCGCCCTGGGCACGTCGACGGCGCGCACGTGGCTGAAGCTTCCCTACGGCCCGGAGTACGGGCGGGTCGCCGCGGCGACCACCCTGCCGATCCTGCTGCTCGGCGGCGAGGTTCGCGACGATCCTGGGGCGATCCTGGAGGAGCTCGCGCAGGGAATGGCGGCCGGCGCCGCCGTGCGCGGGGCGCTCGTCGGACGGAACGTCTCGTTTGCTCCCGGAGAGGATCCCCGCGCGGTCGCAGCCGCGCTCGGCGCCATCGTCCACGAGGGGGCGGGGCCCGCCGCCGCGCGCGCGGCGGGTGCGCGCGAGCGCGGCCGGGAGCTGGACCTCGTCACCCGGCTCGGAGACGTACCGCGCGTCTCTGCGGTCGTCTGACTCCGGGCGGTCGCGGGAATATTTGGAATCGTGAGCGTGCACGAAACGTGCCGGTGCCGTCGCGATGGCGCCGCGGCGCACGACTGTAAGAGCGCCCTGGGCAGGGTAAATATCTTGCCGGACGCTGGAGGGATATGCTCGCCGAGATCAAAGTTGGGCCAAACGTCATCACCGTCAACCGTGGCAGGACGTTCGTCGTCAGCGATCTCGACGCCAGTATCCGGGGACAGGCCGAGCAGGGGCTGATCTCTCGCGACATCCGGTTCCTGTCGCACTACCGCTACCGGATCAACGGGCGGAAGTGGAAGCTGATCACCTCCGCCCCCCTGTCCCACGTCGCTGCCCGGTTCGAGTTCACCAACCCCGCGCTGCTGAGCGCCGCCGGACCGGTGCCCCGGCACGTCGTCGGCTTCACCGTGCAGCGTGCGATCGCGGACGGCGTGCACGAGGACCTGGAGCTGGTCAACTACCACTACGCGCCGGTGCGGCTCACGCTCGAGATCGAGCTCGGGTCGGACTTCGCGGACCTCTTCGAAGTGCGGAACCGCCACATTCGCGTCCACCGCGAGATCCACTCGCACTGGGACGAGGCCGCACAGCGCTACACCGCCGAGTATGCGCGCGAGGGCTACCGCGCCCGCTTCGTGTATGAGGTCACGCGCAGCACGACGCGGGCGCGGCGACACGGGCACGCGCTCCTGTTCGACCTGACGCTCCCGCCGGGCGGCCGCTGGCAGGCCTGCGTGAACCTGATCCCGGAGATCGACGGCGTCCCGTTCGGCCCCGTGTCGCGCTGCGGCTCGGAGCCCCTCATGCGGTGGGAAGCGCACATGGACGAGTGGCGGGGGGCGATGGCGCGCCTCCGTACGAGCGACGACCGGCTGACGCAGACGCTTCGGGTGTCGGGTGACGATCTCGTCGCCCTCCTGCTGGATGAGCAGCCGCCGGGGCGGCCCGCCGTGCTCGCGGCCGGCGTGCCGTGGTTCGTGGCGCTGTTCGGCCGGGACAACATCATCGCGGGCCTCCAGGCGCTGCCCCTCCACCGGTCGTTCGCGCTGGGCGCGCTCGGCGAGCTCGCGCGGCACCAGGCGACCACGTCGGACGACTATCGCGACGCCGACCCGGGCAAGATCCCCCACGAACTCCGGACCGGCGAGCTGGCGCGATTCGGGTTGATCCCCCACACGCCGTACTACGGCACCGCCGACGCGACGCTCCTGTACCCGATCCTCCTGCACGAAGCCTACCTGTGGACCGGAGACCCGGAGCTGCTGGCGGACTACCTCCCCGCGGCCGAGCGGTGCCTGCACTGGATCGACGCCTACGGCGACCGGGACGGGGATGGGTTCCAGGAGTACCGCACGCGATCGCCGCGCGGGATCAAGCACCAAGGGTGGAAGGACTCCGGCGACGGCGTCGTGTACGGCAACGGTCAGTTCGTCGAGCCTCCGGTGGCGCTGTGCGAGCTGCAGGGGTACGCCTACGACGCCAAGACCCGGATGGCCGTCCTCTACGAGGAGATGGGGCACGCGGCGCGGGCCACGCGCCTGCGCGAGGAAGCGGAGACCCTGTACACGCGGTTCAACGAGACGTTCTGGCTGGAGGACGAGGGCACGTACGCGTTCGGGCTCGATGCGCACAAGGAACCGATCACGAGCACCGTCAGCAACGCCGGCCACTGTCTGTGGTCGGGGATCGTCCCACCGGCCCGCGCCCGGCGCGTGATCGCGCGCCTGACCGCGGACGACATGTGGAGCGGGTGGGGGATCCGGACGCTCAGCGCGGCCCACCCCGCGTTCAACCCGTTCGCGTACCAGCGCGGCGCGGTGTGGCCGCACGACAACGCGATCATCGCCACCGGCTGCCGGCGCTACGGGGATGCCGAGACAGCCGCGCGCATCGCGCGCGGCGTCTTCGACGCCGCCGAGCGGTTCCAGCAGAACCGGCTGCCCGAGTTGATGTCGGGCCTCGAGCGGAGCGTCCCGGGCTTCCCGGCGCAGTACCTGGGAGCGTGCGTCCCGCAGGCCTGGGCCGCGAGCAGCGCGTTCGCGCTGCTCCACGTGTTGCTGGGCCTGCGCGCCGACGCGCCCCGCGGCTACCTCTACGTGTCGCCGGCGCTGCCCGCCTGGCTCGACTGGGTCGAGGTCGAGAACCTGCAGGTCGGCCCGGCGCGCGTGGCGCTGCGGTGCTGGCGCGAGGACGGGCGCTCCCGCGTCGAGGTGCTGGATCTCTGCGGTCCCTGTCGCGTCGTGCCCCTCGAGGAGTGGACCGCGCTGCCGGCGCGGTCCTGACCTGCGCCGGAGCGGCGTTGACACCCCCGGCCGGGGGTACTATCATGCCAGAGAGACGCACGGCGCAGGACGGAGCCGGGGCTCTGTCCTGTGCGCTTTGTGGAGGCACCCGACGATGCGGCAACCACCGATTGAAATTCTCGTCGAGCGTGCCGGCAGCCGGTACGCGGCGGCGGCCATCGCTGCGGACCGTGCGCGGCAGTTGAGCGCCGGCGCGCTCCCGGCCGTGGGGACCGTGGCCACGAACCCGCTCACGGTCGCGTTGGAGGAGCTCGCGGCGGGCAGGTTGCGGGTCGAGACGCCCCAGCGCCAGCGGGAGGCCGAGCCCGGCCCGCGCGTGCCGGTCGGCGCGTGACCCGTACCGGTCTCCGCCGGTCTCCAGCGCGTTCCGTCTCCTGTGCGCGCGCCGGCCGCGCGTCGCCCCGTCGCTTCCGCGACGATCGCGGCGCTTGCGCGCGGTTGACACACCGGGGCGTTCTCCCTACAATCTCCCAGGAGGCGCGGGGAGGTACCCAAGCGGCCAAAGGGGGCTGACTGTAGATCAGCTGGCGGAACGCCTTCGGAGGTTCGAATCCTTCCCTCCCCACCAGACGACAGGGTCGCCTCGCCCCGGGGCGGCACCCGCAGGTCCGGGCGGTCTAGGGCCCGGGCATTCGGGGCATATCGCTGGCGGCATCCGGTCAATCCTCGCCCCGGCCTGCCGGGGCGAGGCTCGGAGGGGGGATCCGCGAGGCCTGTGGGAGCACAGGCGTCTCAGGGCGGTCGAAACCACGGGGTGGCCCGCTGCTTCAAGTGCCCCAAGGAGCGCCACGGGGGCGACGCGGGCTGGTACTTCATGGATGTCCACGATCGCCGCGGCGGCATCGCGCGCGTCAGGGTATATGTCTGCCCCCGGGACTACGTGCTCTTCGCCCAGTCCGAGCGCAGCCGCTGGACCCCCGTCCTCGACGGGCCGGAGCCCGGCGGGCCGGCCGATCAGCCCGCGCTGCCCGCGGTGGCCGGGGGCGGTCCTGATGATCTGGTCGCGGCGCTCTCTCTGCGTGGCATGACAGGCTGGGCGCTGCTCGTCCGGGACGTGGCCGAAGGTCGCGTGCGGCGCCTCCATCTCCGGCAGCTCCCCGCCGATCCCGGGATCCGCCACGCCCTCGTAGCCTACCTCAAGAGCGCGGGGGCGGAAATCATCGTGAGCCGGGACCTCCTCCCGGAGTCGCTCGGGGCCGCTGCCGCCCACGAGGGCACGCCCGCGGACTAGGGCCGCGTCCTTCCGAGGTCACGCACGAAGCGCATCCCCCGAACCCTCCCGAGGAGGGCTCGGGGCCCCGCCACGAATTCGCATCGCCTCGGCGGATCCCGTGGGGTGGGCCAGCGACCACGCCGCCGTCCGTGTGGGAAACCACCGGCCGCTCTGGTACAATGGGGCCGGTCGGATGCGCCGCGGGAGTAGCTCAATGGTAGAGTGCCAGCCTTCCAAGCTGGCGATGCGGGTTCGATTCCCGTCTCCCGCTCCATCCACTTGTGCGGCTCGGCCCGGGTCCCGCTAGGAGCCTGTCCCGGAAGCCTTCCCAGGGGAGGCCCGGGGCTCCAACCGAAAGCCCTACGCTCCCATCGGGCCGAGGCGGGACGCCAGGGTTCCAAAGCCGTGGCGTCCGGCGTGGCGGCATTCGCGTTACCTCAGCGACGTCGTGGGGTGGTTACGGCCCCGCAGGCCCAGGAGGCCTCAGGTGGCAGCGAGGATCCTCGACGGTACGACGCTGGCGCGCGCGCGGCGGGAGCGCCTCGCGGCCGAGGTCGCAGAGTTCACCCGGCGCCACGGGGTGGCGCCGTGTCTCGCCGCCATCCTCGTCGGCGACAACCCCGCCTCGCGGTCGTACGTCGAGAGCAAGGCCCGCGCCTGCGCCCGCGCGGGGATCCGCTCCGAGACGTTCCACCTCGCGGCGGATACCCCGGCCACGGATGTGCTGGCGCTCGTCGAGGAGCTGAACGCGCGCTCCGACGTGCACGGCATCCTGCCCCAGCTCCCCATGCCGCCCCAGATCGATCCGGACGTCGTCTTCGGGCGCCTCCGCCCCGACAAGGACGTCGACGGGCTCACGCCCGCCAACATGGGGCACCTCGCGCTCGGGCATCCCCGCCTCGCGCCCTGCACGCCGCTCGGCATCCTGGCCCTGATCGACGCCGCGGGCGTGGAGATCTCCGGGAGCGAGGCGGTGATCGTGGGGCGGAGCAACATCGTCGGCAAGCCGACGGCGCTCCTCCTGCTCCTGCGGCACGCCACGGTGACGCTCTGCCACTCGCGGACGGCGGACCTGGCGGCCCACACGCGGCGCGCCGATATCCTGGTGGCGGCCATCGGGCGGGCCCGGACGATCCGGCGTGAAATGGTCAAGCCGGGCGCCGTCGTGATCGACGTCGGCATCAGCCGGATCGGCGGTGCGATCGTGGGCGATGTGGATTTCGAGGCGGTGCGGGAGGTGGCCGGCGCGATCACACCGATGCCCGGCGGCACGGGCCCGATGACGATCGCGATGCTGCTGGAGAACACCCTCGCTGCGGCGCGGTGGCAGCTCGAGGGCGCGGCGTGATGGGCTGGAGTGCCGTCTCGTCTCCCCCGCGCGCCTCAGGGGCGGCGTACGATGCGGCGCTGCGGTACATCGACAGCCTGATCACCGCGGAGCGCCCGCCCGTCCGGCCGGAGGAGCGCCCTGCGTACCACGAGGGGAAGCTCGAGCGCATGCGCCACCTGCTCCATCTCCTCGGCGACCCTCACACGCAGCTCCGCAGCGTGCTCGTGGCCGGTACCAAGGGCAAGGGGTCGACGGTGTCGATGATCGCGGAGATCCTCCGGGCCGCGCGCTGGCGGGTCGGATGGACGGTGAAGCCGCACCTCGTCGACTACCGCGAGCGCATTCGGGTGGGCGGACAGGTGATCCCGCGGGCCGATCTGGTCGCGCTGGTCGACGCGGTGCGGCCCGCGGTCGAGGCGGCGCGCGCGCACCCCTGGGGCCGTCCGACATACGTGGAGACGACCGTCGCGATGGCGTTCCTGTACTTCGTCCGGCGCCGGGTGGACGTGGCGATCGTGGAGGTCGGCATCGGGGGTCGGCTCGACGCGACGAACGTGCTGGCTCCGCTCGTGTCGGTGATCACCCCGATCAGCTACGACCACATGGAGCTGCTCGGCAGTACCCTCGCCCAGATCGCTCGGGAGAAAGCCGGGATCATCCGGCCCGGAGGCCGCGTCGTCTCCGCGCCCCAGGTGGAGGAGGCGGGATCTGTGATCGCGGAGACGTGCGCGGCGCGCGGCGCGCGCCTGACCCTCGTCGGCCGGGACGTGGCGGTCCGCGTGCGAGACTCGTCGCTCGATGGGGTCCGCGCCGAGATCTCCGGGCTGCGGGGGCGGTACGAGGTGCAGGTGCCGCTGCTGGGCCGCCACCAGGCGACGAACGCCGCGGTGGCCGTCGCGGTGGCGGAGCTGCTCGGCGAGCGGGGGCTCGCGGCCGGGGAGGAGGCGGTCCGGCGCGGCCTGGCCGCCGTGCGCTGGCCGGCGCGAGTCGAGCTGATCGGCGTGCGACCGTACATCCTCGTCGACGTGGGACACAACCCGGCGTCGATGCAGGCGCTGCGGGACACGGTGCAGGAGCTCCTCGGAGGCCGCCGGCTCGTGCTGGTCTTTGGAATGCTGGCCACCAAGGACTACCGCTCGGTCACGTCCCTCATCGCGCCGCTGGCCGACGTGGTGGTGACGACGGCGCCGGACAACGCGCACGCGCTCCCCGCCGGCGCCCTCGCCGACGAAGCGCGCCGGTATACGCGACACGTGATCCCGATCGAGGACCGCCGCGCGGCGGTCGCGCGCGCGCTGGAGCTCACGGGGCCGGAAGACGTGCTCGTGGTGACGGGCTCGTTCTACCTCGTCGGCGAAGCGCGCGAGTGGCTCGCCCGGAGGAGGCGCCCTGCCGTGGCGAGAAGGTAACGAGAGCATGTGGGTCGATCGCCTCGTCGAGGACCTGCTCCGGCAGCACCCCGGCCCCCACGTCGTGAACGACGCGAAGACGCCCTCCGGGCACGTGCCGGTCGGGCACCTGCGCGGGGTGCTGATGCACGACTGTATCGTGCGGGCGCTGCGGGACGCCGGCGCCGCGGCGGAATTCCTGTACGGCTTCGACGATTACGACCCGATGGACGACCAGCCGCCGGCGCTTCCCCACTACGAGCCGTACATGGGGATGCCGTTCTCGAACATCCCGTCCCCGGACGGGCGGGCCGCGAGCTACGGCCACTACTACGCCGAGGAGTTCGCCGCGGTCTTCACGCAGCTCGGCGCCCACCCGCGCATCTACCGCACCTCGGAGATGTACCGCGCCGGCCAGTTCGACGAGGCGATCCGCCGCGCGCTCGACCAGGTGGCCGTGATCCGGGAGATCTATCGCGAGGTGACGCACAGCAAGCGCATCGACGATGGCTGGTGGCCGGTGCAGGTGCTCTGCGAGCGCTGCGGGCGGATCGGGACCACGAACGTGGTCCGCTGGGACGGGTGCGAGGTGGAGTACGTCTGCGCGCCCGATAAGGTGGCCTGGGCGCGCGGCTGCGGGTACCACGGGCGGCGCTCGCCGTTCGGCGGCGGCGCCAAGCTCCTCTACCGGGTCGAGTGGCCGGCCAAGTGGGCGGTGCTTCACGTCACGGTCGAGGGCGCGGGCAAGGACCACATGACCCGCGGCGGCACGCACGACGTCGCCGAGGCGCTGAGCACCCGGGTGTTCGGCCGCCCCGCGCCGTACGCGTTCGCCTACGAGTTCCTGCTCTACGGCGGGAAGAAGATGAGCACGTCCCGGGCGGTCGGGGCGACCGCCGCGGAGATCGTCACCGTCCTCCGTCCGGAGCTCGCCCGGTTCCTCATCGTCCGGCCGCTCCCACGGCGGCAGGTGGAGTTCGACCCGGGGGGCGATACGATCCCGAACCTCTACGACGAGTACGACCGGGCCGCCGCCGCCTACTTCGGGGAGATCGAGAACGGCGACCTCGCGCGGACGTTCTACTTCTCGAAGGTCGACGACGAGCCGTCCCGCTGCTACCGGCCGCGCTTCGTCAAGGTGGCGCAGCTCGCGCAGATGCCCCAGGTGGACCTCGAGCGCGCGGTCGCGCGCGACAAGGGCGCCCCGCTCACGGAGGCCGACCGGCGGGAACTGGCGCTGCGCGTCGCCGACGCGCGCCGATGGCTCGCCACCTACGCCCCGGAGCACTACAAGTTCGAGATCCAGGCGCGCCTCCCGGAGGCGGCCGCGTCGCTCAGCCCCGCCCAGCGGCGGTATCTGGCCCGGGTCGCCGACGCGATGCGTGCGCGGTCCTGGACGGGCGAGGAGCTGCACGCCCACCTGCACGCGCTCAAGGAGGAGGTGGGCCTCAGCCCGCGCGAGGCGTTCGGCGCGATCTACAAGGCGTTCCTGGGCACCGACTCCGGGCCCCAGGCGGGATGGATGCTGGCGGCGCTCGATCCCGCGTTCGTGCTGGAGCGCCTCGCGCAGGCGGCGCGGGACGCGGTCGGCCAGCGGCCGGGGGCACCCTGAGATGCGCGCGGACGCGGGCGATCGGCCGTGCCTGGTCGCGGTCCTCCGCAGCCTCGACGAGCGGTACGTGGCCGCGATCGAGGCGGTCGACCCGCGCGTGCGCGTCGTCCGCGTGAGCGACCGGACGTCGTGGCTCCGCGAGGCGCCCGACGCGGAGGTGATCTTCGGGTTCCGTCCGCTGCGGGACGGCGCGCTGCAGGCCCGCCGCCTCCGGTGGGTCCACGCGGCCGGGGCGGGCGTCGAGAACCTCAGCCAGGACGTCGCGGGAACCGACGTCGTCGTGACGAACAGCCACATCCACGGCGACGTGATCGCGGAGCACGTCTTCGCGATGATCCTGGCGCACACCCGACGGCTGCGCGCGGCGTTCGCCTACCAGCACGAGCGTCGCTGGGGACACCGGGACCTCGCCGGCGCGGTGATCGCCGGCCGGACGATGGGCATCCTCGGCCTGGGGACGATCGGCCGGGCGATCGCGCGCCGGGCGCAGGCGTTCGGGCTGCGTGTGTGGGGTACCCGGCGGACGGCCGGCGAGGTGCCGGGTGTCGAGCGCGTTCTGGGGCCGGAGGGCCTCGACGAGGTGCTCCGCGTTGCCGATGTGCTCGTCGTGACGCTTCCGCTGACGCCCGCGACCCGCGGGCTCATCGGCGCGCGCGAGCTGGCGCTCCTGCCGGCCGGTGCCTTCGTGGTGAACGTCGGCCGCGGCGGCCTGATCGACGAGGCGGCGCTCGTCGATGCCCTGCGGGCGGGACACCTCGCGGGCGCGGGCCTCGATGTCTTCGAGGAGGAGCCGCTGCCCGAGACGAGTCCGCTGTGGACGCTGCCGGAGGTGATCCTGACGCCCCACGTCGCGGGCAATTTCCCCGGGTACATGGACCGGGTCGTCCCTCTGTTCTGCGCGAACCTCCGGAGGTATCTCGCCGGCGAGCCGCTGGCGAGCGTCGTGGACACGGCCCGGGGGTACTGAGGCGCCGGGTGACACGTGAGGAGCAGGAGGAGCCACCGTGAAGCGATACGCGAGTGACCGTATCCGGAACGTCGCCGTCGCCGGCCACGGCGGGACCGGAAAGACCACGCTCGTCGAGGCGCTGCTGTTTGCCGCGAAGGCGATCGACCGCCTCGGTCGGATCGAGGACGGCACGACGACGACGGACTTCGACCCCGAGGAGATCCGCCGGAAGATTACCGTGAACGCCGCGCTGGCACCGCTCGAGTGGCGCGATCACAAGGTCACCCTCGTCGACACGCCCGGATACCCGGATTTCATCGGCGAGGTGACGGGCGCCCTGCGGGCGGTGGAGGGCGTGCTCCTCTGTGTGGACGCCGTCGCCGGCGTCGAGGTGCAGACGGAGAAGATCTGGGCCCTCGCCGACCGCGAGCGGCTGAGCCGGATCGTCGTCGTCACGCGGATGGACCGGGAGAACGCGGCCTTCCCCCGCGTGCTGGAGGGCCTCCAGGCCCGATTCGGCCGCCGCGTCGTTGCGCTGCAGTGGCCGGTCGGGAGCGATGCCTCGTTTGCCGGCGTTGTCGATCTTCTCGAGCTGCGGGGCTACGGGGACGCCGGGCCCGTGCCGCTGGAGCACCTCCCCGAGGAGGTCGCCACCGCCGCGCGGGCCGCGCGCGAGCGGCTCGTCGAGGCCGTCGCCGAGACGGACGATTCCCTCACGGAGGCCTACCTGGAACGGGGCGAGCTGGCGGCCGAGGCGCTCGCGGCGGGCCTGCGGGCCGGCGTCCGGTCGGGAGCGCTCGTGCCGGTGCTCTGCGCGGCGGCGGCGCGGGGCCTCGGCACCGCGCCGCTGCTGGACGTGCTGGTGGCGGTCGCTCCGGCGCCGACCGACCGCGGACCGGTGGCGGCGCAGGACGCCAAGGGCGGACAGGTCGCGCTGGCCGCCGATCCGGCCGGTCCCCTGGCCGCCCAGGTCTTCAAGACGATGGCCGATCCGTACGTCGGTAAGCTCTCCTACCTGCGCGTCTTCAGCGGGACGCTGACCAGCGACTCGCAGGCGTGGAACGCCGTCAAGGGGAAGGCGGAGCGCGTGGGCCAGCTCTTCCTGCTCCGCGGCAAGCACCAGGAAGCGGTGCCCGAGCTGCCTGCGGGCGACATCGGCGCCGTGGCCAAGCTGGCCGAGACGGCGACCGGCGATACGCTCGCGGACAAGGACCACCCGCTCGTGCTGCCGCCGATCGAGTTCCCCCGGCCGGCGATCGCGATGGCGATCCAGCCCAAGAGCAAGGCCGACGAGGACAAGCTGGGGACGGCCCTCGGCCGCCTGCTGGAGGAGGATCACACGCTGCTCATCCAGCGCGCCAGCGAGATGAAGCAGACTGTGATCTCCGGGATGGGCGAGTCGCACCTCGAGATCGTGGCCGACCGGCTCAAGCGGAAGTTCGGGGTGGAGGTCGTCCTCGCGCCCCCGCGCGTGCCGTATCGTGAGACCGTGCGCGGTCACGCGCGCGTCCAAGGCAAGTACAAGAAGCAGACCGGCGGCCGCGGCCAGTACGGGGACTGCTGGATCGAGCTGGACCCCAGGTCGCGGGGAGAGGGCTACGAGTTCGTCGACAAGATCTTCGGCGGCGCGATCCCGCGCCAGTACATCCCCGCGGTCGAGAAGGGGATCAAGGAGGCGATGGAAGAGGGCATCGTCGCCGGCTATCCCGTCGTGGACGTCCGGGTGACGCTCGTGGACGGTTCCTACCACGAGGTGGACTCCTCGGAGATGGCGTTCAAGATCGCCGGCTCGATGGCGTTCAAGAAGGCGATGCAGGAAGCCAAGCCGGTGCTCCTCGAGCCGATCCTGGCCGTCGCCGTCCGGGTGCCCGAGGAGCAGATGGGCGACATCATCGGCGACCTGAACGCGAAGCGCGGCCGGATCCAGGGCATGGAGCCCGCGGGGGACGGCACCACAGTCATCCGCGCGCAGGTGCCGATGGCGGAGATGTTGCGGTACGCGTCGGACCTCCGGTCGCTCACCGGCGGGCGCGGAACGTTCGAGCAGGAGTTCTCGCACTACGAGGAAGTGCCGGCGCACATCGCCGAGAAGGTCATCGCGGACGCCCGCAAACAGAAGGAGGCGGTCGCGAGCCACTAGAGTGAGGCGCTGCGGCGTCGTCCCTTTCCCGGCCGTGCTCCGGCGGCCGGCGGCCTAGATGTCCGCGCGACGGCGTGTCTCCGCCCAACACGATCGGGGGCAGCGGGCTGGTCTTACGCCCCCGCGTGGGATCGGGCGTTGCGGCGAGGGCGAGCCGGTCAAAAGATCGGCTTGAGCGAGCTCACCTCCCTGAGGCCGTCTTCCAACGTCAACGAGGGCAGGACCCGCACGCTGTTCCACTGTGCCAGTCCGCTCTCCGAGATGAACCGGTCGACGGCTTCCGCCTTCTCCGCCTCAGCGATGACGACGGTCACGTGTTCCCGGCTGACGAAGGGCCCGGCGACGATGTTGACACCGAGCCTCTTCGCCAACCCCGGCATTTCGGGCGCGCGCTGGAGCAGGATCTCCCGCGTCTTCGCGTTCGACGTAGGACACACCTCGGCGCTGTGAGACGCCAGTAGGACGAAATGCATGGGAGCACCCTCCCTCATCGGGATGTATTCGCGATACCCGTTCGCTGTTGGACTGGAACTTCCCGCCGGGCTCCCGAACGCCGCTCCTCGCGGGTGGTCCGGGAAGGGCCGACGCAGGCGGCGCGCCACCCACCGGGCGCGCCGCCCTCACCGTCGTCCGCCAGGCCTAATCTGAGCCCCGCGCGGCGCGGGGGTCCGCGACGGGCGCGTGCGGCTGGAGCGCCGCGGCGAGCACGGCGGCCGCGCGGCGGGCACAGCGGGGAGCCTCCCGCGCCAGCCACAGCGCCTCGGGCCAGGCGGACGGGCGGGCGAGCGCGAGCAGGGGGCGCAGCCACACCTCCGAGAGCTCCCGCGCCGGCGTATCGAGGACGACCCGCACGGCGGCGACGCGCGGTGCCGCAAGCAGGCCGGTCTCCATGTCCGCGGCGACGCACCCCTGCCGGGCCCACTGATCGCGCGCCGGGCCGCGGACGATCGTGGGGCAAGTCGCAAGCGGCCCGCGCTCCAGCGGCAGCGCGAGGCGCCGGGCCGCAGCCGCGAGGGCGTCCACGAGGTCGGGATCGCACCTCAGCCACCCGCCGTCCGGCCGGAGCACCCGATCCGGCACGACCACGGTCCCCGTCTGTAGGTCGGGGCGCAGCGCCCCGGCGAGGCCGCAGCTCAGCGCCACCGGGCCCGGCACGGGCCCGCGCAGCCGGCTCAGCCCGACCCCGGCCACGACGATCCGCGCCCGGGGCAGCGCGCGGCGCACCGCCCGGGCCTCGACACCGACCGCCACGATCACCGTGGCCGCCGCGACGCCGCCGGCCCCTGTGCACCCGGGGTCATGCACGGCGGGTCCGCGGGGACAGATAGCCGTGCTCCCGGTACCACGCCACGGCGCGCGCGAGCGCATCGCGCACCGGTCCCGGCCGGTGGCCCAGCTCCGCCCTCGCCCTCGCGTCATCGACGTACATCCGCTGGATCGACATCCGGACGCCTTCGAGCGGCACGCGCGGATGGGCGCGCGGTTGCAGCCGGCAGCGCACCTCATCGATGCATCCGGCGAGCAGCGCCACGGGGTAGGGGATCCGCCACCGGGGCACCGGCCTGCCCGTGACCTCGGCCAGCAGGCGCCACACCTCGTCGAGAGCGAGGTTCTCGCCGCCGACGATGTACCGCGTCCGGGCCTGCCCGCGCTCCAGCGCCAGCACGTGGGCGCGGGCGACATCCTCGACGGGCACGAGATTGAGGCCCCCAGGCGGCGGCGAGGCGAAGACGCGGCCGCACGCAAAGTCCACGATCAACCGACCGGTGGGCGTGGGCTTCCAGTCGCCGGGCCCGACCGGTGTGGTGGGCAGGACCAGGACCGCGGGGACCCGGGCCGCGAGCGCCGCGCGCTCCTGCTCGAGCTTGGAGCGGTGATACGCTGACATCGGGACGCCCGCGCCGTGCTCCGCGCAGTCGGCCTCCGTCGCGGGCCGCGCCGCGCGCGCGGGGCCCACGGTGGCCGCGCTGCTGGTGACCACGGCGCGCTCGACGCCGGCGATTCGCGCCGCCTCCAGCAACCCGGCGGTGCCCACGACGTTCACGGCGCGGATGAGGGCGCGATCCCGGGGCGCGAACGAGTACACGGCCGCGCAGTGCACCAGGTAGCGGCAGCCCCGCAGCGCCCGCACGAGCTCGCCGGGCCGCCGCAGGTCCCCGACGACGGTCTCCGCGCCGTCGACCCGCCCTTCCCGCACGAGGCAGAGGACCTCGTACCCGGCGGCGCGCAGCGCGTCGAGCACGTGCCGACCGACGAACCCCGTCGCGCCGGTCAGGAAGACGCGCGCGCTAGCCAACGGCCGCCCGCAGCATCTCCCGCAGCGAGCTCATCGTGGCCAGCACCGCGGTCGGCTCGTAGCCGCAGTGCGCCATGCAGTTGGCGCACTTGGGGTGCCGCCCGCGGCCGTACCGCGACCAGTCGGTCTCC
>JAJPJJ010000107.1 GCA_021324295.1 Bacillota bacterium
ATTCCACCTCACGATGGACACCCTACCTTCGGCTATGACCCGTACCCAGATGGGTCAACAGGACTTTCACCTGCGAGAGAGCAGCACTGCCGGGCACACTAATACTAGTACGCGCGTGCGTAGTATACGATGTCGCGCGCCGGCGCCCCGCACGCGATGCAGGCCCCCTCCGCCGGCTCCTCCACGATCACCCGGGGAGACGCGCCGCTGTCCCTCCGGAGCGCCTGCTCGCAGGCGTCCGCGCCGCACCACGTCGCGCGAACGAACCCGCGCCGCGCCGCGATCGCATCGACGAGCTCCCCGGCCGTCGAGGCGGAGACGGTGTGGCTCTCGAGGTACGCTCTGGCCTGCCGGAAGAGCTCCCGGTGCAGCGCCGCAAGCTCGCCGGCAGCCGCCGCCGCCAGTCCGTCCATCGGGACGGCACGGCGGCCGCCGCCGGTGCGCGGCGCCAGGACGGCCTGGCGCTGGGCGAGATCCCGGGGGCCGACCTCGACGCGCAGTGGGACGCCGCGCATCTCCCAGTCGTTGAACTTCCACCCGGGCGTGACCTCGGTGCGATCGTCGAGCCGCACGCGGAGCCCCGCCTCGGCGAGCTGCGCGGCCAGCTCCCGCGCCGCCGCGAGGACGCTCTCCCGCGCCGAGCCCGTCAGGATGGGCACGACGACCGCCTGGAACGGCGCGACCGCGGGCGGGAGCACGAGACCCCGGTCGTCCCCGTGCACCATGATCATCCCGCCCAGCACACGCCAGCTGATGCCCCAGGACGTCGTCCACGCGTGCTTCTCGACGTTGTCGCTGTCGAGGAACTTGATGCCGAACGCCCGCGCGAAGTTCTGCCCGAGGTTGTGGGACGTGCCCGACTGCAGCGCTTGGCCGTCAGGCATCAGGGCCTCGATCGTGTACGAGCGCTCGGCTCCCGGGAACTTCTCGCTCTCGGGCTTGCGCCCGGCGAGCACGGGAATGGCGAGGTCGCGCTCGACGAAGTCCCGGTACACCTCGAGCATCTGGCGCGCCTCCGCCTCCGCTTCCTCGGCGGTGCGGTGCGCGGTGTGGCCTTCCTGCCAGAGGAACTCCATCGTGCGCAGAAACGGCCGGGTCGCCTTCTCCCAGCGCACGACGTTGCACCACTGGTTGATGAGCACGGGCAGGTCGCGGTAGGAGCGGATCCACCGCGCGTACATATGGCCGATGATCGTCTCCGAGGTCGGGCGGACCGCCAGCGGCTCGGCGAGCTCCTCGCCGCCCCCGCGCGTCACCCACGCCACCTCGGGCGCGAACCCCTCGACGTGCTCGGCCTCGCGCGCGAGAAACCCCTGCGGGATGAAGAGCGGGAAGTACGCGTTCGTGTGCCCCGTCGCCTTGAACCGGCGGTCGAGGCCCTGCTGCATCAACTCCCAGATCGTGTAGCCGTAGGGGCGGACGACGATGCACCCGCGGACCGGGGAGTAGTCGGCGAGCTCGGCCCGGAGGACGACCGCCGTGTACCACTCCGAGAACTGACCGGCCTTGGACGGGATCTCCCTGACGAACCCGCGTTCCTCAAGGGGCTGGCTCCCGGCAGGTCGCGACATCTTCCCCTCCCGGATGCTCCACTACGAGCAGAGGAGCCTCCGCGTCCCCCTGGACGGGAGGCTCCTGCCGCACCAGCCATTCTAGTATCCGCCCCGCCAAATTGCAACCGCGGTGCTCCGGCCACGTTCCCGCCGGGCCGACTCTCCGAGGCGGCACGGGGCGAGGGCTCACGCGAACGCCCCGCGCGCTTGCGCCCCGGGCAGCGCTACACGCTCTAGCGCTGGGCCGTGGCCGCGATCGGCTTCTCGATCGGCACGCCGACCAGGCTGCCCCACTCGGTCCAGGACCCGTCGTAGTTCCGGACCGCGGGGTAGCCGAGCAGGTACTTGAGCGCGAACCACGCGATCGAGGAGCGCTCGCCGATCCGGCAGTACGCGACGACCTCCTTCTCCGGGGTCACGCCCTTGCTCTCGTAGAGCTTCCTCAGCTCCTCCGGGGTCTTGAACGTCCCGTCCTCGCGGACGTTCTGCCCCCACGGGATGTTCTGGGCTCCGGGGATGTGCCCGCCCCGCTGGGAGCCCTCCTGCGGCAGGTTGGGCGGGGCCAGGAGCTCGCCACGGTACTCCTCGGGAGACCGGACGTCGACGAGAGCCAGGTCGGGTTTACCCAGGCGCCCGAGGATCTGGTCGCGAAAGGCCCGGATGCTCGGGTCCGGACCCTTCGCCCGGAACGTCTGCCGGGGGTACGAGGGCCGCTCGGTGGAAAGCGGCCGGCCCTCCGCAACCCACTTCGCCCGCCCGCCGTTCAGGATCTTCACCCGCTCCACCCCGTACAGCTTGAACAGCCAGAACGCGTAGGTGGCGAACCAGTTGTTCTTGTCGCCGTACAGGATGATCGTCGTGTCGTTCCCGATCCCGTGGTCCCCGCAGAGCTGCTCGAGCTGCTCCTGGGTGATCCAGTCCCGGCGGACAGGGTCCTGGAGCTGCGTCTTCCAGTCGAACTGCACAGCTCCGGGAATATGCCCTTGACCATAGAGGGTCAGATCTTCGGAGACCTCCACGATGCGAAGCGCGCGGTCACCGAGGTGTTCGCTGAGCCACTGCGTGTCGACAAGCACCTCCGGGTGGGCGTAGGTCTCTGGCATGCGTCTCCCTCCTCCTGCGACATTGCGATGGCCTGCCGGCGCAACAGAGCAGACATGCCGTGCCCGGTGCGGTACGGGGTATATCCCCCGCTCTCTGCTAGGATCTGGCTGCGCCTCGCGGAAGGCGGAAGCCAGGCGACGCGGTGACCTTCGACAACAAGGAGTGGTGCGGCGAAGGGGGATCTCCCCTGGCGAAGGCTAGCCTGGCCTCCGCGCAGGACAGATACACTGGCGGGGGACGTAGGGCGTTCGAACGTGCTTCATCGGTTCCCAGTATCGCACACGCGCCCCGGTGGCTGTCAAGACCGTGGCGCGACGAGCCCCTTGAGCAGGCGGGGCTCACGCCGACCCGGGCGGCGAGCCCCGCCGTGATCCGTACGTCCGCGGCGCCGTTGCGACGAGGCGCGCGCCGCCTATTCGCCTCCCACCGCAGGCGCCGCCACCATCTGCCCCGTGGATTCCAGCGTGCGCCGCGCGAGCGGCTTGAGCCAGAACAGCGCGAGCAGGGCTGCGAGCGCGCTCGCCCCGGCCATCGTCCACAGCACCGGACCCCAGTTGCCGGAGGACTGCTTGGCCGCGGCGGCGACGGGGCCGGCGAAGATCGACGCCACGCCCTTCGACGTGTACAGGATGCCGTAGTTGGTCGTCGCGTAGGCCCGCCCGTAGAGGTCGCCGACTGTGGCAGGGAACAGCGAGAAGATCTCGCCCCACGAGAAGAACGCGAGCCCGGACAGCACGACGAACGCGACCGGGTGAGCGATCGTGTGGATCCAGACGACGATGGTCAGGCACTGGATCCCGAACGCGATGAACATCGTGTTCTCACGGCCGATGTGGTCGGAGACCCAACCCCAGAAGGGCCGTGTCAGGCCGTTGAGCACGCGGTCGAGCTGGATCGCCAGCACGATCGCCGTCAGGCCGAACGCCACGATCGTCTTGTCGACGTGGTAGAACCTTGCGATGGGGCTGATCTGGGCGGTCACGACCAACCCGGTGAACCCCATCAGGGTCATGATGAAGTACAGTCCCCAGAAGGAGCCCTGCCGGACCACCTCGTGGGGACGCAGATCGCGCGACGACTGGCGCACGCGGGTCCTGGCGGCGGCCTCCTGCGGCGTCCACCCCGGCGGCAACCACGCCTTTGGCGGCCGCACGATGAAGGAGCCGAGGATGATCACGATGATCCCCTGGATGAACCCCCAGACGACGAACGTATGCGCCCACCCGGACGTCTTGATCATCGCGGCGATCGGCGCCACGGTCAGGGCGGTCCCGATGCCGTACCCGCCGGCCACCGCGCCCGCGACGAGCCCGCGGTGATCCGGAAACCACTTGAGCGCGTGGCCGATGCAGGCGCCGTACACCGCGCCGGCGCCGACGCCGCCGAGCGCGTACCAGAACACCAGTTGCCCGACCGAATGAGACAGGCCCGCCCCGATCCAGCCCAGCCCGACGAGCACGCCGCCGGCCATGATCACCACCCGTGGGCCGAGCGTGTCGACGAGCCAGCCCTCGAACGGCACGAGCCAGGTCTCGGTGAGCACGAACGCCGCGAACGCCACCTGCACCGCGGCGAGCGTGGCGTGCAGACCACGGGTGAGCGGACCCGTGAACAGCGTCCACGCGTACTGGAGATTGGCGATGGCCATCATCGTCACGAAGGCCGCGGCAAACTGCCACCATCGATTCACGACCCGGGGCTGCGCTGTTACCGCCGTACTCATTGGGCGATCTCCCCCTTCTCCCTGCTACACTCCACGGCGTGCTGACCCCACCGGACTCTTCCGCCCCGCCGGCCGGAGCCGGACGGCGCTCCGGATCGTCGCCGGCGGGACGTTCCGCCGGTGACTCATGCCTGGTTTGTCGCTCCCTGCCTCCGCGGCCCTACTTGGCCGCGCCCACCGGCGCGTACACCCCGACCACGTTGGCGTCGCCCTCGTAGGCGTACACGCGGTGGGTCTTCGGGTCGACGTCACCGGTATGGGTATTGCCAGATCCGGTATTGACGTACGCGACCCGCTTCATCTCGTCCGCAGAGTAGACCTCGAACCCCTTGGCCGACCCCTCGAACGTGTAGACCAGACGCAGCCCGGGATCGAACGCTACCTCGTCGATGCCGCTACGCGCCGGGACCGTCGCCACCGTGGCGAGCGTCGACGCGTCCAGGACGAGCACCTCCTTGGCGGTCGTGCCGACCCAGAGGTGATTGGTCTTCGGATCGTAGATCATGCCCTTGGTCCCGCCGGTCTTCGCCAGCTTCACGTGGGTGTCCACCGCCCGGCCGACCTTGTTCGTCTCCAGGTTGACCTCTTCGACCAGCGCGTCGTCGGGCATGTAGAGGATGCCCTTCGAGGTCACGAGCACCCCGACGTCGGGGCCCGCCTTGGGGTTGGCCGGCTGCAGTGCGATCGTCCGGAGCAGTTTCGGCGTCGCGCCCGCGGAGTACACCTCGATCCAGTTCTTGTCGTCACTCGCCACGAGCACCGTCCCGTGGGTGCTGTCAAACCAGACGCCGTCCGGGCTCGTGCCCTTGGTCTTGACGCGGCTGGCGATCTTCCAGTCCTTCTTGGAGATCGTGACGAGTTCGTTGGTGTCGCCGGCCGCAGCGTAGACGTACTCGCTGTCGTAGGCGATGCCGTTGGGGCCCTTGATCGGATCGACGTCGGTCACGACCTTGTTGGTCGCGGCGCCGATGACCGCCACGCCCGATCCATGCAGGGCGACGTACACGCTGTTGGTGCCGGGATCGTAGGTGACCCAGTCGCCGTGGCCGCCCTTCCCGGGCAACGAAATTTTCGTGACCATGCGGTACCCTATCGATCCCGCGGACACCGGCAGGGTGACCACGAGCGCGCCGAGCACGCAGACGAGCACGAGCATCGCATGCCTGGCTTTCACGCCACATTCACCCCCCTGACATCGATGCCTCCCGCGACGCCTCGGCGGCGTCGCCTCTCGTCCTGTGGCTGCCGGGGCGGGACGAGGCGGGGCATCGGTAGCCTGGTGGCACGGGTCACCCGGCGCTCTCACCTCCCTTCACGACACCGACGCACGTCGCACACCATCACCGTGTCTGCACCACGCCCGCACCGCCGGCCCGGAGCGGAGTCCGTTGCTGGCCGCCCGTCGCCGGCGCGGGCGATGGCGACTGCGCCATCTGCGCCGATCGTTCGACCGTCCGCCCGACCAGCGGCTCGAGCCATACGAGCGCCAACACGGCGTCCACCGCCGCGCAGGTGACCATGGCCCACAGCACCGGCCCACAGTTCCCCGAAGCGTGCTTGGCCGCCGCGGCGATCGGGCCGGCGAAGATCGAGGCGAGGCCCTTCGCCGTGTACCGATGCCGTAGTTGGTGGTGGCGTAGGCCTTGCCGAACAGGTCGCCGACCGTGGCCGGGAACAACGAGAAGATCTCGCCCCCCGAGAAGAATGCGAGCCCGGACAGCACGATGAACAGCACCGGGTAATGGATCAGCCCGATCCAGAGGGCGATCGCGATCGCCTGGATGGCGAACGCCGCAAACATCGTGTTCTCGCGGCCGATATGGTCGGAGACCCAGCCCCAGAAGGGGCGCGTGAGGCCGTTGAGCACGCGATCGAGCTGAAGCGCCATGACCAGCGCGGTGAGGCCGAAGGCGACCTTGACCTGGTCGACGTGGTAGAAGGAGGCGATCGGCTTGAGTTGCGCGGTCACGATAAGGCCTGTGAACGCCATCAGGGCCATCATGAAGTCCAGGGCCCAGAACGAGCCGTGCCGGACCATCTGCGCGGGCGTCATGTCCACGACGGACTGGCGGACCCGCTGGCTGATGGCTGTGGCCCGCTCTTTCCGGTTCCGATCCAGGAGAGGCCGATCAGGATCCCCGAGAGCATGACGATGACGTTCGGACCGAACAGGTCCGCGAGCGCCCCCTCGAACGGTACCAGCCAGGTCTCGCTCAGCACGAACGCCGCGAAGGCGACCTGGACCGCCGCCAGGGAGGCGTGCATGCTGTGCTCGAGAGGCGTCGTGAATGGCGTCGACGCGTACTGGAGGTTTGCCATCGCCGCCATCGCGATGATGGAGGCGACAAACTGCCACCACCGGTTCACGACCGGCGCGTCGGCGGCGGCAGCCGAATCGATGACGCGTGCCATGGTGCCTCCCTTCCCTCGAGATTGTCTTCGCACACCGTCAGGGGCGCGCACGGTCGGCCGTCGCGCGGGGACGCGCGGCACCCCATCCTGCCACCACGCAGCGCTCATCGTCCGCCTCGCATCACCTCCCGCAGCCTGCAAAATGCGCAGGACTCCCCCCGCTGCCAGATCCGCTCTGACACCAGGCAAGAGCCCTGCCTCACCGCACCATCACCTCGCGCACCAGGATCGCGAAGCTAGGCAGCGTATGCGATTGTCCGGACGGCCCCGCGCCGCCCCGGCGCGCCCGTGCTACGCCGGAGGCGTGTCGTTCAGGACCTCGGCCGCGAACGGCAGAACGCCCGGGATGAGCCACTGGGTCCACATGTCGTCGATCTTCGCCTGGAAGTAATCGATGTCGTCCTCGGTAAAGTGCGCGAACCGTCCCTGCTTGAGCAGGTAGTCCCGCACCGGCAGCCGCTTCTGGCGGCCCTCCGCAATCGCCTTCGACTTCCCGTACAGCCGCAGCGTGTGGTCCTCGACTTCGAACAGCGGCCAGATCCCGGTGAGCACCGCCAGCTCCCCGAGCTCGTGCGAGAGCATCGGGTCGTAGTCCCAGCCCTTAGGGCAGGGATCGAACGAATGGATGAACGTGGGGCCGCCGATCGTGAGGGCCCTGCGGACGCGATTCATGAAGTCCACCGCGTAGCTGGCACACACCGTGGCCACGTACCGGCACTCCGGGTGTCCGGCCGCCAGCATCGCCGCGGTGTTCTTCTTCCAGCGCGTGTGGAAGATGCGCTTGGCCGGGCCGGTCGGGCTGAAGGTCGTCACCGCGCCATACGGTGTCGAGCCCGTCGCCTGGATATCGGTGTTGGCGGCGGACTCGTTGTCGTACAGCAGGATCAGGTGGTTGTAGTCGACGTGCTGGAGCGCCGCGGAGATCGCCGACAGGCCCATGTCCGCGCCGCCGATGTCCCCGCAGAACGAGATCACGTTGATCGGCTCCTTCTTGATCTTGCCCTTCCGCATCAGGGCCCGGTACCCGGCGGCCGTGCCGACCGCGGCCGAGCCCGAGGAGCCGAGCTGGGTGTGCATCCACGGCACGACCCAGGGGGTGCTGTAGTAGGTCGTATTCGCCACGTACATGCAGCCTGTGCTCCCGAGCACGACGGTCCGGGGTCCGGCGGCTTTGATCATCAGTTTCATGACGAGGGCGGACTCGCATCCCTGACACGTCCGGTGGCCGGACGTAAAGTACTCCTCGAGGGGCGCCTTCTTGACGCCCTTGATCGGCTCGAGGACCGGCAGCGGCATGGTGGCGAGCTCAGGGCTGTCCATCTGCGTCTCCTCCTTCTATGAATCGAGGCCCGAGGGCCCGGGCGCCCATCGGGTCGATACAGGTCGCTTCACTTCCGAAGCCGTTTGGCCTCGTCGCGATACCCGGCCCGGGCCCCATCGACCGGAGCACGATGCCACCCGCACCTAGGCCCGCACGCCGATCCAGAGGGTGTCCCTGGGCGACGCCCCCGTCTCGGCCGCCTTGCGGGTGTGCTCGAACATCTCCCGGACGTTGGGGATCGTGACCTCGCGGCCGCCCAGTCCGGTGATGAAGCTCACGACCGGAGGCTGCTTCGGCTGGCCGTACAACGTCGCGCGGATCTCGTTGGCCAGCACGCCGCTGTTGTAGGGCGAGCCCATCGAGAAGTCCCGGTCCACCACCCCGACCGCCTGGAAGCGGCTCAGGAGCCCGCCGAGCCGCTCGTAGTCGAACGGTCGGAACCAGCGGACCCGCACGAACCCGACCCTCTGCCCCTCCGCCCGGAGCTTCCGGATGACCACCTTCACCGGCATCGAGAGGGTCCCCATCCCGACGAGCACGATCTCGGCGTCGTCCGTGTAGTACTCCTCGAAGAACGGGTTTCCGTAGTCCCGGTTGAAGATCCGGCGGAAGTCGCGGTACGCCTCCTCGAGGACCCCGCGTGCGTTCCGCATCGCCTGGTCGGTCTGCCGGCGGATCTCCATCAGCCAGTCCTCGTTGACCTGCGGGGCGATCGTGATCGGGTTGTCGGGGTGGAACCGGAGGTCGCCGCGGTCGTACCGGGGGAGGAACTCATCCACCCACGCCCGGGGCGGGATCTTGACGAGCGCCTGCGAGTGGGTCAGGAACGCGCCGTCGGTGCTGATCGCGCACGGGAGGAACACCCGGCGGTCCTCCGCTACCCGGTAGGCGATCAGGGTCACGTCGAGCGCCTCCTGCGCCGTGTCCACCCAGACGTGCATCCACCCGAGGTCCCGGGCCGCGAGCGCGTCGTTGTGCTCGGTGCCGAACGCGCCGGGGTCGTCCAGCGCGCGGTTCCCGACCATCGCCAGGAGCGGCAGGCGGAGGGCCGGGGTGACCGCGATCGCCTCGAACGCGTAGCACCAGCCGACACCGCTGCTGCCGCAGAGGGCCCGCGCCCCGACCGCGCTGGCGTGCTTGGCGATCTCGAACTGGCTGTGCTCGCTCTCCGCGACGATGTACTCGGCGTCCTGCTCGCCGTTCGCGATCTGCTTCGCCACGTACTGCATCATCGTATCGTACGGGCGGATCGGGTAGGCGGTGATCACGTCCACGTCGGCAAGCCTGCTGGCGACGGCCACGGCCTCGCTCCCGCTGATCAGCGCCTCCTGCTCGGCAGCCGCGACCGTGACGGCCGTTGCGGTCTCCGCGTCCACTACTCCCCACCCCCCTGTCCGCCGCCGGAGGCGGCGCCCATGCTGGCCACCTGCTCCTCGTACTGGCCCTTGTACCGGAAGCCGTGGGATCGCTCCGGGCGGCAGCCGATCTTCTCTGCGACCCACTGCCTGTAGGCGTCCTTGTTGGTCTTCCACATCTCCCACTGGCTCTTGTTGTCGGTGAAGGCGCTCTCGTTGACCATCGTGATGCACCCGTCCACCGGGCAGACCGCCTCGCACACGCCGCAGCCGCAGCACGCCTCGGCGTTCAGGTCGTATGTCTGGTCCGGCATCACGTCGAAGCAGGAATCGGGGCACTGCAGCCAGCACAGCGTGCACTTGATGCACTTGTCGAAGTCGATCACCGGCCGCATCGTCCGGGTCGTGTACTTCTTGAAGTACGGGTTCCGCTGAGGCCGGTAGCCGCCGACCTGGCCACCGAACTGGATCGGCTCGCCCAGCTTCATCCCTTCGATCGTCACGCCCTCACGCATCCTGGTCCAGCCGGGCAGGTCGAACTTGTACGGCACCTCGGGGTTGCCCTCACCGGGCCCCACGGTCCGGGTCGTCGTCTGCTCGTAGGACCGGCGCGCGGAGGTAACCTTCAGGTCGCTCTTCCACTCGTCCTTGATCGCCGCGAGCATCGCGTCGAGACTGACGAGGTCCGGGCAGACCTTCGGCAGCGCGCCGAGGATGCGGACGTCGGTGTGGTCGTCCTTGTAGACCCACAGGCCCGAGAAACTCGGGATCCCGGGGATCACCGCCAACCGGTACGGGTGCGCCTTCGTGTGGCAGAACTTCACGATCTCCCCGGCGGGGAGGGTGCTCGTGACGACGAGGGTGCCCCCCTCGCGGATCTTCTCGTTGATCGGCTGCAGCCCGTACCACGCCCAGGACTCCACGCCCTTGCAGAGGGTGTCGTCCACCGCGATCGTGATGTCCGACTCGGCCGGCTCGTACTGCGCCATGCTGAGCTGCAGCGTCTCTTCGTCCGGCGCCACGATCGCAAAGTTCTTGGCGGGGATGCCGTTGCGTTCCGGGGAATCGCCGTAGCGGCCGAACGCGATCCCGATCTTGCCCTCCTTGCGGGCCGCGAGGACGATGCCGCGACAGATGTTCTTGGCCAGCGTCTTCTGGAAGATTCCCCGGTAGACCACTTCTACCGAGATCGTACGTGCCATCGAGCACCTCCCTCTAAAGGCCCGGGCCCCCAGCGGCCGCGGCACCATGCCTCGCTTCCCCTGCCGCTTGCCCACGCGCGGTCCCCGGGGGCCAATGGCCCGGGCCCCCAGCGGCCGCGGCACCGTCCTTCACGTCCCTTGCCGTTTCCCCACGTCGCGCTTCCCGGGGTCCAAAGGCCCGGGCCCCCAGCGGAGCGATACAGCTCACGTCAGCTCCAAGGCCGTATGGCCTCGTCATGGACCCGCGGGAACAGGCTCATCTCGATCTCCTCGATGTGGGCCCGCATCGCCTCGGCGGCGCCATCCGCGTCCCGCCGCCGGATCGCATCCAGGATGCGGCGATGGCCCGCGAGCGACTTCTCCGACCGTCCCGGCCCCTGCAGCGAGCGCACGCGGCTTTCCCGGAGCAGGTCCATGATGACGTCGACCGTCCGCAGGACCACCCGGTTCTTGGCCGCCGCGGCGATGCGATAGTGGAACGCGTTGTCCTCCTCGATCGCGATCTCCCCGTTCGCAACGCGGCGGGCCTGGCGCTCGAGGATCTCCTGCATCGCCCGCACGTCCTCGCCGGTCGCGCGGAGCGCGGCGGCGCGGGCGAGCGGGGGCTCCAGCATCTTCCGCATGTCGAACAGATCGGCTGTGAGGTCTTTGGTGGCGGACAGGGCATCCGCCAGCGGGGTGACGATCGCGTCGATCGGAATCTGGCGTACGACGGTACCCTCGCCGTGACGAGGCTCCACGAGGCCCTGCGTCTCGAGAACGCGAATCGCGTCGCGGACCGATGTGCGGCTCACGCCGAAGACCTCGGCGAGCTCACGCTCGGGGGGCAGCTTGTCGCCGGGCTTGAGCCGCCCGTCCGCGATCAGCCGCTGGATCTGCGCGGCGACCTCGGCGTAGACTTTGGTCTTGCGCACCGGTTCGAGGCCCGCGTTGATCGACCACGTGAGGTCAGGCGTGATACCCGCTCCCCCTCTTCCCCGGCGCCTGCCGTCCGCGGGCGGCGCTCGTGGCGCGCCGCACCACCAGGCGCCAACAGAGGTACAGTGGCCCAGTGGTCCGACCACTTGAGCCCATTATCCGGCACTGCCGCCGCGATGTCAATAGAAACCGGTAATCAAGTCGGGGCTGGCTCGGTAGGTGCCGATGCCCAACGCGAAGCCCCTAGGGGCTGGCAGCTCCCCGGCTCAGCAGCCGCAGGCCGGCGCCGCGGTGAGCCCGCGCGCGGACCGCGGTGTATCATGGACGCGTATGGTGCTTCCCTCCGCGACACGGAAGCGCCCGCCGCTCGGGCGAGGCGAGGAGGTGTCGCTCACGATCGACCGGCTCGCGTACGGCGGGCGGGGAGTCGGCCGGCACGAGGGGTTCGTCGTGTTCGTCCCCGACACGGCGCCAGGCGACCGCGTGCGCGCCCGACTCTGGCGCGTCAAGCCCGGTTACGGCGAGGCGCGGCTTCTCCAGGTGGAGAGCCGCTCGCCCCTGCGGACCACGCCGGCCTGTCCCCACTTCGGTCCATGTGGAGGGTGCCTCTGGCAGCACGTCGCGTACGGGGCCCAGGCCGCCGCCAAGGAGCAGATCGTGCGCGAGAGCCTCGCCCACCTCGCGGGCCTGCGGGAGGTCGAGGTCCGGCCGATCCTCGTGGTGGCGTCCCCGTGGTACTACCGCAACAAGATGGAGTTCACGTTCCACCCGGAGGGCGGGCTCGGGCTGCACGAGCGGGGGGCGTGGGATCGGATCATCACCGTGCAATCCTGCTACCTCCAGTCGCCCGCGAGCAACCTGATCCTGAGCCTCGCGCGACAGTGGGCCCTCGCCTCCGGCCTGTCACGGTACGATCCACGCACCCACACGGGCCTGCTCCGCCAACTGATCGTCCGCGAGGGGAACGCCACGGGAGAGATCATGGTCGTAGTGGTGACGACGGCGCCCGAGGTGCCAGGCCTGCGTGAGCTGGCCGCGCGCCTCCTCGCCGCTGTGCCCCGCATCACCGGCGTCCTCCACGGCATCAACCCCGGCCTCTCCGACGGCCTGCCGCTGGTGGGCCTCGCTGTGCTGGCCGGGCGCCCGTACATCGTGGAGGAATTGGCCGGCCTCAGGTTTCGGATCGGCGCCGAAACGTTCTTCCAAACGAACACCGCACAGGCGGAACGGCTCGTCGAGGTCGTCGGCGCGCTCGCAGACCTGCGGGGCGGCGAGCTGGTCTACGACCTCTACTGCGGGGTCGGCACCTTCTCCCTCGCGCTCGCCCGCCGCGCCGGGCGCGTGTGCGGCATCGAGATCTCCGCGCAGGCGATCGAGGCGGCGCGGCAGAACGCCGCGCTCAACGGGATCGCGAACGCAGAGTTTACGAGCGGCGACGTGCGCCGGCTGCTGCCGGAGGTGCGGAGCCGGACGGGCCGGCCAGATCTCGTGCTGCTGGACCCGCCCCGCGGCGGCGCGGGGCGGCGCGTGATGCGGCGGATCGCGCAGGCCCGGCCGCCGCGGATCATCTACGTGTCCTGCAACCCGACCACGCTCGCCCCGGACCTGAGGGACCTGGTCCTCGCCGGGTACGCGGTGCAAGCCGTGCAGCCGCTCGACCTGTTCCCCCACACCTACCACGTGGAGTGCGTGGTGCTCCTGGAAGCGCCGACGTAGTTGCCTCGTCAGCGCAGCGTCATGTTGCGCGACACCCGCGTGCGCCGGTCGCGACCGGGGACCGCACCGCGATCGCGTTCGTGGACAAGTGAGTCCACCACCATCGCAAGACCGGCCGGTGGACCGGGTGGGTCAGCCAGATCACGGTGCTGGCGGGCAACCCAGGCAGCGAAGTTCATCCAACGCCAGACGCAGTCGATCTGAGCGAACCCAGCCCGTGCCAACAATTCCTCGTTCCACCGCGTCGTCATCGCTACCGCTGCCACAGGGAACCGCCGACTACCGGGGTGTAGAGGCAGGTCGGAACCACGGCGCTCGAAGAGCGCTCGGCCGGTGCGCCTCCGGGCGAACGCGGTGGCGTGCTGGTGCAGCCTCGCGCAACTTCGGCGGAGGGCCGCGGCGGGCGCTCCCTGCGCGCCCTCCCGGGGCTCCCGACGAATCGCCGTTCTCCCGCGATTCGTTGGGGTGGGGAGCCGTTCCTCGGCTGGAAGCGCGGGGCACCCCGCGGCCGATTCGTCTCGCGGCACCCCCCTCAGACTCCGGAGACCACGCACTAACCGCCTCCCGCCAGCTTCACGAGCAGGGGCATCACGTCGGTGCCCCGCAGCGTGCCGAGGCTCCCGTGCGCGCACGCGGCCTCGTTGAACACGCGTGTGCCGTCGGCCCGGATTCCCGGCCCGGCAACGAGGAGCGGGACAGGGTCGTCCGAGTGCCGGCCGAGCGTCACCGGGGTGGCGTGGTCCGCCGTCACGGCGATCAGGACCTCATCGACCGGCACGTCTCCCAGGAGCGTCCCGAAGAACGCGCGGTCGATCACCTCGATCACCGAGCGCTTCGCTTCGGCGTCGCGGTCGTGTCCCGGCTCGTCGGGGCCTTTGATGTGGATGTACAGGCCGCCGTAGTGGCGATACTCTCGCGCCGCTGTGCGCGCCCACGCCGTGTACACCCTCTCGTGGTCCCCCCCGCTTGGCGGCACCGGGATGACGGTCATCCCGGTCAACTCCGCGATGCCCCGCTCCACCGGCATTTCCACGAAGCAGCCGAAGCGCACGCCGAACCGCTCCGCGATCGGCGGCATCTGGGGAAGATGATCGCCGGCGTCCCGCACCAGGATCAGGTTGGCGGGGAGCTGGCCCTCGCGGCGGCGACGTTCGTTCACGGGATGGCGGTCGAGCACGGCCCGTGCCTTGTCCATGAACTCGTTGACGAGCGCGGCGGCGGTGCGCGCTTCCTCGCTCCCGTCGAGCGGCTCGCAGCGCTCCACGCGGTCGGCGGCCACCTCGCGGGCAACCCCGAGGCCCTCGACGCGTGCGTACGCGGGGTCGGTGTTGGAGATCTTCGCCGAGAGAAGACCGTCCCTTCGCCGGATCACGACGCCGGCCCGGTGGCCGATGCTGGCCCGGACGTCGAGCTCCGCCGGGACGGTCTCAAGCCGCACCTCGCGGGTCACGGCCGCCGCGAGCGCGCGGGCGTCCTCCGACGCGAGGGTGCGGCCGGCCCGGCGGTCCAGGATCGCCTGTCCCTCCCCGGCGGTCGCGAAGTTGCCGCGCAGCGCGAGGTCCCCGTCGCGGAAGGGGATACCGGCTCCCACCGCCTCGAAGACGCCCCGGCCGGTGTGATACGTGAACGGATCGTACCCGAGCATCGCGGTGACCGCGACGTCGGACTCCGGCGCGATTCCCGCGCCCACGGTCTGCACGAGCCCGGTGCGGCCCTGGAGCACCATCGCCCCGAGGAACGGGACGGCCGCCGCCTCGAGCGGCGTCCGGTTGCCGAGCCCGGGCACGGGACGATCGCCCAGGCCGTCCAGGATCACGTAGAGAATCGGCGTCATCGGATGCTCCTCGATTCAATGACCCGGGCCCCCAGCGGCCGCGGCACCATACCTCGCTTCCCCTGCCGCTTGCCCACGTGCGGTCCCCGCGCGCCAATGGCCCGGGCCCCCAGCGGCCGCGGCACCATACCTCGCTTCCCCTGCCACTTGCCCACGTGCGGTCCCCGCGCGCCAATGGCCCGGGCCCCCAGCGGCCGCGGCACCATGCCTCGCTTCCCCTGCCACTTGCCCACGCGCGGTCCCCGCGCGCCAATGGCCCGGGCCCCAGCGGCCCGATCCCGGTCACGTTCAGCTCCGAGACCGTTTGTCCTCGTCGCGAGACCCGGCTTGCAGGCCCGGACCCCGGCGGGTCGAGGCGACGCCCCTGGGTCCCACACCCGTTTCACGCCGCGCGATACCCGATGCTACCGGACGGCGCGCAGACGGGCCAGGAGGTCCCGGCTCAGCATCCCGCGGCAGACCTCTTCCACGGGGCCGGTGAGGCGAAGGAAGTAGTCGGACGCGACCTCGACACGCAGGACCCCGCCGGGGCTGTGGACGGCGATGCGCCGGCCGGTCATGCCCCGACGCACGCAGGCCGCCGCCACCGCGCTGCTGCTGCTGCCGGACGCCATCGTCTCGCCCGCGCCGCGCTCCCAGATCCTGATCGTGACGCGGCGCGGCGAGTCGACGCGGACGAACTGAACGTTCGTGCGGCGGGGGAAGAGCGGGTGCGTCTCCAGCGCCCGTCCCAGCCGCGGCAGGTCCACCGCAGCCGGATCGTCCACGAAGACGACGCAGTGAGGATTCCCCACCGACACGGCGGTGATCTCCAGCGAGGTACCGTCGACGTCGATCCGCTCGCCGACGACCTCCCGGTCGGCTCCGGCCACGGGGATCTCCGTGCTCCGGAACGTGGCCCGCCCCATCTCCACCGTGATCGAGCGCACCTGCCCGTCCGCGACCGCGAGCGCCGCCGAGACGATCCCGCCCTTGGTCTCGATCGTGAACGTCCGGCGCCGCGTGTAGCCGTGGTCCCACAGGAACTTCGCAAAGATGCGGATCCCGTTGCCGCTCTTTTCCGCCTCGCTGCCGTCGGGGTTGAAGATCCGCAGGCCGAAGTCGGCGCGGCGGCCGGGCTCGAGGGTGAGGATCCCGTCCGATCCGACGCCGAGGTTCCGGTGACAGATCAGCCGGATCGCCGCCGGCACGAGGCGCGCTGCGAGCCGGCGCGGGTCCACGACCACGTAGTCGTTGCCGAGCGCGTGCGACTTGATGTACTCGTTCCGGCGCAGGCGGGCCATTCGCCTACCTCTCCCCGGTCCGGCGCCGCCGGAGTCGGTCGCGGCGCAGGGCGCTCGCGATCACCCGGTTGCACAGCTCAGGGAACTCGATGCCGGCGGTGCGGGCGGCCAGCGGGATGAGGCTCCCCGCGGTCATGCCCGGGATGGTGTTCGCCTCCAGCACGACGATGTTGTGCCCGGCGAGGAACATGTCGACCCGGGAGAACCCTTCGCACCCCAGCACCCGGTGGACGCGCAGCGCGACCTGCTGCGCCCGGCGGGCGATGGCGGCGGGCACGCGGGCGGGGCAGATCTCCTTGGAGTTGCCGGGCTCGTACTTCGCCGCGTAGTCAAAGAACTCGCGCTTCGGCACGATCTCAACGAGCGGCAGCGCGCGGGGCAGCCCCGTGTCGGGCTCCTCGAGCACCGCACACGTCAGCTCGGTACCGCGCAGGTACTCCTCGACGAGCACGACGTCCCCGTACGCCAGAGCCGCCTCGATCGCCTCCTGCAGGCCCGCCGCGTCCCGCACGATGCCGACCCCGATGCTGGAGCCCACCGCGTTGGGCTTCGCGACGCACGGGTAACCGAGGTCCCGGGCCACGCGCGCCGCGATCTCGTCGCGGTTGCCGGGCCAGCGGCCGCCGTCGACGACCACGTAGGCGGGCACCGGCACCCCGTTGGCCTGGAGCACCTGGCGGCTGCGCAGCTTGTCCATGGCGAGCGCGCTCGCGAGCACGCCCGATCCGGTGTACGGAAGGCCGAGTAGCTCGAGGAGCCCCTGCACGGTACCGTCCTCCCCGTACGGCCCGTGGAGGGCGATGAACGCAACGTCCACCGCGCCTCCCCCGACGACCTCGTCGATCCGCCGGTGGGCCGCCACGAGCGCCGTGCCGGCCGGCTGCGCGCCCGCCGCTCCCCGCGCCGGCGGAGGATCGCCGGCCGGCGCCGGCGAGGCGAGGCGGAGCAGATCTGGCCGCGGCAGCCACTGCCCGTCGCGCGTGATCTCCACGGGGAGGACGTCGTACCGGGCCGGGTCGAGCGCCCGCACGACCTGCCGCCCGCTCTGGAGCGAGATGTCTCGCTCGGGCGAGGGGCCGCCCATGAGCACGGCGACGCGGATCTTTCGCGACAGGCCCGGGGCGCACGTCAGGGCGGACGGATCGCGCCGCTGAGAGGAGGACTCGCGCGTCATGGATTCCGAGCTAACTTCGAGACAGAGGAGCAATCCCCTCCGGCCCCGTACGAAGGATGCGATGGCGAGCGAGGCGGACGTGCGCGGGGTCATCTTCGACCTCGGCAGCACGCTCATCCACCGAACCGGCCTGGACCTGGAGCGGGCGAAGTGCGCGGCGCTCGGGGCGTTCGCGGCCGCGGAACTCGGGTGCGAGGATGCCGACGCCCTGGCCGCGCGGCTGCTGGAGATCCGGCTGGAGGCCTGGCGTCGCGCGGCCGCAGAGCAGGTGGAGTACCCCGCCGCGCGGTCGATCGCGCAGGCGTTTGAGGCCGCGGGCCTCCCTGTGGGAGACGGGATCCTCCGCCGCGCGGAGGCGGTATTCTTCGAGCCCGAGGTGCGCGCGAGCCGGCTCTATCCAGGGGCGCGCGAGGTGCTGGAGGCGCTCGCTCGCCTGGGCCTGCGTGTCGGGATGATCAGCAACGCAACGAGCCACGGGCTGATCCTCGACATCACCCACCGGCATGGCATCGCGGCGTTCCTGGACCCGATCGTGACGTCCGCGGGGTTCGGACGGACCAAGCCGCACCCGTCGATCTTCACGCACGTGCTGGAGACCTGGGGGATGCCGCCCGGCCACGCGGTGATGGTGGGCGACACGTTGGGCGCGGATATCCTGGGCGCGCATAGCGTGGGCATGCGCTCGATCCTCGTTGACATCGAGCCCAATCCGGACAACGCGCGGCTCGCCGCGAGCGTCCGGCCGTCGGCCCGGATCACGGACCTGCGGGAGATCCCCGACATCCTCCGGCGCTGGAACGGCGGCTAGACCTTCTCCAGCGCGTGGTCGAAGTCCGCGATCAGGTCCTCCAGGTCCTCGATGCCAACCGAGATCCGGATCAGCCCGTCGGAGATCCCGGCGGCGAGGCGCACCTCGCGCGGCATGTTGACGCTCGTCGTCGACGCGGGGTGGGCGACGAGCGTCGAGACGCCGCCCAGGCTCACCCCCAGCTTCCCCACCCGCAGCGCCTCGACGCAGCGGGCGCCCGCCGCCACGTCTCCGGCGACCTCGATGCTCACCATCCCGCCGAAGCCGCCAGGCATCTGCCGGGCCGCCACGTCGTGACGGGCGTGGCTGGGCAGGCCGGGGTGGTGCACCGTGGCGACCTTGGGGTGGGCGGCGAGGTGCCGCGCGAGCGCGAGCGCGTTGGCGTTGTGCCGCTCCATGCGCAGACCCAGGGTCATCAGCCCGCGAATCAACAGGTACGCGGCGAACGGGTCGAGCACGCCGCCGAGGACCCGTAGCGTCCGCGCGCACCGCCGGATCAGCTCCCGGGGTCCGACGATCACCCCCGCCGTCACGTCGTGGTGTCCTCCGATGTACTTCGTCGCGCTGTGGCAGACCAGATCCACGCCGAGGGCCAGCGGCGTCTGGTTGTAGGGCGTGGCGAAGGTGTTGTCCGCCACGGTCCGGGCGCCGTGCGCCCGTGCGAGCGCGACCACGCCGGCGATGTCCGTGATCCCGAGGAGCGGGTTGCTCGGGGTCTCGATGTACAGCAGGCGGGTCTGCGGGCGGATCGCACGCTCATAGGCGCCGACATCGGGATCGTCGAGGAACGTCACCTCCACGCCGTACCCCGGGAGCACGGTGTGGAACAGCTCGAACGTCGCCTGGTAGGTGGCCTTGGGCGCGACCACGTGGTCGCCGGCGCGCACGAGGCTCAGGACCGCGGTGGCGATCGCGGCCATCCCGGAGGAGGTCCCCAGCGCCGCCTCCCCGCCCTCGAGCAGCGCCATCTTCTGCTCGAACAGGTCGGTCGTCGGGTTGCCCCACCGCGTGTAGAAGTACCCGGGACCGGTCTCGGCCCCGAGCCGGGCCCCCTCCTCAACGGTATCGTACCGGAACGTCGCCGTCTGATAGATCGGCGTCGCGACCGCCTTGTTGGCGTCCGGGATGCTGCCACCGTGGATCGCCCGCGTGCTGAAGCCCAGCCGCCCCGTGCCGCTCACGCTGTTCCTCCCTCTCGATGCCCGTGGCGCGCGGCCGCCGGTCGTGCCGGCCGCCGCGCTTACGCCGCCCGCTGCCGGCCCAGCTCGCCCATCACGACGCCCGCCAGGATCGCCGCGGCCCCCACGCCTTGCCGCGGGGCCAACGCCTCCCCGAGCCAGACGACGCCGAACGCCACCGCCGCGACCGGCTCCAGGGCGAACAGGAGACCGGTCCGCGCCGGGGAGACGATCCGCTGGGCCCAGGACTGCGTCAAGTAGGCGGCCTGCGTAGCCCCGACGGCCATGAATGCCACCGCGCCCGCGACCGCGGGCGGGAGCGCGGCCGGGTGCGGCTCGGTCGCCAGCCCGACCGCCCCGGCGAGCGCAGCGACCGTCGCGATCTGGACGAACGCAAACCCCGCCGGTGGCAGCGCGGCGGCGAAGCGGCCGACGAGGATCAGGTGCAGCGCGATCGCGACCGCGCACCCCAGCACGAGGGTGTCTCCCGAACCGAAGCGCTCTCCCTGCCACGACAACAGCCACAGCCCGCACGCGGCGGCGACGATCCCGGATGCGGTCAGCGGGTCTGGCAACCGGCGCAGCCACGGCAGCAGCAGGAGCGGCACGATCACGACGTTCAGACCGGTAATCAGCCCCGCCTTGCTGGCCGAGGTCTGCGCGAGGCCCACCGTCTGGAGGGCGTACGCGCAGAACAGCACCGCGCCGGTGAGGAGCCCGCGTGCGACGCCGGCGCGGCGCAGGCGGGCGAGATCGCGACGGGCAAGCGGGAGCAGCAACAGCGCGGCGAGCGCGAATCGCAGGCCGAGGTACTGGAACGGCGGCAGGTGACGGAGGACGATCTTGCCGAGCGGAAACGTCGCGCCCCAGATCACCGCGACGCCCGCCAGCGAGGCATCGGCCGCCACGCGAAGAGCCTGCGCCGGCATGCTGCGCAGTTTCGCGGATGGCACCGGGCCCTCCTCCGCAGGGAACGGCCCCTCGCGGTCCGAACCACTCCGCGTGCCGATCGGCGCGCACGTCTCCGTCAAGGGGCGCCTGTACGAGGCGATCCCCCGCGCCCGCAGGATCGGGTGCGAGTGCCTGCAGATCTTCGTCGGCAGCCCGCGCCAGTGGCGGCGCGCCGACTATCCCCCGGAGGACCTCGCGGAGTTCCGCCGCCGGCGCGCGGCGGCCGGGCTCGACCCGCTCGTCGCGCACGCGCCGTACTTGATCAACCTCGCCTCCCCCGATCCCGCCCTCCGTCGAAAGTCGACCGAGGCGCTGGTCCACAGCTTGCGGGCGATGGACGCGCTTGCGGGGATGGCCGTCATCTCCCACATCGGGAGCCGGGACGCCCCGTGGCCCCGCGCCCGGGCGTGGATCGCACGGGCGCTGCGGACCGCGCTGGAGGAGAGTAGCCGCGCGATGATCCTCCTCGAGGGCAGCGCGGGCGGCGCGATCGGGGGCACCTTCGAGGAGCTCCGGGAGATCCTGGACGCCGCCGGCGGGGCGGCGCGGCTCGGCGTCTGCCTGGATACCGCCCACCTCTTCGCCGCCGGGTGGGACATCCGGACGCCGGCAGGGATCGCCGCGATGGCCGAGGCGTTCGACCGGACGATCGGGCTGCGGCATCTGCGGGCGCTCCACCTCAACGACTCACAGGGGCGCCTCGGATCCCACCTGGACCGCCATGCCAACATCGGCGCGGGCCTGATCGGCCGGGCGGGGTTTACGGCGGTGTTCGGCCACCCCGCGCTCGCGACCCTCCCCGCCTACATCGAGACGCCCGGGTTCGCGCGCACAGGCCCGGATCGCCGGAACATCACGATCCTGAAGCGCCTGCGCACGCTGAGCGCGCCCTCGTGCGTCTGAGTGCCGGGGGAGCGACCGGCACGGCCGGCGAGGCAGGATGATACCGATGACGACGGCAGTCAGGTGCGCCCACCACCCCGAGCGCGCGGCGCTGGGGTACTGCTCGGCGTGCGGGAAGGCCCTGTGCGCGGCGTGCCTCGTGCGGCTCTCGACGGGGAACTACTGCGAGACCTGCGCCAACCCGCCCGCGCGGCCGCGGCCGGCCCGCCGGTTCCCGTGGTGGGCGATCGTGCTGGCCGTGCTCGTGGTCCTCGTGCTGCTGCGCGCGATCCTGCGCTGAGCCGGGGACGACCTGCCGTCGTCGCGCTACCCGCGTTGCCGGCCCGGGCCCCCGTCGCACCGGGCGGGCCGATTCAACTTCAAGGCCGTCTGACGCCGTCGCGATCCGCGTGCCGCGCGATCCGGACGAACAGCGCCTCCAGCACGAGCCGGGGGTTGAGGTTGCGCCGCAGGTGCGACTTCGCTTCCTCGATCGCCGCGGCAGCGCGCCGCAGCCGGACGCCGGACGCACCGCCGGCCCACGCCGCGATCTCCTGAACGGCATCGAGGTTCACGAGCAGAGCCGGGTCCTGCGTCTCCTGCCAGACCGCGACGTCCCGGATCCACAGGAGGGCGATGTCGAGCCACCGCTCGATGTCCTCCTTCTGCCGCGCGACCGCCTCCGCGGCGGCGAGCGGGACGAGGACGTCTGCGCTGCGGAGGGCCGCGAGCGTGGCCACCACCTCCCGGCGGCGCTCGAACGGCTCCTCGCCGGAGCGCGCGTCGGCGAGTGCCGCGCCGACGCGGCCGCCGGCCAGCGCGGCCAGGTAGCGCGCGCGCTCCGGCGCGACCCCGCAGCGCGCGGTGAGCGCCTGCGCGATCTCGGGGGCAGGCACGAACGAGAACCGCACGGCCTGCGCGCGGGACGCGAGCGTGGGGAGCACCGCCTCCGCGGACTCCGTGATCAGGATGATCACGACGCCGGGCGGGGGCTCCTCGAGCACCTTGAGGAGGCTGTTGGCGGCCTCCGCCCGCATCGCCTCGGCGTGCTCGACGATGAACACCTTCCACCGCGCCTCGTACGGAGGATAGGCCGCCTCGCGCTTGAGCTCGCGGACCTGGTCGATCCCGACGGCGCGGCGGTCGGCTCCGGCCTCGCTACGCCCGGGAGTGAGGACCCGGAGATCCGGGTGCGCCCCGGCGCCGACTTTGCGGCAGGAGGTGCAGCGGTCGCAGGCGTCGTCCCCGCCCGCCGCGCAGAGGAGCGCTTGCGCGAACGCGCGCGCCGCGGTCATCCGGCCGACCCCGGACGGGCCCACGAACAGGTAGGCGTGCGCGACGCGGCCGCTGCGGAGAACGGCCTGGAGGAGCAGGCGGGCGCGGCGCTGGTCGATCAGCCCGCGGAACGTCACTAGATCTTGACCATGCGGTCGATGTTCAGGACGAACACGATGGCGCCGCCGACCTGCACCTTGACCGGATAGGAGATGTAGGAGTCGACCGGCTCCACGACAGGCGGCAGGGGGCTCACGAGCTGTTCACGGACATGGCACGTGCGCTGGATGACGTCGAGCACCGCGTCCACCTTGTCGTCATCGGTGCCGACCAGGATCGTGGAGTTGCCTTCGCGCAGAAACCCACCGGTGCTGGCGAGCATCGTGGCCTGAAACTCCGCCTTGATGAGGCCCTCCATCAAGCGTCTGGAGTCCTTCTCCTGGACGATCGCGAGGATCAGCTTCATGATGGCGCCTCCAGGTACCGCGTCGCCCCCCCCCGGGCACCGCGCCCGGATGGGCCGGATCCCTACCGGCCCCGGCTACCGGCAGCCTCTCCCCGATCGCACGCGGCGGCCGCCCCGCCTCTGTAGGAACGCCTCCACGACCTCCTGGATCTCTCGCTGCACGTCGGCGACCGCGCGGCGCGCATCGATCACCCGGATTCGCTCAGGCTCATTCCGGGCAAGAGACAAAAACCCTTCTCGCACGCGCTCGTGGAAAGCGAGCGCCTCTCGCTCCAGCCGGTCGCCCCCATCCCACCGGTCCGGAGGACCGCCGCCCGCGCCGGGCGGGGCCGGCGGACGGGGCCCCTGCCCGGCCGCCTCCCGGAGCCGCCCGAGCCCCACGGCCGGCTCCAGGTCGAGCAGCAGGGTAAGGTCCGGGACGAGGCCCCCGGTCGCGACCGCGTTGACGTCCCGCACGACCTCGATCCCGAGGCCGCGCCCCGCGCCCTGGTAGGCGAGGGAGGCATCCACGTAGCGGTCGCATACGACCAGCGTGCCGCGGGCGAGGGCGGGGGCGATCACCTCGGCGACGAGCTGCGCGCGGGCCGCGGCGAAGAGGAGCATCTCCGTCCGGGCCGCCATCGCCCGGTAGCGCGGATCGAGCAGGAGCGCGCGGATCCGCTCGCCGATCTCGGTCCCGCCCGGCTCGCGCAGGTGCAGCACCTCGCGCCCGGCGGCACGGAGGTGCGCCACGAGCAGGCGGGCCTGCGTGGTCTTCCCCGCGCCCTCGGGGCCTTCGAGGGTGAGGAAGACGCCCCCCGCGCCGCGGGAGGCGGGCACCGCGCGACTATTGGGGATAGATGACCACCCGGCGGAACGGGTCGGTTCCCTTGCTCTCTGAGCTGAGCCCGTACCGCTGGATCAACTGGTGCTGGAGGCGCCGGACGTACGAGTTCTGGGGAGACAGCTCGACCGGCTGGGCGGCCGACATCACCTCGGAGATCGCCTCCTCGACTTCGCGCAGGGCGATCTCCTCCGGGCTCAGCCGGTCCTCCACGCCGAAGATCTCCCGCAGCACCCCCTCGATCTGCGACAGCGTGTTGCTCTTGATCACGTGCGTCGGCAGGCCGCGCGTCCCGGCCTCCCGCAGCCGCTTCGGCTGGCGCTTCTCCTGCGACTTGAGCGTCAGCAGGACGTCCGCCTCGTAGAGGTTGTCGGCGATGCTGGCCGGCACCCGCAGCTCCCGGATCGCTCGCTCCAGGCGGTTCCGGCTCACCGCGTACGGGTAGACCCGCACGATCTTGTGCGGCGCCGAGGGCCCGGCCTCTCCGTCCGCGGCCGGCGCCGGCGCCGGCGGCTGCTGCGCGACCTCCTCCGCCGCGCCGCTCGTGATGCGCACCTCGCCCTCCGGGGTGCGCGTGCGGATCTCGGGGCGGGGCATCGTCCCGCGCAGGAAGCGATCCACGACCTGCGCGACGCTGTGGTGGACGGCCAGCCGATCCTTCTCCTGGATCTCGATGACGACGTCGAACGTCGGCGGCGCCTTGCGCTCCAGCACCGTCTTCTGCGTGCCGCGCCGGCGCGCTTCCTCGTCGCTGAGCGTCACCGCCTGGATCCCGCCGATCAGATCGCAGAGCGTCGGATTCTGCAGGAGGTTGTCGAGGGTGTTCCCGTGCGCCGTCGCGATGAGCTGCACGCCCCGCTCGGCGATCGTGCGGGCCGCGAGCGCCTCCGCCTCGGTGCCGATCTCATCGATGACGATCACCTCGGGCATGTGGTTCTCCACCGCCTCGATCATCACCGCGTGCTGCAGCTCCGGGTAGAGCACTTGCATGCGGCGGGCCCGGCCGATCCCGGGGTGCGGGATGTCGCCGTCGCCCGCGATCTCGTTGCTCGTATCCACGACCACCACGCGCTTCTGGACCTCGTCGCTCAGCACCCGGGCGGCCTCGCGCAAGAGCGTCGTCTTGCCCACGCCGGGCCGCCCGACGAGCAGGACGCTCTGGCCGGAGTCGATCACGTCGCGGACGATATCCACCGTGCCGAAGACGGCGCGCCCGACGCGCAGGGTCAGCCCGATGATCTCGCCCACCCGGTTGCGGATCGCGGAGATCCGGTGGAGCGTGCGCTCGATCCCGGCCCGGTTGTCCTTGCCGAACGTGCCCACGCGGCTCGTCACGTACTGCATGTCTTCGCGGGTGACGAACTGGTCCGACAGGCGTACCACCCGGCCGGGGAAGCGGGCCTCGGGCTCGCGCCCGAGGTCCATCACCACCTCGAGGAGCTCCTCCAGGTCGGACTGCTCCTCAAGCCGGCGCCGGATGGGCGGCGGCAACACGCCGAGCAAGAGGTCGAGGTTGTCTGTAATGTGGACCTGCTGGCCGATCACCAACGGATCACCTCACGACTACCGCCCCGCCGCGGTGCTGCGGGACGCCCGTCCCTGTTGATGCCCGCGGCCCCGAAACACAAGGAGGAGAACCGCGATACGGGTTCTCCTCCCACCGAGGCCCGCTGCCTACGCCATGCCATGTCTCTGCCTTCATTATAGAGCCTTCCCCGGCCTGGGCGCAACGTATCCCCGCCGGCTGTCCGGCCGCCCCGCGGGGCGGCCGGACAGCCGGCGGCCCTACTCCACGGCCAGGATCAGGCACTTCAAATAGCGGGTCTCGGGCATCGCGGGGTGGACCGGGTGGTCCCGGGCCTGGAAGCGGGTCTCGACGAGGCGCATCCACCGGCCCGCGTCTCGAGCCGCCTGCTGGATCGTCTCCCGCAGGAGCGCCTCGTCCACGTGGTACGAGCAGGAGCAGCTCACGAGCCACCCGCCCGGACGGAGCAGCTTGAGGGCGCGGAGGTTGATCTCCTTGTAGCCGGCCAGGCCGGAGGGGAGCGCCTCGCGCGTGCGAACGAACGCCGGCGGATCCAGGATCACCATATCGAAGCGGGCCCGCTCGCGGGCCAGGCGCCGGAGCTCGTCGAACGCGTTCCCCTGCGCGACCCGGATCCGGTCCGCGACGCCGTTCAGCCGCGCATGGTGCGCGGCGAGCCGAACGGCATCGGCCGAGATCTCGATTCCGGTGACCGAGGCGGCGCCGGCGCGCGCGGCGTGCAGGCCCCAAGCGCCGGTGTAGGCGAAGCAATCGAGGACCTCCCGCCCCGCCGCGAGCGCAGCGGCGGCGGACCGGTTCTCCCGCTGGTCGAGGAAGAATCCCGTCTTCTGTCCCCGCGCGACGTCCACCACGAAGCGGAGGCCCTCCTCCTCGATCTCGACGTCCGTTCCCCCCGGGCCGACCAGCCACCCGGTCTCGCGGGGCAGCCCCTCCAGGCGGCGGACCGCGGGGTCGTTGCGCGCGAAGATCCCCCGCGGGCTCAGGAGCTCGCCGAGGAGCCCGGCGAGCATCTCCTTCCGGCGGTCCATCCCGAGCGTCAGCGTCTGCACGACCAGCACGTCCCCGTACCGGTCGACGATCAGCCCGGGGAGCAGATCGGCCTCGCCGTACACAAGCCGGCAGGCGCCGGCCCCCGCGGCGACCCGGCCGCGCAGGGTGAGCGCGCTCTCCAGGCGGGCGCGGAAGAACCGCTCGTCCAGATCGCATTCGGCCGAGGTGAGGAGGCGAACGGTGATGAGGGACCGCGTATTGAGCAGGCCCGTGCCGAGGGACCGCCCCGAGGAGCTGCGCACCGCGACGACGTCCCCGTCCGCGGGCTGGCCGTCGATCCGGGCGATGTCGCCCCGGTAGACCCACAGGTGCCCGGCCTGCGGGCGCTGGTCGCGTCCGGGCCGCAGCACCACCACGGGGCGGCGCCCCGCCACGGGGCCGGCGCCCGGCGAGCGGGGAGGCGGGGCCTCAGAAGAGGCTTGTCTGGGCTGGCTGCTGCGGCGCGCCCGGGCGCTGCTCGTCGTCGCCGGCTCCGTTGAAGATGTGGATCTCCCCAAAGACGCCGTCGTAGCCGGGCCGGATGGTGACGCGGCCCTCGCGGACCCGGCGCACGCCCTCGACCACGCGCGGCCGCGCGTGCCGGCCGAGTTCCTCCAGCGGAGCGTCCAGGAGGACCGGGAACTCGCCGCCGAACGCCTGGACGAGCCGCAGGTACTCCTCGCGTACGGTGGCGGTGCCCGGCTGCGCGCCGAGCGCCTCCGCGATGATCTCCTCGAGCGGGATCAGGCTCCGGAACGGGATGCGCCCTCCCGGCGGCGGCTCCTCCCGGTCCGCCAGCGCCTCGACACGCGACAGCACGCCGACCGTGAGCGGCCGGCCGCACACCGGACAGATGCCGCGCAGCGCCCGGGTCTGCTTGGGGGAGAGGCGCTGGTTGCACGCGCGGTGGCCATCGAAGTGGTACTTCCCTTCCTCCGGAAAGAACTCGATCGTGAAGAGAAACTTCGAGCGGTCCCGCTCCCGCAGCACGCGCGTGATCGCGGCGTAGTCGAGGTCGCAGTCCAGCACGTTGGCCTCCCGCCCGAGCTTCGCCGGGGAGTGCGCGTCGGAATTGCTCACCAGCGTCACCCGGTCCAGCTCCGAGAGGCGCCAGTTCATCGGCGGATCGCTGCTGAGCCCGGTCTCCACGGCGTGGATGTGCCGCGCCTGGTCCCCGAAGCACTCCTCGAGGCTGTCGAAGCCGGAGTTGCTCCCGTAGAGCGAGAACCACGGCGTCCAGACGTGCGCGGGGATCACCATGCACTCCGGCGAGATCTCCATCACGTACTCGACCAGCTTGTCGCTCGGCAGGGACAGGGTCGGACGGCCGTCCGCCATCAGGCTGCCGAACCTCGACAGCACAGCGTTGACCCGGTCCACGACCTCGAAGCTGGGCGCGAGGAGGATGTTGTGGATCTTCCGCAGGCGTCCGCCCTGGGGGTAGATGTTGCTCACCTCAACGGTGAGCATGAAGTGCTGCCCGCCGTGCGTGAACAGCCCTCGGCCGGTCGGCGCGAGCTTCGCGCGCAGCTCCCGCAGCCAGACCGGATGGGTGAAGTCGCCGGTGCCGACGAGGGTGATCCCCTTGAGGCCGCACCACTTCGCGAGGTGCTCCACGTCCATATCGCGGCTGGTGGCGCGGCTGAACTTCGAGTGCAGGTGCAGGTCAGCGATGATACGCATAGCTCCTGATTCGTGGCGACCTGCAGGATCTCCCTCCCGGGCGCCGTGCTTCGCCCGTCCGCACCCGTGGACACCCGCGCCCCGTTGCCGCAGGCGCCCGGGCAGCACGCCCTCTCCGTCCCCCGGGGCGCAGCGTTCCGGTGCGTATCACGTGGTCGGTGCGCGCCCGAAGGGGCCCCTCTCCGAGGACGCGCGCTCCGGGCGGCGCACGCCGGCTCCCCTATACTTGGGCGAGCATCCCGTGGAGGAGGGCCTTGGCGAGGAGCGGGAACAGCGCCGGGCGGCGCAGCGTCGAGGTGGCGAGCCCGCGCAGCAGCGGGAGGAACACCCGCGACTGGAACTGCGTATCGCCGGCGGCCTCCACGCTGGACCGGATGCGCGGGCTCTCCGCGATCATTCGCAGCGCCACATCGAGCTCGTGGTCGGATAACCGGTTGATCGCGCGCCGGCCGAACGCCGTGAATGCGACCTCGCGGCCGAACCGCTCCCGCCAGCCCCGCTCGTAGGCCGCGCATGCGCCGGCGTCGCCGGCGACGTACCGGGTCGCCGCCTCGCCGGCGAGGCGGCCGGCGATCATCGCGTAGTAGATCCCGCCGCCCGATGTCGCCTTCACCTGCCCCGCGGCGTCGCCGGCGACGAGGATGCCGTCTGCGCTCGTCGGGGCGCGGCCCATCAGGAAGGGGATCCGGCCCCCCACCTTCTGCTCGATGGAGGCGCCGGCCATGCGGCCGCGCAGCGCCGGGTGCGTCGCCAGCAGACGCTCGAGATACCAGACGGGAGGCCGCCGGCTGCGTCGCGGATCGATGCAGAGGCCCACACGTGCGCGGTGGCCGTCGAGCGGCATCAGCCAGGCGAAGAACCCCGGGGCGATCCCCTCGCCAAAGAACATCTCGGGCGTGTCGGGCGCCAGCCCCCGGGCGCCGCGCACCTGGTACTGCAGCCCCAGCGCGTACCGGCGGGGCAGCGACAGGCCCAGCATCCCGGGCAGGCGCGGCGCGGCCCCCTCGGCGTCGATCACGAGCCGGCACCGCGCCGCGAACGTCTGCCCGCCCGGCCCGCGCCGCTCCCCGCGCACGACGATGCCGCCGTCCTCGCGCGCCGCGGACGTGACCCGAACCCCGATCAGCACATCGGCCCCGGCGGCCGCGGCGCGGTCCACGAGCCAGCGGTCGAACGCGACCCGGTCGACCACGTACGAGTCCACCGCAGCCCGCCGCAGGCGGAGGGAGACACCGCCGGGGGAGTGAAACACCGCCGCGCTCACCGCGTTGATGGCGAGCGACGCCGGCAGCTCGAACTCGCGGAAGGCATGGTGCGAGAGCTTTCCCGTGCAGTGGCTGGGCATCCCGACGCTCGCGTGCTCTTCCAGGAGGAGGGTCCGCAGCCCGGCCCGTGCCGCCGCGCGCGCCGCCTCCGACCCCGCGGGGCCGGCTCCGACCACGATCACGTCGGGTCCGGTCGTCACGAGGGAGTTGCGGTTCGTGGCGGCCCAGGGCATTTCCTCCCCTCCCCCGAGCGTATTCCTCAGCATGACGTCCTGCCGCCTCACCGGCGCCCTCCTCCTCGCGCTCGTCCTCGTGTTCCCGCAGGGGCGGGCGGGGGCCGACGCCCTACCGGCCGGCATCGCGCGGGAGCGTATCGAGCTCGCCGGCGCGGACGAGCCGCACACCCCCCCACACCTCAACCGCATCGTGGCGTTCCGCTACTTCGCCCCGGGCGCGGGCGTTCCCGAGGAGCTGCTGGTGCTCGTCCCCGGCCTCAACTCCGGCCCCAACACCTTCGATCTCCTGGCGCGGGCGCTCACGGCGGCGTCCGGCGGCCGCCTGTCCGTGTGGGTAACGGAGCCGCGCGGCACGCTCCTGCAGGACCGCCGGGGCATCGAGGCGGCGCTCGCCTACCGGAACCCCGACTTCGCGCTCGCGTACTACTACGGGAACTTCGCGATCGACGGGCACCGCTTTCGCCCGCTCCCGCGGGATGCGACCCCGTACGCCGCATACTGGGGGCTCGATGTCCACCTGCGGGACATCCGCGCCGTCGTGCAGCAGGCCCGCCGGCGCTTCCCCGGTGCGCCGATCCTGCTCGGCGGCCATTCACTCGGCGCCATCATGGCGGCGATGTATGCGGCCTACGACTTCGACCGGGTCCCGGGGCCCGCGCCGGTGCCGCAGAGCGGCGGGGTTCCGGCTCCCTCTCCCGGGTCCGGCGCCCGGGATCTCCGCGGCCTTGTGATGCTGGACGGGGTCCCGCTCGGCGGGATCCCCCGGCTGTCGCCGCGCCAGTACCTCCACGGGGTCTGGATCCCCGGGTTCAGCCGCTTTCCGGGCGTCGACCAGCTCACGAGCGCGGATCCCCGGCGGCGGGTCGGACCGTTCACGGAGACGTCGGAGCTCGCGCGGACGCAGGACAGCATCCTCTTTGATGTCATCGCCACGTACGCATACCTGCGGCCACAGGAGCCGAGCCACAACCCCTTCTACCCGAAGAGGCGGCTGCCGATCACGAACGAGGCGCTCCTCGGCGCGGTGCTGTCCGACCGGATGCAGCCTGACCTGTTCATCCGCGCATCGGTGGGCCGTCCCCTGGGAGTCTTTCCCCGGATCCCGGACCCCGCCAACGCGAACCCGGGCGGCCTCCTGGATCTCGAGCACGGCCGGCCCGCGCCCGGACAGACGCTCATCCGGTGGCTGCCGTACGAGCCGGGGCACGCGCCGCCCGGCCACGTCGACCTGCGCGCGCTCGAGGAGGCGATCCTCCGGCCGGGCGGAGATTTCACGCAGTGGTACATGCCGTGGCGGCTCCTGCTGGACCTCGGGCTCGCCATCCACCTCGACACGAGCGACGCGTTTGCCCGGCAGTTCCTGAGCCTGACGCAGGTGCGCTATACGACGCTGCCCGTGCTGATCATCGGCGCTGGGCTGGGGCTCGTCCGCCGCCCCGGGGACACGCTGTTCTACCGGAGCCTCATCCGGACGCCGCCGCGGGACGTGACGGTGCGGGTGCTCCGGGGGTATACTCATCTCGACCTGGAGGACGCGACGGACAACGAGGCCGTCCCGCTGATCCTGGGCTGGGCGGCATCCGTCCTCGACGCAGGGATGGATCGGAGGTCGAGCCCGTGACCACCGGCGCGCCGCGCGGGCGGAGACATGGACCGAGCCGGGAGGAGCGGGATGCCTAGCCGCGGGTGGGTCTGGGCCGCTCTCGGCGCGGTGGCGGTGCTCCCCGGCCTCGTGGCCGGGCCGCCGGGCGGCGCGCTCGCGCAGCAGTCCCCGCCCGGCTGCCACGTACCGCAGTTCGCCTACAAGCACGGCACCGTCACGTTCGCCGAGCACGGGCGGACCGTGCAGGTCCGGGTCGAGATCGCGGATAGCGAGCCGGCACGGGAAGTTGGGCTCATGTGCCGGACCTCCCTCGATCCCGACGCGGGGATGCTGTTCGTCTTCGAGGACCAGACGAGCGTCCCGTTCTGGATGAAGGACACGCTCATCCCGCTGTCCATCGCCTTTCTGGACAGCCGCTGGCGCATCGTGGCGCTGATGGACATGAAGGTGGCCCCGGATCCCGATCGGGGCCCGTTCGAGTACTACGGCCCCAAGCGCCCCTACCGGTACGCGCTCGAGGTAAACGAGGGCTTCTTCGCGCGGTACGGGCTCGATGAGAAGGCCGAGGTGCGCTTCTCCCCCGAGGCGGCGAGGGGCGCGCCCGCGGCCGCGCGGGCTGCCGGCCGGGCCGCGCCGGACAGCCGCTGCGAGTCAAGGGCTTTCTAGGGCGCTCACATCCCGTGGGCGCCGGAATCCGAAGGGGATCGCGCAGGATCTCGTATTTTCGAGGCCACCAGCGCGGATTCTTCTTGAACCGCTGCTCTTCGCTCTGGTATGATGGGGGCGCCGCGCGCCCCGAGGATCGTCCCGAGGAGGCTTCCGGATGAGCGAGTCGAGCATCACCCTCCCGTCCTTCGGCGGGACCGAGTCCCTGCTGCTCTGGCTCGTCCTGGCGACGGCGGCGGTGGCGCTCGCGTACGGCGGGTGGCTCAGCGCGCGCGTGCTCCGGCGCAGCGCCGGCCCGGATACGATGCAGGCCGTGGCCGCGGCGATCCAGGAGGGCGCCTCTGCGTATCTGAGCCGTCAGTTCCGGACGATGTCGCTGTTCGTCGTGCTCATCGCGATCGCGCTGTACCTCCTCTACCGGCCGATCTACAGCAACCAGGCCCTCGCGATCGGGATCGCGGTCGCGTTCCTGATGGGGTGCCTGGCGAGCTACGGGGCCGGGTACGTGGGCATGAACCTCGCCGTGCGCGGCAACATCCGCACCGCCCACGCCGCGACCCACAGTTTCCCGGAGGCCCTCGAGACCGCATTCCGGGCCGGCGCCGTGTCGGGCATGTTCACGGTGGGCCTGGGACTCCTCGGCGCGACGATCATCTTCGTCCTGTTCCGGGGGGACGCGACCCGGGTGCTCGTCGGATTCGGCTTCGGCGGCTCCCTCGTCGCCTCGTTCATGCGGATCGGCGGCGGCATCTACACGAAAGCCGCCGACGTCGGTGCCGATCTCGTGGGCAAGGTCGAGGTCGGCATCCCGGAAGACGACCCGCGCAATGCCGCGGTGATCGCGGACAACGTCGGCGACAACGTCGGCGACTGCGCGGGGATGGCGGCCGACGTGTTCGAATCCTACGAAGTCACCCTCGTCGCCGCGATCATCCTGGGCGCGGGCGCACTGCTCGACCCGCGCTTCCACGCGACCTACGGGGCGGGGGCGGCCCCGTTCGCGCTCAAGCTGATCCTCTTCCCGCTGCTGGTCCAGGGCATCGGCGTGCTGGCATCGATCCTGGGGACGTGGACGGTCCGCGCGCGGGGCGGCGAGGTCGAGGACCCGATGGGGCCGATCACGCGCGGGCTGTGGCTATCCGCCGCCGCCGCGGTCGTCGGGTTTGCGCTGGTCAACGCCTTCTATCTGACCGACCCGCGTACCGGCGCCCCCGATTGGCGGTTCTCGATCGCCATCGTCACCGGGCTTCTGCTCGCCCTGGTCATCAAGTGGCTGACGGACCAGTTCACGCATCCGACGCGCCGGCCGGTGACCGAGATGGCGTACGCGACGAAGACCGGGCCGGGCACCTTCCTGCTGTCCGGCCTGGGCTTCGGGCTCGAGTCGTCCGTGTGGGCGATCCTGGCGGTGGCTGCGGCGATCCTGGCCTCGTACCTCATCTTCCAGGGCGACCTGGCGCTCGCGGGCTACGGGGTCGCCCTCTCGGGACTCGGCCTGCTCACCGTCACCGGGTACATCCTGGCGTTGGACACGTTCGGGCCGATCGTCGACAACGCCAACGGGATCTTCGAGATGTCCGGCGTCGCGCGGGGCAGCGAGACGGCGGCGAGCCGGATCATCGCCCACCTCGACGAGGCCGGCAACACGACGAAGGCGCTCACGAAGGGCTTTGCGATCGCCACCGCGGTGATCGCCGCGACCGCGCTGTTCCGCTCGTTCGTGGACCAGGCACGCCTGGCCGCGACCGCCGAGGAGCTCTCGCGGGCCCTGGCCCACGGCGGGGCCGCGGCGGAGGCGGCGCTCGCCCGGATCGGGATCCAGGTCAACCTGCCGCTCATCTTCATCGGCCTGCTCGTCGGCGGCGCCGTGCCGTTCATCGTCTCGTCGTTCCTGATCCGGGCCGTGGGGCGGTCGGCGTTCCAGATCGTGGAGGAGGTGCGCCGGCAGTTCCGGGAGATCCCCGGCCTCCTGGAGGGCAAGGCGCGGCCGGAGTACCACCGGTGCGTCGACATCGTCACCCGGGCGGCGCAGCGCGAGTTGCTGTCACCGGCCGTGATCGCCATCGCGGCGCCGATCATGATCGGGATGGGCCTGGGGGCCGCGCCGCTCGGCGCGTTCCTCGCGGGGGCGATCCTGACCGGTCAGCTCCTGGCGGTGTTCATGGCCAACACCGGCGGCGCCTGGGACAACGCCAAGAAGAAGATCGAGGACGGATTCCTGGGCGGCAAAGGCACGGAGTACCACAAGGCCGGGGTGATCGGCGACACCGTCGGCGACCCGCTCAAGGACACCGCCGGGCCCGCCCTCAACCCGATCATCAAGGTGATGAACCTGGTCAGTCTCCTGATCGCGCCGGTCGCGATCGCGCCGATCGGCTGGGGCGTGCGCGCGGCCGTCGTCGGGGTCACGCTGCTCGCGATGGCCGGGGCCGTCGCGATCAACCGGCGCGGGGCGGTCTCGCAGCAGGAGATCGAGGAGGCCGCCCGGGCGCGCCCCGCCCGCGCCCAGGGGCCGCTCGTGCCCACCGGCAAGCCGTGACACGTCGGGCCACCACGGCGGCCCAGCGGACAGGCGCAGACCTCGCCGCGCAGCTCGCCCGCAAGGCCGCGGAGATCTCGGCCCTCCGCGAGATCAGCCGCGCGATCAGCGCCGCGCTGGACCTCGATACCACGCTGACGCTCATCACCCGCAAGACCGCGGAGGTGATGGGCGTCGAGAGCTGCTCGATCTACCTCCTCGATGCCGCCCGCGAGTACCTCGTGCTCAAGGCCACGACCGGGCTGGCGCCCGCGGCCGTCGGGCAGGGGAAGCTGCGGCTGGGCGAGGGGCTGACCGGGTGGGCCGCGGAGCACGGCCGCCCGGTCGCGTCGGCCGATGCGCAGGCCGATCCCCGGTTCAAGTACGTCCCCGGGACCGGCGAGGGGCGCTTCCGCTCCCTGCTGGCGGTGCCGCTCGCGATCGCCGGCAAGGTGCTCGGCGCGATCAACGTGCAGACGACCCGGACCCACGAGTACGGCGAGGACGAGGTCGAGCTCCTCAGCATCATCGCCGATCTGGCGAGCGGCGCGCTGGAGAAGGCCCGGCTCTACGACAGCATGCGCCGGCAGCTCAGGGAGCTCCGGACGCTCGCGGAGGTCAGCGAGACGCTCACCTCGCCGCTGTACCTGGAGCAGATCCTCCGCCTCCTCGTGGAGATGGCGGCCCGCGTGTTCGACGCGCCGTTGTGCACGCTGATGCTCCTCCAGGGTGACGAGCTGGTCCTCGCGGCCGCGCACCCCGACCAGGGCGGGCGCCCCCGGCGCCGGCAGGTCCTCAGGGTGGGCGACGGCATCCCGGGCCTGGCCGCCCGGACCGGGCAGCCGGTGATGAGCGCCGACCTCGCCTCGGATCCGCGGTTCCGTCCGCACGAGCTGACCCGGCGCGCGGACGTCCGGTCGCTGCTGTCGGTCCCGCTGCGGGTGCGCGACCGTACCCTCGGCGTCGTCAACTGTTACACGGCGCGCCGGCACGTCTTCACGCCGTCCGAGGTCAACCTGCTGCAGACGCTCGCCAACCAGACCGCGCTCGCCATCGAGAACGCGGGCCTGGTCGTCAAGTCCGCGATGGTGCGCGAGATGCACCACCGGGTCAAGAACAACCTCCAGATGATCGCGATGCTCCTGCGGCTGCAGATACGAGACGGTCGCGAGGTCTCGGGGCGGGAGGTCCTCACGGAGACGATCAACCGCGTCCTGAGCATCGCGGCCGTGCACGAGATCCTCGCCGCGGAGGGGCTGCACCAGGTGGCGGTCCGGGAGATGCTGGACCGTGTCGCCCAGACCGTGACGCAGACGATGGCGCCGCCGCAGTTCGCGCTCGACGTCCGGATCGAGGGCGACGAGGTGAGCCTGCCCAGCCGGCAGGCCACCTCGCTCGCGCTGGTCGTGAACGAGCTGCTGCAGAACGCGCTCGAGCACGCGTTCCCCGGCCGGTCCCGCGGGCAGGTCGTCATCAGCCTGATGGCGGGCCCCGACGCGCTGCGGGTCGAGGTGCGCGACGACGGCGTGGGGCTGCCGGAGGACTTTTCCCCCGGCCGCTCCGCCGACCTCGGCCTGCAGATCGTCCAGACGCTCGTGCGCGACGACCTCAAGGGGCGGATCTGGTTCAGCACCGCCGGCGGCGCGCGCGCCGTGATCACCATTCCGCGGCCGCCGGAGGAGTGAGGCGGGGGAGCGAGGCTACCGTGGTGGCGGAGGCGCTGTGCATCCTCATCGCTGACGACGAGCCGGTGATCCGCATGGGCCTGCGGACGATGCTCGAGGAGCACGGCTACAAGGTGGTCGCCGAGGCGGGGGACGGCGAGGAGGCGGTCGCGCTCACCGGCAAGACCAACCCCGACTTGATCTTCCTCGACATCAAGATGCCCGGCCTCGACGGTATCTCCGCCGCGTCCACGATCATGGCGCGCTCGCCGCGGCCGATCATCCTGTTGACCGCCTGGAGCGAGCGCGACCTCGTCCAGCGCGCGCAGGAGGCCGGGGTGCTCGCCTACCTCGTGAAGCCCGTGCGGGAGGCCGAGCTCGCCCCCGCGATCGAGGTGGCGATGGCGCGCTTCGCGGAGCTGCGCGCCCTGCAGCAGGAGGTCGGCACCCTCAAGGAGACCCTGGAGACCCGCAAGCTGGTGGAGCGGGCCAAGGGGATCCTGATGCAGCGCGAGGCCATCGACGAGCAGGAAGCGTTCCTGCGCATCCAGCGGCAGAGCCGGAACACGCGGACGCCGATGCGCGAGATCGCCCGCGCGATCCTCGTCTCGGACGAGATGCGCCGCCAAGCCCCGGCCCAGCCCGTCGGTCGCGTCGCCGTCCGGACGCCTGCGGACCTGCTGCGCGTCCTCTGCGGGATCCGGATCCTGCCGATCGCCCCCGGGGAGAGCGACCTCGTGGTCTCGGGCGCCGAGCCCCTCGCCTACCTGCACCTCGCGCCGGGCGTGGAGGTCACGGTGGAAGGCTACGTGACCGGGCGGACCGCGGAGGGCGAGTACGGCCTCGGGATCGCGTTCGGCTTGGCGGCGCAGCCCGCCGGTGGCGAGCGCGGGGCCGCGGTCGCGTGCATCATCCAGAACGCCGTGCGCCCGGGAGCGCTCGAGGCGGGCGGCACCGCGCACAGCACCTACGCGGACCTGCTCGACGAAGTCATCGCCACCCAGCAGCGGGTCATCGTGACCGGATTCCTGCGGCTGCTGCCGGACCACGCGTCCGCTGCGCACCCGACCCTGCCGCGCCTCCTGGAGATCCACCCGGTGCGGCATGTGTCCACGGAGCGGGGGCTCAGGTTTCCCCCGATCACGCTCGATGCCCCGGGGGGATCCGAGTGGGCGGACGTCCGGAGCGTCTACGCGATGCCGTTTCCGGACTTCCAGCCATCGACACGGGTGTCCTTCACCGGCACGATGATGACGTTTCGCCACGTGCCCCCGGTCGAGACCGCCTACGTGTACATGACCGGCCGGTTCTACGGCGGGCGCAGCCAGTTCGTCGACCGCAAGCCGTTCCTCTTCGCATTTGGGGACGCCGCCGGGCGCACGCGGGTGACGGCGGTCACGGTCCCCGGCACGCCCGCCTACGAGACGGCGCGGCGGTGGCTCAGCGCGCCGCCGACCGGGCCGCTGACGATCGTGGGGCTCCGGGCGCTCAACCTCCCCGCGCTGTTTGCGCCCGGCGGCGGGCGGATCGAGGTGCTCCTCTGCCCGGTGTACCGGATCGTGCCGGGAACGGTCCAGGGCTCCGCGGTGCCGGCCCCCACCGCGCGCTTCGAGTTGATCCCGGTCGGCGGCGCGCCTCCCGAGGCGCCCGCGGCGGAGACGCGCCGGTCCCGGGGCCGCGTGTCGTCCAAGAAGGGCGCGGGCCGCGCGCGCCGCCGGAGCAGGCGCGTGGCGTCGGGCGCCCCGCGGACCGGCTCGAGCCATACGACGCGCCGTCGGAGCCGGTAGGGGCGCCACCCCACACCCGCCCTGCGGAGCGGGACGCGCGGCACCATCAGCGGGGAACAGCCAAGGCTGTCGGCCGCGACCCCAGTCAGCCCTCCCGGGCGACTGGGTTCTCGGGGTACGAGCACCAATCGCTCCAGCCGCCCGGGTAGAGCACCGCGCCCGGGAGGCCGGCTTCGTCCATCGCGAGCAGGTTGGCGCAGGCCGTCACCCCCGAGCCGCAGTACACGATCACCTCGCCCCCACCGCCGCGCAGCGCCGCAAAGCGCGCGCGGAGTTCGTCGGCCGGCCGCATCAGGCCGCGCTCGTCGTGGGTGTCCGTCCACGGCAGGTTCATCGCTCCGGGGATGTGGCCCGCCACGGGATCCAGCGGCTCCACCTCCCCGCGGTATCGCTCCGGCGCGCGGGAGTCCACGAGGCGCACATCGGGCCGGCCCAGGCGCCGACGGATCTCCTCCATCCCGACCGCGAGGCCCGCGCGCACGCGGGGCGCGAACGTCCGAGCGGGCCTCGGCCGCACGTCGGCGGTGGTGGGGCAGCCCGCCCGGCACCACGCGGACCACCCGCCGTCGAGAACCCTGGGGCGCGGATGGCCGAGGTACCGGAGCATCCACCAGCAGCGCGCCGCTGCCATGCCGCCCTGCTGGTCGTCGTAGGCCACCACCGTCACGTCGTGGTCCACGCCCAGGCCGCCGAGCGTCCGGCTGAACGCCGCGATGTCGGGCAGGGGATGCCGTCCTCCATGCGGCTGCCTGGGACCCGACAGATCCTCCTCGAGGTCCAGGTAGCCGGCCCCCGGGATGTGCGCCCGACGGTACGCGGTGCGCCCCGCCTCGGGCCTGGCCAGGTCGAACCGGCAGTCCACGACGACGACGTCCGGATCGGCGAGATGGCGCGCGAGCCATTCCACGGTCACGAGGTTGCTGTCGCCGGCCACGGGTCTCACCTCCCAGGATCACATGCTGCGCGCCCCGCCCGGACGGCACGTCCTCCCGTCCCCCTGGGCGTAGCGTTCCGGCGCGTGTCGCGTGGTAGTCGCGCGCCCGACGGGGGGCCCCTCTCCGAGGACGTGCTGTCCGGCGCCCACGGCAACCAAGCACGAAGTTCGTCGCAGCCCGATGTTGACTCCTCCGCCTCGCGATGGTATAAACACTACGTAGGTACTGGGACGTACCAGGGGCCGGGACGCCCTTCGAGCACATGGCTCGGAGGGCGTCTTTGTGTTCCGCGGGCCCCGACTCTATCTGTCCCGACGAGGGCGTGGAGGTGGAGCATGGCCAAGGGAATGGCCGCGCAGGACGTGGTCGCCTACATCAGGGACCGGGGGATCAAGATGGTGGACCTCAAGTTTGTGGACGTCCCCGGAACCTGGCAGCACGCCACGATCCCCGCGAGCCAGGTGGACGACAAGACGTTCAAGCGCGGCATCGGCTTCGACGGCAGCAGCATCCGCGGCTTCCAGGCGATCGAGGAGAGCGACATGCTGCTCATGCCGGATCCCGCCACCGCGCGGCCAGACCCGTTTGCGGAGATCCCCACGCTCTCGATCATCTGCAACGTGCACGACCCGGTGACGGGGAAGCCGTACTCCCGCGACCCCCGCTACGTTGCGCAGAAGGCGGAGGACTACCTCCGCCGGTCGGGGATCGGCGACACGAGCTACTGGGGACCCGAGGCGGAGTTCTTCGTGTTCAGCAACGTGCAGTACGAGGTGCTGCCGCACCGGATGGGCTACAGCATCGATTCCCCGGAAGGGATCTGGAACACCGGACAGCCGGGCCTCGGCCACCGGGTCCGCACGAAGGAGGGCTACTTCCCGGTCCCGCCCGCCGATACGCTGTTGGACATCCGCAGCGAGATGGCCCTGGAGATGGAGAAGTGGGGCATCGAGGTGGAGATGCAGCACCACGAGGTCGCCAGCGCGGGCCAGGCGGAGATCGACGTGAGGTGCACCACGCTCACGCGGATGGCCGACGGCCTGATGGCCTACAAGTACATCGTGAAGAACGTCGCGCGCCGGCACGGGATGACCGCGACGTTCATGCCCAAGCCGCTCTTCGGGGACAACGGCACCGGCATGCACACGCACCAGAGCATCTGGAAGAACGGGGCGAACCTCTTCTACAGCGAGGGGGGATACGCCGAGCTCAGCCAGGAGGCGCTGCACTACATCGGCGGGCTGCTGACGCACATCGACGCGCTCATGGGCCTGTGCGCGTGCACGACGAACTCGTACCGACGGCTCGTGCCGCACTACGAGGCCCCGGTGAACGTCGCGTTCAGCAAGCGCAACCGCAGCGCCGCCATCCGGATCCCGATGTACTACACCGGCCCGGAGGCGGCGGCGAGCAAGCGCATCGAGTTCCGGCCGCCCGACGCGACGTGCAATCCGTACCTGGCGTTTGCCGCGATGCTGATGGCCGGGCTCGACGGGATCAAGCGGAAGATCGATCCGGTCGCCGCGGGATTTGGCCCCCTGGACAAGAACACGTACGAGCTGCCGCCCGAGGAGGCGGCGCGGATCAAGAGCGTGCCGGGGTCGCTGGGCGCCGCCCTGGACGCGCTGGAGGCCGACCACGAGTTCCTCCTGGAAGGGGATGTGTTCACGCGGGACCTCCTCGAGACCTGGCTCGACTACAAGCGGAAGCGGGAGCTGCACGAGGTGAACATCCGGCCGGTCCCGTACGAGTTCTACCTGTACTACGACGTGTGATCGTCTGAGGGGAACGGCCGTCCCGCACCGGGGCCCCGTCTCGGACGGGGCCCCGGTGTTATAATGGCGGGGGCGACGCTGCGTCGGCTGCGGGCGCCGAGGTGGGGGAGCGCGGATGATGCCGCGGTTCCGGGTCGCGATGGCCCAGATCAACACCACGGTGGGTGACTTCGAGGGGAACACGCGCAAGATCATCGAGCGCCTCGAGGAGGCGCAGGCCCTCGGGGCGGACCTCGTCGCGTTCCCGGAGCTCGCGATCCCCGGCTACCCTCCCGAGGACCTCTTGATCAAAACGGAGTTCGTCCGGGAGAACCTCGCCTGCCTCGAGGAGATCGCGCGCCACGCGGTGCGCGCCGCTGCGGTCGTCGGCGTCGCCGACTCCGGCGACCACCTCTACAACGCCGCCGCGGTGCTGGCCGCCGGGCGGGTGGCGGGCGTGTACCGGAAGATGCGGCTACCGAACTACGGCGTCTTCGACGAGAAGCGGTATTTCCAGCCGGGCGTCGAGAGCCCGGTGTTCGTCATCCACGGCGTCCCGGTCGGCGTCACGGTCTGCGAGGACATCTGGGCGCCGGGGGGGCCGCTGCTGGCGCAGTCGCTCGCCGGCGCGCTCGTCGCCGTCAACATCAACGGATCGCCCTACTCGATCGGCAAGTGGCGCGTGCGCGACGAGATGCTCAAGACGCGGGCCCGCGACTACGCGGTCGCGATCGTCTACACGAACCTCGTCGGCGGCCAGGACGAGCTCGTCTTCGACGGGATGAGCGTGGTCGTCGGGCCGACCGGCGGCATCGCGGCCCGCGGCCCGGCGTTCGACGAAGCGCTCGTCGTGGTGGACCTCGACGTCGAGGCGATCCGCGGGATCCGCCGCTACAACCCGATCCGGACCTGGGATGGGGCGCAGGAGACCGGCATCCGCGCCCCGGTGTACACGCTGTCCACAGCCGCGCCGGCGCCGGACCGGCCGCCCCTGCCCGGCCGACCCGTCGCCGCTCCTCCCGAGGAGCTGGAGGAGATCTACCGGGCACTCGTCCTCGGCACGCGCGACTACGTGCGGAAGAACCGGTTCCGCACCGTCGTCGTCGGGCTCAGCGGCGGCATCGACTCCTCGCTCGTCGCCGCGATCGCGGTCGATGCGGTCGGCGCCGAAAACGTCCGGGCCGCCACGATGCCCTCCCGCTTCACGTCGGAGGAGAGCCGGCGGTACGCCGCGGAGGTGGCCGCCGCCCTCGGCATCCGGACCATCGACCTCCCGATTGAGCCGGTCGCCGCTGCCTACGAGGGGGTGCTCCGCGAAGCCTTCGCCGGGCGTCCGCGCGATATCGCCGAGGAGAACCTGCAGGCGCGCACCCGCGGCAATCTCCTCATGGCGCTGTCCAACAAGTTCGGCTGGCTGGTGCTCACGACCGGCAACAAGAGCGAGCTGAGCGTCGGGTACGCGACGCTCTACGGCGATATGGCGGGCGGGTTCGCCGTGATCAAAGACGTGCCGAAGACGCTCGTCTACCGCCTCGCCCGGTGGCGCAACGCGCGCGGCGCCCATCCGGTGATCCCGGCGGGGGTCCTCGAGCGCGCGCCCACCGCGGAGCTGCGCGAGCAGCAGAGGGACGTCGACACGCTCCCCCCGTACGAGGTGCTGGATCCGATCCTCGCGCTGTACGTAGAGGAGGACCGCTCGGCCGAGGAGATCGTGGCCCAGGGGTTCGACCCCGCCACGGTCGCCCGCGTGATCGCGATGGTGGACGCAAGCGAGTACAAGCGCCGCCAGGCGCCGCCCGGGGTCAAGATTACGCCCAAGGCCTTCGGCAAGGACCGGCGCCTGCCGATCACCAACTGGTACCGGAGCCGCACCGCCTCGGAGACGCCGACCGCGCGCTGACGCCCCCCGGCGCCAGCGGGGGGCTCCGCGCCCGGCCCACCCGAACCCGTAGCCGACCCTCCAGTCGCCTGATCGCCCTCGGCGTGTTGCCTCATAATTCCTGGTCACCGAAGTAGGGGGTGATGCCTCATAATGGTGGTCACCCAGCATCCGTCCTTGATGCCCTTGTCTTTGTCCTGCCCGCGG
>JAJPJJ010000117.1 GCA_021324295.1 Bacillota bacterium
CAGGCCCCGCGCGCAGCACGGCACCAGCCGCGCCGTGGTCTGCGAATCGCCGCTGGCAAACAGCACCACCTCGTGCCCGCGGCGCACCAGCTCCTCGGTGAGGCCGTGCACCACCCGCTCCGTGCCGCCGTAGAGCGTTGGCGGAACCGGTTCCTGCAACGGCGCGATCTGGGCGATCCGCACGACGCACGACCTGGGGTCTAGGATCCGGCGGTTCCCGAGTCCGTCCGCCGGCGCCGCGCGGGCCGGAAACCGGTCCGCCCGCCCGGCAAGCCCGGGCGGATCGCCTGCCGCGCTGGACAGGTTGTGGGGCAACGAGGGAACGGTGCTGGAAAACGCCCGTCATTCTCTTGTATTCCACGCAGGGGGCTTCTCTAACCCCCGGTCGGCGCGGGGCGCTGCGCGCCCGCGGGGTCTACTTTCGGCCGCCTCCGGGCACAACACAGACGCCACGTCAATCCGTCGATGGAGTCGTCGCGCATGACACCACAGGATGGCTCGGACAAGGCGCTCGCGCTGCTCGCCCGGCTGGCCCAGGAATTCACGGTCGTGCTCAGTCTCTCTGAGCTCGTGGAGCGGGTCTTGGGTTCGCTCCGCGACGAAGTCGGGTTCGACTCCTGCACGATCGCGCTGCTCGACGAACGCAAGCCCGATCTCCTCACGGTCGTCGGCGCCACGGGGCTCGCCGCGCACCTCCAGGGCACGGTCGTTCCGGAGGGCCAGGGCCTGGAGTGGGCCGCGATCGACGGCCGCGCCCCGATCGCCGTCGCCGATGTGCAGGCCGACCCGCGCGCCACGGACCGCGAGCGTGGCTGGCGCTCGGGGATCTTCGCTCCCCTGATCACCGGTGGCCGGGCGATCGGGGTCATCGGCGCTCAGCGGCGTGAGGCGGGGGCCTTCACGCGGGGGGATCTGGACGTCCTGGCCCTGATCGCGGCCTATCTCGCCGGGGCTTTCGAGGTGGCCCGCCTGCACGAGCACGTCCGTGAGCTCGCCTTCCTCGATCCCCTCACGGAGGTCGTGAACCGGCGCGGGTTTGCCGATCGCCTCGGAACGGAGCTCATGCGCTCCCGCCGCAGCGGCCGGCCGCTCAGCATCGTGCTCGTGGACCTCAACGGGTTCAAGCAGATCAACGATACCTTCGGACATGCCGCCGGGGACGCGGTGCTCCGCCACGTGGCGCGGACCCTGCGAGACCACACCCGCGCCTACGATCTCGTCGCGCGCTACGGGGGAGACGAGTTCATCCTGCTGTTTCCGGATACGCCGCCCGAGGTCGCGGAGAAGATCCTGCGCCGCTTCCGCAGCATCGAGGTGCCCGCCGACGTGATGGGCGCCCCGAGAACGGTGACGTTGGGGTGGGGCATTGCCTCGTGGCCGATGGACGGGGACTTCTCGGACCTGCTCGTCGACACGGCCGACGCGCGGCTGGTCGGGATGAAGACGCACTCGTAACCGTCTCCGGGGCCATCGCGCCGCGCCCCGGCGCACGGCCTCCGGGACCCCCGCCGCGCTATGATGCTCGACCGCCCACGCGCTCCCGCTTCCCAGCGCGCCCGGGCCTCGTTCCGACGGACATTTCCTGGTATCCAACGGATGAAAGCCGAACCCGCGGCTCCCGGCCGCGTCCCGCGCTGGTACAATGTCGGTGATTCCCGTCTGCACAGACGATACGGTGACGGGGGGCGCATGCGGCCCGGACGGCTACCGTCCCGCAGAGGCATCCTGCTGCTGCTCCTCTTCCTCGCCGCGGCTCTTGCCGGCCGCGAGCTGGGCGGTCTGCTCCCGGTGAGGCAACACCCCGCGAGCGACCTCCCGGCAGGCCCGCCGGCACCGGTACCCAGCCCGCCCCCTGCCGCAGGGAAGCTCGACGCGCGGGCCGCGCTGCCCGGGCTCCCGGGGTCCCCGCCCGGGGAGCCGGTAACTGCGCCTCGGCCGTTCGTCCGAACCGGGGCGGCCGGCGGTCGCGCGGAGAATACCCCGGGGGTCCGGCCCGCGGAAGCGGCGCTGCCGCCTCGTCCGGTGCCGGTCTCTCCGCGCCCGGCTCCAAGGAGCCTCGCGCCCGCCGCTACGCCCGCGCCGATAGCGCCGCGGCCATCCCGAAGGATCCAGGAGCACGAGGCCACGACCGCCGCCGCCAGACCTGCGCCCGCGGCACCGCCTCCTCCCTCGCCTGTCGCGGAGAGCCGGGGCTCGTTGACCCGGGTGGAGTGCGGAACATCGTCGTTTGCGCTCGCCGGCCCGACGGGCGAGACCGTGTTCTCCGCGACACCGGCAACGGCCATCCGCGCCGGCGAGGAGCGGGTGCAGGAAGTCTGCGGGCTTCAGCGGTTCATCGGCGCGGCCGTCGTGGTCTCGTGGGTGCGGATCGGCGCCCAGCGGCGCGCCGGCCGGGTCGCGGTGCTGGGCCGGCCCATCCGGCGCGCGACGCTGGCCCCCAGGGAACCCAGCAACGACGGACCGGCCACCATCGTGGTGACCGGGGTCGTCACGGCGCGAACGGCCGATGCGGTGCTCGTCGCGTCCGGCGGCCGCTCGCGGCCCGTCGCCGTGCTGCCCGAAACACAGGTCGCTGGGCTGCGGCGGACGTTTGCGGAGATCGCGCCGTTCGACACGGTGCGCGTCTCCGGGTGGACGACGCACATGGGGACGTTGGTCGCGGTCCGGATCGAGGTGCTGCGTGTCCCCGATACGCTGGTCGTGGGGCGCATCGCCGCCGTCGGCCCCGGGTTTGTCGTTGTCGGCGGGTCGCGCCCCGTCGCGGCTTCTGGTGACCGGACGATGCTTGGAAGCGGGCAGCTGGGGGTCTCAGCCGACCTGAGGGTCGGCGTGGCCGGCCCGTCCGCCGGCGGCACGCTGTCATTCGGCGGTACGGGTCCCGTGAGCGCCGGAGTCTCAGTCAGCGCCGGCTCCTCGGTCGGCGGTGGAGGACCGGCGGGTGTCGGTGGCGGTGCCGAGCTGGCGGCCGGCGGGGTCGAAGTCAGCATTCACTGATCGCCCGAGCGCCAGGCGCCCGGGGCCCCGAGACGGTGGTCCCGCCCGTGCCGACCGGCAGCCATCCGCTTTCTTCGCGGACACCGGGTCTATATCCCCCGGCTCCTGGAGATGCGGAGCCCTTGACGTGCCGGTGAGGAGGCGAGACAGGATGGGACGGGCCTCTGCTGTGGCACTGGCGCTGCTGCTGGCGTCCGCGTGGCTTCCGCCGGCCGCCTTTGCGCAACCGGCCGGCGGCGCGCTCACGATTCGTGTAGCGGTTCTCTCGCCTCTTGTGGCGCTGCTCGCGGGCATCCTGATCCTCATCATCCCCCGCCTGCTCAACTACATCGTCGCCGTCTATTTGATCATCGTGGGCCTGATCGGGCTCTTTGGCCGCTGAGCCGAACCGGGCGGCCCCGCGGTCCACGATCGAAAGGACGGAGACAACCGTTCAGCCGAACGAGGGGTCCCGCACCGCCGTCCATCGAACGGCGCGCGCAATGCATCGCGTTTGGTGCCGCGCGGAGGAAGCGCGTGGCCCGCACAGAGGCCCCAAGAAGCACCATGCATCCGGCAGCCCGAGGCGTCGCGCGCTGCCGCAAGGGGGGAGCAGCGATGACGCAGGCGTACCGCAAGCTCGCGGCCCACGCGAGCATCGTCATGCTTGCCGTGCTGGGGTTCCTTGCGCCGATCCGCCCAGCGTCCTTCGCGCCTCCCGCGATGATGCCAGAACCTGCCTACGCGGATAGCACGAGCATGACCGAGGACATCGCCCGGAGGGTGACAGAGATCCTCAACTTTCACGCCGCGTTTACCCTTGGATACGATGCGTCGGGCAACCTCGTTGGGGCGGAGGGTTCGTATCCCATCCTCAGCCCCGATAGCCTTCTCCTCCGACCGTTTGTGGTGATGTACGATGTCGGGACCGGGCGGTTCGAGCTCTTCTCGCCTCCTCCCCCGGGGAACCGCAGCGGCCAGCCCAACCCGTTCGCCGACGCGGTGACCACCCGCGATGCGTTTTCATTCCTGACCGGAACGTTTGTGTATCAGTACGGTTCACAGGACACCCTCGTGGACGTGCAGGCGACGTACCCATTCCCCAGCGGGACGCCGACCGTGTTGATCCCTGAATTCACAGTCGAGTACAGCCCCCTGACAGACAACATCGAGTTACTATCCCCTATCGCGCAGGGAAACGGGCGCGATGGGGGAGGTAGCGGACGCCTTTCCTCCGCTCCGTCTGCTGCCCCGGAACCGTCTTCGCTGATCCTGTTGGGTGTGGGGCTGGTGGGGTCCGGGTTCTTGTGCCGGGTGAAGGGGGTCTCCATCGTCCGCGAGCCGCACGCGTGCATGAGGCGGTGGGTGCACTCTTGCCAACGACACACGACGACCAGCGCGGGCTTCCCCGGCACCGCGATGCCGGCAAACGACGCACGCACCGCCTGAGCCCTCGGCCCAGCGGGGCGCTGCGCCAAGCTGGTGCGGGACGCGGACGACAGGGGTTTGCGCTGGCGCGCCCGGAGGGATTCGAACGCCCGACCTCTCCGAGCCCGTCTGCGTAACAGGGAGAATCCAAGCCGGCGAGGCCCACGACCCTCTTGACTCACAGCGACGGTCCTTGCGGGGGATCGACGATCGACCTGGGTCGAAGCGACTGCCCCACCGTACGTTTCCTACGCAGAGGACGCATGGTTGGCGCAGGCGCCCATGATCAGTAGTGCGGAGGCAATTGAACGGTCGTCGCCGGGCCGTGCAGAACCGCTGCGACGTGCATCGCGATGTGGCCGAGGATCGACGCGAGTGGGTTGCTCGTGAGCAAGTAGGCGAGACCCAGGGTCGCCGTGCCGACGATCGGGGCTGCGACTCGTGCATTCCGAAACTCTGGGTACCCGAGGTGGTACGCTGTGGTCGCCACAAGACTAGCGACCAAGGCCACCATCCCGATCGCGAGTTTCCCAGCCACGCCACGAGTCCAAGGGACGGACGAGAAAGCCCTCCAGACAGCATCGATTGGCACGACCGACAGCAACAGCGCATCGAGGGTGCCGTAGACGATTCCAAGCCAGACAACGTCCAGGAGCAGGCGACCGCCTTCGGGATGCGGTGACGCAGGCTGCGATAAAACATTCATGACGGTGAAGACAGCGACGAGCACGGCACCTACGAACCCCCACATCCAATGGTGCGATGTCAGAATTGGCAAATTCGCAGCGGCCGAATGTATTGCCCGCGCCGAAGTGAGACAACTGACGCCTGAAAATGGGTGAGGGTTCCGCCCTTCCCGACCTCGACCGAGGGGAGGTAGACTCGATGAGGCGGGGGGTGG
>JAJPJJ010000043.1 GCA_021324295.1 Bacillota bacterium
GCTGGTCGCTTCAGCTCCAAAGCCGTCTACCCACGTCGCGATCCACGCGATCCACAGGCCCGGGCCCCCGTCGCCTGGAGGCTGGTCGCTTCAGCTCCAAAGCCGTCCACCCACGTCGCGATGCGCGCGATCCACAGGCCCGGGCCCCCGTCGCCTGGAGGCTGGTCGCTTCAACTGCAAAGCCGCTTCCCGACGTCGTAGTGCGCGGTTACGGGCCCGGGTTCCCATCGGACCGCTACGATCACTTCATCTCCAAAGCCGCTTGCGCCTCGTCCCGATGCCCGTGATCGCGGGCGCAGGCCTCGATCGCGTCCACGATCCGCGTATACCCCGTGCAGCGGCAGAGGTTGCCGGCGATCGCCGCCCGGATCTCGTCCCGCGTGGCGCCGGGGTGATCGCGCAGGAAGGCGTGCGCCACCAGCAACATGCCCGGCGTGCAGAAGCCGCACTGGGCCGCCTCGTGCGCGATGAACGCGCGCTGCAGCGGATGGAGCGTGCCGTCCTGGGACAGGCCGCGCACCGTCGTGACCTCGCGGCCCCGGACCTGGACCGCGAGGGTCAGGCACGCGTTGACGGGCTGCCCATCGAGGAGGACCGTGCACGTCCCGCAGACGCCCTCCCCGCACCCGTACTTGACCTCGGTGGCGCCGAGCGCATCGCGCAGCATATCCAGGAGCGTATCCCACGGCGCGGCCAGCGCCTCGACCGCGCGCCCGTTCAGCACGAACCGGATCGGTCGCCTGTCCGTCTCCGGACGGGCTGCCACGGCATCCTCCGGCCCCGGCGTCATCCCGTCCTCCTCGCTCACGCGCGCGCTGGCGGGAGGCCGCCAGCGCGCGCGGCCGCCTGCTGCAGGGCCCGGCGCGCCATCACCCGAGCCATCGCCCGCCGGTACTCCGCCGAGGCGTGGATGTCCGACTCCGGCTCGATCTCCTCCGGGACCGCGTCCGCCACCTCCCCGATGAGCCGGCTGCTCAGGCCCCGGCCAACGAGCAACGCCTCGGCGCTCGGGATGAGGGAGGGCCGCGGGCCGACCCCGCCGAGCGCCAGCGACGCGCGGACGCAACGGCGCGCCCCATCGAGCGTCACACACGCGGCGGCGGCCACGATCGCGAAGTCGCCGGCGCGCCGGACGAGCTCCGCGAGCCCGTACCCGGTCGAGCCTCCGAGCGCCGGTACGCGCACACCGGTCAGGATCTCGCCGGGCGCGAGGTCCGTGGCAAGGTAGCCCTGAAAGAACCGGTCCGCCCCGACCTCCCGCGATCCCGCGGGGCCCTGCACCTCGATCGTGCCGCCGAGCGCCGTGATGACGAGCGGCAGCTCCGCCGCGGGATCCGCGTGCGCGAGGCTGCCGCCGATCGTCCCCCGGTGGCGCACGCGGATGTTGCCGATCAGCGCGGCCGCCTCGGCGAGGATGGGGCACCGCTCGCGGACGAGGGCGTCGGTCTCGAGCGTATGGTGGCGGGTGAGCGCGCCGATGCGCAGGCCGCCGTCCGTCTCCGCCACGCCGTCCAGCCCGGGAAGCCCGTTGACGTCGATCAGCACGGGCGGCCGGGCAAGGCCCAGGCTCATGAGCGGCAGGAGGCTCTGCCCGCCTGCCAGGATCTTGGCGTCGGGGAGGTGCGCCTCGAGGGCCGTGAGGGCCTCCTCGAGGGTAGAGGGTGCGTGGTAGCGGAACGGCGGAAGATACACGACGACCGGATTACTTCGGTCCCCGCGATCCACAGCCCTCTCCGGCGGTCCCTGCGCGCCGGCACGACAGGAGAACCCCCGGTGCGGCGCGAACGGTCGGCCGGACGTGGGATTCGGCGCGGCAGGCGGGTGCGGGATCGCCGCCGCGCTGCAGGCGAGAGGAGCTCCCCGGATGGATTGGGATCGGCGGCGGCGTCCCGCAGAGAGCGTCCTCGAGACAGCGGGGCTCACCCCGCTCGTGCGGCTTCGCCGGGTGGTGCGCGAGATCCCGGCCGTCGTGTTCGCGAAGCTCGAATACTTCGGCCCGAGCGGGAGCGTGAAGGACCGGATCCTCCCGGTCATCGTGGAGGAGGCGGAGCGCCGCGGAGAGCTCCGCCCCGGCATGATCCTGATCGAAGGGACGACCGGGAACACCGGGATCGCGACCGCGATGGTGGGAGCGGCCAAGGGCTACAGGGTCATCATCGTCATGCCCGAGGGCATGAGCCGCGAGCGGCAACAGGTGATCCGGGCCTACGGCGCGGAGCTGGTGCTCACGCCCGGCGGAGAGAGCGATGTGGATCTCGTTCTGGAGCGGGTGCAGCAGCTCAAAGCGCAGTATGGCGACGGCATCTGGGAGGTCGGACAGTTCTCCAACGCCGACAACGCGCGGGCGCACGCGCAGACGACCGGCCCGGAGATCTGGGAGCAGACAGACGGACGCGTCGACGCGTTCGTCGCCGCGCAGGGCACCGGCGGGACGCTTGCAGGCGTGAGCTCGTACCTCAAAGCGCAGCGACCGGAGATCCTCTGCTTCGCGGTGGAACCGGCCGAGTGCGCGATCCTCTCGGGGCGCGGGTGGGGGCCGCACCGGATCGAAGGAATCGGGGATGGCTTCATCCCGGATGTGCTGGATCTCCGGTGGGTCGACGGGGTGGTCACGGTGTCCTCGGACGATGCGATCGCGATGGCGCGCCGGCTCGCACGGGAAGAGGGGATCTTCTGCGGGATCTCCTCGGGGTGCAACGTCGTGGCGTGCCTGAAGCTCAGCCGACGGTACCCCGAGCTGCGGACGATCGTCACGATGATCAACGACAACGGGCTGCGCTACCTCTCCACCGAGCTCGTCGGGGAGGCGCCCCCCCTCGCGGTGCCGGACCGGGAGCACGCGCCGCGGCCCGACGACGTCCGCCGGCTCGCCGCCAAGCGCCTCGTGGTCATCGACTGAGGCCGGCGCGGCCGGCACGCGCGGAAAGCCGTCCCGCACCCGCGGCGCCCGGAGGACACGGAGGACGACGCACATGGATCCCGAGGTCCGCAACCGCATCCTGGCCGCGGTCGATGCGCGGCAGGACGAGGTGGTCGCGTTCCTGCGCCGGCTCGTCCAGTTCGACAGCGTCACGGGAAACGAGGCGGAGATCCAGGGGTTCATCGCCGAGACCCTCCGCGGGCTGGATCTGGAGGTGGACGCGTTCGACGCGGACCCCGCCGTCCTGCGCCAGTACCCGGGGTTCCTCGAGCCCGAGCGGCCTCTCGCCGGCCGGCCGAACGTGGTCGGGGTGTGGAGAGGCCGGGGTGGCGGGCGCTCGATCCTGCTCAACGGCCACGTGGACACCGTCCCCCTGGAGCCGCTCCACGAGTGGGCGCGGGGGGCGTTGTCTGGCGCCGTCGCGGATGGCAGGGTGTGGGGGCGCGGCGCCTCGGACATGAAGGGCGGCGTGGCCGCCCTCGTGATGGCGGTCGCGATCCTGCGCGGCCTGGGTCTACGCCCCCTCGGGGACGTGATCGTCGAATCCGTGGTCGATGAGGAGCGCACCGGCCTCGGGACGCTCGCGTGCGTCCACCGGGGATACCGGGCGGACGCCGGCATCTGCTGCGAGACGAGCGATCTCGAGATCATGCCGGCATGCATCGGTCGCATGTGGTTTACGATTCACGTGCGCGGGAAGCCGGCCGGCATCGCGGCGCGCTGGCAGGGCGTCAGCGCCATCGACAAGGCCGTGAAATTCGTGAGCGCCGTGGAGGATCTGGAGGCGATGCGCATCCAGGACCTGTCCCACCCGCTCTACCCCGACAACCGCGGGGCGCTGCCGTGCGCGGTCACGATGGTCCAGGCGGGGACCCACCCCAGCATCACGCCGGAACGGGCCACGCTGCGCGGGAGCATGGGGCTCATGCCGTACGAGGATCCCGCCCGGGTCGAGGCGCAGCTGCGGGAGCAGGTCATGCGCGTCTGCGCCGCCGACCCCTGGCTGCGGCACCACCCCGCGGAGGTCACCACCGAGGGCGGGTACGTGGCCGCCGGCGCGGAGATCCCGGCCGACCACCCCATCGTGACCACGGTCGGCCGCTGGTTCCGGCTGGTCACCGGGCGGGAGCCGGTGTTGAGCGGCCGCATGGGCGCCTCCGACACCCGCTTCCTCATCAACCAGGGCCGCACCCCGACCGTGATCTTCGGTCCCGGGGCGACGAGCGAGATGCACGCGATGAACGAGTCCATCCCCATCGAGAACCTGATCATCGCGACGAAGGTGCTCGCGCTTGTAGTCTGCGATTGGTGCGGCCAGCCGGGATCCACCGGGGCGGCGTAGGGAGGCCCCCACGCACGGGCTCCGCCGGCCGAGGGACGTCCGGCCGCTGTCGGGCACGCGCGCAGCCGAGAGCTGTCGGCGGTACGGTGAGCCCGCCGGAGCGGGCCAACGCCGTCCGGCAGGCGCGACGCCGGGCGAACCGGCACCGGAACGAGGACGTATGCCGTCGTGAATGCACGGGACAGGTGCCGGGCTGGCTGCGGTCGCTCCGGCCCGGTCGGCGACCCGCACGGGGCCCGGCGGTCCGAAGCGCTGGTGAAGGGGGGATGAGCGTGCGACGGATCCTCGGTGTTGTGATCGTGGGCATGGTGCTGGCGGCCGTCTCGACGAGCGGGAGAATGGTGCCGGGCATGGCCGAGGCGGCGGCCGCCAAACCCACTGTCAAGATCGCGTTCATCGGACCCCTCACCGGGAGCAACGCCTCCCTGGGCCTCGGCGGGGAGAACTCCTTCAAGCTGGCCTTGATGCAGCGCAACGAGGATCCGCAGACGAAGTACCGCTATGAGGGGGTGTACCTGGACGACCAGTGCCAGCCCCAGGCCGGGGTGCAGGCGGCGCTCAAGGCCGGCTCCGATCCCGACGTGATCGCCGCGGTCGCGCACTACTGCAGCGTCGTCGCGATCGCGACCGTGGATACCTACCACCGGCTCGGGCTGCCGGCGATGGTCTGGGGCGCCGTGCTGCCGGCCGTCACGTACGGCAATACCTACGTTGAGATCACCCGCGTCAACGGAACGCAGATCCAGCAGAACGCGACCGCCGCGCGGTTCGACGCGAATACGATCCACCGCAAGACGTTCGCCTGCCTCTACGATACGACCGACTACGGCCGCGGGCATTTCCAGTACTTCTCCGAGTTCGCCAAGAAGAACGGCCTCCAGATCGTCTACTCCGCCGGCGTGGCGCCGGACCGGCAGGACTTCTCCGCGGAGCTCGCCCGCATCAAGGAGCTGCACCCGCAGGTCGTCTGGTTCGGCGGGCTGTCGGCCGAGGGGGCGCGCATTCGCAACCAGATGGCCCAGATCGGCCTCACCGCGCTCTTTCAGGGCACCTCGGGGATCAAGTCGGAGGAGTACATCAAGGCGGCCGGCCCCAACGCCGAGGGGACCCTGGCGTTCCTGGAGGGGGCCCCGATCGAGCAGCTCCCCGGCGGCGCCGCGTTCCTCGCCGCGTACCGGAAGGCCGGGTTCACCAACCCCCCGGAGGCGTACGGGCCGTTCGCGTATGTTGCGGCCAACCTCGTCGTGCGCGCCATCGAGGCCGTGGGGCCCGACCGTGCGAAGGTGGCGGACTACCTGAAGCACAAGATCAAGAACGTGCCCTCGATCATCGGCCCGGTCACCTTCGATGACCACGGTCAAAACGTCCTGGCCACGGTGACCCCCTACGTCGTGCAGGACGGCACCTGGGTGCCGTGGGGTCAGTCGGAGTACGCCCGCGGGAAGCGCACGCTGCCATGACGGGGTGGGACGTCCTGGCCCAGCAGCTCGCCGGCGCGGCGCAGTTGGGCGTCATCTACGCGCTCATCGCTGTCGGGTTCACCCTGTACTTCGGCGTCCTGAACGTCATCCAGTTCTCCCACGGGGACATCGTGACGGTCGGCGCGTTCGCCGCTCTCACGGTGGCCGCCGCGACCGGGTTCGTGCCGCTCGTCGTCGTCGCGGCGATGGCCCTCACCGGGCTCGTGGGCGTCGTGTTCGAGCGCGCGGCGGTCCGGCCGACCCGCGCCTCGCCGCCCCTCATCACCCTGCTCGCGACGCTCGCGGCGGGCATGGCCATCCGCGAGGCGATCCGGCTGTTCTACCCGCTCGGCTCGCAGGTGCACCGCTTCCCCGCCCTGTTCCCGCCCACCCCGATCCACCTCGGGGGCGTGCTGCTGCGCGCCTCGGGCCTGTGGATCGCCGGGATCGGGTTGGGGACGATCGTCGCCACCGCTGTGCTGGTCGAGCGGACGAGCCTCGGCCGGGCGATCCGGGCGACCGCCCAGGATCGCGAGGCGGCCCAGATGATGGGCGTGGACCTCTCGCTTGTGCTGGACGCGACGTTCTTCATCGCCTCGGCCCTCGCGGCGGTCGCCGGCATCCTCTACGGCGCGTACTACAACACGGTCACCTTCGACATGGGAATCGTGGCCGGCGTCATCGGGTTCTCGGCCGCGGTCGTCGGCGGGCTCGGGAACGTGTACGGTGCGGTCGTCGGCGGGTTTCTGTTTGCCTTGCTGGAGACGCTCTCGGCCGCGTTCCTGCCGGCCGGGTCGGAGAACGCCGACGTCTTCGCGTTCGTGATCGTGATCCTCTTCCTGGTGCTCCGCCCGACCGGCATCCTCGGGGAGAAGGCGACGCAGCGCGTCTAGCGTCGGGAGGCCGATGCGTCACCCCGTCCGTCCCGCAGCCTCGAGCACGACCGTGGTGCCCGGGGGGGCCGGCTCCGTCGCGCAGCCCGGGGTGGCGGCCCACCCCCCCGCCCCGGTGCGGAGCCCGGCCGGAGGCGCCTGGGTCGAGCTGGGCTACGGTGTGGGGATCATCGGGGCCTACGCCGCGTTGCTGGCGGTGGTGCTCGGCCGCGGAGGTACCGCAGCGGCCGGCGGTGCGGGGTTGGCGGCTGCCCTGGTCCTCGTCCGGCGCCTCCGCCGTGCCCCGCGTGGATGGCCCTGGGTCGTCGCGGCCTGCGTGGCCAGCTTCCCGCTGTTCGTGCGCGCGAGCCCGTACTGGATCTTCACCGGGGCGCTGTCGGCCCTCTACTTCCTGGCGGGGCTCGGCCTCAACATCCAGGTGGGCAGCGCCGGCATCGCCAACCTGGCTGGCGCGGCGTTCTTTGGAAGCGGGGCATACTCGGCGGGCCTGCTCGCGACGCGCCTGCACTGGCCCGGGTGGGCCACGGTCCCGGCGGGCACGGCGGCCGCCGTCCTGATCGGTGCGCTGCTGTTCGTGCCGGTCCTGAAGACGCGCGGCTACTACCTCGCGCTCGTGACGATCGCGTTCGGCGCCGTGTTCACGCTGCTCCTGACCAACATGGCGTGGGACGGGGGCCCGCAGGGCGTCAAGGACATTCCCGGCCTGGGCCCGGCGTTCGACGCACCGCTCCGGCTCGGGCCGTGGACGCTGCACTTCTACGCGCGGTACTTCTTCCTGATCGCCGCGGTGGCCACCCTGGGGCTGTGGGGTGCGCAGCGCCTGGCCGCCTCGCGGCGCGGCGCCCACTGGAACGCCGTGCGCGACGACGAGGTCGCCGCGCGCTGCGCCGGCGTCGACGTGGACCGGGTGATGCTGGAAGCCTTCAGTGTGGGGAACGCGTTCATCGGATGTGCCGGCGCGCTGTACGCGCACCTGGTCGGGTTCATCGCGCCGGCCGACTTCAACTTCCCCGTCTCCCTGGTGCTGCTGAGCATCCCGATCCTCGGCGGGCTCGACAGCGTGCCGGGCACGGCCGTGGCGGCCGGCCTGCTGATCTTCCTGGCCGAGAAGCTGCGCGCGATCGCGGACTACCGGTTTCTGATCTACGGGGCGCTGGTCGTGGCCATCCTCGTGATCGCGCCGGCAGGCCTGCTCCCCCCACGGCCGCGCCGCTACCCCGCCGGGCGGCGGGGCGATTGGGGGCCGCGCGACCGTCTCGCGCCTCCGGCGCCTTCCCCGCCCTCCGCGCCGCTCTCGGCGGGCGGTTCCGGTGCGGGGGCCCGCCTGGGCATCGAGGCGTTGGTCGTGCGCTTCGGTGGGCTGCGCGCCCTCGACGGGGTCACGCTCGCCGTCGACGCGGGCGAGGTGTGCGGCATCATCGGGCCCAACGGCTCGGGCAAGACCACGCTCTTCAACGCCGCTGTCGGGCTCTACCCGGCCGCCGCGGGGCGCATCCTGCTCGACCACAGGGACATCACCGGCCTCCCCACGCACCGTATCAGCCGGCTCGGCGTGGCGCGTACCTTCCAGCAGAACCGCGTGCTCGCCGGGCAGAGCGTCCTCGACAACGTCTTGCTCGGCCGGCGCGGGTGGCCGATCGACGAGGCGAGCGAGTGGCTCGCGTTCTTCAACCCGGAGCTTCCCTCCCGTCTGGCCGATCCCGCGGGCGATCTGCCGCTCATCGATCGCCGCCGGCTGGAGATCGTGCGCGCCCTGCTCGCGGCCCCGCGCCTGCTCCTGCTCGACGAGCCCACGGCCGGGCTCAACCCCGAGGAGACCGCGCGGATGGTCGCAGATATCCGGCGCGTCCGTACCGTCCGGCCCGGCCTCACGATCGTGGTCATCGAGCACGACATGAGCGTGATCGCAGGCCTCTGCGGGCACGTCGTGGCGCTCGGCGACGGCCGGGTGATCGCCGAAGGGCGGTTCGAGGACGTGACCCGCCACCCGCAGGTGCTCGAGGCCTACCTCGGCCCTGGAGGCGCGGTGGTGGAGCGGGGATCGCCCGCGTGACGGATCCGGGGACCGCTCTCCTCGCCGTCCGGCGCGTGAGCGCCCGCTACGACAGGTTTCCCGTGCTGGCGGAAGTGTCCTCGAGGTGGGCCCCGGGGAGATCGTCTGTCTCCTCGGGAGCAACGGCGCGGGGAAGACCACGCTCATCCGCGTGGTGCTGGGTCTCCTGCGCCCGTCCGGTGGAGAGGTGTGGCTGTTCGGGCGGCGCGTCGATGGCTGGATGCCGCACCGCATCCCGCGGAGCGGCGTCGGGGTGGTCCCCGAGGGCCGGCGCCTCTTCCCGAAGATGAGCGTGTACGAAAACCTCCTGATGGGTGCCCACGGCCGCGCGGCGCCGGCGGAGGTGCGTGCTCGGGTCGAGGAGCTCTCCCGGCGCTTTCCGCTGCTGCGCGAGCGCGCCGGGCAGCCCGCCGGCACGCTCTCCGGCGGTGAGCAGGCACAGGTCGCGATCGCCCGCGCCCTCGTCGGCCGCCCCCGCCTGCTCATCCTCGACGAGCCGTCGCTCGGGCTCTCGCCCCGCCTGTGCCTGGAGGTGTTCCGCCTCGTGCGCGAGATCCATGCGGCGGGGACGGCCGTGCTGCTCGTCGAGCAGAACGCCCGCCAGAGCCTCATGGTCGCCGACCGTGGCTACGTGCTGCAGAAGGGTCAGGTCGTCCTCGCGGGCACGGCGGCGGACCTGCGCGCCGATCCGCTGGTCCGGCGCGCATACTCGCTGGCCGAGGCGTAGGTAGGGCCGCCTGGGTGGTGGTCCGGTCGAGCCGCGCGCCGGTCGGCCGTCCGAAACGCGGACGTCCCACCCCGCACCGGCGTCACGCCGGGGGTTGCCCTGGCGGGCCGGCGGCGGGACGTCGCGCATATCCGGCTGCTCGCGCCATGATGAGCACGGCGCCTAGGAGCGTCAGCGCGCCGGCCAGGAACGCCGACTCGAGCCCGCGAGCGACGCTCACGAGCCCGAACACGACCGGGCTCGCGATCGCGCTCACGCGCTGGACGCTCTGCCGCACTCCGAACGCGATGCCCCAGAATTCTGCGGCCACGCATTCGGCCAGGAGGCTCATGGTCAGCGGCTGGGTGAAGCCGAGGCTCGCTCCCAGCAGCCCCGACGCGACGACCAGCGTCCAGAACTGGTGCAGCAGCGGCGTGATCCCCAGCGCGATCGCCGCCAGGGCGGTCGCGCCGAGCAGCAGGCGGGCGTAGCCGAGCCACGCGACGCCCCACGCCAGCAGCGTGCGGACCAGCATCGAGCTCAAGCTGACCGCGGCGACGACGAGGCCGATCAGGGTATCGGGGAGCCCGACCTTGTGCAGGTAGAGAGGGTAGAACGACTGCTGCAGCGTCTGCGCGCACACCATCATGGATGAGAGGAACAGGATCGCACCGACGCCGCGCTGGCGCACGATCGCTCCGATGACCGTGTGGGCGGTCGCAAGCGAGACCCGAGCCCGCGCGGCCGCCGGGACGCCGCGGAGGGAGGCGGTCACCCCGAAGGCCGGCAGCATCAGGAGCCACACCGGCGCGAACGCCGCCGTGTAGCCGAAGTGCCCCGCGGCGAGCCCGCCGATCACCGGGCCGACCACCGCGCCGGCGGAGTTCCACAGAGCGTAGTAGCCGTAGTTTCGGACGCGCGTGGCATCGGTGCTGGCCGCCGCCACGATCGCCTGCGGCGCGATGGCGAACCCGATGTTGCCGATGCCCATCAACGCGTAGGCCACGGCGACCGCCCAGAGCCTGTGCAGCACCGTCAGGATCGCGCCCGCTGCGGCGAACAGGATCACTGAGGCCTTCGCGACCACGATGGGGCCGCGCTCGTCCACCAGCGCGCCCGCGTGGATGGACACGAGCAAGGGCGCGACGCCGGAGACGCCGACGATCGTCCCCACGACCGCCACCGACGCGCCCTGGGCGGCGAGGTAGAGGGGGATGAATGGCGCGGCGCTGTACCACGCCGCGTTGGACAGGACCTGCAGCGCGTTGTTGAGCCAGAGGACCGACGGCGGCGCCATCGCGGCCCGCCCGGCATCCCCGGCGGAGGGCGCGCCCGCCGCGCCGGCGGCGCGCGTGGCGCTCAACGTGCCGTCCGGTGCGCCGCCACGGCCTCGGCGTAGCCGGCGATCAGCGGGTGCGGGCGGTCGGCGGTGGAGCGAGCCTGGGGGACGAAGAGCGTGGCCACGAAGAACGGGTGGGACGGCAGCTCGACGATGCGCACCTCGCCGCCGCGCCCCACGCCGCTGACCACGATCCCGCCCGCCTGCAGCGCGTCGCGGTACGCTGGGTTGACGCCGTAGCGGCAGTAGTACGCTTCGGGGGCCCGCGCGCTGCCGTAGAGGTCAGCGGCGCGCGTGCCGGGCAGGATCGTGACCGGTTCCTCCTGCCCGACCAGGGAGCAGGTCAGGGGCGTGATGACCGGGCACGCGGCGCCTGGGTTGGTCTCTGCATGATCCGCGTCCTTGAGTCCAAGGACGTTGCGCGCGAACTCGACGATCGCGTGCTGAAAGCCCCCTCACGTGCCGACGAGCGGCACGCCGCGCTCGCGCGCGTAGCGAATCGCGCGCAGCGCCCCGTCCAGGCTGCGGTAGGGGCTCGCGGGGGCGATCCAGAGCCCGTCGAAGCGTGCAAGCTGCCCGGCCGGATCGCTCCCGATGCTGTCCGTCGGGATCCAGACACCGCGGATGCCGGCGTGCGCGAGCGCCTCGGTCGTGAACCGGTGCGTGGGGTTGTGAGCGTTGTAGTCGCCGATGATTCCCACCAGCGCAGGGGTCGTCGTGGCCATACACAGATTATACTCTCCGTCGCGCCCCGCGGGGTCGCGCCTCCCCCGTGGCGGCAGGGGCTGGCCTCCGGGGAGCGTCGGGGACCTCTTGCGGCGCGCCCGCCGCTATGAGACGATCGCGACGCCGGTGGAGCAGGGGCCACCGTGGACGCGATGTCCCCGCGAGGAGGGCGCCGATGCTGTACGTGATGCTCCTCAACTGGAAGCCGGGCCTCAGCAGGCAGCAAATGGACGGAGCGCTCATGAGGCGCTCCCAGTGGCAATATCCTCGGGGAGCGAAGGTCGTCGGCGAGTACTGGCTGGCGGCGTCCTCGCCCGCCGTCGTCTCCGTCTTCGAGGCTTCCGATTACGAGCCGATCTTCGAGATCGACCTCACCTGGAGCGACGTCTTTGATATCACGGTCGTGCCCGCGACCACGCCGGAGGAAGGCCTCAGACTGGGACCGGAGATCCTGCGGCGGCGCCCGGCGTAGCGGCGCGTCAGAAGTGGGGCCGGGGGATGCGGAGCATCTCCCGAGCTTGATCGGGCGTGGCGATCTCGCGTCCCATCTTGCGCGCCATCCAGGCGACGAGCTCGACCAGCTCGGCGTTGCTCGTTGCAGGCTCGCCCGGGCGGACCCACCGGCGATCCTCCTTGCCGATCCGGACGTGCGCCCCCATCGCGATGACCTGCATCATGAGGGCGTTCGCCTGGTGGAGAGGGAACGGCGCGCGGGGTTCGGTGTAGATCGTGGCGTGCCAGATGCTCTCCGGCGGCATATAGCGCACGCGGTGCTGGATGGACTCCATGGTCCCGGGCGCCCAGGTGAACCCCGGCGCCTCGCTGAGGAGGTTGATCCAGATCGGGGGCACCAGCAGATGTTCTCGCACGGCCCACCGGAGATTCCACGTGGCGCCCACCTGGAACACCTCGCACTCGGGCAGCACGCCCATGTCCAGGTTCCACTGCAGGGCCTCCCGGATCCGTGTGCGGCTCCAGATCACCTGCTGGTCACGGTCGTAGAAGTCCACGTCGCTCATCACGATGTTCCCGATCTCGAACTTGCCGCTGCCCATCTTCCTGACCACGTCGGTCCGCGTCTCCAGCGGCATGGAGCCCTTCGCGTACATCCTGATGACGTCGCTCTTCCGGGCCAGCCGGCGGAACAGTTCCGCGGTAGCCTCGATCTCCACGGGCCCCGGCACGGCGTAATGGGAGCCGTCATCGCGGAGGACCGAGATCCCGTGGAGATGCGCGATCGCCGCCCCCGCCTCGCGCGCGGCGACCGCTTCGCTGACCGCGTGCTCGATCTCCCGTTCGAGCTCCGCCTCGCTGGGCGTCGTGCGGAACGGGTGCTCCTCCCGCTCGATGTTGGGCTCGCTGGCGACGATGATCAGCGGCGGCGGTGTCGACACGGATCACCCCTCGGCGGATCGGACGTCGCTGTCCACGGGCTGCGGCGTCACGCGCCGTCGGCCGCCGCCGATCGCGAGAGGCCAGGCGCCGGCGCGGTGCGCGGGGGGAGCCCATACAGCTCGCGCGCGGTGTCGTAGAAGATCCGCCTCCTGAGCTCCTCGGGCATGCGGGGAAAGGCGTCCGTCGGGGAGTCGAAGTCCCAGTGCGGGTAGTCCGAGGAGAACATCAAGGTGCGCTCGGCGCGATTCCACTTGAACACCTCGAGCAGGTGCGACGGATGCTCGGGCTCTTCCAGTGGCTGGGAGGTGAAGCGCACGTGCTCCCAGACGTACTCGCTCGGCGGTCGCTGCACCCACGGCGTCTGGTGCCGGAGCCCCCGCCAGTCGGCGTCCAGCCGCCAGAGGAACGGGGCCAGCCACGCATATCCGCCCTCCACGAACACGACGCGGAGCTTGGGGAACCGCTCGAAGGCTCCCTCGAAGATCAGGCTCGCAAGATGCGTCATGTACCCCTGGGGCCTCACCTGCCGGTTCTCGATGTAGTACGATCCGTACCCGGCGAGCGACGGCTGGCCGTTGATGCCCACGCCTTCGCTACCGGTGTGCAGGGTGAAGGGCAGGCCCAGGGCCTCGCAGACCTCGAAGATCGGATGGTAGTACCGGTTACCGTAGGGCAGGCGGGCGCCGTTGCTCACCAGGACCTCCACGATCGCCGGGTGACGGCCGACGCGCTCGATCTCCTTGACCGCCTGGGGGACGTCCTGGGTGGCGATCAGCATTGCGCCCCGGAGGCGCGGATCCGCCGCGAGCCACTGCTCGATCAGGTAGTCGTTGTACGCGCGGGCGAGCGCCGCAGCGAAGTCCGCGTTGGGCAGGGTTCCAAGCGGCCGCAGCTCCTGCCCGAGGAGGATCGCGTACTCCACGTTGTAGGCGTCGAGCAGTTGCTCGCGCATGAGGTCCAGGTCCGAGCCGGCGAAGCCCTCGCGGGGCCACGCGTCCGCCCGGTAGCCGCGGTCGCCGCCATTCAGGTACCCGGCACTCGGCAGCGTGATGCCCCACTCGCGGACATCCTCCTGATACGCCCGGGGCAGGTACGGCCACAGGGCGCTCAGCTGGCGGTCCTTGAACCGGTTGTGCACGTCGCAGTCGATGATCGGCATTCCGCGCGCGGACTCCGGCATCGGGCTCCTCCTCTCCGGTCACGTGCCGGGCACCCTCAGGCGTGCAGGATGACGAGCTCGCCCTCGGTCGTCACCTCGAAGGTCTCCAGCGTGACGTCGTCGCTCTCGGGGCGCTCGACCGTCACGTCGTAGGTCTTAACGCGCATGCGGTGGGGGTTGAAGTACGTCCGGCCGGTTGCGATCTCGAATTCCCACCCGTGCCAGGGACACCGGATGATCTCCTGATCGCGCCCGTAGACGTACTCGTACGGCTTGCCCGGCAGCGTGGTGCCCTTGATCTTCCCCAGGCAGAGCGGCGCGCCCTGATGCGGGCAGCGGTTCCGCAGCGCGTAGAACCGTCCGCGGATGTTGAAGACGCCGATCGACCGCCCGCCGACGACCACGATCTTCCGGGTGCCGGGGGGGAGCTCCGAGACCGTCCCGACGACGCACCGCGGCATGGCACCGGCTGGGTCAGCGCGCGCGTCGGACCGTCACACAGGAGCTGCGCAGGGCTGCGTGCATCCTCCGTCCTCCTGGACGCTACGGCCACGTCCCGGTATTGTTGACATGCCGCCGGTCGTCGTTTATTCTTAATCAAGTATCATCAATGTCGGGCATAAAGTCAATGATCGCGGCTGCCGTCCCCTGCGCGTGGCGCGATCCACACAGCGGCTGCATGGCGCGACGATCGCTTCGTCCTTGGGGTCACGAGCCCTGATGCCACGAGGAGGCGCCTCGATGAGATGGTGGCGCGGGTGCGCGTTGGCGACGGTCATCGTTCTCGCGGCGGCGGTCGCGGGGCCTCTGGATGCCGCGCCGTTCAGCGGCCAAACGCTGCGCGTACAGTTCTGGCCCGGCGCCACGGCCTCGGCGATCCAGAAGTACATCGTGGACCCGTTCGTCAAGAAAACCGGGGCGAACGTGGTCGTCGAATACGGAAACACGTCCAACTCGATCGCGAAGGCGCGCGCGCAGAAGAACGACCCCCAGCTCGACGTGCTGTTCATGGACGACGTCGGCGTCCTGACGCTGGCCCGCGAAGGCATCCTCGAGCAGCTCGACCTGGGCAAGCTGCCCCACGCGCGGGAGATCTACGCCGGGTACATCGTCGGCGACCGCTACGGGATGGGGGTGTTCTCCTACGCGGTTACGCTCCTCTACAACAACAAGGTGCTGCCGTCTCCCCCGACATCCTGGCGCGACCTGTGGGACGCGAGGTATCGCGGCAAGATCCTCGGCCCGCCGGCGAACATCACGCAGGCGCTGCTGCTGACGGTGATGGCCGCGAAGCTCGGCGGTGGCGGGCTGGACAACCTCGATCCGGCGTGGGGGATGCTCCGGCAGCTGAAGCCCAACATCCACTCCTTCCCGCAGAACTTCGCCATCGCCGCGGAGCTCATGAAGTCCGGCGAGGCCGTGATGACCGTGAACACGATCCCGCAGTTCAAGGCGTACATCGAGCAGGGCTATCCGATCGCCCCCGCCTACCCCAAGGAAGGCTACTTCGCCACCACGTCCGCGGTCGTGCTGGTAAGGGGCAGCAAGGCGCGGCGCGACCTGGCATACGCGTTCATCGATGAGGCGCTGACGCCCGAGGCCCAGGGCGGGGTGGCGGAGCAGCTCTGGTACAGCCCGACGAACCCCCGCGCGCCGGTTTCCCCGGCCACCCGGAAGTACATCGTCACGCCCACGCAGTATCGCAAGGCGATTCCGTTGGACCTGGAGAAGCTCCTGAAGGCGCGCCCCCAGATCATCGACCAGTGGAACAAGATCTTCACGCAGTAACGGAACCGGGAGCGCGGGGGGCAGGCCGATCGATGTCCCTGGCAGGCGTCTCCGCTCCGCCGGCGCCGCCGCGCAGTCGCGGCGGCGCCGGCGCGCACCGGACGGGCCGCCGCCTCCCGTGGGGCGGCGTGCTGTTCCTGCCCGGCGCGCTTGTCATCGGGTCCCTGCTGGTCGCCTGCCTGATCCTCTTCCGCTACAGCCTCAACGCCTGGGATCCCGTGCGCACCATGGTGACGAGCTGGACCGGCGCCAACTACCTGGCGCTCGTGCGGGACCCTGTGGTGCGCCGGGCATTCATCGAGACCCTGCGCATCGGCGTCACCGTGACGCTGGTGTGCCTCGTCCTCGGCTACCCCGTGGCGTACGGGATCTCCCGGTCGCGGAAGCGGGCGCTGCTGATGTTCCTCCTGGTCGCCCCGCTGCTCATGGACGCCCTGCTCCGGTCCTTCGGGTGGCTCGTCATGCTGGGACACCACGGCCTGGTGAACGTCCTGCTGACCGGCCTCGGCGTATGGGCGAGTCCGAAGCGGCTCATCTACACGCCGCTCTCGGTGATCATCGAGATGATCCACGAGCTCATCCCCTTCATGGTCCTGCCCATCGCGAGCGTGCTCGAGCGTATCGATCCCACCCTCCACGAGGCGGCGATGAACCTGCGGGCCGGCCCCGTGCGCGCGTTCTGGTTCATCACGTTGCCGCTCAGCCTGCCGGGCGTGCTGGCCGGCACGCTGCTCACCTTCGCGCTGGCGATGAGCGCCTTTGTGGCCCCGCTCATCCTGGGGGGCGGCAACGTGCTGACGATGACGATCCTGATCCAGCAGCAAATGCTCACGACGCTGAACTGGCCGCTGGGGTCCGCTGAATCGATCGCGCTCGTCCTGGTCGTGCTGGCGGTCTTGACCGCGTACGGGCGCCAGGCGCGCCGGATCGCGAGGGGGAGCGCGTGACGTCCGTCGGCCGCCGGCTGGGCGCGATCCTGTTGGGCAGCTACCTGGTGCTCTTCTTCCTGTATCTCGAGAGCCCGCTGCTGATCATCTTCCTGACGTCGTTCAGCCGGGGAGCCTCGCTCACGTTTCCCCCCGATGGCTTCTCGCTGCACTGGTACGCGCGCCTGTGGGACTACGTCCACGACGCGGCGGGTCTCCAGCCGGGCCTCGTGGCGTCGGCGTGGACCAGCGTGTGGCTGGGTGCGAGCGCGATGGCGGGATCGGTGGTCGTGGGCGTGCTGGTGGCCTTCGGCCTCCGCCGGTACCGCTTTCGGGGGCACGCCCTGGTCCGGCAGTGCTTTCTGCTCCCGATCCTGTTCCCGCAGGTGGTGATCGGGGTCGGACTGCTGCTGTGGTTCAGCGCCATCCGGGGCGTGCCGAGCTGGCTCCGGCTCGTGCTGGGGCACCTGATCCTCACGCTGCCCTACGTGATCGTCACCGCCGGCGCGAGCCTGGACACGCTCGACGAGAAGCTGGAAGAGGCGGCCATGAACCTGGGAGCCAACCGGCTGCAGACGTTCTGGCACATCACGCTACCCTCGATTCGATCCGGCATCGTCTCCGGAGCGCTCTTTGCCTGGCTGATCTCGTTTGCGAACTTCACCGTGACGTTCTTCCTGTACTCGGGGGAGATGCGACCTCTGCCCGTGTGGATCTACGAGAACCTGCAGCGGGTGATCGACCCGAGCCTGGCGGCCCTCAGCACGCTCGTGGTGCTCCTGACCCTCGTCGTGCTCCTGATCATGAACCGCCTGGTTGCCCTCGGCCGCCTCGTGGGGCTCCGGGGGTAGCATGGCCGGGGGCGGGCCCGCGCGGCGGGAGGCGGGGCCGTGGACGCGGCCGTCCTTCGGGGCGACGGAGGGCGAGGCATGAATCAGCGGGTGCCGGAACTCCGACTCGAGCACGTGACGAAGCGGTTCGGGAGCACGGCCGCGGTGCAGGACGTGTCGTTCTGCCTCTGGCCGGGCGAGTTTCTCTCGCTGCTCGGACCGAGCGGCTGCGGCAAGACGACCACGCTCCGGATGATCGCGGGGTTCGTGGTCCCCGATGCCGGGCGGATCCTCTGCCGCGGCCAGGACATCACGGACGAGCCCCCGTACCGGCGCGACGTCGGTCTCGTGTTCCAAAACTACGCCCTCTTTCCGCACATGACCGTGGCGGAGAACGTCGCCTTCGGCCTCAAGATGCGCGGGGCCGCGAGGTCGGTGACGCGGGACCGGGTTCAGTGGGCGCTCGAGCTGGTCCGCATGCCGCAGTACGGGACCCGGCGGCCGCACGAGCTGAGCGGCGGGCAGCAGCAGCGGGTGGCGGTGGCGCGGGTGCTCGCGGCGGGGGCCTCGCTCCTCCTGTTCGACGAGCCATTTAGCAACCTGGACGCAAAGCTGCGGAAGGCGATGCAGGTGGAGCTTCGAGAGCTGCAGCAGCGCCTGGGCATCGCCACGATCCACGTGACGCACGATCAGCAGGAAGCGATGTCGATGTCCGACCGCCTGATCGTGATGAACAGCGGCCAGATCGAGCAAGAGGGCACGCCGGAGGAGATCTACCGGCACCCGCGGTCGGCGTTCGTCGCGGAGTTCATGGGCGAGTGCAACCGGCTCGCCGGCCGGGTCGTGGGCGTGGACCGGGCGCGCGGCATGGCGGAGCTCGACCTCGATGCCGGCGGCCGGTTGCTCGCCCCCTGGAGCGGCCCGGAGGATCCGCCGGAGCGCGCCGTGGCCTTCCTGCGGCCGGAGCACATCACGATCGTGTCCTCCGGCGCCGGCGGCGGACAAGCGAACGTGCTCGCCGGCACGGTCCGCCGCCGGGTGTACCTCGGTCCGGTGACGGTGCTGTACGTCTCGCTGAACGACGACACCGACGTGCTGGTGCAGTGCACCAACTCGCTCAACGGCGCCTCGGGGTACGGTCCGGACGCCCGGGTCCAGTTGCACCTGCCTCCGCCGAGTGTGCGGCTCATGCCGCTCTGAGGGATGCCGCGGCGCCGCGGCGGGAACGAGGCGGGGGCCTGGGGGACGCGGACGACCGCGCACGGGGGGAGAGGGATGAGGCTGGTCACATACCTCCGCGGAGGCGGCCCGGCACGGGCCGGGGTGCTCCTCCAAGATGCACGCATCCTGGACCTCGCGGGGGCCGGACAGGCCCTCGGCATCTGCCTGCCGTCCGACCTGCTGGCCCTCCTGGACCTCGGGCCGTACGGGCTCGAGCAGGCGGCCTGGGTGGCGGACCGATCCGGCCGGATCGGGTTCCCGACCCTGCCGCGGGCCCAGGCGCGCCTGCTGGCGCCGGTGCCGCGGCCGCGTAAGGTGCTCGCGGTGGCCGGCAACTACGCCGATCACCTCGTGGAGTCCCGTATGGAGGTGCCGGAGAAGTCGCGGACGACGATCCGCCCATTCCTCAAGCCCTCCACCACCATCATCGGACCCGACGACCCGATTCGCCTGCCTCGCTGGAGCACGACCGTCGACTACGAGGCGGAGCTTGCCATCGTGATCGGGCGGCGCGCCGCGGCGGTCACGCCCCAGGACGCGCCTGCGTACATCGCCGGCTACAGCGTCTTCAACGATATCTCGGCGCGGTCGCTCACCATCGCCGCCGGACGGACGCCGCGCGAGCGCGATCGGTTCTTCGACTGGCTCGCCGGGAAGTGGTTCGATACGTTCGCGCCGCTGGGGCCCGCGGTCGTCACGGCCGACGAGGTGGGCGACCCGCACCGGCTCGCGCTGTCCCTCCGGGTGAACGGCGAGCAGCGGCAGCAGGCCTCGACGGCCCAGATGATCTTCACGTGCCAGGAGATTGTGTCGTTCTTTTCGCACCTGACGACGCTGGAGCCGGGCGACATCATCGCGACGGGAACCCCGGCGGGGGTGGGGACAGCGACGCGGACCTATCTCCAGCCGGGAGACATCGTGGAGGCGACGATCGAGGGCCTGGGGACGCTGCGAAACAGCGTCGAGCCGGCCGCGTGAGCGGGGCGCCCGGCGCGGCACGCCACGTCTGTGCATGGAGACGCCGATGAACAGGGGTCCGATCTCCGAGGTCCGGTATCGGACGGCCAGCGAGCATGCGTACCGGGTCCTGAAGCAGTGGATCCTCGACGGCCAGCTTGCCCCGGGGAGCGCGATCGATCAGGCGGACGTGAGCGCCCGGCTGGGGATCAGCCGGATGCCGGTCCGCACGGCCCTGGAGCGGCTGGACAGCGAGGGCCTCGTGTTGCTGACGCCGCACCGCGGCGCGATCGTCGCCCCGACATCCGTGCGGGAGATGCGGGAGCTGTACTTCGTGCGGCGCCACCTGGAGGGCCTCGCGACCGAGCTGGCGGCGCAGGGCCTGTCCGACGCGCAGCTCGACGAACTGGTCCGGATCCTCGACCTCACGGAGCAGCAGGTGCGGGTCGGCGATCTCGATGGATTCCTGGCGAGCAATCGGGCGTTCCACATGGCGATCTACGCCGGCGCGAACAACGCCGTCCTCCGGCGTGTGATCGAGAGCCTCTGGGACCTCGGCGAGCGCTACCGCCGCGCCTACCTGCAGCTCCCCGAGCGGGCGGATGAATCGACCGCCGAGCACCGGCGTATCTACGAGCTGCTGCGCTCGCGCCGGGCGCGCGAGGCGAGGGCGTTTATGGAGGAGCACAACGACAAGACGATGCGCGTGTTGATCGAGCGGTTCGAGCGCGACAGCGGCAAGCTCGCGTGAGGGGATCGGACGATGACGCCGCTGCGCGGTCGCGCGCCGGGCTCCGACGGCACCGGAGGTCCGGCTGCGGCGGAGCCCCCGGCGACGGGCCGCCCCTACCGCCTGGTGGAGGTGTGCCCGCCGGACCGCCGGCCCCTGCGCGTGCTGATCCATCACGGAGCGTGCGACGCGTATGTGCGGGTCCTCTCGGAGCGGCTGCCCCTCCGCGACCTCACCGGCGGGGCGCTCGAGGCGGAGCCGCTCGAAACCGTGGACGTGCTCCTCACGTGGAAGCCGCCCGCGTCCGTGCTGGCGCGTCTTGCGGGGCTCCGCTGGATCCAGACCACCAGCGCCGGCATCGACCAGATCCTCGACTTCTATCGCGCGCACCCGGATCTGATCGTGACCACCACCAAGGGGCTGCAGGCCGACAGCACGGCCAGCCTGGCGCTCGCGCTGATGCTGTCGTGCTTTTGGAGGCTTCCACGCCTTCTCGAACGCCAACAGCGGGCCGTCTGGGAGAAGCCCGCCGTCGGCGTCCTGTCGGCTCAGACCTGTGCGGTCGTGGGCCTCGGACACGTGGGCCGGCGCATCGCAGCCCACGCCGCGCAGCTCGGGATGACGGTCCTTGGGATGCGGCGCGGCGAGGAGCCGGTGGAGGGCGTCGCCCGGCTCTACGCCGAGGACAGGCTGCGCGAGCTGCTTCACGCCGCCGACTACGTCGTGTTGGCCCTCCCGCTGACGCACCGCACACGCCGGATGTTTGGCGACGCGGAGTTCGCGGCCATGAAGCGTTCCGCCTACCTCATCAACGTGGCGCGGGGCGGGATCGTCGACGAGGACGCCCTGCTTCGCGCGCTCCGGGCCGGGCTGATCGCCGGGGCCGCGATCGACGTGTTCGAGGAGGAGCCTCTGCCGCCGACGCACCCGCTGTGGCGAGCTCCGAACGTCGTCCTCACGCCGCATATCGGCGGCGACCGCGCGGACTACGTCGAAGGGGCCGCCGCGATCTTCGTGGAGAACGCGCGGGCGTTCCCCGACCGGGACCGCATGCGCGGCATCGCCAGTCCCACGCTCGGCTACTGAGGCGTGGACGCCATCGGGGCCGCGGCGCACGCCGGCCGGCGGGCCACGTCCGCCGTGCGCGGCTGGGGTAGCGAGGAGGGATTCATGCCCATCGGCGAGAGTTTCGGTCTGCCCTTTCCGCGGGAAGAGTACGACGAGCGCCTGTCCGCCGTGCGGCGAGGCATGGCCGTGGCCGGCGTCGAGGTCCTGCTGCTCTTTGCGCCGGCCAACATCGCATACATCACGGGGTACAACACGGTCGGCTACACCAACTACCAGTGCCTCGCGGTCCCGATGGCTGGGCCGCCGGTGCTCGTCGTTCGACTCCTCGAGCAGGCCGTCGCGCGGGCTACGACGTGGCTCGAGACCATCGTGACCTACGCGGACCACGAGGATCCGGCGGTGGCCGTGCGGCGCGCGCTGCACGACGCCGGGCTGGGTGGACGGCGGCTGGCCGTCGAGCAGACAAGCCCGCTGTTCAGCGTGAGGAGCTACACGCACCTGGCGGAGGTGCTGGGCGCACCCCTGGCCGACGGGTCGGGACTGGTGGAGGCTGTGCGGGTGACCAAGTCTCCGCGGGAGATTGCCTGCCTGCGGTCGGCCGCGCGTTGCACGGAGGCCGGGATGCGCGCAGCGCTCGACGCGATCGCCGAGCAGAGGACCGAGAACGAGGTGGCGGCGGAGTGCTACCGTGCGATGGTCGCAGCCGGGAGCGAGTTCTTGAGCGGCCAGCCGATCCTCACGTCCGGGCACAAGTCCGGCATCGCCCATACGACGTTCCACCGACGCACGCTCCAGCGGGGCGACGCCGTCCTCATCGAGATCGGGGGAGTGTGGAACCGGTACACGGCGCCGCTCATGCGCACCGCCACAGTCGGCGCGCCACCGTCCCAGGTGCGCCGGATGTACGACGTCTGCCGCGAGGCGCTGGAGGCGGCGCTGGCGACGATGCGACCAGGGGCCCGCTCCCAAGATGTGCAGGCGGCCTGTCAGGCCGTGATCGACCGGCACGGCTTCGAGCCGCACTTCCGAAAGCGGACGGGCTACAGCGTCGGGGTGAGCTTCGGACCGGGCTGGGGCGAGGGGCACATCATGGACCTGAAGCATCACGACCGCCGCGAGCTACGGCCGGGGATGGTCTTCCACGTCGTGCCGGCGATGCGGGCGCCCGGCGCGTACGGGGTGGGCGTCAGCGAGACGGTCGCCGTCACGGAGCGGGGCGTCGAGTTGCTGACGAGCTTCCCCCGGGATCTGTTCGTGCGGCCATGACGTCGCCCGCCGGGGAAGACGTGGCCCCGACGTCCAGCCCGTTCGTCGCGGCGGTCGCCGGTCGCAGAGAGCAGATGCTCGAGTTCCTGGGCCGCATCGTCTCGATGGAGAGCCCGACCCAGGAGAAGGCGCACGTCGACGCGGTCCTCGAGGTCCTCGCGGACGCCTACCGCAGCCTGGGGTTTGCGTGCCGGCGGCTCGCGGAGCGGGAGTACGGCGATCACCTCGTCGCCGACAGCCCGGCCGAGGGCCGCCCGCGCGTCCTCCTCGTCGGGCACGCCGATACCGTCTACCCGCTGGGAACGCTGGCCTCGATGCCGGCACGGCGGGAGGGGGACCGGCTGCGCGGGCCCGCGGTCGTCGACATGAAGGGTGGGCTCGTGGCGATGCTCTTCGGCGTGCGCTGCCTGCTGGCGGCTCACCCGCGGCTGCACGGCTCGATCCGGGTCGTGATCACCTCGGACGAGGAGCCGGGGTCACCCACGTCGCGCGATCGCTGGCCCGAGCTGGCGCGCGGGGCCGACGCTGCCTTCGTGTTCGAGCCGGCGCGCCCGGACGGCGCGCTGGTCCTGCGGCGGAAGGGCGTCGGCATCTTCCGCGTGCACGTCCGTGGCCGCGCCGCGCACGCGGGTGCGGAGCCGGAGCAGGGGGCCAGCGCGATCCGCGCTCTCGCCCGAAAGCTCCTGGACATCGAGGACCTGGCGGCGCCCGCGGCGGGGACCACCGTGAACGTGGGCGTCGTCCGGGGAGGGACGCACCCGTACGTCGTCCCGGAGGACGCCGAGGCGATGATCGATGTTCGCGTGGCCACCGCGGCGGAGCGCGACCGCGTGCTCGCCGCGATGGGCGCGGTCGTGGATCGAGAGGACGTGCCGCTGACCCGGGCGACGCTCGCCGGCCAGTTCCACCGGCCGCCGCTCGAGCCGGTGCCTGGCACCGAGCGCCTCGTCGCGATGATCGAAGACGAAGGGCGCCGAATCGGCCTGCCGGTGCGGTGGGCGACGACGGGCGGCGCCTCCGACGGCAACAACCTCGCAGCCGCTGGCATCCCGACGATCGATGGGATGGGGCCGGCAGGCGGGCGGGCGCACAGCCCGGACGAGTACATGGAGATCCCGTCGCTGTTCCTGAAGACGGCCCTGCTGGCCGGCTTGCTCGACCGCCTGGTCGGGCCCGAGGCGATGTGGCGTTGATGGTGGGGCCCCGCATCCCCGGCGGCGAGGAGGGGGAGCGTGCGGATCAGTGAGGTGGCCATCTTCCGCGTGGACCTGCCCCTGGCGGACCCCTTCGAGCACGCCTCCTCGGGGTTGGTGCGCGTCCTCGAGGAGGTCGTTGCGGCGGTCCGGACCGACAGCGGCGTGGTCGGGTGGGGCGAGGTGCGCGGGAACTGCGCGTACGTCACCGGCGATACGGCCGACCGGGTGGTGGCGGCGGCGTCCAGGCTGGCACCGCTGTTCCTCGGACACCCGATCGAGCGGATCGCTGCCCTGCGGGCGCGCGTGGAGCAGGCCGTGGTGGGCAACACCGCGGCGAAAGCGCTGCTCGACATCGCGGTCCACGACGCGGCCGCCCGCGCCCTCGGCGTCCCGGTCGCGACGCTGCTGGGCGGGCAGCTGCGCGACCGGCTGCCCACCGACACGAGCATTCCGTTCGTCCCACCGGACCAGGCGGCTGCCCAGGCGCGCCGGGCCGTCCGCGAAGGCTTTCGTCTCGTCAAAGTGCGGGTGGGCCTCGGTCAGGAGCGCGACGAGGCGCGCCTCGTCGCGGTCCGGCAAGCGATCGACGACGAGCCGGACGGCGGGGCCGTCGAGCTGGCGGCGGATGCCAACGGGGCCTGGTCCCCGCAGCAGGCGGTCGGCTACCTCAGGCGCTGGGAGCGGTTCCGCTTCGCGTGGATCGAGCAGCCGGTCGCGGCCGACGACATCGCGGGGCTGCGCTTCGTCCGCGACCACGCGGCGATCCCGGTGATGGCGGACGAATCGGCGAAGGGGCCCCGCGAGGTCCTCCGGCTGGTCGAGCAGCGCGCCGTCGATCTGCTGCACTTCAAGCTCATCAAGGCCGGCGGGTTGGCGCCGCTGCAGACGATGATGCACATCGCCGAGGCGGCGGGCACGTCCTACATGATCGGGCAGATGGATGAGGGGATGCTGGCCACGGCGGCCGCCGTGCAGGCCGGGGCGGCGTCCCGCGCAGAGCACTTCGAGGTCCACGGGTACGCGCGGGTCGCCAGGCAGCCGTTCCGCGGGCTGGAGTGCGTCAGGGGGGAGGTGCTCGTCCCCACGGGCCCAGGGCTCGGGGTCGAGGTGGACACGAGCCTCCTCACGCCGGTGCACGTCGAGCGCGCGCCGTGACGCGGGCGATCGGCCCGGGACGCCGTCGGCCCCGGCCGGTCGCTGACGGGCGGGGACGCCGCTACCGTCCGGCGCCCACGTTCTTCAGGACATCCTGGACGCGCTGCACCTGCGTGACGTGCTGCTCGGCGGCGCCGGTGGCCCGCTTCGCGGCGCCCGTCGCGGCGTTGTAGTTCGGGCCGGCGGGCGTCCGCAGGTACATCATCGCTCCCAGGGACACGACGAGGCCGAGGGCGATCAGCAGGCCGATGACCGTGAGATACCGCACGCAGACCTCCTCCCTCCGCTCCCCGGCGCAGGCCGGTGATGTGGGGCGCGACGTCAGTCCACCCCACGAATCCGCATCATCTCAGCTCAGCGAAGTCGTGGGGCCCCGGGGTCTCCCTCTGGCAGGGGATGCGGGGCATGCCCCTAGAGTCGCCAGTAGAAGCGATAGACGATCCACCCGATGGCGGCGACCAGCGCCAGGGTGCCCACCATCCCCATCTCGAAGAACCCGAGCAGCCGCATGAGCAGGATGATGGAGAGGGCCCCCGCGACGTAGGCGGGGAGGGCGTGCGGAATCCGTCCGAAGACGGGGTTGGGCTCGTAGACGCCCTTGCGGAGATCCTCGAGTTGCTGCGGGCCGGGCGGCGGCTGGGTCGCGATGCCTTGAGCCGCAACCGCGAGGACCAAGGCCCCGGCGACCGCGCCGAGCAGCACCGGAGGGTACGGCCGCACCGATCGTTCACCACCAACCCGTCCCCGGGTCAGACTGAAAGGCCCGGGCCCCCATCGGCCGGGGCGACACGCTTCACTTCCCTTGCCGTTTGCCGACGTGCGGTGCCCGGGGTCCAAAGGCCCGGGCCCCCATCGGGCCGAAACGACTCGCCTCAACTCCAAGGCCGCTTGGCCTCGTCGCGATGCCTGTGATTATGCCCCGGCCGCGCCGCGCCTAGACCGCGGCGCGGCCGGAAGCACCTCAGTCGGAGGAAGCGCCCCGGCCGAGCTCGTCCCTGGGCGCGCACTCGGCATCGGCCCCGGTCGCGGCGCGGCACACCCGCGGGTCGGGGACGATCTTCCGGCGCTCCGCGAGGTACCGGTACGCCCGGTCTCCCCATCCGCCCCAGGCCACGGCGGCGAAGAGCGGGCGAAGTGGCCAGAGGGCGGGGAGGTGGCGCGCGAGCGCCCTGACCGCCTCGAAGCCACCCACGGCGCGCCCGGTCCTGAGATCGAGTAGCGTCATCTCCGTCTCGAGCCGGGCCAGCGTCACGCCAGGGGGGAGGACGCACTCCGGGTCGCGGAACGACACGATCTCGAGGCGCTGGCACCAGTCCAGCCGGGCGATGAGACGGGCCGTGGACCGGCAGATGCCGCAGAAGCCGTCGATATACAGGCGCGCGAGCGGCCCCGGGGCGGTAAGCCGCGCGCGGGCCCACCGTCCCAGGGCCGCGTACTCGGCGTCGGAGATGAGGAACAGGTCCATCCCGACCATGACGGTGCCGAAGAGCCAGAGGCCCATCAGGAGCCCGGTCAGGACGTGGAAGGTCATCGCGAGGACCAGCCACGGCACGCGTAGCGGGGAGAGCACGGCCGCGGGGAAGAGAAGCGAGTAGACGACGGTGACGTAGCTCGCGACGCCGGTCGCCCAGGGGGAGCGGCTCAGCGCCCGTAGGAGCGGCGACGAGAAGAGGTCGGCCTGGCCGACGTAGTAGAAGGCGGTGCCGGTCTGCCATTCGCTGCCGAACGCCTTGGAGAACCCCGCGACGAAGTACACGAGGACCGCCTGCGTTGCGATCGCGAGCACGCCGATGTTGTGCAGCCACACGCGCACCGCCCCTGCCGGCGGGGCCTCCGCGGGCGGCAGCGTCAGCAGCATGTACGCCAGCGCGAGATAGGTGACGTCGTCGTCTCCCTGGACGAAGTGGAACCGGCCTCTCAGCAGGACGAGCCCCAGGAGCGCGACGATGGTCGACAGCCGCACCTCGGTTCCCGCGACGAGGCCAACCGCCCCCAGCGCGACCGCGACGAACACCGCGTGCGTCCCGAGGGGGGTCGCAAAGACACGATCCGCCCATCCCCCGATCCAGGGGCCGAAGGCTGGAACGAATGATTGATCCCGGCCGATCCCGCGCGGACCCCAGAGCGCGTCGGCGAGAGGGAGATAGGCCACCATCTTCACGAGCAGGGAGGTCCCGAGCACGACCTGGAGGACGCGCAGCCCCCGGCGCGCACGCGGGGAGCCCGCCAGCCATCGCCACCCGGCGCCGAGGAGGCTCACGGACGTGCGGCTACCGCGGGCACGGGCGCCGGCGCCATCGTGGGATCGGTCGGGTAGACGCCCACCGCGGTGTACCGGACAGGACGCCTGGCCCGGGCCGGGGGAGGCCACGGAAGATCCATCTCCTGTCGGATCTTGAGGGCGACGGACACGTACGCGTACGGAGACGGCGCCCGGGCGTTGACGAACCCCGAAGCCAGGCGCCGGAGCTCGACGAGAGCGCGCGCCCTGGCCGCCGGGTCCCCGTACAGGTACGCCTGGAGCGTGACGATGTGAAAGTGACCGAGCATCTCCGCATACGAGAACGGATTCTGATGCTGCTCCCACAGCGGACGGGTGAGGTCGTACCAGCCGGACTCTGGCAGGCCGCGCGCCGCGACGGAGGCGGCCTCAGCGGCGGTGAGCGGGCGCACGAGCAGGGAGAGGTTCTGGGAGAGCGGATTCGGGGCGAAGAGATTCCAGTTCTGCGGGAAGTACCGGTCCACGTACGCCCCTAGGACCGGAGCCGCGGCCGTGCTGAGCGGGCTCGGCGGCAGGACGTAGAGGCCCGTGAGCGTGAAGTGGAAGACGAGCCAGGCGAGCGATCCGAGCCTGAGGGCGTGCGCCAGCCAGGGCCGGGCCCACGACACGCGCCGCTACCCGAGGCTCCGACCCATCGCCGCGATCGCCTCGTCGAGCACCGCGACGATCCGGTCGATCTCCGGTCGGGTGATCACGAGCGGGGGGGCCAGCACGATGGTGCTGCCGCCGCCGGCGCCGCTCCGCGCGCGGCCAACGATTACCCCCCGGGCCAGGCAGAAGTCGGCGAGGCTCTGCATCTGCGGGGCGGGGATGGGTTCTTTGGTCTGTCGGTCCATCACAAGCTCCACGGCCGCAAGCAGCCCCTTGCCGCGCACGTCGCCGACGCAGGGGTGCCGCCGGAGCGTCTGGAGCCCATCGAGCAGGTAACCCCCGCTCTCGGCCGCACGGTCGGCGAGGCGCTCCTCGAGGATGATCTCGATGTTGCGGAGGGCCACCGCGGCCGCGGCGGGGTGGCCGCCGTACGTGTTCACCTGCGCGACGTGCCGGTTCGCGGCGGGATCGCCGTAGAACGACTGGAAGACGCGGTCCGTGATCACGGTGGCGCCGATCGGGAGGTAGGCGCTGGAGATGCCTTTGGCCAGCGCGAGGATATCGGGCTCCACCCCGTAGTGCTGGTGCGCAAACATCTTCCCGGTGCGGCCGAAGCCGTTGATGACCTCGTCGACGTGCAGCAGCAGGCCGTACTTCCGGCAGATCTCCGCGACGGCCGGCAGATACTCGTCGGGCGGCACGGCGACGCCGACGCCGCTCATGATCGGCTCGACGAGCACGCCGGCGACCGTTTCCGGCCCCTCGCCGAGGATCGTCGCCTCGATGTTCTTGGCGCAGGCGAGCTCGCACGCGGGATACGTCAGGCCGAACGGGCAGCGGTAGCAGTACGCCGGGGCGACGTGCACGAAGTCGTTGCCCCCGAGCGGCTCGAACTTGACCTTCCGATCACCCATCCCGCCGGCCGCGAGCGCGCCCAGCGTCGTGCCGTGGTAGCTCAGGTAGCGGGTGATCAGCTTGTAGCGGAACTGTCCCGGGAACTCCTGCTTGGCGTACTGCCGCGCCAGTTTGAATCCCGCCTCGTTCGCCTCGGAGCCCGAGTTGACGAAGTAGACGTGGTGGCCGCCCCCCAGCAGCGCGTTGAGGCGGTCCGCGAGCCGGGCCGCCGGCAGGTTGATCGCCGTGTGCGGGAAGTACGCGAGGGCCCGCATCTGCTCCGCCGCGACCTCGGCGAGCTCGACGCGGCCGTACCCGATGTTGACGCACCAGAGCCCGGACATCGCGTCCAGGTACTCGCGGCCGTCGGCGTCGATGACCGTCGAATCGTGCCCGGCGACGATCACGAGCTGCTGCTCCTCGAGCTGCTTCGGCGGGACGATCGGGTGGAGCACGCTTCGCAAGTCCTGCCGGACGACCGCGTCCCGGTCGACGTGAGGGATCTCGATAGGCGTCACCGCTATGCCTCCCTGAGCGTTGTCCAGCAGTCGCCTTCTCTGCCCGGTCGCCGCGGTCCTCCGGCTGCGGGGGCCACGCTGCCAGCACTACCATGCCCATCTTCAGCGAGCGCCAGGCGGGCCGTCGCGCCGCAGGACGGCCCCGTCCCCGCCCGGCGTCTCCGGCGCCGGCAAATCGGGCGCGCCGCGCGTCAGACCGGAAGCCCGAGCGCGGCGTTGAGGCGGCCCAGCCCCGCGTCGAGGTCCGCGATGAGATCCTCGACCGCCTCCAGCCCGACGTGGAGCCGCAGCAGGGTCCCGGGCTCGCGCCAGGGACGCGCCGTGCGGCTCTCCGCCGGCCGCGCGGGGACGATCAGGCTCTCGAACCCCCCGAAGCTGGCGCCGATCTTGAAGAGGCGAAGGCCATCGAGCATCGCGGCGACCGCGCGCTCTGAGGCGGTGCGCAGGAGCACCCCGAACAGGCTCGAGGATCCCAGGAAGTCCCGCGCCCACAGCCCGTGCCCGGGGTCCTCCGGCAGCGCCGGGTGGAGGACCCGCGCGACCTCGGGCCGCCGCGCGAGCCAGCGCGCCACCTCGAGCGCCGAGCGCTCGTGGCGCCGAAGGCGCACGGCGAGGGTGCGCAGGCCCCGGAGCGTCTCGTAGCAGAGGTCCGGCGAGACGCAGTCCCCAAATTGGTCGAGGCCGTCTTTGATCGTGCGGAAGAGCTCCTCGGTGCGCGTCGTGATCACGCCCATCAGGAGGTCCGAGTGGCCCGCCAGGTACTTGGTCGCGGCCTGGATCTCCACGTCCACGCCGTGCTCGAACGCGCGGAAGTTGAGCGGCGTGGCCCAGGTATTGTCCAGCATCACGATCGCGCCCCGCGCGTGCGCCGCGCGCGCGATCGCCGGGACATCCTGCACCTCGAACGTGAGCGACCCGGGCGACTCGGCGTAGACGACGCGCGTGCCGGGCCGCAGGAGCGCCTCGATCCCGGCCCCGATGTGCGGATCGTAGAAGGTTACCTCCACCCCGAAGCGGGCGAGCACCGACGTGCAGAAGGCCCGGGTCGGCTCGTAGACCGTGTCCGCGACCAAGACGTGATCGCCCTGGCGCAGGAACGCGGTGAGGGCCTGCGAGATGGCCGCGAGGCCGGAGGAGGTCACGACGGAGCGGTAGCCGCCCGACAGCTCCGCGAGCGCCTCCGTGAGGGCGAGCGTGGTGGGCGTTCCATGGATGCCGTAGTAGAAGCTCGTGTACCTGCGCTCCCGCCTCCGGTCGTACGCCGCCACGGTGGGGTAGAGGATCGTCGACGCGCGGTACACGGGCGGGTTCACGGTGCCGTGGTGCTTCTCGGGATCCCGGCCGGCGTGCACGAGTCTCGTCTCAGGCTTCATGGCCGTCCCACATGCTCGGAGTGCCTGCTCTGTTCGATGGCGTGGCGCCGTCCATCCTGCATGGCCGCTGCCGCCTCGGGAGGAAGGAGCGGGTGCGCGTATGGAAGTCTGTGGCATGCCAGACGCGTGGAGGCCACGATGATGCCGGGGATCCAGAGCGCCGAAGCGAGCCGCCAGGCCGACCTCCTCGATCGTGCCGGCCGCTATCTGGCCGGCGGCGGGCTCGGCCTGTTCGTGCTGCCCCCCGACGTGAACCTGGTCATCGCCGAAGGCCGCGGGAGCCACGTCATCGACGTGTCCGGCCGGGACTTCATCGACTACCACCTGGGATCGGGGCCCGCGCTCCTCGGGCACGCGCATCCCGAGATCGTGGAGGCCGTCCAGCGCCAGGTCGCCAAGGGCTCCACCTACTACTTTCTGAACGAGCCGGTGATCCGCCTCGCGCAGCGCCTGGTGGAGGCGATCCCGTGCGCCGACCAGGTGCACTTCACAGGGTCGGGCACGGAGGCGACGTTCTTTGCGCTGCGGCTCGCCCGGGCGGCGACCGGCCGCCAGAAGGTGCTCAAGTTCGAGGGCGGCTGGCACGGCATGCACGACTACGCGCTGTGGGGCACGGTGCCGCCGCGCCCCAGCTCCTATCCGGATGCCGAGCCCGACTCGCGGGGAATCCCCGATGCGCTGCGTGGCCAGGTGCTCGTCGCGCCGTTCAACGACACCGGCCGCGCCGTCGAGTTGATCGACCGGCACGCGCACGAGCTGGCCGCGGTGCTCGTGGAGCCGCTCGAGCGCGTGCTCGTGCCGGTGCCGGGGTTCCTCGAGGCGCTGCGCGACGCTACGCGGCGGCACGGCATCGTGCTGATCTTCGACGAGGTCGTCACCGGATTCCGGATCGCCTGGGGCGGTGCGCAGGAGCGGTACGGCGTGATCCCCGACCTCGCTACCTACGGCAAGGCGATGTCCGGCGGTTTCCCGATGGCCGCGATCGCGGGCCGCCGCGATCTCATGGCGCACCTCGACGCCCGCCGCACCGACCGCTCGCACCTCGTGTGGGCCAGCGGAACGCTGAACGGTAACCCGGTGAGCGCGAGCGCCGGGTACGCGGCGCTCGACGTGCTGAGCCGGCCCGGCGCCTTCGGGCACCTCCACAGGATCGGCGGACGGCTGCGCCGCGAGATCGCCGCGGCCGGCGCCCGGCACGGGTTCGCGGTGCAGACGCCGGGCGAGGACGCCGTGTGGGGCGTGCGGTTCACCGACCGCACGCCGCTCCGGACCTGGGAGGACCTGCTGACCGCCGACAAGGAGCTCAATTTGCGCTGGTCGGTCGAGCTGCTCAAGCGCGGCATCCTCGTGAACCCGAACGAGAAGTTCTACATCTCGCTCGCGCACACCGACGCCGACGTCGACCGGACGCTGGAAGCGTGCGACGCCGCGTTCGCGGCGATGCGGGCGTGAGCCCCGGGGAGCCGGGACAGGATGCCGGACCGGATCTCGGGGCCTGGGCACCCGGGGCGCCGTGACAGGTCCGTGACGTGCGCCGAGGTACGCTTGGAGAGAGAGCCGGAAGACGAGGAAGGAATGAGACCGATGAACAGCCCGTGGCGCATTGGATCCGCCGTTCTCGCAGCGGTCGCCGTCGCGCTGCCGACGATCGGGGCGCTGCCGGCCCACGGCCAGGTGCTGTGCACCACCGTGCAGACGGTGGTGGTGCGCCAGGTGACGGGCGGCTTCACGCCCTCGATCCTGGATGCCTGGGCGTTTGCGTTTCCTCCGACGCGATCGGCGCTGACCGCCACGACCTTCAAGCAGGTCGTCGTCTGCCCCCGCAGCGTCGTCGCCCCCTCGGTGGTCGTGGTTCGGCCGGTCACGGTCGCTCCGCCGGTTCCAGTGATTTCGCCGGTCACGCCGATCACCGTGCTCCCAACGGACCTCGGGGTGCTGTCCACGACCGTCGATCCGCCGGCGCCCGCCGCGTCCCCCACGGCCCATTCACCCGCTGCGGCGGCGCGGCCGGCTGCGGCCACCGGACCGGCAGGCGCGGCCCCGCACGATACCGTGCGAGACTTGGCCGTGCACCCCGAGAGATTCGACCGGCAAGTCGTGAGCGTCACCGGCACCGTGGGCGGGTACGAGCCGGGGCGCACGAGCACAGGGGCGGCGTACGTCCTCTTCGAGCTGCGGAGCGCCGGCGCGTCCGTGCCGGTCGTTGCCTGGGGGGATCCGGGGCTTCGCCCCGGCGTGGCCGTCCGCGTGACCGGGCCCTTCTACGCCGCGGCGCCCTTTGCCCTGGCGTCGGGGGACCGGATCCACGGGGTGCTCGAGGCGCAGGTCATCGCCTCCTCCGCCTCCCGCTGAGCCGCCCAGGCGCCCGTCCTCCCCGCGAGCGGCCGTGCCGGCCCCTCGTGCCGCCTGCAGGGAAACCCAGGCGGGCCGGGATCGTCCCGCCGCCGCGCCGGATGACCTGACCGCGCCGCGGCGTGGGGAAAATGCAGGTGAGCCCGCGGCGCGGGACTGGGCGCGGGGCGTGGGCGGCGATGGCGGAGCAACCGGCCGGGCAGTTGGTCCAGGTGCAAGCCGGCCCCGTCACACTCGACGGTGACCTGGCGGTGCCCGAGGGCGCCAGGGCGATCGTGCTGTTTGCTCACGGCAGCGGCAGCAGCCGCCTCAGTCCGCGCAACCGCCACGTGGCCGGGGTGCTCCGCAGTGCCGGCCTGGCTACCCTCCTCACCGATCTCCTGACGCGTGAAGAGGAGGAGATCGATACCAGGACCGCCCGGCTGCGGTTCGATATCCCGCTGCTGGCGCGGCGTCTCGTCGCCGTTGTCGACTGGCTGCGGCGCGCTCCCTCGACGGCGTCCCTCCGCGTCGGGTTGTTCGGTGCGAGCACCGGGGCCGCCGCCGCGCTCATCGCGTCCGCCGAGCGTCCGGCCGTTGTCGGGGCGGTCGTCTCGCGGGGCGGCCGGCCCGACCTGGCCGGCGCGGAGGTGCTCGGACGCGTCGCGGCTCCGACCCTGCTGATCGTCGGCGCGCTCGATGCGCCTGTGGTTCGCCTCAACGAGGCGGCGCTGGAACAGATTCGGGCTCAGAAGGAGTTGGCCATCGTGCCCGGCGCCTCCCATCTCTTCGAGGAGCCCGGCGCACTCGATCACGTGGCCAGGCTCGCCGCGCTCTGGTTCACCCGTTACGTTGCGTAATCGGCTCGCGCTGGCTGCGCCTCACGAGTCCGGCGAGCCACGATCGTAGGGCGAGGATTTCCCCCTCCCGACCGGCGCGGGCTTCCTCGAAGACAACGGGCGGGACCGCGTCGGCCGGATGCCCCCAGGCGTGACCACCGGATATCGCCTGCGGGGCGCTACGAGACCGGCTCCGGGTCAGCTACGGAGGCTCCTCATCCCGACTCGACCGGAGACGGTCTTCCTACATAGACGAACACACATATGGTTCTCTCGGTGGATGGCCACTCGCTCGGGCGCGCCGCATCTCCTGCCGCGCGTGCCGAGGCGATATCTATACTGGAATATTTCGTAAGTCACCTCTGATCGCCTGGCCCGCACGGCTGTCCGGTCAAAATCCTGCAGAAATTTGCTATCAAAGTTGCAATCCGTGATATAATACGAACGTAAGTTCGGTATTACATCTTGTCCCAGGCCGGCGTCCACCGCCCCGGTCGGCAAGGAGAGGGATCCAGGGCCATGTCGGTTCGCACCCATCCAGGACCGCACACCCGGCGAGGGGAGGCAGGCGCCGGCACATCCGGACGTCCTCGGACCCGCCGCCGCCCGGCGCGCGTGCGCCGGAGCGAAGGTGTGCTCTGCCGTCTCTGCGACGCGCCGGTCCTGCCGCCCGACGAGCCGTACGCCTCCCCGTTCGGGCCGATCTGCGCCCTGTGTTTGGAGGACATCGTCCCCGACCCCGAGTCCGAGTCACCGGCGGACTGTGCCCCGGAGCCCGGTATTCCAGAGGAGGTCGCGTGATGGCGGTGGTCGCTCTCAAGGTCCACTGCGCGCTGTGCGGCGGCAGCATGGCCAAGGCAGTCCCGGTGCCCGTGGAGAGCATCGAGGAGTTCGGCAGCCTCCCGGATGAGGAGAAGGATCGGTACTTCGCGCAGGTCGGGCAGTACCTGGCGGTGGACTCGGACCACCGGCTCCCGCTGTGCGGCGCGTGCCTGGAACACGTGGCCAGGTACCCCGAGCTGACGATTCCGCCGAGCATCATGTACGTCGAGCGCAGGCGCTACTTCAGCCGGCGCGAGACGGTCTTCTCGCTGGGCGTGGCGGATGCACGCGGCCGCAACTCCTCGGCCAGGGCCGCCGCCATCGCCTATGCCTGGCGGCTCATCCACCCCGGTCTCGCGTGGGAGAAGTGGATCTGGAGGCCGGCGCGGCCGGCCTACAGCGTGGCGCGCCTCTATCGTCCTGTGGTGGCCGCCGGTGCGCCCGTCGAGGTCCAGCGCATCTCCCTGCTCCACGGTGCGGTCTCGTGCGGGTGACGCTCGCCGGCCGCCGCGTCAAGGCGGCCCCTCGCGCGCCTGCGCCCACCGGCCCGACGTACAGGTGCCCGAATTGCGGGTTCACGTCACCGCTGAGCGTCCTCGAGCGGTTCGAGATGCGCGGGTGCCCGCTGTGTGGATCCCGGTGGAAGCGGCCGGTGCCCGCGGACGAGGGCGCCGCGTCGCGGACCCGGGGCGAGAGCCCCCGGCGGGTGTCGATGGAACGCACCAGGCGCGGCCGCGCACGCCGCCGCGCTGATGCCGGTCCGGCGAGCGCCGCCCGGATCCCCGGGAAAGAACCGGTGCGGAGGCACCGCAAGGCCTCGGCCAGGTCCCGGTAGAGGATCGTGATGAAGATGATAGCGAGGCCCGCAACTCCAGACGCGGAAGCCCTGCCCGAGTACCGCCTCAGCCCCGCGGCCCCGCGCGCGGTCGAGGTGACGAAGCGGGACGGAACCCGGTACGCCGTGGTCCTCAACGCGGCCGGCGTGCCGGTCTATTGCACCTGCCTCGGGTTCCACTTCAGGGGCCGCTGCCGGCATGCCGCGATGGTGGCGGACGCCCTCGAGCACCACGACATCTCCGTGGATCTCTCGTAGCGCGTAGCGGCCCGCGGGGCCGAAGGCGCCTGGAGCCAGGGGACATCCAGCGCCCGCCCCCTCGGCGGAAGGATTACCTGCGCCCCCCGAGAACTGCAGCGGTCGTAGGCGGGCCGCGCGCAGCGTGCTCTCATCGCGGCCGGATCACCTGTGCTGCCGGCGGCGCAGGACGGCGCCGTCCTCAGCAGGAGGGACCTCCGATGGACGCGTTCCGGCTGGACGGGAAGGTGGCGATCGTCACGGGCGCCGGGCGCGGCCTGGGCCGCGGCATCGCCGCGCGCCTCGCCCGGGCGGGCGCCGATCTCGTCGTCACCGGGCGGGTGCTCGGCGCCCTGGACGCTGTCCGCCGCGAGATCGAGGAAGCAGGCGGGCACTGTCTCGCCGTCGAGCTGGACGTCCGCGATGTCCCGGCGATCGGGCGGGCGGTGGCCGCCGCCGCCGCGGAGCTCGGCCGCATCGACATTCTCGTCAACAACGCCGGCGTCAACATCCGGAGCCCCGCGCTCGAGGTGACCGAGGAGGAGTGGGACCAGGTCCTCGACACCAACCTCAAGGGGCTCTTCTTTTGCTCGCAGGCCGCCGCGCGGGTCATGATGCGCACCGGCGGCGGGGCCATCGTCAACCTCGCCTCCACGATGAGCGTCGTGGCGCTCGAGCACCGGGCGACGTACTGCTCCAGCAAGGGCGGCGTCGCGCTCCTGACGAAGCAGCTCGCCCTCGAGTGGGCGCCGCACCATATCCGGGTGAACGCGGTCGCCCCCACGTTCGTGGAGACGGATATGACGGTCCCGGTGCTACGCGATCCCGACGCCCGGCAGAAGGTGATCAGCCGGATCCCTCTCGGGCGGACGGTCGAGGTCGACGAAGTCGCGCGGGCGGTCCTCTTCCTGGCCTCGCCCGCTGCCTCCGCGATCACCGGGGTCGTGCTGCCGGTCGACGGCGGCTACCTGACCCAGTGATGCGAGCCGGGAGCCGGCGCGACCGGCCGCACCGCATCCGCGGGCAGAGGGAGGGAGCGGCGCCGATCGGAAAGGGACCCCCGTGGACTACGGCGTGACGCTTCCCTGCACCGGGCCGCTCGCGGTCGCCGAGGCCATCGACGCGGTCGCGACCCGGGCGGAAGCCGTGGGGTTCACCTCGCTGTGGGTCACGGACCATGTCGCGATCCCGCTTCGCTCGGCGAGCCGCTACCCGTACAACGCGGACGGCCGGTACCCGTGGGATCCCGCCATCCCATACCTCGACGCCTTCACCGTGCTGACCTGGGCGGCCGCGTCGACCCGCCGGGTGCGCCTGGGGACATCGGTCCTGGTGCTGCCGATGCGCCACCCGCTGGCCGTCGCGAAGACGGTGGCGACGCTGGACCACCTGTCCGGCGGGCAGGAGATCGCGGGTTCAAATCCCGTCGCTCCCGCCATCTGGAAGCCTTGAAAGACAATGCGTTCCGGGCGTTCCCGAACGCCTGTTCCTCCTCTGCCAGCGCTGCTACTGTAGCCAAACTGTAGCCAATCGAGGCTGTTTCCGCACGGACCCCGCTGGTGGAGCGCTCCCGGCCGTGAATCGAACAGGAGCCGTTGGGGAGAGTCACCGCGGCTGCTCGCCGTGATGGGGAGGAAGGCGGTTCGCCGACCGCGATGGCAGCGCGGCGATCGGCCGCCACTCGCGGGCCGGCGTGAGCGCGTACAGCCCGTCGGCGCGCTTCCACGTCAGCAGGACGCCGAGCAGCGCGTACGCCTCGCGCGTCCCGAGGACTGCCACGCCGTGCGCCAGCACGGCCTCGGCCAGGGCCTCCTGCGGCGACACCCGCTGTCTCTGGGCCGCGGCGGCGAGCAGGCGGCGGAGCGGCGCGGGGAGGTCGGCGCGTGCTCCTTGGTCGGGCGCGCTGGCCGCGATATCGTCGGACGACGGCGTGTCGGGATCCCGGGGGCCGTCACCTGCAGCCTCGCCGCCGCCGCGGAGTCCCAGGTCAGCCGGCGCAGACGGGCGGCCGATGCCGCCGGCCGTCTCGGCCGGAGCGGCGGCATCGGCGTGCTCGGCTTCCGGCGCGGGCAGCGCGCACGCGCCGTCGGCGTCGCCGATCTCGCCGTCCGCCGCGGCGTCGAAACGCTCGTCGGCTGCCGGCGGCAGCCCGTCTGCGGCTTCGGGTGCGCCGTCGTCGTCGGCGTCCATGGGGACCTCGGATTCGGCATCCGCCGCGGCGCGCGGAGTGTCCTCCTGTGCGCTGGCTCGGCCGAGCGCCGCGCAGGACGCGGCCGCCGCTTCGTCGGGGGCGGGCGAGACTACTTCCGGCTGCGGCTCGCCGGCTGCGAGCGAAACGCCGGCCGCCTCATCCTCGATGTCCGGCTGACCCGGGACGCCGGTCTCTGGAGGAGGGGTCGGCTCGGCCAGCATCTCCGCCTCCATGGCGGCCGCCTCCTCGGCCGCCCGCCGCGCCTCCGCCCGCCTGGCTTCCGCGGTCTCGTGCGCCCAGGCCCACAGCGCCGCGGGATCGGCCGCGCCGTGTCGGTCCAGCACCACAAGGTCCGTGTCGCGCACCGGGACGGGCAGGGTGTCTGCGGTGCCGGCGGGGATCGTGCCGAGGGCCTCCGCGAGCTCGGCGAGGAACCGGTCCGGCGCCGGGCGATCGTCCCCCGGGGTCTCCGGGTATGGGGCCGGGAGGAGCCAGACGAGCACCGCGCCGATCGGCGCGTGCACGATCAGCTGCGGGGCGAGCTCCCGCGGGACGGGCGCGAGTGCGCGCTCGCGGTCCGCCGCGTAGGTCCACAGCGCGATGATGGCGCGGCCCTCGCCGTCCGCGATCCAGGGATCCACGGCCAGGAACCCGTCGGATGCGGCGGCGGCGCGGATCCTGGCGAGCGGCAGCGGGCGGTCGCGGGCGAGGACGAGCTCGCCCGTCCCGGCGATGAGCCGGAGGGCCGGGGCGCGCTGGCCCAGCAGGTACAGGTACACCGCAGCCGGACCTCTCACGGACGGCCTCCCACGACGCCGACGTTGGTGATCGCCGCGCGCGGCGTCACCGCTCTGGCCGCCGCTGCAATGCGGTTGTTCGCCATCCCACGCATGCCCGCTTGTCCTTCGATGGTGTGCGGGCCCGCTCCGCGCTTTGCGCCGTCCGCTCGGCGAGCGCGGATTCGCGCGGGCGCCCCGGGCCCGATGGGCGGTGGAGGTGCGGAACCGAGACACGGGCTCCCTGGGTGCGCCGTCCGCGCCCGGCGCACGGGACGAGTGTAGGGCCAGGATACTGCTGCGGCCGGCAACCGGATGACCGCGCTCGGGCGCCGCGCTCCTGGAGCCCGCGGCTCCGCCGCTGCTCTGTCTTCGCAGCGCTGACGCTCACCGGCCCGGCTGCGCGGCCTGCCGCGCCGCCCCGACCTCGCGCTCGGGCGCGCCCTCGCGGTCGGGGTCGGTCCTGCGCTGGCGGATCCGGATGGACGCGATGGAGAATGCCCGTCCTGTGCGAGACCCGAGTCCGATGGACCCCAGGTATCCCAGCAGGTCGCGCGCCGCGCTGCGCGACAGCCCGAGCCGCGCTCTGGCCTCGCTGTCGGGCACGGTGCCGAGCGCCCCGAGCTCGCGGACGAGTCCGGCGAGCACCTTGCGGTGGCAGACGAACCGGTCGGAGATCCGGACGGCGGCGCCGTCGGCGATGAGGGCCCGCAGCGCCCGCCGGACGTCGCGCTGGGGGAGGCCGACCGTCTCCGCGAGGCCGGCGACCGGGACGACGCGCCCGGCGTCCACGTACAGCGCGCGCTCGACCCGCCGGGTGACGCCCGGGGCGACCGGGGACCCCGGGGACGGGGGCGTGACGACGAGGCTGTCGTGGACGCGCAGCCCGTAGACGTGCGCGATATCGCGCGTGAGCGTCTCCAGCACGTCGCGGTCCTGGATCGGGCTCGCGCGCCACCAGTGCTCGAGCCACAGGGACCGTCCCGGGGCCGGCAGGGCCTCGACGAGTGCCCTTCGGGCCTCGTCCAGCGCGTCCTCGTGCCAGTAGCGGCGGCGGGAGCGGACGAGCACGGCGAGCCCGTCCGGGGTGACGCCCATCCGCCGCTGGAGGTCGGCGGCCGCCCGCCCCCCAAGCCCCGCGGCGCGGGCGAACTCGCGCACGGCCTCCTGCGGGGTGGCCGCGGCGAGCGCCCTGGCCGTGTCGATCCCCGCGCGGATGCGCTGCGGCGGCGCGATGTCGAGGACCCGGACCGAGCCGATCGTGCGCTCGCCGCCCGTGGTGCGCAGGATGGCGACGTCCCCGAACGCGAGCACGAGCGGCTCGTCGCAGCGGACGAGAACCGTCGGCGCCGCGGCGGGCGTGTGCGCGCCCTGGGCGTCGAGCCGCACCACGTGGGCGCGGGCGCTCGCGGTGCCGGCCAGCAGTTCCACCGTCAGGCGCCGCCTGTCGGGCGCCCCCGGCAGCGCGGTGAGCACGGCCGTGAAGCGCCGGGTGGCGGTGAACGCTCGGGGGTCGACGAGCTGGCTGCCGGGCCGGACGTCCTTCGCCTCGATCCCGGTGAGGTTGACGGCCGGCCGCTCTCCCGCCAGCACGGGATCGGCGTCCTCGCCGTGCACCTGGAGGCCCCTTACCCGGACCCTGCGCTCCTGGGGGAGCAGGGCGAGCTCGAGCCCGGGCCGCAGGGTGCCGGACCACAGCGTGCCCGTGACGACGCAGCCGGCGCCGGGGATCACGAACGCGCGGTCCACCGGGAGCCGCACCGCCCCGTGGTGGTTCCGCGGCGTCGCGGTCTCGAGCAGGTCGTCGAGCGCCCGGCAGAGCTCGTCGAGCCCCTCGCCGCTGTGGGCGCTTGTGAAGACCGCCGGCGCCTGCGCGAAGGCCGTGTCCCGCAGCCAGGCCTGGACGCGCGCGCGGGCTTGCTCGCGCTCCTCGGGGCCCGCGAGCAGGTCGGCCTTTGTGATCGCGGCGACCCCGCGGGTGACGCCCAAGAGCTCCAGGATCTGGACGTGCTCGCGCGTCTGCGGCATCACGCCCTCGCGGGCGTCGATGCAGAGCACGACGGCGTCAAGCCCGCAGGCGCCCGACACCATGGTGCGGACGAGGGACTCGTGTCCGGGCACGTCCACAAGGTCGCACCGCCGGCCGCTGGGGAGACGGAGCTCGGCGAAGCCGAGGACGATCGTCATGCCGCGCTCCTTCTCTTCCTTGAGCCGGTCGGGATCGGTACCGGTGAGGGCTTTGACGAGCGCCGACTTTCCGTGGTCGACGTGGCCGGCGGTGCCGACGGTGAAGGCCCGCAGCCGCAGCGCGACCTGCGGAGCCGCTGCGGCCGGCGTCGCTTTGGCGGTCGACGCTTCGCGCGGACGGCTGGTGTCGGTGCTGCCCACAGCGCCGCCGCGCCGCGATGCGCGCGGCGGCCTGCCTGTGACCTGGGCGCCGCGTTGCTGGTCGCCGGTCACGGGATTCCGAGACACCAGCGGAGCATCTCGGCGACCTTGCGTATTGATGGCGGGCCGATGGTGCCCATGAGCCGCTCGCAGTCGGTCTGAGGAATCGTCAGGATTTGATGGCATAGGGCAACGGTGTTCTTGCGCAGGCCCGTTTCCGTACCGGGCAGCGGGACGCTGTAATCACGCCATCGCGCTGGCGGCTGAGTCGTGAGCCGGACCACCATGGTGGTCGGTTCGAGCGCGTTTAGTGTGTCGTTCTGGACGACGAGGACGGGGAGCGCCTGGTGCGGGCGGCCGAGCGGGCGGGGGACCCGGCTGACGATGTACACCTGTCCTGTGCGAACACCGTGTGGCACGGCGGTCGTCTCCCGTTCGGCCAGGGCGATGGCATCAAACTGGCGGGCAAGGATGTCCTGGACGTCCGCCTCCGTCCATTCCGTCAGGATTTCGATGTCGTCCGTGTTCACAGCTGCCTCCGTCACCGTGGCGTCGGGCCAACAAGGAGCGCCGCCGTGACAGCCGGATCGTCCTCGGGCAGCACGCTTCGGAGATCAAGCACGACCGTGTCGTCTCGTCGGCGTGCTGCGATCCCGTGCCGGAGGAGCGCGGCGTACAGCGCATCACAGGCCATGGCCGGGTGGGTCAGCCGAACCGTCCACGTTGGGAGAGGAACGCCGGGGAGCGCGGCGCCGCCGCACTCGGTGGTATCGGGGGCTGCCTCCGCCCCAAGGCTCGCCTCCGCGGCACGTGCCGCGAGCGCCTCGGCCCGTTGCCGGAGATCGGCCTGGGACGCGCCGAGCAGTCGGAGCACGGGGATCTCCTCCCAGGCGCGGCCGGCGACATAACTGGCCAGCGTGGCTTCAAGCGCGGCGAGTGTGAGCTTGCCGGGCCGGCAGCAGCGGGCCACGGGGTGGCGCGCGAGCCGCTCGACGAGCTCGCGCCGGCCGCAGATCACCCCGGCCTGGGGGCCGCCGATGAGCTTGTCGCCGCTCGCGAGCACGAGGTCCGCGCCGTCCCGCAGCGCGTCCCGGATCGTCGGCGAGTATGGGAGTCCCTTCTCGCGCAGGTCCACGAGGCTGCCGCTCCCCAGGTTGACGACGAGCGGCACGCGCGCCTCGCGGGCCAGCCGGGCCAGGGCGGCGGTCTCCACGTGGCTCGTGTACCCGGTCGCGGCCGTGTTCGACGCGTGGATCCGGACGACGGCGGCCGTCTCGGGGCCGACCGCGCGCCGGTAGTCCTCCGGGTAGACGCAGTTCGCGGCGCCGACCGGGACCACGCGGGCTCCGCCGGCCTCCAGGATGTCGCGGAGGCGGGCGCCCTGGCTGATCTCGATGAGGTCGCGCGCGGCGCACACGAGCTCCCGCCCATGGGCCAGCGCCGCCGCTGCGAGCAGGCAGCTCGCCGCGTTCTGGGTGGTCACGGCCGCGGCCTCGGCGCCCGTGAGGGCCACAAGCAGCCGCTCGCAGGCCGCCGCCCGCTCCCCGATCTCCCGGGCCCCGGTGGGGCTGGCGCCGGCGGCTTCGAGCAGCCGCTCCTGCGCGGCGCGGGCCAGCGGGGCATTTCCCCACTGGGTGTGGATCACGATGCCGGTCGCGTTGATGTAGCGGCGGCGCGGGATCCGGAGCGCCGCGGCGGCCTCCGACACCGCGGCAACGATCGCCTGGACGGCGGCCTCGCGGGTCGGCGGCGGATCCGACCGGAGCCGCTGAACGGCGCCGCGCACGAGCGCGGCCAGGAGGCCGCCGTCAATGCCGAGGTCGCGCAGGGCCGGGTGCTGCAGGAGGACCTGGGTGGACGGGATGGCGTCCCACCGGGCTGATTCGACTGTGTGCATGGCGGTACACAGGATACCAAGTGTCAACTACCCCGGACTGAAGTCCGGGGCTTGGGCGAGGCTCGGAACGGCCACCGCAAGGAGACGGTATGCGAGGACGGCAGACGTTCTTCATCGACTCTCCCACCAGGGCCGGATTGACGCTCGGCGGTCTCGCTGGAGAGAAGATGTCCTCCCCAACTACCCGGTTTGGCGCCCGGGTCCGCCCGGCCCGCCACCGCGAGGATGTACCTCGCGGCGCGCCAGGACATGTTCCTCGCACCATTCAGGTGAGCGTTCTGTCCATATCCGCAGCGCTGGCATGCGAAGGCAGCCCCCGAACGTCGGGTCGATCGGCTGCCGCACCGGCTGCAGTAGCGGGACGAACACGCCGCCCGGAGGGCCTTCACGCGCAGGCCGCACCGGGCCCCCTTGTAGCGCACCATGTCCTGCCCACTCCTGAA
>JAJPJJ010000098.1 GCA_021324295.1 Bacillota bacterium
CGGCGGCGCAGCGGCTCGTGCGGGTGCTGTGCATCGAGTGCAAGGAGCGCACGGCGCTGCCCCCCGACGTCGCCGCCCGGTTCGGGTGGAGGCTTGATGACCGTCCGGCCGCGGTCTACACCGCGCGCGGGTGCCCGGCGTGCGGGCACACCGGCTACCGCGGCCGCACCGCGCTGTTCGAGCTGATGGCGATGACCGAGGAGATGCAGGAGCTCGTCGTCCGGCGCGCCCCCGACCACGAGCTGCGGGCGGCGGCGGCGCGGGCCGGGATGCGGTCGCTGCTCGAGGACGGCGTGCAGAAGGTGCGCGACGGCGTGACGTCGGTGGAGGAGATCCTCCGGGTCCTCGATGTCTCGGAGGGGGTCCGGACGGCTCCGGCCCAGGAGGAGGCGGGCGATGCACATTGACGAACTGCTCAGGAAGGCGGTGGAGCTGCACGCGTCGGACCTGCACCTCACGGTCGGGGTCCCGCCGATCGTCCGCGTGTGGGGCAGCCTGCGGCCGCTGGAGGGGGAGCCGCTCGCGCCCGAGGACACCCTCCAGCTCGCCTACAGCATGCTCAACACCTACCAGAAGCAGCGCTTCGAAAAGATCTGGGACCTCGACCTCTCGTACGCGGTGCGCGACGTGGGCCGCTTCCGGGTCAACGTCTACAAGCAGCGCGGGGCGATCGGGGTCGCCGCCCGCGTGATCTCGGACAAGATCCCGTTCATCGAGGACCTGAACCTCCCGCTCATCCTCAAGGACCTGACCCGCAAGCCGCGCGGGCTCATCCTCGTGACCGGGCCGACGGGGCACGGCAAGTCGACGACGCTCGCCGCGATGATCGACTTCATCAACTCCGAGCGCAGCGCGCACATCGTGACGATCGAGGACCCGATCGAGTACGTCTTCCCGCACAAGAAGAGCATCGTCAACCAGCGCGAGCTGGGCGCGGACACCCAGTCGTTCCCCAACGCGCTCAGGGCGGTGCTGCGGGAGGATCCCAACGTCATCATGGTGGGCGAGATGCGCGACCTGGAGACGATCGCGGCGGCGCTCACGATCGCCGAGACCGGGCACCTCGTGTTTGCCACGCTGCACACCGCCAACGCCGCGCAGAGCATCGACCGGATCATCGACGTCTTCCCGTCGCACCAGCAGCAGCAGATCCGGGTGCAGCTCGCGGCCGTGATCGAGGCCGTCATCAGCCAGCAGCTCCTCCCGACGATCTCCTCCGCCACGGTACCCCCGGGGGCCCGGCGGGCGGCGGGGCACGGCCGGGCCGCGCCGGCGTCCCGGCCGGCCGACGAGGTGCGCGCCGGCCGCGAGTACGTGCACATGGCCACCGCCGGCCGCGTGCCCGCCGTGGAGCTCATGGTGGGGACGCCGGCGATCCGGAACCTGATCCGGGAGGCCAAGACGCACCAGATCAACTCCGCGGTCCAGACGGGATCGCAGTACGGCATGCAGACGATGGACCAGGCCCTCTACGAGCTGTACATGCGAGGGCTCATCAGCCTCGAGGTCGCGCTCGCGCGGGCGATCTATCCCGACGAGCTGCGCAAGATGATCGACCGCGCGGGCGGGGTGCGGCTCGAGGCCTCCGCCGGGCGCCTGCCCTAGCCGCGGGCGGGCTGCGGTGGGCGAGGCGCGGAGGGCCCGCCGGGCCCCGGGCGGATCGCGGCTCTCCCGCGATCGGTCGGGGCGGGGATCCGTGCGCGGGTGGAAGCGGGGGGGGGGCGGGCCGCGCCCTCCCGGGCCCGCCACGGGGCGACGGTGCCGCCCGCGATCCTGGGCCGCCCCGGCGCGCAACGTCTTCTCGGAGCGCGAGCGGGGCATATTGCTCGGCGGGGGAAGTTGCATCGAACCTACCACGGAGTTCCGCAGCGACGAGGGCTACCCGGGCGCTCCCGGCGGCGGGAGGCCCGGTGAGGATGGGGGAGGGGTCCCGTGGCGACGTTCGCCTATACCGCGCGTGACAACGACGGCCGCGTGATCACGGGGACGCTCGAGGGCGAGAGCGAGATCGCGGTGGTCGCCCGCCTGCAGGAGATGGGGTATTTCATCACCGACCTGCAGCGCCGGATCAAACGGCCGACGCTCGAGGACGTGCTCCAGCGGTTCCGCGGCGTCCGGCTCAAGGACCTCACCGTGTTCACGCGCCAGTTCGCGACGATGATCAACGCCGGCCTCGCGATCCTGGCCGGGCTCTCGATCCTCGAGGTCCAGAGCGAGAACAAGCGGCTCAAGGAGATCCTCGGGGCCGTGCGCGCCGACATCGAGCAGGGCGCCCCGCTCTCCGACGCCCTGGCCAAGCATCCGGAGACGTTCAACAGCCTCTACGTGAACATGGTCCGCGCCGGCGAGGCGGGCGGCGTGCTCGACGACGTCCTGGCGCGGCTCGCGGGCTTCCTCGAAAAGGAGCTGGCGCTGCGGCAGAAGGTGCGCGCCGCGATGATCTACCCGGCGGTGATCGCGAGCGCCGCCGTGCTGATCGTCTCGTTCCTCGTCTTCTACATCCTGCCGACGTTCGTCAGCTTCTTCACCTCGCTCAACGTGCCGCTGCCGGCCCCGACCCGGCTGCTGATCGCGATCACCGTGGGCGCCCGGCGCTTCTGGTACATCATCCTGCTCGTGATCGTCGCCGCGGTCTACGGCGCCCGCTACTACATCAGCACGCCGGAGGGGCGGGCGCGCTACGACCGGTTCAAGCTCCGCATGCCCGTCTTCGGCTCCATCGTGCACAAGGTGGCGATGGCCCGGTTTGCCCGCACGCTCGGGACGCTCGTCCGCAGCGGCGTCCCGATCCTCCAGGCGCTGGACGTCGTCGCCAAGGCCGTCGACAACACGGTCGTGACGCAGGCGGTGGCCGCCGTCCGCTCCAGCATCCGCGAGGGGGAGAGCATCGCGCTGCCGCTGCAGGCGAGCGGCATCTTCCCCCCGATGGTCGTGCACATGGTGTCGGTCGGCGAGCGCACCGGCCAGCTCGACGAGATGCTCATGAAGGTCTCGGACTTCTACGACACCGAGGTCGAGTACGCGGTCGCCGGCCTCACCTCGATCCTGGAGCCGGCGCTCATCATCGTGATGGGCGGCATCGTGGGGTTCGTGGTGATCTCGTTCTACCTGCCGCTGTTCAACCTGGTGGGGGCGATCAAGTAGGCCTCATGGTGCCCGGGCAGACGGCCCGGGCCCGCCGCGCTCGGGATCGTGCCGGCGTCACACCCGGGCGTCGGTGTCAGGACTAAATCCCCCGCCGTGTGGGCATGATGGGTGACGCCCGGGGGATCCGGTAGACGTCCTTCGCCGCCACGTCCTCTCGACGCACCGCCAAATGGGCCCCCCGCGGCGCGGCGCAGACCTCGAACGAGCCCGTCTGGCATCGGCCTCCGGACGATGCCGCGCGGGACTCCGCCGCATGGTGCTGGCATGCAGTGAGGCGGCGCCGGCGCAGCCGGGGCCGCGATCCGAGGCAACCGACACCAGCCGATAAGGGCAACCCTGCGGTGACGCAGGGGCGCAAAGGCGCGAGACCGCATCCGCGGTCGGTCGGCCTGCCGAAGCTGGGCGATCATGGGTCGTCCGGCTTTTTCGTTGGACCGTGCGCGCGGGCTGCGCGCCCGGGGCGCGCGCGGAGGGGGGCGGGGGAGACCCCCTGCCGGCGCGCGTCCCCGGCAGCGGCACGGGGCGGTGGTGGGGCGGACGGTCTGCCGGGGGTTGGACGGCGGGCGGGGGGGATCGATGCTGGGTGCTGGGGGTGCAGGCATGCTGGCGCGGTTAGGGCGATGGCTCCGCCGGGAGGAGGCGGGCTTCACGCTGATCGAGCTGATGATCGTGGTCCTCGTGATCCTGGTGCTGGCGGCGATCCTGATCCCGCAGTTCGGACTGGCGCGGGAGCGGGCGCGCAAGGCGTCGTGCGTCTCGAACCAGCGGAACATCGAGACCGCGGTCTCGATGTGGGCGGCGGACCACCCGACGACGAGCTACGCGGGCGGGACGATGCAGAGCGGCGGGTCCACCCCGAACATCACCGATCTGACGGGGAGCACGACCGGCTATACGACCGTGACGAACTTCGTCGAGCCCGACGATCCGGGCGCAACCGGCTCGGACGGCACCGACTACTATCTCTCGAACGGCGCACCCGGCAACCCCAGCCCGGATACGAGCGCGGTCGGAACCAACCCGTCCTACGGACACGTCGCATGCGCCTACGACGGCGTCGCGGATCCGTGGGTCGCCGGCTACGACGCCGGGCTGGGCTCCGGCACCGGCATCAGCCACACGCGGGGGGTCTCCGCCTCGCCGTAACGAGGCGACCTCGCCGCGGACCCGGGCGCGCGGCCCGGGAACCCGTGCTCCGCGCCGGCTTGCGGTGTCCGGCGCGCCGCGCCGGTCGGGCGGCGCCGCGGAGGCGGGGCGGTCCGGCCGGGGACGGATCCCGCAGCACACCTGTCGCGGCGCTGCTGTACTGCGACGCGGGTGGAAATTCGACCAAAGAGGGGAACGGCGCGGGACCGGCCGGAGGGACCTGTTCCCGTCCCCTCGCGGCGGTTACGACAGCACGCGGGGAGCGTCCCTCAGCGAGGCAGCGGGAGTCGCACGATCTCGCCGGTCGTCGTGACGAGGATCATGCGCGCGGCCCGGTGGCCTTCCGGAATCTGGAACACGGTCGCCCCCTGGATCTCGCGCGCCGGCGGGATCGTGATCACGTCGAAGTGGTTGCGCAGGAAGTGCGTGGAGGGGTCGCTCGCGTACCGGCGGCCCGTCTCGTCCAGCAGGATGAACCGCTCCCGGTCGATCTGGACCGGGGTCGCGCCCACGTTCCTCAGCGCGATGTCGACCGTCACGAAGAGCGAGCGGGTGCCCGCGGGCCGCGAGTAGTAGGGCCGCCCCAGCCTGACCGCGAGGTGCCCCGCGGGGTACGCCCACGCGGTGACGAGCACGACGGTCCCGGCGAGCGCGACCCCGACCGCGAGCTGCACGAGCCGGCGGAGTGATCTGGGCGTCACCGCGGGGCTCCCCTCACCGCGGTGGCCCCTGCGGTGAGCGCTCCAGGCGCGCGATCCAGGCCTGCGCGGTGCGCTCGTACCCGGGGAGGCGCCCGACCTCCCGCCACAGGCGGATCGCCCCGGCCTGGTCGCCCCGGTCCGCGAGGATGTGCGCGCCGAGCCACAGCGCCTGGAACCGGTGGAGGTCGTCGGGCGCGACGCGCGCGGCCTCGCGCGCCCGCGCGGCGGCCGTCGGGTAGTCGTGCAGGAACCGCCAGTAGACCCACGCGGCGCCGCTCAAGAGATCGAAGCTCCGGGGGTTGTTGCGGATCCCCTCCTCGTAGAACGCCGCGGCCTCGCGCGGCCTGTTGAAGTGGAACGCCAGCCACTGGCCCCCGAGCGCGTAGGCGTCGACGAAGTGCGGGTTGCACCAGGTGATGATCCGCACGAGGGGCATGAGCGCCTCGTCGTCGCTGCGCAGGAGGTCGCCGCCCACGATCCGCCGCCGGTGCTGGTACTCGTCCACCCGGAGCCACAGGTAGTCCGCGAGCAGCCCCCGCGCGTCCCCGAGGAAGCTGCGGACCACCACCGCCGCGAGCGGGAACGGGGCGGTCGCCTCGTCGTTGACCTGCGGCCGGTACCGCTCCACGAGCGCCTGGGTCGCGGCGACGCAGGCCAGGAGGCCGAGCACGACCCACACCCGGGCCAGCCGGGAGGCGCGCGCCGCCGTCACAGCTCCCGCTCCTCGAAGACCTGGGTTCCGATGAACAGGAAGAGCGCGACGAGGGCCAGCGCGTAGAGGCTCGTCCGCCCGACGTACGCCCACGGCACGATCTCGTCGTGGACGACCGCGGTGCGGGTGTTGAAGTTCTCGAAGTTGGGAAGCAGGTAGTACAGCGCCTGCCCGGCGTAGACGGCGAGCGCGGCGCGGACCGTGAGCGCGAGGTACGCGGTGACCGCGCCCTTGAGGTAGCTCACGACGAACGCCAGCACCGTGAGCGCCGCGCAGACGATCGAGGTGGCAAAGGAGGCGATCGCGACCGCGACGGCGGCCAGCACGGAGAAGGCGAGCCAGAGCAGGTAGGTCGCCTTGAGGACCTCGAGGACCGATCCGCCCCGGTCGGTGAAGACGAAGAACACCAGGATCCCGGCCATCGGCGCGACCGCGAGCGCGATCGCCGCGACCGACCCCAGGTACTTCCCCACGACGAGGTCGCGCCGGCGGATCGGCTTGCTGAGCACGTTGTAGATCGTGCGGCTCTCGACTTCCCCGGAGAGCTGCGTGCTCGTGAGGACGACCGTGGTCACCATGCCGAACAGGAAGATCACGGTCATCGCGACGTCCTTGAAGAACTTGATCTCGACGCCGAGCTGGAAGAACGAGAGGAACGCCGTGCTGAGGATGATGGCGCACCCAAAGAAGACGAACACCGGGAGCGTCCGCCTCCGCCCGGCCTCCACGAGCACCTGCCGCGCCACGACGAGCGCCGGGGCCCCGATCACGACGGCGTCCCCCCGGGCGTCCCGACGAGCCGGACGAAGAGGTCCTCGAGGCGTTCGCGCTTGGGCAGGACCGAGACGATCTCCCCGCCCGCCTCCCTGACCGCGTCGATCGCCTGGTAGACGAGGTGCTGCGCGGGCAGCACGACGACGGTCGCGTCGGTGCCGTGCCGGATCGCGACCCCGGGGAGCCGTCCGAGGTGGCCGGCGAGGGCGCCGTCGCTCCCGCGCACCGTGAGCTCCATCTCGTGGGTGCCGCCGAGCAGCTCGCCGATCCGCCCGGTGGCGACGAGCCGGCCCCGGTGCAGGATCGCCACCCGGTCGCACACCGTCTCCACCTCCGCGAGGATGTGCGAGCTGAGGAACACCGTCTTCCCCTGGTCGCGGAGCTGCAGCAGCGCGTCCCGCATCTCCCGCCGCCCGATCGGGTCCAGCCCGCCGGCCGGCTCGTCGAGGATCACGAGGTCCGGGTCGTTGATGAGCGCCTGGGCCAGCCCGAGGCGCTGGAGCATGCCGCGGGAGTACTTGCGGACGTGGAGGTGCCGGGACTCCCAGAGGCCCACCTGCCGCAGCAGCGCCTCCGCCCGGCGCCGGCTCTCCGCGCGGCCGAGGCCGCAGAGCCGGCCGTAGTACGCCAGCAGCTCCGGCCCCCGCAGGTACTCGTAGAAGTACGGGGACTCCGGGAGGAACCCCAGGCGGCGCCGGGCCTCCACCGAGCCGAGCGGGCAGCCGAGCACCGTGCCGGTGCCCGCGGTGGGAGCGATCAGGCCGAGGAGCAGCTTGATCGTGGTGGTCTTGCCGGCCCCGTTCGGGCCGAGGAAGCCGAAGATCTCCCCCGCGGGGACGTCCAGCGTGAGGTCCTGCAGCGCGACCTTGTCCCGGCTACGCGGTCCGCCGTACCGCTTGGTGAGTCCCTGCACAGAGATGACCGGTGGCAACCTCGGGCACCCCTCGCGCTCGGCGCTACGGATAACAGCCAAAACGTATACTCTGCCCGTCGGTCGCGTCCTCTAGACCTGCGTCGCGGGGGCGGGCGGGGAGACAGCGGGGAGCCCACCGGCCGCGGCCGGTGGGCTCCCCGCGGGCCTGCTGCGGCGCGGCTACGGCTGCGGCGCCGTGGTTGCCTGTCTGATGATCCGCTCGCTCTCGGCGGGGTTCAGCCAGACCTGCTGGATCTGGTACACCATGTACCGGAGATATCCCGCCTGCGAGAGGTAGAGCGTCTCGATCGAGAACGGCCGGAGCCCGGCCACGTTCGGCATCCCGGCCGCGCCGGCCGCCGGGACGTCCGCGCGCACCACGCCCGGCCGGGGCGCGGTTCCCGTGGACTCCTGGGCGAGCGGCCTCGGGGTGAGCGAGAGCGCGTCGACGACGATCCGCTGCGGCCGCGGGGAGGTCGCCTGAGCGTCGGGCGCCACGGCCGGGGCAGGGGCGGGCGGCGCCGCCGCCTCGCCCATCACGACGGGAGCGGGCTGCGCCGGAGCGGGCTGCTGGGGAAGCGCCGGGGCCGGTGCCGCGGGCGCCGGCCGGGCCGGCTGCTCCGGGGCCGGAGCGGGAGCCGCCGGCGCCGGTTGAGCCGGCTGGGGGGTCGCAGGCGCGGCGGGCGCGGTCTCGGGCGCCGGAGCCTGCGGGGTGGCGGGTGCCGCCTGCGGCCGCTGCGGCACGAAGACCATCACGGCGACGACCGCCTGCCGGTCGAGGCCGAACGCGATGCCGAGGCTGTCGTAGGCGATCCCCTGATAGCCGGCGACCTGGCCGCCGGTGCGGGGCTTCCCCAGCATCTTGAGGACGGCGTCCGCGGACGTTCCGATGCCGATCCCCTGGAACGCCCCGGCGAGGCTGTTCGTCGTCGCGACCGCGATCACGGCCTTGCCGCGGGAGTACACCGTGATGCCGTACCGGTCCCATGAGTACGCGAGCGTGCCGTCCGACCCGACGAGCTGCACCTGGCTCGGGGCGCCGAAGCGCTGGACGACCTCCGCGATCGGCGCGCCCAGCGGGATGTCGGCGAGCGACACGCCGGGCACGAGCGGCAGCCCTCCTTGCGCCGCCGCCGATCCCAGGTACACGGTCACGCCGTACACCAGCAGGCCCACGGTCAGGATCACACACAGCGCTCGTCTCATGGTGCGTCTCCCCCCGTCACGCCGATTCGGCACCGCGCGGAGGCGCGCGGCCGGTTCCTGATCCTCAATGATGCCCAATCTGTCGTAAGCCTAGCTAGCCGTTTCGCGAGCCCCGCTCGATCTCCTGCTTCGACCGCCGCGGCCGCGGTTCGATGGCAGGAAGCGAGAGGTCTGCTGCAACACGCGCGGGCATCGTCTAGCGCCCGCGCCGATCGGGCATAAGGGCGTGGAACGGCGGGGGCTCCCGCACCGCGGGGCGCCGCCGAGGAGGCCTGCGTGCCCGAGGATTCCCCCAGGCTAGGAGACGAGCCGCTCTCCGTCGCGCGGGCCGCCCGGCTCGCCACGCTGCTCGAGTCGTTCCCGATCGGCGACCTCCGCGCGAACCAGGACGAGGTGCTGCTCGACTACCTCGACCGGTGCATCGAGGAGCTCGACGCCGAGGGCGGCTCGATCATGGTGTTCACCGGGCCGCGCGAGCTGGCCGTCCGCGTCGTGAGGGGGGATGCGGGACGCGCCGGGCTCAGCCCCGTGCCGCTCGGGCACAGTGTCGCGGGTCGCGTCGCCGAGACGGCGACGGGCCTGCTCGTCCACGGCACGCCCGCCGGGCTCGACGGGTTCGTCCCCAAACGCCGCGCCCCGGCGTCCGCGGTGAGCGTGCCGATCCGGCTCGGCGGGCGCACCCTCGGCGTCCTGAACCTCAACCGCTGGACGCCGTCCCGCCGGTTCACCGACGCCGATCTCCAGGCGGCGCGGCTGCTGGCCCACCAGGTCGCGTGGATGATGGGGCTCGGCCACCGCATGGCGGAGCTGTGGGACACCGTGGTGACGGACGCGCTCACGGGGCTGCACACCCGGCGCTACTTCCGCGCGCGGCTCGACGAGGAGATCGCCCGCGCCTCGCGCTACGAGCTGCCGCTGTGCGTCGTGATGACCGACCTCGACGAGTTCAAGCAGATCAACACGTACTACGGGCACTTGGCCGCGGACGAGGTGCTGCACGACCTCGGCGCGCTCGTGCGCCGGCACGTCCGCAGCATGGACGTGCCGGCCCGGTACGGCGGGGACGAGTTCGTCCTGCTGCTCCCGGAGGCCGACCTGGACACCGCGGTGTCCGTGATCAAGCGGCTGCAGGAGGCGGTGGCGGCCTACCGGTTCGTCGGTCCCCAGGGGGAGCCGATCGTGCTCTCGCTGTGCGCGGGGATCACGCTGTACCCGCTCGACGGCCGCGACGCGGACGAGCTCCTGCGGAGAGCCGACCTCGCGCTGCTGGACGCGAAAGCGCGCGGCCCGGGGACGCTCTCGATCGAGGTCGAGGAGGTCTAGGGGAACCGGGACCTGGGCATGAGGAACCTGCGACGGATCGCGGACCCCCGCGGGCAGATCGCCTGACCGGCAAACCGGGGAAGATGGGAGGGATGCGCGGGGCGCAGACTCGAGCGGCGGCGACCCCGGCCGGGCGCGGGGAACGATGCACGGCGTGATCTGATCTCAACAGCTCGTGGAGGTGACTAGATGCTGGCGCGGCTAACGCGATGGCTGCACAGGGAGGAGGCGGGCTTCACGCTCATCGAGCTGATGATCGTGATCCTCGTCATCCTGATCCTGGCGGCCATCCTGATCCCGCAGTTCGGACTGGCGCGCGAGCGCGCGCGCAAGGCCTCGTGCGTCTCGAACCAGCGCAACATCGAGACGGCGGTCGCGATGTGGGCGACGGACAACCCGAACACCAACTACACGGGCAACACGATGAACTCGTCGACGCCCAGCTTTGCCAACCTGACCTCCGGAACGCCCGCGTACACGACCGCGTCGAACTTCATCGAGCCGGACCACAACGCCACGCCGGACGGAACCGACTACTATCTCTCCCAGGGCTCCGCGACGGGCGGCACGGTGAACGCCAGTGCGCCCTCGTACGGGCACGTGGCGTGCGCCTACGATGCTGTCAAGGATCCGTGGGTGGCCAACTACGATCCCATAGGAGCGGGCACGGGCCTCTCCCATACCAGAGGGGCGAGCGCATCTCCATAAGCGCAACGCGGACCGACTCAGGGAGGCCGGCGGGGTCCTGCACCGCTCACCCGCCGGCCGTTCCCATTGTGTTCCGGCGGGAGGGACGCGCATGAGACATCGCGGGAGGCCGGCGGGGGGCGGCGACGAGGGCTTCACGCTCATCGAGCTGCTGACCGTAGTCCTGGTCATCCTGACCCTGGCGGCGATCCTGATCCCGCAGTTCGGGCTGGCGCGCGAGCGGGCGCACAAGGCCCAGTGCATCAGCAACCAGCGGAACATCGAAACGGCCGTGGCTCTGTGGCATACGGACAACCCCACGTCGAACTACGCCGAGGGTGGCATGGACGGGAGCACTCCGGGCTTCGCCACTTTGACCGGTGCGGGGGGCGGCACCGTCTATATCGGCGCGCCCCAGTTCAGCGAGCCCGACAACCCCGGTATCGTCGACGGCTCGTCGTACTGGCTCTCGGCCGGTGGCTCTCCGGCGAACGGGCTGGCGCCTTCCTACGGACACGTGGCGTGCCGGGTCGACGCCATCGCCGACCCGTGGGTCGGCAGCCGGGACACCGCCGCGAACGCGGTGCCCGGTATCGACCACCGCCGGGGCGCCGCGGCCAGCCCATGAGCTCGGCTCTGCGCACGCTCGAGGCCGGTCTCAAGCCCGCCCGCACGGGCGTCGCGCGGTCGGAACAGGCGGCCGTCTCGACGCTCGCGGTGATCGCAGCGGTCGTTCCTCTCATCGTCAGCACCCGGGCGTACGATTATTACTACTGGCCGAAGGTGCAGGCCCTCTACGCCGGCGTCGCGATCCTCGGGATCCTGGCGCTGGGGACGGCGCGGCAGAGGGAGCTGCGTGCGCCGCGGTCGCCGCTTGTCCTGGCGATGGGCGGCTGGCTCGCGGCCCTCGTCGTCTCGACGCTCCTCTCGGCGGATCCGCTCGTCAGCCTGGCAGGCGCCAACTACAGGGACGAGGGCCTGCTCACCTGGCTCAGCTACGGAGCGCTCGCGGTGTTTGCCGCGATGGCATCGACCACCCCCGGCCGGGTTGCCGTCGTGGCGGGCGCCGTTGTCTTCGCCGCGGGGGCCAACGGGGTCGTTGGAATCCTCCAGCACTTCGGATGGTCCCCCGTGCCCCAGGATCTCGTCCGCGACGCCTTTCAAAAGGCCACGACGAGAGCCTGGGGAACGGCGGGAAGCGCCATCGCGCTGGGCGCCTGCCTCGTGCTCGTCCTGCCGCTCGTGGTCAGCCTGTACACGTGGGAGGCGCGCCCGCTGAGGCGCGTCGGATACGGCCTGGCGGCCGTGCTGCTCTATGCGGCCCTCGTGGCGACGTGGACGCGCGCGGCGTGGGGCGCCCTGGTCGTCGGGCTCGGCGCATGGGCGCTCGCCGCGGGACGCCGCCGGCTGCACGGGGCGCGTCGGCCCCTCGTAGTGCTGGGGCTGCTCCTGGCAGCCGTGACACCCGCAATACTGCTGACGGGTCCTCCCCGAGAGCAACTGGAGCGGGAGCACATCGCCAACCGGGGCGAGAACGGCGGAGACAGGCTGTTCCTGTGGCGCACGACGGCGCCGCTGATCTTTGAGCGTCCGCTCTTCGGTTGGGGGCCGGAGACGCTCGGTGAGATCTACCCGGCGTACGACACCCCGGAGTTCCGGCGGGTCTTCCCGGCATCGAGCATCATGAAGATCATCGTCGACCGGCCTCACAATGACCTGCTGCAGCAGGGGATATCCACGGGCCTCGTCGGCCTCGCGGTGTACCTGGCGGTGTGGGTCGCCGTGTTCCGGTCGGCCTGGATCGTAGCGGCGGCGGGCCGCCGGGGAGGCGCGGACCCCGGCGGCCTCGCGGCGGGCATGCTCGGCGGCTTCGCGGCGTATTGCTTCCAGTTGCAGTTCTCCTTCAGCTACGTCAGCGTGGCCCCGCTGTTCTGGCTCCTCGTCGGTTTGCTTGTGGCCCTGGAGAGGATGCAAGGATCGTGCCCCGGTCGTCGAAACACCGGTGGGGGCACAAAGGAGATGGCACCATGACGGACTATCTCGACGCGGAGCTTTCCCTCGTGGCTGGCCTCGTCAGCGACCGCCACCTCGTGAACCGGGCGCTGATCGAGGGCTTCAAGGGGGACCTCCTCACGCTGATGCCGGTCCGCCTGATCGCGGAGGAGGCGGTCCGGCTGCACGACGAGAGCGACGCCCCGATCGACGCCCGGATCGTGCAGCAGCGCCTGGCCGAGCGGGGCCTGTGGTCCACGGAGCTGGAGCACTACTTCGCAGCGCTCGCGGACCGCCGCATCCCCAGCGCGGCCGAGGTCGTCGGCCTCGTCGACCAGTTGAAGGCCCGCGACAGCCGGGCGCGGCTGGCCTCGCTGCGCGACCGGATGGGGGCCTACATCGACGCGGGGGCCGTGCCGTCGCACAAGGACTTCCTCGACTTCATCTCCGAGATGATGCGGGACCTGCTCGAGATCCAGCGCCGGCGGGTGCGCCGCCAGCGCGAGCCGGTGCGCGAGACGCTGAAGGAGCTGCGCCACCACCTCGTCTCGACCGGCGGGCGGGAGCGGGGCCTCTTGGGCTACTCGATCGCGCCGTTCGCGCGCCTCAACAACCTCCTCTCCGGGCTGCGCCGGGGGTTCTACTACGGCCTCGCGGGCGCCCCGCGCCGCGGCAAGACCAACCTGGCGCTGGAGCTGGCCGCCTCCTGCGCGGCCGCCAACCGCGTCCCGGTCCTGTTCTACACGTGGGAGCAGACGCGGCGGGTGCTGGCCGCGCGGTACATCGCGAAGGAGCTGATGGTCAGCCCGGCCTCGATCCTCACCGGGGGCGACGAGGTCCGCGAGGCGCTGCGGAGCATGCCGGACGCCTGGAAGCGGCTCGAGGCGTTCATGGACTACGTGTTCGTGATCGAGGGGGGGCGGCACGACACGGTCGAGCGGATCAAAGCCCAGGCCTACGAGGTCATGCACCGCCTGCAGACCGACCAGGTCGTGATCTTCCTCGACTACCTGCAGAAGATCCCGCTCGAGGAGACGATCGAGGACCCGAAGGCCCGCACCGACGAGATCTCGACCCAGCTCGCGGAGCTGAGCCTGGACCTCAACGCGCCGGTGTTCACGATCTCGCCGCTCGACAAGGACGGGTGCCGGCTCGACGAGCGGCCGCCGGACGACGAGGGCCTGGCGAGCGTCTTCACCCGGCCCACGATGCACCACTGCGTCGGCTCCGGCGACCTCGAGTACGACCTCGACGTGGCGATGGTGCTGGCCAAGGACTGGGGCGCCACGCGCGACCTCCGGCAGCTGCTCGAGGCCAAGGCGGCGTCGCGGGAGATCACGGAGGACATCCCGCTCGTCGACATCATCAACCTGCATCTCGACAAGAACCGCGACGCGCCGGAGGAGGAGTCCCACATCGTCCAGTTCGCGTTCCTCGTGCACTACAACAAGTTCATCGAGCTCGGCTACAAGGCGGAGCGCGAGTACGAGCGGGACTTCCACGGGTTCGCGAAGATCCAGGAGGTCTACGAGCGCCTGCGGGAGATCGGCGTCGTGCGCGCCCCCGCCGCGTCGGTGGGAGCGTGAGCCGCAAGCCCCGCGTGCGGGCGCATCGGCCGCGCAGATGCTGATCGTCGCCCTCGCCGCCGCCGCCGTCCTGCTCGCCGTGCCGATGCGGGCGACGGCGGCGACGGGGGCGGCGGTGGTCGCCGGGATCGTGATCGGGCTGTTCTTCGAGCGGCGGGTGCTGCTCGAGTTCACGGCCGCGGTCGCCGTGTGCATGGTGCTGATCGTGTGCGCGGTGTACTTCGCGCGGCTGCTGGGGTTCCCGGACTGGCTCGGCGCGGCGCGCTGGGACGTCTTCCAGCGAGGGCTCGCCGCCGCGCCGCCCGTCGCCGGGACGCTCGCGGTGATGCTGGTCGTCGGGTTGGTCGCGCGGTTCGTGTCCCGCGTGCTTTGGGGGACGTGAGGCCGTGGAGGCCGCGGCGTTCATCGTCGGCGCTGTGCTCGGCAGCTTCGCCAACGTGCTGATCCACCGGCTGCCCCGCGGCGAGTCCATCGTGGCGCCGGGGTCGCGCTGCCCGCGGTGCGGGACGCCGATCCGGCCCCGGGACAACGTGCCGCTGCTGAGCTACCTGTGGCTGCGGGGCCGCTGCCGCTCGTGCCGGGGGCGGATCTCGGCGCGGTACCCGCTCGTGGAGGCCGCCTCGGGGGCGCTCACCGCCGGGGTGGTCTGGCGGTTCGGGCCCACGCTCTCGGCGGCCCGGTTCGAGGTGATGGGGCTCGCGCTGATCGTGGCGTTCTGCACGGACCTCGAGCGCGGGGTGATCCCCAACGCGGTCACCTACCCGGGGATCGCGATCGGCCTCCTCTTCGCCGGCGCCGCCGGCCGCGTCGTGCCGGCGCTCGCGGCGGCCGCGGGCGCCGGGGCCGTCTTCGCGCTCGCGGGCCTGCTCAGCCGGGGAGGGATGGGCGGCGGGGACGTCAAGCTCGCTGCGATGATCGGCGCGTTCCTCGGGGTGCCGGGGGTGATCGTGGCGCTGTTCTCGGCCGTGGTGCTCGGCGCGGCGGCGGGAGCGCTGCTCGTCGCCGCGCGGCTGCGGACGCGCAAGGACACGATCCCGTTCGGGCCGGCGCTCGCGACCGGCGCGATGATCGCGGCGTTCGGCTCCGACGCGATCGTGCGCTGGTACCTGGCTAAGATGCTGTGAACGGGGGCACAAGGATTTTGCCGGCGGGCGACGAACCGACCTTGGTTAATTTCCCATGCGCGGGTGCCGGCGGGGGGGCATGGTCAGCGTAACCCGGGAAAACCTGACCTCCGAGCGCGGCTTCACCATCATCGAGGTGATGCTGAGCATCGTGCTGCTCACCGTGGGGCTGCTCGCGGTGGCGACGGTGTTCCCGCAGGGCCTCGCGGTCACGCTGTACGGCAAGGACCAGACCAAGGCGGCGGCGCTCGCGCAGCAGGAGATCGAGTTCCTCAAGACGCAGGCGCCGTACTCCGCCTCGTGCCCGGCGACGCCGCTCGCGCAGACGGCAACCGCCGCGCTCAACTGCTGGGTGGGCACCTACGGGGACGGGACGGTCGCCACCGCGACCGTGAGCGCCGACGGCCAGCAGTACGCGCGCGACGTCCAGGTGCAGTACTGGGTCTGGGACGGCACCCAGGGCCAGTTCGTCGTCTCCGGCACCCCGACGCAGCGGCCGTCGTCCGGCCAGTTTGTGTACCGCGTCTCGGTCGCGACGCACTGGACGGTCAGGGGCCAGACGTCGTTCGTCTCCGGCTCGTCGAGCGGCCCCAACGGGTGCGTGACCGCGGGCGCCGCCGCGCCGGTGGGCCTCGGCTGCGTCGAGGTCAGCACCTTCATGCTGGCGCAGTGAGATGACGGGCCGGCGGGCGCGACGCGGGATGGGGGACGAGCGCGGCATGACGCTCGTGGAGCTGATGGTGGGGATCGTCATCCTGTCGCTCGTGGCCGGGGCGATCTACTCGCTGTTCTACGCGAGCCTCAAGGCGTACTGGAAGGGGGACATCGCGACGCAGGTGCAGCAGGGAGGGCGGCTCGCGCTCGACCGGATGAGCCGGGACCTGCGGCAGGCCCGCCGGTTGCTCAACGGGCAGACGAGCGGCGGCTTCACGTTCGCGATCTCCTGTAGCCCGCCGCAGATCAGCTTCGTCCTGCCCCACCTCGGCACGGTGGCGCTACAATCCCCCGACCCGATCACCGGGGCGACGCAGATCTACGCGACGGACCCCTCGGGCGGGGTCATCCCGTACGACGGCAAGTACGTGAGCTACTACCTCTCGGGCACGCAGGGAGGGACGACGCCCAACGCGACCGGGCCGTACCTGGAGCGCACTGAGTACGACATCGCCGCGGGCACGCTGTCGACGGTCGCGGTGGCGAGCGGCATCTCGGGCCTCGCGCTCGCCGCGTCGGGCGGGTGCCCCACGACCTCCTCGCGGGAGATCACGATCACGGTCACGTCGTTCCAGCAGGCGACGAGCCAGGCCGTCTCCTCGACGAGCACGATGACCCAGGACATCTCGCTGAGGAACCCGCCGTGAGCCGGCGCGTGGGCCTGAGGGGCGGGTGGAAGAGGGGGGAGGGCCCGTGAACGGACGCGTCCTGCGCGGGCGAGGCCGGGCCCGCGGCGACCGCGGCATCGCCCTGATCACCGCGCTCTTCATCATGTTCGCGGTCGCGATGATGCTCTTCGGGTTCTCGTTCTTCACGCAGAACGAGGTCGGGTTCGCGACCGCGAGCCGGGACAGCGGCGAGGCGCTCGCCCTCGCCGAGGCCGGGATCCAGGAGTCGCTCAACCGCCTCTCGAACCTCGGCGCGGTCCCGGGCTCGACGGTCTTCAAGAACAGCCTCGTGGCCGGTTCGGCGAGCTGCAGCAACCCGCCGCGGAACTGCGTGATCTACGAGTCGCCGGTGGCGTCGCTGTCCGGCCAGCAGGTCATCGTCTTCCCCATCCTCTCGACCGCGACGTTCGGCGCGGGGCGCGCGCTCGCGACGCGCTGGGTGCGCGTCTTCGAGCAGGCGACGCTGATCCAGGGGTTCGGCCGGATCGTGTACGGCCCTCAGGTGACGTTCCAGGGCGACGCGTCGCCGATCCAGGGCGACACCTACTCGCAGACGAGCATCTTCTTCGCCTCGTGGGCCAAGTCCCCGCAGTGCGCGAGCGGCGACAGCGGGACGAACCTGCTCCAGCCCCAGGTGATGGCGGGGACGTATCTCTACCTCCAGGGCGGCGGGAACAACCAGAACACGCAGTGCCCGAACGGCTTCCAGGTCCACAACGGCAACCCGGCCTACACCGCAGAGTGCACCGGCTCCCCGCAGACGGAGGTGGCGCCGACGCCGTGCCCCGGCGGGTCGCGCGCCGTGCCGTTCAACTGGCACCCGCTGACGCCGATCGGGATGGCGAAGGACGACTTCACCGCGCTCATCACGTGGATCAATGCCAACCCCTCGCAGGCCAGCACCTGGGGGCTCAGCTCCTACCAGGCGACCCAGAACAACGTCGGCGTCACGTACACGCCGAACGGGACGTACACGCCCTCGTACTGGTCCAGCATCCCCTCGACGAGCGGCAAGGTGATGGTGACGGCCGCCACGCAGCCGTTCTGCGTCAACCCCACGTCGGGAGGCGTCCAGCTCCCGTCGCCTCCGGTCACCGGGACGTGCCCCAGCGGCTACCACTACTACGGCAGCAACGACCCCACCTACGGGCCGCAGAAGACGCGCTACCTCGACTGGGGCCTCGTCGCGGACGACCTCACGCGCGGATCGGCGACGACGTTCTTCCAGGCGCCGTCCTGCGCCGCCCCCTGCGCCAACGCGGGCAACCAGAACGGGATCCGCTACATCCCGCTGCTGCCGACGATCCCGGTGCTCACGGAGATGCGGGCGTGCCAGCAGTTCTTCAACCCGGGCCTCACGGCGTACCTCGTGCAGACGGGGGACGGCGTCAACTGCTCCGCTCCGATCCAGCAGGCGGCCGTCTCGAACAACGTCTCGTTCACGGGGACGAAGAGCAACCCCGAGGCGCTGCTGATCGACGACCAGGGCTACGCGAAGCCCGGCGGGGTGACGATCAACGGGTCGCTCGGCACCGGCGGCCAGACGTGCAGCAACACCAACTTCGACAACTACAACTGGGGATACATCTTCGCGACGGGGGACATCACGCTGCCGGCGAACACGATCTTCACCGGCTTCATCTACACGCCGGGGAACATCTTCACGAACGGCACGGTGCTCGTCCAGGGCGGGATCTTCTCGGCGAACGTGCAGGGGCAGAGCGGTCAGGTGAACCAGGTGGACTCGCTCGGCAACGTGAACTTCTGCACGGGCCAGAACCCGCAGATCCCGATCAGCTCGCAGTTCTTCACGTTCAAGACCCTCTCCTGGCAGGATCGGCCGCTCAATCAGCCGTAGGAGAGCGGGAGGAGAGCCGGCGTCCCCGCGGACGCCAGGGGGGTTCGAGATGGCGCGACTCGGCTTCGGGACCTTAGCGTCCACCTATCTCGGGATCGACATCGGCATGACGCGCATCAAGGCCGTCGAGCTCGGCCGCCAGAACGGCGGCCTCGCGGTGCGCGCGGCCGGCCTCTGCCCGACGCCGCCCGGCACCGTGCGGGACGGCCGGATCGCGGACCCCGCGGCGGTCGGGCGGGCGATCGCCGGCATGCTGGGCGGAATGCGGGTCCGGACCCGCCGGGCGGTCGTCTCGGTGAACGGCCAGGTGGCTATCGTGCGCGAGATCCGGATGCCCAAGGTCTCGCCGGAGGAGGTGAAGGCGGCCGCGCGGTTCGAGCTGGAGCGGTTCCTCCCGTACCCGGTCGCGGAGGTGACGTACGACACCTTCACGATCGGCGAGGTGACGGAGGGCGGCGGCCCCCGCCTCGAGGTGCTGGTGGCGGCGGCCCGGACCGATGTGCTGACGCAGCACGTCGCCGCGGTCGAGGCGGCCCGGCTCGAGCCGATCGTCCTGGACGTGGAGCCGTTCGCGCTCCTGCGGGCGATGGGGACGCCGGGCGCCGGTGGCGCGCAGGAGACGGCGATCTACGTCGATATCGGGGCGGTCAGCACCGAGATCGTCATCGCGGACGGCACGATCCCGCGCCTCATCCGGAACGTCGCCTTCGGCGGCAACGTGCTCACCCGCCTCATCAGCGAGCACCTGCGGGTGGACTTCGACGCCGCGGAAGCGATCAAGCAGCAGCTCGGAGACGAGCGGCAGGCGACCGAGGGCGGGGTGGAGCTGCAGCCGCTGCGCGAGGTGGTGATCGGCAGCATCGGCGACCTCGCGACGGAGATCCGCCGCTCGCTCGACTACTACCAGACCCGGTACCGGGTGTCCGGGCCGTCGCGGGTCCTGGTCACCGGCGGGACCGCGCTGCTCCCCGGGTTGCCCCAGTACCTCGGGGCGGACCTGGGCATCCAGGTGGAGGTGGGAGACCCGTTCCGGGGCGTGGCGGCTGCGGCCGGGGTCCCGGGCACGGATCTCGTGCGCACGGCGGCCCCGTCGCTGGCCGTCGCGGTCGGTCTGGCTCGCCGGGGGGTGGACGAATCATGATCAAGATCAACCTGCTGCCGAGGCGGCGCCGCCGCCGGGTGATCCCGGAAGTCGGCGTCGTCGCGGTGCTCGCCGTCGTCGCCGGCCTGCTCGCGGCGTCCTACGCCTTCTACCTCTGGCGCAACCACCAGGTGGCCGCGGACGTGGACCGCATCAACCACCAGGTGTCCCTGCTCGCGCCGAAGGTCGCCAAGGAGCTCGCGCTCGAGAAGCAGATCGAGGAGCTGCGCGCCAAGGAGGGCATCCTCAAGTCCATCCAGGCGCGGCAGATCGCCTGGCCCGATCTGCTGACCGATCTCGCGGCCCGGACCCCGCAGGGGGTCTGGCTCACGAGCGCGTCGATCGGCCAGTCGGGCCAGCAGTTCACGCTGCAGGGGACGGCGATGTCGTACAGCGCCGTCGCGGGCTTCATGACGAACCTCGCGGGCTCGCAGTTCTACAGCGACGTCGATCTGCAGGCGGCGCAGCAGAGCAAGCTCGGGCAGACGGCGGTCGTCCAGTTCGGCCTCACCCTGACGATGCGCCCCGTGCAGGCCGCGGTCCAGGGGGTCAGCCGATGAACCCGCGCGAGCGCACCATGCTGATCGGCGCCATCGTCCTGCTGGGGGCGATCGTCTTCTACTATCTCATCTACACGCCGCAGAACGCGGAGTACGCGACGCTCGTGCAGCAGCGGGACGCGGCGCAGGCCCAGCTCGTCCACGACCAGCAGATCCTCGCGCGCGCCGCCCAGGTGCAGCAGGAGTACGACCGGCTCTCTTCCTTCATTCGGACGGTGCAGTCCAAGCTCCCCGGCTCCAAGGAGATCCCGTCGCTGCTGACGGCGATGGAGCAGCTGACCAGGGCCGTCGGCGTGGAGTTCAGCAGCATCCGGCCGTCGCCGCCGAAGCCGTACGCCGCGGGGACCTCGGCCGCGAACGGCACGCCCGCGGGCGGCCAGCCGTCCGGCGCCGGCGGGGGGACGGCGGGAGGGGCCGCCAAGCCGCCGGCGCTCCAGGTGGAGCAGATGGACGTCGGGCTCTCCGTCGCCGGCACGTTCGGCCAGCTCGTCCAGTACCTCCAGCGGCTGCAGGACTTCCCGCGGCTGATCACGGTGAGCAGCGTCAACGTCTCGCCGCAGTCGGTGCCGGGTCAGGCAAGCCCGAAGCTGAGCGTAACCTTGCAGGCCGCGACGTACATTCTGCCCGTGCAGGCAGGGAAGGGGCACTAGCCGTGGAGCGACTCCGCACGCTCGTCCGCAAGTACCCGCTCGCAGCGGGCGCGGTGGCCGTGGGGATCGCCGCCCTCATCGGGGTGGGCGTCTACCAGGCCACGTCGGCGAGGCCGCAGCCCGCCGCCACGCCGGCTGCGACCGCGCCCGCCGCATCCGGGCCGTCCGCACCGGCGACGGGCGCGGCGCCCAGGGCAGGCGCGCCTGCGCCGCAAGCTCCCGGCGCGCCCGCGCCGGCCGGCGCTCCGTCCACAGCCGCGCTCGCGCCCGCTGGCCGCCCCGATCCGTTCGTGCCGCTCGTCCAGCCGCAGCCACCGGGCGGGGGCGCGTCCGGGGCCGCGGCGCCGAGGCCGGCGCTGCCGCCGATCCCGCCGCTGTACCCGGGCGGCGGCCTGCCGCTTCCCCCGGGCGTGGCGCCGTCGCGGCTCCCTCCGGGCGCTCCGGCCCCCGCGCCCGTGCCCGCGATCCCCCAGTACCGCCTCGTGGGCATCCTCAACGATTCCTCGGGCCTCGCGATCGTCGAGGGCGAGAAGTCCTCGTACATCGTCGGCGTAGGCGACTTCATCGGGCCGGACCTGCGTGTCGTCCGCATCGATGCGCTGAACGGCGCTGTCGAGCTGTCGGGCAGCGGCCAACACATCGAGCTCACCCTCGGAGGTGGCAAAGCGCAATGAGGCATCCACTCGTCACGCTCTGCCTGATCGCCTTTCTCGCGCTGCCGGCGCTCGGCACTCCGGCACCGACCGCGGCGTCCGGCACCACGGTGACGCGCGTGGCGGTCAAGGACTTCCCGGGGACGCTGCAGGTGGCCATCCACGCGACCGGGCCGATCTCCTACCAGGCCAGCCTGATGGATCAGCCGGACCGCCTGGTCATCGACATCCCGGGCGCGAGGGACGGGGTGGACGCCGCGGTCGTGCCCGTGAACAAGGACCCCGTCCGGCAGGTCCGGATCTCGCAGTTCGTCGCGGCGCCCCCGATCACGCGGGTCGTGATCGATCTCCTGCGGCCGGTGCGCTACGATGTCGTCCAGGCCGGGGCCAACGTGGTCGCGGCGCGGCTCGCGACGTCTGCGGGCGCCCCGGCGGCGCCGGCGGGCGCCCCGCCGGCCGCGGCCAAGGCGCCGGCGGCTCCCGTCGTGGCCGGGATGGGCATCACGGTGGTGAGCCAGGGCACCCCGCAGCAGGCGCAGAAGCTCAACCTCGATCTGCGTGACGCCAGCCTCTCGGACGTGCTGGACGCGCTGGCGAGGATCTGCGGCCTCAACCTGGTCACCGACTCCTCCGTGCAGGGCAAGGTGACGATCCACCTCGTCGGCGTCACCTGCGAGGAGGCGTTCCGGTTCCTGCTGGAGGCCAACAACCTCGGCTTCCGCCGGGTCGGCGACACGCTCATCGTCGAGGCCGCGAGCAAGCTGACGCCGCCCCCGCCGGGCCCCGTCACGCGCGTCTACCACCTCCAGTACCTGCAGCCCCCGATCTCCACCCCCGAGCCGCTCGTCGGGTCCGTCGGCTCGACGTCGACCGGCGGCTCCAGCGTGAGCGGCGGCGCCGGGCCCGTGAAGAAGGACGTCGCGTCGGTCCTCGACCTGTTCAAGGCCACCGGCGCCACGCTCAGCTACGACGACCGCACGAACTCGCTCGTGGTGACCGGGACGCCGACGCAGCAGGACGCCGTGCAGGCGCTCCTCCAGCAGCTCGACGTGCCGGTGGCGCAGGTCAGCGTGCAGGCGCTCGTCGTGGACATCACCTCGACCTCGCTCAGGGACCTCGGGATCGAGTGGTCCGTGCTCCAGGGATCGAGCGGCACGCCCTTCACGTTCCAGGAGGTCGGCCCGCTGCCGCCGGGGCAGCTCGGGGTGAACCCGGTCACGCGGGATCTGCTGCTCGCGAGGATCCACGCGTTCATCCAGCAGGGGACGGCCAAGGTGCTCTCCGATCCCCGTGTCTCGACGTTCGACGGCCAGCAGGCGCTGATCTTCGCCGGCGACCAGATCCCGATCGTCAACACGACGACCGCCGGGAACCCGCCGGTGACGACCGAGACGGTCACCTTCCAGCCGATCGGCGTGACGCTCAAGATCACCCCGAAGATCAACGCGGACCGCACGATCTCGACGCAGATCCACCCGGTCGTCACCACGGCGACGTCGTTTACGGCGCCGACGTCGACGAACCCGAACGGGCTGCCGCTCATCTCGATCCGCGAGGCGGTGACCAACCTGCGCGTGTCGGACGGCTCGTCCGTCATCCTCGGCGGGTTGATGAAGTACTCGGATGTGCGGAACATCAAGAAGATCCCGCTTTTGGGGGACCTTCCGTTCATCGGCTCGCTGTTCCGGCTGTCGACCGTGAACCACAGCGAGTCGGAGGTCATCATCATCATGACCCCGCGCATCATCTCGACGGGGGCGCCCGCGTAGTAGGCGCGCCGAGATCGGGGTAACCGGGCTCGTGGGCTCGCGGCACAGGCGGCGCCGCCGCATCGCCGCGCTCGTCGCGGCCATCGCGATGGCCGTGTGGCTGGCGCCCGCGGTCGGGGCGGGATCCGCGCCCGGCGCGGTCTCGGCCCGGGCGGCGATGGAGGAGGGCGCGGCGGCCTTCCAGGCGGGCGCGCTCTCCCGCGCGGAGGCGGCGTTTGCCCGCGCCGCGGCGGTGGCTCCGGGATGGGCCGCGCCGGCCGTCTGGATGGGCGCGGTGGCGGTCGCGCGGCGGAACTACAGCATCGCGGCGGCCTGGTTCGTCGCCGCGCTCCAGCGGCATCCGACGATGGCGGAGGAGGGGTACGCGCGCGCGTGGCTCCGCCAGCTCCGGGTGGTGGACGACCGCCCGCGGATGCGCCTCCGCACCCCGGACGAGTTCGCAGCCTTTGCGCGCGGCGCGAACCCCTCTCTCACGACCGCCCAGGCGCTCTGGGTCGGCCACGCGCTTCTGCAGGCCGCGCGCGCGGTGGGCATCGACCCCCGCCTGCTCGCGTCGGTCATCTACGTCGAGAGCCGGTTTCATCACCAGTCCATCTCGTCCGCAGGGGCGGAGGGCCTCGGCCAGCTCATGCCCGAGACGGCCCGTGGCATCGGCGTCGATCCCCGGGATCCCTGGCAGAACGTGCTGGGCGCCGCCCAGCTCCTGCGGTGGGACTACGAGGAGTTTGGGGCCTGGCCGCTCGCGCTCGCCGCGTACAACGCCGGCGGCAACGCCGTGCGCCGCTGGAACGGGATCCCGCCGTACCCGGAGACGCAGTGGTACGTCTGGGCCGTGCTCGGCGTCTACGATGGCCTCGGCGGATAGCGTCCGCGGGTAACCGCCTCTCGTCGGTCCTCGGCAGCCGCAGGGCCTTCGCGTTGAGCGGCGGTCGGGCACCACGCTGGCCGCGTACTTCGGACGACCGCTGGGGAAGTGGCCGAGTTTGGAAGGGGCGTACCGTCTTCACACAGGCCGCCACGGTTGAGCAGCTCCGAGACACCGTCGCACGTCATTTGGAGGCGCGGGAACGGCCCCGGGTGATCCGCCTCCCTCTTGTGAGAGACGAGCCCACCGCGGTATGAGGCTTCCCCGCGACCCGAGCGGTCGCGGAGGCCACCGCGAACCAGGCTTGGCGGCGCGGGCTGTCTACGAATCAAGGAGACCGTCCTCGCCGCGCGCGGCGGCGCCCACCACGATGCCCCCGAGGACGAGCGCCGTCCCGACCCCGAACCACGCCCCGAGCGGATCCCCGAAGAGCGCGGCGGAGAGGCCGACCCCCACGATCGGCTGCAGATACTGCAGCACCGCGGCCACGCTCGCCGGCAGGCGCCGCAGCGCCCGCAGCCAGATCAGGATGCCGAGCACGGTGACAAGCAGCGCGAGGTACGCCACGACCGCGATCCCGAGCGGCGTGAGCCGGACGGCGGCGTGATGGAGCTCCCACAGCGCCCCGGGGACGAGCGCGCCGGTCCCCGCGAGCGACGTCAGCGCGGCCACCGTGAGGACGGACGAGTGCGCGATCAGTTCCACGCTCAGCACGTAGTACAGCGCGATCGCGAGCGCCGACGCCAGGACCAGGGCGTCCCCGGCCGCCGCAGGGGTGCGCAGCAGGCTGAGGAGGTCGCGCGGGCCGCCGGCGGCCACGAGCACGACCCCCGCGAACGCCATCGCGAGCCCCAGCGCGTGACGCGCGCGGATCGGCTGGCCGAGGCGGACCGCGGCAAACACGACGACGAAGATCGGGATCGTGGCCGAGATGACGGTCGCGACGGACGCGGAGGTGGCCCGCACGCCGAAGGTCTGGGCGACCTGGCCGACCCCGATCCCGAGCACGCCCAGGGCCGCGGCCTGGAGCAGGCCCCGGGGCCCGGGGAGCGGGCGGCCGCGCAACAGGAGCGCGAAGCAGGGAGACGCGGTGAGGTAGCGCAGCGCGGTGAGGGTGAGCGGGGGGAAGTCCCGGAGGCCGAGCTTGGTCAGCGGCACCGAGGCTCCCCACACGACGGCGAGGACGACCAGCGCTCCGAGCGATCCGGCGTCCGCGCGGCGCGGGGATGCCGCGGGGCTGCCCGCGGAGGCGGCTGTTTGCATCGAGACTCCTCGTGACCGGCGCGCGATGGGCGATGATTCGAGGCCGGAGACCGCGCTCCCTGGGGCGCCCGCGCGCGGCCGAAAGAGCGAAACCAGCCCCCGGAGGGGCTGGTCGAGGGAGGGGGAGCGGGATGGTCGTGTAGGCCTGGACGCTGTCGGCGCGACGGGCGGCGGACCCCGGCGATCCGCGGCCACGCGCGCGGCTACTGGGCGAAGTCCTCCGTGACCATGAGCCCGATGCGCCCGGCGGTCGCGACGCCGATGCCGACGACGTGGAAGCTCGGGTTGAGCATGTTCTCGAGATGCCCCCGGCTCGACACGAAGGCGCTGTTGGCCTGCTCCGGTGTCTCGGCCGCGACGACGTTCTCCCCGACCAGCGCGCCGGGCCGGACGAAGGCGCTGATCCGCTCGACGAACGACGCGCCGCCGGGCGTGCCGTGGCCGAGGTATCCGCGCGCGGCCATGTCGCGCGAGTGCAGACGGGCGGCCTGCCGGAGGTGCGGGCTCATCACCAGTGCGGGCAGGTGGTGCTCCCGCCGCGCCTCGTTGAGCAGCGCGAGCAGCGTCGCCTCCGCGTCGGGGACGAACTCGCTGTCCCGGGCGGCGCTGTCGAGCGGGACGACCACCGCGTTCAGCGATGACGCGGACTGCGAGACGGCGGGCTGCTGGACGGCGAGTGGAAGGATGAGGGACGCCGCGATGGCGCCGGCGAGGACCAAGCCGAGTCGCGACTTCGGGCGCCGCCCCACGCGCATCCTCCTTCGGCAGCCCGGCTGACCCTTGCGGGTCCCGTGGCTTTGCGTCCCTGGGTTGCCCCAGGTTTGCCTTTATCGGGAGGCATGAGCGGCCTTGGGCCTGCCGTCCTCCCACGCTTCCGGTGTGCGCCGCTATCGTAGAGCGCGGGGGTGGCCGCTGTCAAGGTAATAAGATGAGAGGTCGGATGGCACATCGTGCGAATCCTGCCGGCGAGTTGCGCGAACTCTGTGGCGCACGCCCGCTCGGCATCAAGATCAAAGAGAAAGCGGCGGCCCGCAGCGCGGGCCGCCGCCGGGGGGAGCGGGCTGGATCCTAGCGCCTGCTATGCTCGTGGCTCTGCTCGAAGCCCTCGCCGTGCGAGTTGTTGTCGGACTTGCCCGAGTTGCCGTGCTCGCCATGGCCGGTGGTGCCGCCGGTCGTGCCGCCGCCGGTGGTGCCACCCGTCGTGCCGCCCGTTGTCCCACCGGTCGTCCCGCCGCCCGTGGTGCCGCCGGTGGTGCCACCCGTCGTGCCGCCGCCGGTGGTGCCACCCGTCGTGCCGCCGCCGGTGGTGCCACCCGTCGTGCCGCCGCCGGTGGTGCCACCCGTCGTGC
>JAJPJJ010000060.1 GCA_021324295.1 Bacillota bacterium
CGAAGCGCGTCTATCTCGGGATCGAGTACCAAGATGGAGTCGAGGTCACCACCAAGCAGGGGGCCATCGCGTGAGGCCCGTTTCCACACCTATTGACGATACCTCCCTCCAGGATCGAGTCGTGCACGACAACGGCGCGTACGCGCCGTATGGGCTGCGGCTGCCGCTTGTGACGCTGGCGAGCCTCGCGGGCCCCTACCGGATACCGGCGCTCGATATTCGAATGACCTCGGTGTTCACAAATAAGGCACCGGCTGTGCCGTACCGGGGTGCCGGACAGCCCGAGGCGGTGTTCGTGCTGGAGCGGGCCATGGATCGCGCCGCCCAGGCGCTCGGCGTCGAGCCGGCCGATCTTCGCCGACGCAACCTCCTTCAGCCCGAGGACTTTCCGTATGACACTGGTATCGCCTATCCCGGAGCCGGTAGAGTCGTGTACGACGCCGGTAGTTGCGCGCCGTGCCTGGAGATGGTTCTGGCGCATATCGATATGCCGGCATTCCGGGCCCAGCAAGCGCATGAACGGAGCGCTGGCCGGTACATCGGGCTCGGGGTGGCATGTTACATGGAAGGCACAGGCGCGGGAACATTCGAAGGAGCGACTGTGCGGGTCGAACAGAGCGGTCGCGTCACCGTCTTCTCCGGGATCTGCTCACAGGGCCAGGGGCACGAAACGCTCCTCGCCGGGATCTGCGCGGCAGAGCTCGGTGTGCCGGTCGAACAGATCCAGGTCCGGCTCGGGGATACCGCAGGAATCACATACGGCGTCGGCACATGGGGAAGCCGCGTGGCGGCCGTGGCCGGGCCGGCGGCCGCCGAGGCAGCACGGCGGGTGAAGGAACGGGTCATCCTGGCGGCAGCGCGTGTGCTCGAAGCGAGTCCGGCCGATGTTCGCTGGGCCGAGGGCCGGGCGTCGGTCGCCGGGGTACGGGGGCGGTCGATCGGCCTGGGCGAGCTCGCCCGCGTCGCCGCCTCTGGTCGAGGGCCACTGGTGCTTCCGGACCGGCCGGGGCTCGAGGCCACAGTCTATTTCACGCCATCCGCGACGACCTACGCGAGCGGGGCGCACGTGGCTGTCGTGGCTGTGGACCCGGAGGAAGGCACGACCCGCGTTCTCCGGTACGTCGCCGTGCATGACTGCGGGCGCATCCTTCACCAGAAGAGTGTGGAGGGGCAGACCATCGGCGGGGTGGCGCAGGGAATAGGCGGGGCTCTCTGCGAAGCGCTCATCTACGATAGCGCAGGGCAGCCCCTGACGGCAACCCTGATGGAGTATGCGCTTCCCAGGGCCACCGGGGTGCCGGCCATCGAGATCGGCCACATGGAGGCGCCCAGCGCATTGAACCCCCTCGGAGCTCGGGGCGCCGGAGAAGGGGGCACGATCCCGGTGTACGCTGCTATCGCCGGGGCGGTCGAGGATGCGCTGAGGTCCTTCGGAATCACGATCGATGCCGTGCCGGTCACTCCCATGAAGATCCGCCGCGCGCTCGGCGGCCTGCCCCCCTCCGTCGAGGTCGCTCGACGATCTGAACACTGACCCACGCGGCACAGGGACGAGGCGGTCCCCCGATCGCAGAGCCAGCGGCGGGCATTTTGCGAGCACGCGTCAGGACCAGCCGCGCACGAGCACTGCCACCCCTCAAGCGCCGGGGCTGTCGACCTGGGAAGCGGCCCTCTATGGCGCAGGCTTCAGTCGAGGGTACACTGTGTCGAGGAAGCGCCGGATCTGCACAGGCGCATCCCACGCGGCGAACCGCAGGACGGGCAGCCGACACCCCGCATCGATATATGCCTGAATCCGCTCAGCGACCTCCGCCGGCGGTCCAGCTGCGAGCCAGATCCGGAGGAAATCATCACGCATCCGGCCGTAATACCGCGTCAAGAAGCCGACGCCATCCTCCCACGCGCGCTGGCGGTTGTCGTGAATATTGATCATCATGTGATACGCCGTGGGGAAGCCGTCAGGATCGCGCCCGGCCTCGCGCAGACACCGCGAGAGTATCTTCCAGCGCTCCGCAAAGACCGCCGGGGTCGGGCCCCCGTCGGTCATCCATCCATCCGCAAGCGATGCCACACGCCTGCACTGCCGCTCCGCCACATCCGGCACGTCGAGGTTCGGATCGTTGGCGACCCAGACTGGCATCGGTTTCTGCACCGGGTGGGGCTCGATCGTGAGGTCTTCAAACTGATAATACGCTCCACGGTGCGTCACCGACGTTCCGTTCCAGAGCCGACGCACAATCTCGATCCCTTCTTCAAAACGACCGACCCGCTCTCGGGAGCGAAAACCGAGGACTCGGACCTCCTTCTGCGCCGCGCCCATCCCCTCTCCGGTGCTGGCGCCCATGCACGCGCAGAGCAGTGCGCGCCCCCCGCTTAGCACGTCCAGGCTTGCCCACTGGATCGCCAAGACAATCGGATTCCGGTACACGAAACTCGCCATGCAGGCGGTCCCGAGGCGGACACGCTGAGTTCGCGCCGCGATCGCGGAGAGCGTGACAACAGACTCCAGCCGCGGCTTCGCGATGAGGCTGTCCCCGACCCAGACCGAGTCGAACACGTCCGTCCGGTCGGCGATCTCGCTCAGCTCGAGAATCTCGGGCACCGAGATCGCTCCAAACAGTATGCCCCGGTTGGGGAGGCTCAGACCGAGCTTCACGCCCCGACCTCCATCGTCCCCTGCGCAAGGAGAACCACCACGACGGGTCACAGTCGAACCCGCAGTTTCTCCGTTGCCTAGACGATACCCTGCCCCAGAGGGACGCCCTGGCGGGTCGCACGCCGTGGCGTATCGCGCCCAACCTTATGAAGGGGAATCCGCGCGTCCATCCGAAAACCCTGCAGGGGGTGCGGGTCCACATCGACCGCTGAGAGTCTGCGTGGGCGAGGCAAGCCGTGAGCGGAGAGCCGTGGGAGATCGTACAGAGCCGGTACGATCATGCGTACGTGACGAACACGCTCGTCACGCTTGCGCAGGCGCCGACGGACGTCCCTCTCGGATCCAATGAAATGGAACCGACAGACCCAAAGATTACTCGCTACATTCACCGCATGGTGCGGCCCATGTTCGACCAGCTGGATATCGGCTCCGTGGAGATCGACGACCTCAACAACCTGATCTGCCGCATCGGGAGGGACTGCTCCCCTAGCCTCCTCATCATGGGATATGCGACGGCTCAGCACGGCAATTACACGGATCCAGCCCTCGAAGGCACCATCGTGGATGGACGGGACTACGGGGTGGACGGGGAATGCGTCATCGGCAAGGGAACGAGCCAAAACAAGGGCGCACTCGCCGCCACACTGGGAGCACTGCGAATCCTCGCCGCTGAACGCGCACAGCTTCGAGGATCGCTTACCGTAGTCGTTAACGCCGAATCGCAGTCGTCACACCGGTGCTCGATCCGGCTGTTCGACGGACACGGCATCACGGCCGATGCCGGCTGGCTGGCCATCGGGTCTCCTGGAATCGTCCTCGGCCACCGTGGCCGCGTCGACATTCAGGTCGACATCCAGGGTGAGGCCGGCCACAGCAGTCAGCCCGAGCGAGGCAAGAACGCCATCTGGGGTCTCCACGAAACGCTCAACCGTCTTCACACGTTCAAGGGAACACTGAATCGGCATCATCCCGAGCTCGGCGGCGAGCACATCGAGCCCTACAAGCTCACAACGGCCCCGATTGCTCCGCATACCATGCCGGCCGAAGTGCACTTGACCCTGGACCGTCGCTTCTTGCCAGGGACCAGCCCGGATGAAGCGGTCGAGCAGGTGCGGGGGCTGCTCAGCGACATTCCGCCGTATAGGGTGACGGTCACCAAGGGCCCATGTCACCTCCCCTACCAAGTGTCCGCGAATCTTCCGCACGTCCGAGCCCTGGCGGCTGCGTACGAGGCGGTCCGGGGCCGTGCGCCGGAGATCGGATACGTCCCATTTGCGTTTGACGCCGGGTACGCCAATGACCGCGGCATTCCCACCGTAATGTTTGGGCCGTCCGCGGGAATGAGTCGGTTGGCTGGCAGCGACTTGCTAGCTACAGAGCTGATCCCGGTCGCCGAGGTGCGAGACTTTACCAAGATATATGCCCACGCGATCTTGTCGCTCCTGTCATAGCCGTCACACCTCGAGGATCCCCGGTCAGCCGTTACCCACGGCCCGCACCAGCTTCTGGAGGCCGCGCAGCTCCCGCGGCGGGGTGAGGGTGCGCCCGAGGATCGTCCAGGACACTTCACCGACGTAGACGTCTCCTCGGGAGTCCACCACGATCGCGTGGGGGGCGACGAACTGTCCCGGCGCGGTCCCCGGCAGCTGGTCGCCCAGGCGGGCCAGGAGCCGGCCCTCGGCGTGCACTTGCGCACCGTGTGGCCATCGCCCCAGGAGCCCAGGCAGCGGCCGCCCCGGTCGAAGACGGAGACCCGGTCCTCGCGGTCGACCCCGGTGCCGGACACCTCGACGAACGACCACCCTTCGGGCAGCCTGGCCCGGTTCTCCCCCACCCCGTAGACGCGGCGTCCGCCGCCGGCCGTGACCATGGGTCTCCTCCCCCCTTCCGAATCGCTGCCGCCGGGCGACTGCTCCCGGGTCGGGAGCGCCCGGATCGATGGTTCGGCGCCGGCACGCGCAGTCCTGAGCTGAGCCGGGCGCCCCGCGGCGCCCGAGAACGGGCCCGGCGGATGCGGTATAATCTGATCGAGGGTCCCTCGATTCCGCTTCGCTGCGCAGGGGATCGGGGGCGCCGCATCGCCGTGCACAGGCACGAAAAGCGGAAAGGACGTCGATATGCGGCTCGGAAGGAGAGTCCGAGAGGTCGTCATCACCCCGGCCCGTCCGCCCGTCCCCGAACCCATCCGGCTGCCGGAGAGGCCCGCGCCGACCGCACCGCAGCCCAAGCCCGGCAGCCCGGAGCGCGATCCCGCCGCCACGCCGACAGGGTAGCCGCCGTGCTCGAGCGCCGGGACGATGCGATCATCGCGTGGCGGATCTGGTGGTACCGCGAGAAGCGGCTCCACCCTAGCCTGGCCGGCACGCTGCCCCTCTATATCCGCGCGACCGCGTGGCCGCCCAGGGACACGCCGGACGCCCGCTGTCCCCTGGGGTGGCACGATGCCCCTCCTCCACATGCGACCTGCACCTGTGGATACTACGCGGTGAAGCGGCTCGCGACGGCCCTCGCATGGGCGCGCGCGCGGCCGCAGCAGTTCCCGTCGGCTGAGGCGCTCGTGATTGGCCGCGTGTCGCTGTGGGGCCACGTGATCGAGCACGAGGACGGCTACCGGGCCCAGCGCGCCTACCCGCACCTGCTCTACGTGCTGGGCCCGCCGGGCGCGGCGAGAGAGCTCGCCGACCTGTACGGCGTCGAGGCCTACGCGGCCACGTGGGACGAGGTGGAGGAACGGGCGGTCCGGGAGCTGTCCGAGTCTCCCCCGCCGGCCCTGGCTCGATCCCTCGGGAGGTTTGCCCTGCTGCGGCTGCTGCTGAGCCTGCCGCGGCTGTGGCAGAGCGCCTTCCTCATCGGAGCCTCGATGCTGGCCTACGGAGTGTGGGGCCTCGTCCGCTTCCTCCGGTACGGCGTCTCCGACCCGATCACCCCGATCGTCTTCCGCGTGCTGTACGCCGCGTGGATCGTGGCGATCCTCACCGGCATGATCGGCGTCGCGGACCTGGCCGGACGCGGCTACGAGCTTGAGCTGCTGCTCCGCAGCCAGCGCCGCAAGGACCGCACGCCATCCGGGCGCGTCGCCGGGCCGCCCGCTGCCGGGCCGACCGGCACCGCCTGACCCGCCGGCGGGGGAGCGACAGCGGATCCGCCGCCTACCGGGGGGCGGATGGGCGATGCCGGGGCGGGGGACCGGCGCGCAGCCGCAGCAGCGCGGACGCCGTGGCCAGGATGATGAGGGCGCCCAGCGCCACGGGCAGCAACGAGGTCGCGGGCCGCCGCGTGAGGTCCCAGGCGGCGCCGCCGAGGACCGGGGTCAGGAACGACAGCGCATAGCCGATCGCGAACATGCCGGCCGACAGCCGGTGCACGTCGTCACCCTCCGCGAGGATCGGCGGCAGCGCCAGCGTGAGCACGAGGACGAAGGCGAAGCAGAGCCCGAGCATCCCGGCCCCGATCGCCGGCGCCCAGCGCGGCGACAGCAGGAACACGCCGAGGCCGGCGAGGATCCCGACCCCCATCATGAGCAGCGGCCACCGCCTCCCGACGATCCCCTGCGCGAAGACCCAGGCCGCGACCGAGGCGGGCAACTGCCCGGCGTTCAGCATCGTGAGGCAGGTGCCGATGAGCTGGGACCGCGCCGTGGCGCGCAGGAAGTCGGGGATGAACGCGTTCGCGCCGAAGTACGCCATCGAGGCGCCCGCCTGTAACAGGCCCAGTTGCCACGTCTCCGCCCTGCTCCAGTCGGGCCACCACCGCGCCTCGCGGCTCCCCGCGGCGTCCGGGAGCCGGGGCGTGGCCCACGCCATGAACGCCGCCGTGAGCAGCACGACCGCGGCCCAGACGGCGAAGCTGCGCTGCCAGCTCCCCGCGACCAGGGGCAGCACGAGCGGGAGCGTCAGCGAGGCGCTCAGCGTCTCCCCCACGAGGATGCCGTTGACGTAGATCGCCGTCGCCTGGCCGACGCGCGCCGGGGCCCAGGAGGTCACGAGCGACGGCATCGCGGGCTGTGCGATCGCGATTCCGATCGCCATGGCGAAGGTCATGGCGAAGAGCACCGGCGCGGACGACCCGACGCCCCGGAGCCCCGAGGCGATCGCGATGATCACGACGCCCGCCACGAGGGCGCGCCGGGCGCCCAGCCGGGCGATGAGCAATGACCCCGGGATCGCCGCCGCGGCCAGGAGAAACACCGGGAGCCCCGCGAGCACCGCCACCCCGGTCTCGCTGAGCCCGAGGTCACGGTGGATGAGCGGCAGGACCGGCGGCACCGCCAGCATCGTGAGCCGCACGTCGATCCCGGCGAGCCAGAGGAGGAGCCACGGCAGCCAGTCTCCGAACAGGGCGCGCGCCCGATCGATCCGGCAGGCTCGGTCGCCGACCATCGTCCCTCCGCGGTCCCGCCGTCCGGGGCGGCACCGTGCTCTGGGTTGACCATCGTCCGGCGTGGTCAACTTCTCCCCCTGGTTCGCCGCGGTCCTCCACCGCCGCCTCGCCCGGCTGTGCCGTAGCCAAGGAGAACGCGCGACAGACATAAAAGAAGAGCACCGCCCCGGTCGGCATCCCGCGCCGGGTGCCGCGCGTAGCGCCCGCCGGAGGGAGGAGGCGACACATGGTCCGCCTGATCTGTCTCGCGCCGCTCCTGACGCTCCTGCTGCCGGGCCTCTCGGGAGAAGCGGCGGCGCCGCGGCCGAGCGGCGCGGTGGTCCTCTACACGTCGCTTCCTCAGGAGATCGCGACCAACTTTGCGCGCGCATTCATGGAACGGTACCCGTCGGTGCATCTGGAGGTGCTGCGGGCCGGCAGCACGGATCTCGAACGCCGCCTGTTCGCCGAGGCGCAGGCGGGCGGCATCCGCGCGGACGTCCTCTGGCTGGCGGACGCGCCGGCGATGCTGACGCTGCGGGACCAAGGACAGCTCCAGGCGTACCGCTCGCCCGAGGCCCGCCGCATCCCGGCCGAGTGGCGGGACCCTTCGGGGACGTTTACCGCCGGCCGCCTCATCAACATGGTCATCGCGGTCAACACCACGCTCATCCCCGAGCGCGTCGCGCCGCACCGGTGGGCGGACTTTCCGAAGTTCGGCAAGGTCGCGGTGATGCCGAGCCCGTTCTTTTCGGGATCCGTCTTCGTGGCCGTGGCGGCGGTCGTTCAGAAGTTCGGCTGGGGCTGGTTCGAGCGGGCGCGGGCCGAGGGCATCCACGTCCTCCAGGCGAACCCCGATGTGGCCCGGGCGCTCGCGGCCCGCGAGTTCAGCGTCGGCATGGCGCTGGATTTCATCGTCTACGGCCTCGTCCGCGACGGCGCGCCGCTCGCGATCATCTGGCCGGACGACGGGGCGATCAGCATCCCGAGCCCGGTGGCGATCACCCGGGCGGCCAGGAACCCGGCGGGGGCGCGAGCGTTTGTGGACTTCGTGCTCTCCCGCGAGGGCCAGCAGGCGCTGGCCGCCCAGGGCATCATCCCGGTCCGGCCCGACGTGGCGCCGCCCGCGGGCCTGCCCGGCCCGGCCGCGATCCGGACGCTGCCCGTGCCGTACGCGTGGGCGGCCCAGCACGCGGCGGAGATCCGCTCGCGGTTCGAGGCGATCGTGCTGAAGTAACCCCGCAGGTCTCGCGCGCCGATGAGCACGCGTGGTCAGGCGATCCCCGCACGCGCGCCGCGCGCCCGCCCCCACGCCGATCCCCGGCTGGTCGCGGCCGCGCCGGTCGCGCTGGTGCTCGCCGCGACCGTCGCCTACCCGCTCGCCCGGCTCCTCGCGCAGAGCCTGGCACCCGGGGGCCACTGGTCGCTCGACGCGTACGCCCGGGCGCTGTCGCCCGTCAACCTGCGCCCGCTCTGGAACACCATCTGGGTCTCGGCGACCAGCAGCGCGCTCGCGGTGGTGGCCGGGTCCGCGGCCGCGCTGCTGGTCGTGCGCACCGACCTGCCTGGGCGCCGCTGGCTCCGGACGCTCATCGTCCTCCCCTATGCGACCCCGCCGTTCTTCGGGGCGATCGGCTGGGCGCAGCTCCTCGGCCCGCAGGGCTACCTCCTCCGGCCCGTGCTCTCCGCGCTGGGAATCGCCGCGGCCCCGCAGACGATCTATTCGCCGGGCGGCGTGGTGCTGGTCCTGGCGATCTACAGCGTGCCGCTCGTCTTCCTCACCGTCGCGGGCGCGCTGGAGCAGATCGATGCCAGCCTCGAGGACGCGGCCCGCGCGTCCGGCGCCGGCCCGCTTGCCGTGATGCGCCAGATCACGCTCCCGCTCGTCGCGCCCGCGATGCTCGCATCCGGCGTGCTGGCGTTCATGGCGGCCGCGACCAACTTCGGCGTGCCCGCGTTGCTCGGGGCGCGGGTCCGCTTCTTCGTCCTCACCACGAGCATCTACCGGAGCCTCAACATCCCGGACTTCCCCCTGGCCACCGCGCTGTCGATGCTGCTGGTCGCGGTGTCGGCTGCCGCCCTCCTCCTGCTCCGGCGGATCTCGCGAGGGCCGGGCCGGTGGGCCGTGATCTCAGGCAGGCCGGTGCCTGCCCGGCCCCTGCGTCTACGCGGGCTGCGCTGGCCGGCGGCGACCTGCGCGACGGCGTTCGCCGTCGCCGTGGCCGTGCTGCCGCTCGCGGCGCTCGCGCTCACCTCGTGCCTCAAGTACTACGGCGCGCCGCTGGCCGCGGGCAGCCTGACCGTGCGGCACTACGCCTACATCGCGGGCCTCGACGAAGTCCGACGCGCGATGCGCAACAGCGCGATCCTGGCGACGCTCGCGGCGGGGATCTGCGCGGCCCTCGGCACAGCGATCGCCTACGCACACCTGAAGGCGCGCGTGCCCGCCTCCGCGGTACTGGACGCGCTCGGCACGCTCCCCTACGCGATCCCGCACACCGTGATCGCGATCGCCGTGCTGCTCGCGTGGGCACCGGCCGGCCTGTACGGCACGCTGTGGATCATCCTCCTGGCCTACGTGGTGGCGTACCTGCCCACCGCGCTGCGCACGGTGAGCGCCACGCTCGAGCAGGTCCACGGCTCGCTGGAGGACGCCGCGCGCACCTCCGGCGCCGGCCCGCTGCGCGCGTTCCGCGACATCACGCTGCCGCTCGCGCGCGCCGGGGTGCTCGCGGGCGGACTCCTCGTGTTCCTCCCGACCAGCCGGGAGCTGACGATGTCGATCCTGCTGTTCGGGCTGCGGACCGAGACGATCGGGGTGGCCGTGTTCAACCTGCAGGACGGCGGCGACACCGAGAACGCCGCCGCGCTCGCGATCGTGGCGCTGGCCGCCCTGCTGGTCGCCAACCTCGCGGTGCGCCGTGCGACGCGCGGGCAGGTGGGACTCTGATGGACGCGATCAGCGTGCGGGGGCTCTGGAAGCGGTTCGACGACACGGTCGCCGTGGCGGATGTGAGCTTTACGGTCGGCGAGCGGGAGTTCTTCACCCTGCTCGGCCCCAGCGGCTGCGGCAAGTCCACCACCCTCCGCTGCGTCGCCGGGCTCGAGGAGCCCACGGAGGGGGAGATCGCGATCCGCGGCCGGCTCGTGTCCTCGCCCGCCGCCGGCGTCTTCGTGCCTCCCGAGCGCCGGTCGATCGGCATGGTCTTTCAGAGCTACGCGGTGTGGCCGCACATGACGGTGTGGGCGAACGTCGCGTATCCGCTCCGGCTGGCCAGGGTCGGCCGCGCCGAGCTGGCGCGACGGGTGGAGCTCGTGCTCGCGATGGTCGGGCTCGACGGGCTCGAGCGACGCTACCCCGGGCAGCTCTCGGGAGGCCAGCAGCAGCGCGTGGCCCTGGCCCGGGCGCTCGTGCGCCAGCCGGACGTCCTCCTCCTGGACGAGCCGCTCAGCAACCTCGACGCGAGGCTGCGCGAGCAGATGCGCGCGGAGCTCCGCGCGCTCCAGCGCCGCACCGGGATCCCGATCCTCTACGTCACCCACGATCAGGCGGAGGCGATGGCGCTGTCCGGCCGGATCGCCGTGATGACGGGGGGGAGGATCGTCCAGGTCGGCCGCCCCCTCGAGGTCTACGCGCGGCCCCGGGACCGGTTCGTGGCCACGTTCGTCGGCGTGATGAACATCTGGCCGGCGCACGTCGTCTCCCGCGAGGCCCAGCACGCGGTCGTCGAGACGCTGGGACGGCGGATCCGGATCCCGGACGGCTCCGGCGCGCTCGGCCCTGTGATGCTGGCGGCCCGTCCCGAACAGCTGCGGCTCGACCGCGACGGGGGAATCCCGTGCACGATCGAGGCGCGAAGCTTCCTCGGCAACCTCGTCGACTACACGGTCCGCGTCGGCGAGCAGGCGCTGCGCGTGCAGACCCCGCCCGACGTGCTCTTCGAGGAGGGGGAACGCGCCGGCGTGGAGATCAGGCAGGCCCACCTGTTCCCCACGGAGGAGGTGCCATGAGGCCGGCGCTCTCGACGACATCGCTGCGCTCCTACCCGACACGCGACGCGCTGGGCGCCGCCGGGCGGCTGGGCTACGCGGCAGTCGAGATCTGGGCGGAGCACCTGTGGGATCGCGACGACGATCCGACCGCGCTCCGCGAGCAGGCGGCCGCCCGCGGGCTCGCGCTCACGCTCCACGGCCCGAGCCGCGATCTCAACGTCACCTCCGCGAACCGCGGCATCCGCGTGGAGTCCCAGCGGCAGTACTACCGGGCGCTGGACACCGCCGCGCGCCTGGGCGCATCGATCGTCACGTTCCACCCGGGGGCACGGTCCTCGTCGCGGGACCGCGCCGAGGACTACTGGGAGCCGCTCGTCGAGTTCTTCGGGGCGCTGGGCGACGCGGCCGGGCGGCGGGGCGTCGCCGTCGGCATCGAGAACATGGAGGAGCGCCGCGGAGAGTTCATCACGCACCCGCGCGATGTGGCGCGCCTCTGCGACGCCGCCGGCGCCCCGGCGCTCGGCCTCACGCTCGACCTCGCACACCTCCTCTTCAACCGCAAGGCGATCGAGCTGGATGGCGTCGCGCGGTACATCCGGCACGTCCACCTGAGCGGGTCCACCGAGACGCTCGTCCACGTGCCGCTCGCGGAGGGCGTCTACCCGCTGGGGCCGGCGCTGCGGCAGCTCGCGCGGTTCTACACGGGGCTCGTGGCCTTCGAGGGATACGCGGCGGGCCGGGAGATGGAGGCGGTGGAGGACAACCTGCGAACGTGGCGGCGGTGGGAGAACGCGCGGGACGCGTAGGATGGAGGGCGTGAGCCGACGGACGCGCCCGCCTGCGCCATCCGCCGCCCGCGGACCGCGAGGGAAGGACGATGCGGCGAGACCTTAGGATCGACGGCGCGCGGCTGTGGACGTCGCTCATGGCGATGGCCGCGGTCGGGGCGACGCCCGGGGGCGGGGTGCGCCGGCTCGCGCTGAGCGACGAGGATCGCAAGGCGCGGGACCTCCTCGTCGCCTGGTTGCAGGAGGCCGGGTGCCACGTCCGGGTGGACGACCTCGGCAACATCTACGGGCGCCGCGCCGGCACGGAGGCGGACGCCGCCCCCGTCGTCGTGGGATCCCACCTCGACACCGTGCCCACGGGCGGCCGCTTCGACGGCGCCCTCGGCGTGATCGGCGGGCTCGAGGTGGTGCGGGCGCTGGCCGACGCCGGGGCGGCGACGCGGCGCCCGGTCGAGGTCGTCTGCTGGACGAACGAGGAAGGCGTGCGCTTCGCCCCCGCGATGCTCGCGAGCGGCGTCGTCTGCGGCCGGTTCACGCTCGAGGAGGCGTACGCGGCACGCGACGCCGATGGCCGTGCCTTCGGCGAGGAGCTGCGGCGGATCGGGTACCTCGGGCAGGCCGTCCACCGCCTCCGGGAGGCGGCGGCCTACGTGGAGCTCCACATCGAACAGGGGCCGGTGCTGGAGCGGGCGGGCGCCCAGATCGGGGTGGTCGAGGGCATCGAGGGGATCTCGTGGAACCGGGTGGAGGTGGCCGGCCGGACCGCGCACGCGGGTCCGACGCCGCTCGAAGATCGCCAGGACGCCCTCGTGGCCGCCGCCCGGATCGTGCTCGGCGTCCGGGCGCTGGCGGAACGGATCCCCGGGGTCAGGGCGACCGTCGGGCACCTGGACGTCAGCCCCAACGCGGTCAACGTGATCCCCGGCCGCGTGCTCCTCACCACCGATCTCCGCGCCCGCGAGGCGGAGGCGCTCGGGCGCGCCGCGGCCGGTTTGCAAGCGGTCTGCGCGGAGGCCGCGCGCGGAGGAGTCGAGGTGCGCGCGGCCGAGTTCTGGCGCAGCCCCCCGACGCCGTTTGCGCCGGGGGTGATCGGCGCGATCGCGCGGGCCGCGGAGGAGCGGGGTTGCGCGACGCGCCGGCTGTGGGCGGGCGCGGGGCACGACGCCAAGCACATGGCGGACCGGTGGCCGGCCGGCATGATCTTCGTCCCGAGCGCCGGCGGGGTGAGCCACAACGAGCGCGAGTGGACGTCGCCCGAGGACTGCGCGCGCGGAGCGGAGGTGCTGCTCGGAACCGTGTGGCGCCTGGCCGGGGAGGCCTGAACCTACCCTCCCCCACCCCGGCACATCGCCGGGGTCGTGCGAGGGGTTCGGCTAATGCCCGCAGCTACACGCGCCCCCGCACCCGCAGCCCCCGGACGTCGAGGGTGGAGCGCCCGGCCCCGTGGCGCTCATCACGAGCACCGGCGTGAACACGCGGCGCGCCCCGGCACGGCCGCACCGGGGGCAGGCCGGAGCGCCCCGCGACTCGTACTCGGCCACGGTCGCCGTGATCTCGAACTCCTCCCGGCAAAACGGGCATCTGAAGACGTACGTCACGTGTCACCACCACCGTGTCGACCTGACCCCCGCCCGGGCCATCCGCGCCCGGCGCCGCTCATCCGGTTCTCGACGCGCCGCGTC
>JAJPJJ010000018.1 GCA_021324295.1 Bacillota bacterium
CCGCGGCAAACGTCGCAAGCGCCGCTTCTGTGCCAGTCGTCGTCGGTGGAAATCCTTCACGCATCTGTCTGGCGCCCGTCAGTTCGGATTATCTTAGCGGCGGTGGGTCTGAGTCCGCGACGATGGACCCGTACTTCTTCCCGCGGTAGTCCTCGATCACGGCGTCCTTCTGGGCCGCGAGGGCGGCGAAATCCAGCGGCATGGTCGCGGCCCCGAGCCCCGGGTACCGCGGGTGGCGCGCCTCCCAGTAGATGCGGGCCGCCTCGATGAGGTTCTTGGAGGGCAGGCATCCCCGGTTCACGCAGGTCCCGCCCAACGTCCGGACTTCGGTCATCGCCGCGGTCTTGCCCAGCTCCGCCGCGCGGATCGCGGCGGCGAACGCGGTCGACCCCGATCCCAGGATCACCATGTCAAACCGATGCCGCATCTCGCTCGCTCCTCACCTCGGGTCTTCGCGAGACAGGAGGGCGGGGGTCCGGGCCGCCGCGGCCGACCTGACCACGCCGAGGACGTTGGCCAGGCAGCAGGAACCCTGCGGGTTGGTGAGCTCGCACGCGCACCGGCCGGCCCGCACGTGGGCCGAGATCGTATCGGCCGCCGTGCTCCGCCCCATCCGCGCGATCTCGTCGTGGATGCGCGCCCGGGTCCACCCGAAGCAGTAACACACCGGCACCGCGGGAGACGGATCCTTCTGGAAGACCGGCACCGCGACGTCCTGCGTGCGATAGACCTGTCCGTCCGCGAAGTAGACGGCGGGACACGACGGCTCCCGGCAGAAGGCGTAGCCCGCCTGCGGGTCCAGCGTCGCCCGGGCCGCGGGCGTGAGCAGGCTCTTCAACGTCACGATGTCGACGGACCGGCCTCGCCGGCCGCACTGCGGACACCGCAGGACCTCCTGGCGTTCCCCTGTGGCCGCCGTGCGGCAGCAGCTCTCCATACCAACCTCCTCCCGAGGGCGTCCCTCGACCCCGCGCCGGGGGTCCGCGCGGTCACCGCGAGGCACACCGCCGGGCCCGCCGATCCGTCCGCGGTCACGGCCCGGCTACGGCCGCAGACTCAGCACGCCCCGGTAGTAGTAGACGAGGTAGCCCCCCGCGACGATCATCCCCAGGGCCCCGGCCGTCCGCACCCAGCCCACGAGCGGCCGCAGCCACCGGACTACCGCGGTGCTCCCCACCGATGCCGCCACGGCCACGAGGGTCAGCAGCCACCCCATCCCGGTCCCGTACGCCAGGAACACCGCCACCGCTTCCGCCGGCGAGCGGGTCGCGAGCGACTGCGCGGCGATCGCGAGGAAGATCGGGAGCGTGCACCCGAGCGACGCGGCGCCGTAGCCGATCCCGAACAGGTAGGTAGCGCGCCACGTGCGGTCGGACGGCACGACACGCGCCAGCGCGCCGGCGCCCGGGAGTCCCAGCGACGCCGTGCGGTGCGCGAGCAGCACACCACCGAGCGCCACGAGGGCTACGCCCACCAGCACGGCGAGCCACGGCAGCACCGGCAGGAGCACCGCGCGGGCCATCCCCACCCCCAACCCCGCGAGGGTGAACAGCGTCACCACTCCCGCGGTCATGGCGACGCCGCGCGCGAGCCCGTGCGCGGCGCCCGCCGCTCCCGCGGAGGTGGCGTCCGTGCCGAGCTGGTAGGCCAGGTACGCAGGCAGCACCGCGAACCCGCAGGGGTTGAGCGCGGCGGCGCTCCCGGCCGCGAACGCCCAGGGGAGCAGGTCCCCGCTCACGGCGCGGCGGACGGCAGGATCAGCGCGAGCGCCCGTCCGAGCGCCGCGCCCCGGACGGGCCCCCGCACGACGTCCCGCACCGTCCCTCCCGCGTCGATGAACACCGTCGTCGGGATGCTGGACAGGCCGTACGGCAGGGCGACCCGGGTGCCGTCCTCGTCGTAGCCGACCGGGAACGAGACCCCGAACTGGCGGGCGGCCTGCCTGAGGTTGGAGGCCGCGTCCTCGACGCCGATCCCGAGCACCACGAGCCCTCGGGCCCGGTACTGCCGGTAGGCGGGCTCGAGCACCGCGAGGTCGCCGAGGCACTCGCCGCACGACGTCGCGAAGGACGTCACGACCCGAGGTCGCCCGGCGTACTGCGCCAGGGCGAGCATCCCGCCGTCGAGCCCTGGGACGACGAAGGCGGGCGCGGGCTGCCCGACGCTCAGCCGGCCCACGCCCGTGGCGCCGGCCGTGCGCGGGCCGCCGTGGAGCCACCCGGCCAGCGCCGCGATCGCGAGCGCGGCGGCCACTCCCACAGCCGCGAGCACCAGGCGGCTGCGCCCTGCCGGCGCGTCGTGCGAGGAAACCTCTGTCGCCATCGTCGGACCCTCCTCGTTGCTACTCGGGCGGCAACCCGCGCGCGCGGGGGCGAGACAGCTCGGCAAGCGGGACCTCGTCGCCCCGCACGACCCGCACCACGGGCGCGAACCGCTCCCGCGCGCGCGCCGCCGCCTCGGCCGGCCGCACGACCGTCCCCCGCCGCTCGGGATGCGCCTGCTCCCACGCCGCGGCGTGCGCCGCATCACAGAAGAAGTTGATGTACGGGCACCGGGTCAGCACCGCCGGGCCGGGCGCGCAGCAGGCCTCCGACACGAGGTACACGACCGCGCCTTCGGGCCTGACCGAGAGGAGCCGCTCGCCGTGCGTGCGCACGACGATCGAGGCTCCGCACTGCGGGCACGTGGACTCGATCGCGACGGGTTCGGCGACCATGGCCGGGACGGCCAGCGCGTCCACCGCGCAGTTGGCGTAGGCCGTCGCGCTCCCGATCCTGAGCCGGTGCCGGGTGGGGACTGCCGACAGGGGGTACGCGGCCCTGAGCGCCCCATCGACGAGATCGATGACCCCTGCCGCATGCAGCCGGGCGAGGACCGCCTCGGTCTTTCCTGGGGCGAGATCGAGTTCCGCGCCGATCTGCGCCGGGCTGGGCGCGTCTCCTCGGAGCAGCCGTCTCAGGACGCACGCCAGCACGCGGGCGTCGTCGCTCACGGTGTCCGGTCCGGAGACGGGTCTGCCCTCGCTGTGCATCCCATCACCCCCTACGGGGTTCCTGCGCGATCCCGGCGCGGCGGCGGATCCCGGGGCCTTCCTCGAGCCGCCGCGTGGAGTCTCGGGCAGGCCTCGACGGCTGGCACGCGCACCGCCGCCTCAGCACGACCACGACGGCCAGCGCCGCGGCCGCCGCCCCGAGCCCGAGGTAGGGACCTGACCGCGCCAGGACGCTCCCGAGCCCCGCGGCCGCCAGCAAGGCGACGACGGCCGGACCGGCGCAGCACAGCACGAACGCGCCCAGGGCCGTCAGGATCGCCCAGACGGATCCCCGGGCCTCACTGCCCGGCGTTGTCATCGTCCCCACCGCCCTCCGGCCATCGGGCCGGCGATTGCCGCGGGCACGGCCGCTGTACGCCGCGCCCGAAACGCGGTGCCACACCCGGCGACGCGCCCCCCTCCCGGCCGCACACCGTTCGTGGAGACCCTCACCGACACGGCGACGTCTCCTGCGCTCAGATCCAGTCCGGCCCGATCCGACGGCACCGGGCGAGGTGCCCGCACCGCTCGGCGGTGAGACTCCTCGCCGCGTCGAGGAGCGTCGCGACATGCGGGTCGGCCACGCGATACAGGACATACCGCCCGTCCCGCCGCGCAGTCACAAACCCGCACCACTTCAAGCAGGCCAGATGGTTGGAAATCCGGCTGCGCGGAGCACCGATGCCCGCGGCGAGCTCGGCGACCGTCCGCTCGCCGTCCAGTAGCGCCTCCAGCACGTGGAGCCGGGTGGGATCGCCGAGCACCCGAAAATACCGCGCTCGAGCGGCCAGGGCGGCCTCTGGTGCGCGCTTGAAGCGGCGTTGGGTAACCGGTGTCACGGCGCGATCATAACAGGGTATCCTGTTATTGTCAACACGCGGGCCGTGATCGGCGTAGCGCGGGTCCCGGCGGGGTATGGGACGACCCCAACGCGGGCCAGGCGGCCTCGCAGGCCCTGAGGACCTGGAGCGCCGCCGGACGCCACACCCCGCCGTGCGACCGTGTCGTGAGCGACCCCGATTTGGCGGACATACGATGATGGCGCCGTCGCCGTTGCTGCCGGTAGGGGATTCGGAAGACACCACTGCACCAGCTCCCCCGCGTGGCAATCGTTCCTACTCGGACCTCACTGGCGGCATACGGGCGACCGAGCACACCCGACGACATCCCGGATCTGCCGACTCAACCGGCCCCAAACCTCGCGGAAGACCTGGAGGCGCTCCTCCGTCAGGAGATACCCGTCGTCGATCGGCCTGCGTGCCCTCCGGCCATCCGTGGCGCCGCGAGAAGAGCGCTGCAGAGCATCGTCATCGCGTTCACTTTCCGCGTAACTGCCGCATCGAGTCTCTCAGACAGCATCCCTAGTGCAACGGCACCGCTATCGACTCGTTGAGCGCGGCACCAGTTTGATCGTCGCCCCTCGCGCCTCAGGGCCTACCATGGGCTTAACGAAGCGAGCTCCGTGGCGCCGGTACTTGGTGCGGTACGCCGCGTCGATCTGGTCGTTGAGCTGCGGGTCGGCGTCCACGAAGGTCACGTCTTTCTCGACGCCGCCGGCCCGGATCCGCCCTTTGTGACGCACCCGGGTGCCGCGGAACCAGGGGCTGGTGCGCCCCTTATAGGCTCGGACGTAGAGATCGTTGCCGACGCGGACGACCCAGATCGTGACGGGCTTGCGCAGGGTTCCGTCGCGTCGCAACGACGCAATCTCCAGCTCTTCCGCTGCTCCGATCTTGTCGAGCTCGTCTCTCGTCCACCTCGTCATGGCAGACCTCCGCAGGTCGTCGAAGCCGCTACCGCCGCAACAGTTTGCACGGGTCCTCCCGGGGACGCCGCATTGTCAACTCCGAGGCAGCCTCAAGGCTCCTCATGGCCTGTCGCGCCGTGCCGGCCCGCAGGGAGGGCCCTTCCTTACACCACCCGGCCTTCCTGCCACGCGCCCATACCACGTCCTGGGCGCAGTGCATGGCTAAGACGCTACCACCTCCGTGCAGTGGTTGTTAATCGCGTGGTCACGTGGCAGGTGCTCGGCCCCAGGCTTGCACGACGGTGAACGTGAGTCCGCAGGTCTCCGGATCTACGGCGATGCGCTCACACTCGGCCATCGCCGCGTCCAGCTCAGCCGGCGACATGAGGCCCCCATCCACGATCCGTCCTCGCAGCGAGGTCGCAAACTGGACGGGCAGCCGAAGGTACGGATGCCCGCCCGCGAGGGCTTGTACGGCGGCCCGAACCGACACGTCCTTGAGGCCGGCGGCGCGCAGCATTGCATAGAGGCGCCGTCCGGCGTTGAAATCCCCTCCGCCGCGGGCGAACGCCGCCAGGATCGCCTCCTTCAGCCGATCCCACGAGGGATGGGCGGCAGACACGTCCACGAGGATGCGTCGGGCTCCTGGATCGCAACGATGCCGCCCGGCCGGACGAGCCGGAGCATCTCCCGCAGCAGTTCGCCATCCCGGCCGACTGGGGCAAACACGAACCGGACATGCACGAGGTCGAACGCCTGCGCGGGAAGCCCGGTACGGTACGCGTCCAGCTCGAGGATCTCGACGTTCGAGAGGCCGGCTTCTTGCACGAACGCCCGCGCACCCGCGAGCTGCTTTGCATCCACATCGACGCCCACGACACGGCCCGACGGTCCTACGCGCCGGCTGAGCGGCCCGAGAATACCCAGGGCGCCGCAGCCGAGGTCGATGCAATGGGCGCCGGGGGCGATACCGACCCGGTCGAGCATCGCCTCCGCTTCGGGCTCCCACACGCGCGCTTGGAGCCGCAACCGCTCGAGCTCGGCGGCCCCTCCGGCCAGCAAGTACTCGCCTCCGCTGGTACTCACGGCATATCTCCCTCCATCTCATCAATGTCAGCTGGAGTTCTTGTCTGGATGGAAGTCAAGCCGAGACAATCGTTTGCCGGGTCACGTGCGGCTTGGGCGCGATGCATGGACTACGCTACCATGCTCTTCTTGGGACGCTCCGCGACGTCGCGTCTGGGGAGCACCGACTCCCGGTGGGCCGGAAGTCCCAGGCCCTCGCGGAGGCGCAGCAGGTGGGCACGGTCCGCGGCGGTGGTGCGAATCCGCTGCCGGCGCTGGCTGGTTCGCACCAGGGTCGCGTACACGAGCTTCAGGCAGCTCCGCTCGTCGAAGAAGCGTGGGATGATCTTGGTGCGCCGGCGCTCTTCCACCGGGATCCTGCCTAATAGCGGGCTCATCGGCCGGTGCCTGCGCATCCCGATCGAGCCGGCCGCGGAGCCGGGGGGCGCTCGGGCCACCCTGCTGGAGATCGAAGCCGTGCTGGCGCCGAGCCCCCGCCCGCGCCTGCTGCACGGCCTCGGGCCGTCGGCCTGGGAGTTCATCGCGCTCGCGGCACGCCGCGGCTACGACACGCGCACGGGCTTCGAGGACACGCTGGCGCTGCCAGACGGATCGCCGGCCGAGCCTAACGCCGCGCTGCTCGACGCAGCCTGGCGCATCGTCGCGCACGCGACGCGCGGCGCCGCGCCGGAACGGCCTCTGCGAGGGGTCGTGGCCGGGCGCGGGAGCATGGGGTGCCGGTGCCGGCTGCCCCGCGCGCGACCCATCTCTCGGTGTGCCTTTGCCGCTGCTCGGCGGAAGCTGAATAATCTCTGCCGCGACAATGAGTATGGGAATTCACTCAAGCAGGTTGCTCCTCTTGGAGTAATCGCTTGCCAGCGTCAGGCGGATTGTGCAACCGGACTCGATGCGGACTTCGGAAGCCGGATCGTGTTCACGGGCATGTCATAAGGATACGGACGGCCTTTTCCGGTTTCGACGAATTCCTTCAAGCTTAGCAGAAGAAGCGCCCAGGTCATGGAACATTCGGGGAACATCTTCGCGTCCGTGCTCCACTTCGAATGCCGGAAATGCAGAACCGTCCTTCCCTGGTCGTGGAACATCTTAAACTCCAGTTCCGTGCCGATCCATTCCGCGGCGCCTCCGTCGATCACGCGCCATTGGACGAGTTCGTCCGGTTTGAGCGCCGTCACTTCCATAACGGCGGACGCCCGCGACCTGGAAAACCAGAACTCCAGCGTCTTTCCCACGGCGGAATGTCCTCTGATGTCGGTCGTCCACCAGTGAGCGAGTTTTCCACGTCGGTTACGGCTTCGTACACATCGCGTGGTGAAGCGTTGATCCGAATTTCATGCCAGATTTCACGACTAGACATATCACGTAGTCCTCCTCCACTTTGAAGCAAATCCTGTAACCATCCGAGCACGCGTTCCCGGTTCGCGTTGCCGAGGGCGGCCTCGCCGCGGCCGACAAAAGATCAGTCAGTCCGCCCCCCAGTCCGGACCCAGCGGAAGGCTTCCTTCGCCAGCGCGACCCAGTCCGCCGGGCCGGGCGGGACCGCGATCCACTCCTTCATGAGGCGTCCGTGCCCCGGATCGAACCGCTCGCCCGTTCCGGCGCGCACCAGGGCGTCCACGCGATCCCGCGGCAGCTTGGCGACAAACCGCCCGCGCACGAGCATCGCGAAGATCCTGCCGTCGACGCTGAGAGCGGAATCGCTGCTGAACATCCTCCGGCGGCTGACCCGCCGCTCGCCGGAGAATGCGGCCGCCACCGGCGCGAGCAGCGGGTCTATGGCGCCGAGGGCCGCGGCCGCCCGGCCCCGCCTCCTGCGCGCCGTGGACGTCCGTCTGGTCGTCACGCGCCGCTCCCTATCCGAACAGCCGCGGCTTGCCGAGCAGCGCGCGGAGCGATGTGATCTTCCCGATGTGGTACCATCGATGGCCCGCGGCGAAGGAGCACATCTCGGCGAAGGTGGCAAACGGCCCAGGCGCGTCCTGGATTGCCCTGTCGAGCTCGGCCTCCGCGGCCACCCGCGCCAGCGCATCGGAGGTGACGTCGAACATGCCGGCGACATCGCGCAGCGGCGGGTAATCCGCCGCGCCCCCCTGTCCCGGCCGGAAGAGGGCCAGGTAGTGCTCCGGCAACGTGACGGCGGGTGCTGCGCCCGCGAGCTCGAGGAACTTCAGGTTCGCGGCGGCGAGGTGGCCGACGTGCCAGACAGCGGGGGCCAGGATGCCTTCCGGGCGATGCGCGGCCTCCGCGTCCGTGAGGTCGCTGACACAGCGCCCCACCATCCGCTGGCTGAGCGCGAGTTGGTACTGGATCAGCGCCCGCATCTTCACGAGCGCTCCGCCCGCTCACGCACTTTGCCGAGGATGTAAGCCCAGCCCCGCCCGACGCCGTCACGGTGCTCGGGCGTGATCTGTCCGAACGCCCGGTGCACCAGGTCGAGGCGGGTGCGGCCGCCCTCAGCGGTTAACCGGTATTGCACGTGCGAGGCGACAGGGTAGGACATGAACAGCGGGCCGGTGATCTCAAGGAGCGCCGGAGGCTTGATGACCTGCACGTGGCCCCACAGGTGCCCGGCGTTGTTGCCGAGATCTCGATACCAGCGCCCCCCAGGCCACGCTTCGAGCGTCAGGGGCATCGGCGCGCCCTGGTCCGTTTCGAAGGCCGGACCCAGCTGCTCCAGCAGGGCGGCGAAGACCCTGTCGATCGGCGCGGCGATCGTCTCCGTCTTTCTCACTTCGAGGATCTCGAGTGCTCGTGCTTCCGTGCCGGTGCCGGTCGTCATCGTTTCTCCTCCCCATTGTCCGGTTCGTCTTTGGCCGGCTGGCGGACAAACGGCTCCAACCCCTCACGTTCGGCGCGCTTTTTGATGCGCTCGAGTTGATGCGTCCAAAGGCGTGCGAAGGTGCTCGTCCAGTCATGCACAGCTTTGAGCCGCTCGGCGTTGAGGCGGTAGAGGCGACGCCGACCCTGGCGCTGCACCGAGACCAAGCCGGCGTCGCGAAGCACGCCGAGGTGCTTCGACACCGCCGGCTGACGCAGGCGGACCCGGCGGACGACGTCGCCGACCGCGTGGGGCGCGCCGTCGGCCAGCACGCCGATGATCACCCGCCGATGCGGCTCCGCGATCGCCGTGAAGGCATCCGTCGCTGCCATTCGCGGCATGACCCCATTATATCGCCATATTGGAATATGTCAAGTCGCAGGCTGAGCCGCCCCGGTCTCAGGATCTGAGACCACCGTGAGCCACACCGACCACCGCGACATGACGCCGCGCCTTGAGGCCCACCGACACCGTTGACGCGGTGCGCCTCCGAATGTGACAATGACCACGGCCATGTCGAAGAGCAGCACGTCTCGGAACAGGCGGCGCGTCAGCACGGTCCAGGTCGCCCTAGAGCGGCTCGCGGACGCCCAGGAGGCGACCCAGGCCGAGCTGCACGACCTTGTCACCCAGGTGCGGCACCTCACCGAGGCCCAGCAGCGCACCGAGGAGCGGGTCGGCCGCCTGGAGGCTACCGTCGAGCGGCTCGCCGAGGCCCAGCAGCGCACCGAGGAGCGGGTCGGCCGCCTGGAGGCCACCGTCGAGCGGCTCGCCGAGGCCCAGCGGCGCACCGAGGAACGCCTCGAGGCACTCGCCCAGGCCCAGCAGCGCACCGAGGAACGCCTCGAGGCACTCGCCCAGGCCCAGCAGCGCACCGAGGAACGCCTCGAGGAGCTCGCCCAGGCCCAGCGGCGCACCGAGGAACGCCTCGAGGCACTCGCCCAGGCCCAGCAGCGCACCGAGGAACACCTGGCTGTCATGACGACGCGGATGAACCGGATGGATGGTCAGCTCGGCAACCTGACCGGGTGGGTGCTGGAGCACCGGTACCGCGACCGCGCGCCCGCATACTTCGATGACCTCCTCTCCGGCATCCGCGTCCTGTCGCACCAGGAGATCGCGCTCCTGCTGGAGCCCGCCGTCGCCAGCGGCGCCATCACCCGCGCGGAGCGGCGCGACGCCATCGATGAGGACATCGTTCTGCATGGGAAGCGGCTCGCCGACAGCGCCGACGCGTACCTCGTCGCCGAGGTCTCAGCCTCCGTTAGCGCCGTAGATGCCGAGCGCGCGGCCCGCCGGTCCGGCGTCGTGGCCCGAGCCACTGGAGCGCCTGTGATCGCCGCCGTGGTCGGCCCCCGCATCCATCCGGATGCCGACTTGGCGGCCCGGAAGGCCGGCCTGTGGCGCGTGCTGGATGGGACAACGCTGGCCCCGACGGAGCTCGCGCCAGCCGGGCTGCTCGCGGCGGAAGAACAGCCGGCCGTCTAGCAGGATGCTGAAAAACTGCCTGGGAAAGCAGGTGTTTGCGCGGTCATATAGAAGGATACTCCGAAGCGTTCCCATTCCACTCGTCCCACCCCTTCGGAGGGTC
>JAJPJJ010000068.1 GCA_021324295.1 Bacillota bacterium
CGCGAGACGAGCCCCGCCGCGAGCGCCTCCTGCGCGGTGATCGGCCGCCCCGTGAGCACCATCTCCATCGCGCGCGACTTCCCGACCGCCCGCGTCAGCCGCTGCGTCCCCCCCGCGCCCGGCATGAGGCCGAGGCGGATCTCGGGCTGGCCGAAGCGGGCCGTCTCGGAGGCCACGATGATATCGCAGGCCATCGCCAGTTCGCACCCGCCGCCGAGCGCGTAGCCGGAGACCGCCGCCACCATCGGGGTAGCCACCCGCCGGATGCGCTCCCACTGCTGGAAGCGGTACGACCGGATCATGTCCGCGGACGTCGCGCCGGCCATCTCGCGGACGTCGGCGCCGGAGGCAAAGACCCGCGGGCCGCCCCAGAGCACGATGCACCCGAGGCGCGCGTCGCGGTCGCACGCCTCGAGCGCGGTAGCCAGATCCTCCATCATCCCCTGGCTCAGCGCGTTGAGGACCTGCGGCCGGTTCAGGGTGACCACCGCGACCGCTTCCTCGATGCTCACGAGAACCTGCTCGTCGGCCATCCGTCGCTCCTTCCGCAGCGCCGGCCCTTCTCGGCGCGAGGGGTCAGCGCGGGGTCAGGCTGACCTCGAACCCCGACCTGCGCAGACGCTGCGCGAGGCGCTCCGCGGTCGCCCGGTCGAGGTAGCCCCCCACCCACACCCGGTAAGACGGGCCGTCCACAAGCGTCACGGCGTACCCCAGCGATGCGAGCCGGCGCGCGAGCGCGGCCGCGCCCTGGCGATCCGCGAAGGCGCCCGCCTGGACATGGAACCGGGGCGCCGCGTCCGGCGGGCGGGACGGGACCGCCGCGGTGACGCGCGCGGGCCCGGGGAGCGACACCGGTCGCGGCTGCTGCGCGGTCGCAGGCGGGGCCGTGGCCGCCACGGACCCCCGCCGGAGCGCCCGCTGCCCGACCAGGTACCCGGTGCCCACCGCCCCGACGAACAGGCCGAGCAGGACGAGCGCTGCGAGCAGGACACGGCCCGGCGACATGGTCCTTCCCCAGGGTCACTCTTCGCGGGCGCCGCGGCGCGGCTCCTGCCGCGCCAGCGCTCAGCGAACGAGCCGGCCGTACCGGTGGTAGGCGATCAGCACCCCCGCGCCGACCAGGGTCACAAGATAGTAGGAGAGAAACCGGTCCGCCAGGACCGCGCTGCGCGCGATCCCGGCCGGCACGGCCCCCGGGGCCAGCAGGCCGATCAGGCCGACCTGGGAGACTTCTGTCACGCCCACGCCACCGGGGACGAGCAGCGCCATGCCCAGCATCGCCGCGCCGACGTAGGTAAAGACGAGGAACGGCGCCGATAGCGCCGCGCCCATCCCCCAGAATACCGCGCACACGCGCGCGAGATCCAACACGGCGCCGAGCGCGCTCAGCGCCAGGAGGACGCCCAGCGTCCGGCCCTCCCGCCACAGCAGGACGCTCGCGGCAAACGTGTCGAGCAGCCGGACGGCGCGCCGGCGGAGCCCGGACGGACACGGGAGGATCCCCAGGACGGCGGCGGCCCCGTCGCGCACGCGCGACGGCGCGGACACGACGAGCGCGCATCCCGCGGCCAGCGCGGCGATCGTGGCCAGGAGGACGCCGCTCGCCATCACCATCCGGCGCGGCAGCAGCAGCGCTGCACACAGCAGCACGCCGATCAGCAGCAGCAGGTCCAGCATGCGCTCCGCGATCATCGCCGAGGTGGACCGGCCCAGGCTGGTGCCGTGCGACCCCTTGAGGAGCATCGCCTTGGCCATCTCGAACCCCCGGGCGGGGACGATGCTGCCCGCGGCGACGCCGGCCACGATCGAGAGGGCGGCGAAGCGCGTCGAGATCCCCGTCCCCGTGAGCCGCCGCACCATGTACCGCCAGCGGACCGCCTTCACGAGGATCTGGAGCACGAGCGCGGCGGCCGCCAGCGCGAGCAGCGCGGGCCGCACGCCGCGGAGCGCGGCGCCGACCTGGTGGACGTCGGTGGTGGCCGCAAAGAGGCCGAGGATGACGACGCCGCAGCCCGCGAGCGCATACCCGACCCAGCGGGGCGCCGCGGCAGAGCCAGCCCCGGCCGCCCCCCGCGGGTCTGGCGGCAGCGCCGCCGGGCCCTCACGCATCGAGGCCGACGAGGTAGCGCTCCAGCGTCCGCCGGCGCTCCGCGAGCTCCCGCTCCCGCGCCCGGTCGGCCTCCACGACCTCTGCGGGAGCGCGCTCGAGGAACGCGCCGTTGCGGAGCCGCTCGCCGAGGCGGCCGAGGTCGCGGTCCAGCGCGGCGAGCTGTCTCCGCACGCGCTCGCGCACCGCGCGGCGCGCCTCCGCCGACTCGACGGGGAGGACGATCTCGATCTCGCCCCACAGCAGCGAGACCGCGGCGGGGGGCCGCGCCGCGCGATCCCCGGCGCGGCCCAGCGCGAGCTCGGCGGCGCGGACGAGCGGGGCGATGTAGCGGCGCGCGTCCTCCAGCAGCGCGCGCTGCCCGTCGGGCAGGAGGAGGAGGAGCCGCAGCGGCTCGGCCGGCGGCATCCCGAGGTCGGCCCGCATGCTGCGGATCGCATGGACGAGTCCCATCACGGTGGCCATCTGCGCCTCCGCCTGGGGATCCACCCATCGCGCGGCCCACGCGGCGCGGGCGCCTGCCTCCTCGGGGACCGGCCACGGCGCGAGCATGATCGTCTCGCCGCGGTGCGCCAGCGCCTGCCAGATCTCCTCCGTCAGGGACGGCATCACCGGGTGCAGCAGGGCCATCGTCTGCGAGAGGACTCCCGACAGCACCGCGCGCGCGGCCTCGCGCCGCGCCGGCGGCCCGGCGCGCAGATCCTCCTTCGCCATCTCCAGGTACCAGTCGCAATACTCGCTCCAGATGAACGCGTAGAGCCGCTGGCAGGCCGCGTGGAACTCGAACCGCTCGAGCGCCTCGGTCACGGCGGTGGCGGTCCGGGCGAAGCGGCTGAGGATCCAGCGCTCGGGAAGCGAGCACCCTTCCGGGTCCGGGATCGCGCCCGCCCGCTCGCCGTCGGCCCGGGGACCCGGCTCCGCCGCCGCCATCCGGACGAACCGCGCCGCGTTCCAGATCTTGTTGGCAAAGTTCCTGGTGTCCTCGACCATCTTCTCCGCAAACCGAAGGTCCTGCTCGCCGGTCACGCGGTTGATGAGGGCGAACCGCAGGGAGTCGGCGCCGTACCGGTCGATCAGGCCGAGCGGGTCGATGCCGGTGCCGAGGCTCTTGCTCATCCGCCGTCCCTCGATGTTCAGCACCGTGGGGTGCACGTACACGTCGCGGAACGGGACCTCGCCGCGGAACGCGAGGCCGAACATGATCATGCGGGCCACCCACAGGAAGACGATCGACCGGTCGGTGAACAGGGTGCTCGTGGGATAGAAGTACCGGAGGTCGTCGGTCTCCTCCGGCCACCCGAGCGTGGCGATCGGCCACAGCGCGGAGCTGAACCACGTATCGAGGATATCCGGATCCTGCGTGAGCTCCGTGGCCCCGCAGGCGGGGCACCGGGCGGGCGAGGTGCGGCGCACGATCATCTCGCCGCACGCGCAGTACCAGACCGGGATACGGTGCCCCCACCAGAGCTGGCGGCTGATGTTCCAGTCCCGGATCTGCTCCATCCAGTCCATGTAGAACTTGGTCCAGCGCTCAGGGTGGAACCGTACCCGGCCGTCGCGCACGGCCTGGATCGCCGGGGCGGCGAGCTCCCGCATCCGGCAGAACCACTGCTCCGAGATGTACGGCTCGATCACGGTCTTGCAGCGGTCGCACCGGCCGATGCTGGTCGTGTACGCCTCCTCCCGCTCCAGCACCCCCCGGGCGCGCAGGTCGTCCACGATCAGCCGCCGGGCCTCGAACCGGTCGAGGCCCCGGTAGCGCTCCCCCCCGAGATCCGTGATCCGCGCGTGCGTGTCGAGGCAGACGAGGACCGGGAGGCCGTGGTCCGCGCCGATCTCGTTGTCCGCCGGGTCGTGGCCCGGCGTGACCTTGACGGCGCCGGTGCCGAACCGCGGGTCCACGCGCCGGTCGGCGATCACCGGCACCGGCCGGTCGACGACCGGCACGACGACGCGCGTCCCCACCAGGCGCCGGTACCGGTCGTCATCCGGGTGCACCGCCACGGCGACGTCGGCCAGGATCGTCTCGGGGCGCTGGGTGGCGACAAGGAGGCCGTCGCCGCCATCCTCGGCGCGATAGCGCAGGTAGTAGAGCGTGCTCGGCGTCTCGACGTACTCCACCTCGAGGTCCGAGATGCTGGTCTGGTCCTTCGGACACCAGTTGATCATCCGCGTGCCGCGGTAGATCAGCCCCCTTTCGTAGAGGCGCACGAAGCACTCCTGCACCGCGGCGGAGTAGCGCGGGTCCATCGTGAAGGTGGTGCGGTCCCAGTCGCACGAGCACCCCAGACGGCGCAGCTGATCGAGGATGCGGCCGCCGATCCGCTCCTTCCACCGCCACGTCTCCTCGAGGAAGCGCTCGCGCCCGAGGTCGAACCGGGTGAGGCCCTGCTGCGCGAGGCGCCGCTCCATCACGACGTGGACCGCGATGCTGGCGTGGTCGAGCCCCGGCTGCCACATCGCGTTGAGCCCGCGCATCCGGCTCCACCGGATCATGCAGTCCTGCAGGCTGTTGTTGAGCGCGTGGCCCATGTGCAGCTCGCCGGTGACATTGGGCAGCGGCATCATGATGACGTAGGGCCGTCGGGAGGGATCGACGGTGGCGTGAAAGTAGCGGCGCGCCGTCCAGAACGCGTACCACCGCCCCTCGGTCTCCACCGGATCGTACGCCTTCGGCAGCTCGGCCACGTCCTCGCCTCCCCAGTAGCGCGCGCGCCGCTCCGCCCAAAGGGCGGAGCGGCGCTCCGCGGTACCACCTTCGTCCCGGCGCGTCCCCGCGCCGCCCCGCGCCTTCGCGGGCGGCGACGGCGTCGCCGGCTTGCGTGCGCGCTCACGGGCGCTCCCGGCCGCCTCCGGCACAGGATCCTGCGCCTCCGGCGCGCCGCTCCGGGGCGACGTTCAGCCCGCTCTCTCCCGGGGAGCTTGCACCGGATGCTCCCCTCGCTGTGGGCGAGGCCCGGCGGCCGCTGGGGCCGCCGCGCAACGGGCCTACTCCTCCCCGTCCTCGCGTCTGGATGTATCGCGCGTATTATATCAGCGGCGCGCCCGCTGTGACAAGGCCGCGGCGCGCCCCCGCAACCGTCCCAGGTGCGGTAGAATGGGGGCATGCAGGGCGCGCGGAACCCCACACGATGACCGCCGGGGCCAGGATCGACGTGGTGGTCCCCGTCTACAACGAGGCCCGGATCCTGGCCCAGAGCATCGAGACGCTCGTCGCGTTCCTCTCGCGCACATGCCCGGGCGAGTGGTGCGTGACGATCGCGGACAACGGGTCCACGGACGAGACGCCGGCCGTGGTGCGCGACCTCTGCCGCCGCGATCCCCGTCTGCGCGGGCTGCGGCTCGAGGCGCGCGGCCGCGGGATCGCGCTCAAGCACGCCTGGGCCTCCACGGCGGCCGAGGTCCACGCGTACATGGACGTGGATCTCTCGACCGACCTCGAGGCGCTCGGCCCGCTCCTCGCGCGGATCGCCGAGGGGTACGACATCGCGGTCGGCTCCCGCCACGTGCCCCACGCTGCGCTCACGCGCAGCCTCGCGCGCGACATCCTCTCCCGCGGCTACAACGCGCTGCTGCGGCGCGTGTTCCACACGGCGATCACGGACGCGCAGTGCGGCTTCAAGGCGGTGACCGACCGGGTGGTCCGGGAGCTCGTGCCGCTCGTGCGGAGCGACGGGTGGTTCTTCGATACCGAGCTGCTGCTGCTCGCCGAGCGGTCCGGCTGGCGGATCGCGCAGGTGCCCGTCCGCTGGGTCGAGGACCACGACAGCCGCGTGCACGTCGCCCGCACGGTCGCGGAGTACCTGCGCGAGGTGTGGCGCCTGCGCCGCGCGTGGGGCGGGCCCCCGCCGGGACCGCGCGGGGGGTAGTGCCTGGTCTCCGACGCCTGCGGGGGACACAGACGGGTCTGCCCCGCGGCCCCCGTCGGCATCGCGCGACGCTGCGCTAGACCTCGAGCAGCGCGTAGGGCCGGTCCGGGTGCGCGCGGCGCAGCACCGGCAGCGACACGTTGTAGACGGGGATCCCCCGCGGCGTCCTGCCCTCGGGGCTCCCGTGGTGGGCGTGGCCGTGGAACACGGCCGCCGCGCCGAACCGGTCGATCGGGTCGACCAGCCGCGAGCAGCCGAGGAACGGGATGATCTCGGGCGATTCGCCGTTGACCGTCTGGTGGACGGGCGCGTAGTGCAGCGCGACCACGATCCGCCCGACGGTGGGCTGGGACTTGAGCCGGGCGAGGGCGCTCTCGAGCCGGATCGCTTCCGCGACGGCCTCCTGGACGAATTGCTTGACGGCGTCCTCGCCCCACGGCTGGACCACGTGGCTCCCGAACCCCCCGCCGAACCCCTTCGTCCCCGCGAACCCCACGCCCCGCGCCTCGCGCGGCTCGCCGTCGAGCACCATCACGTCGCGTCGGGCGAGGATCTGCTTGATCTCCTCCTGCCGGCCGGCCTCGCAGTCGTGGTTGCCGAGCACCGCGACGACCGGGATCCGGCAGGCGGCGAGGGCGTCGGCCACCGCGTCCGCCTCGCGGGGCAGGCCGCGGTCCGTGAGGTCGCCGCACAGGATCAGCACATCGGCCCGCTCGGTCACCTCCGTGAAGAGCTGGCGCAGATCCTCGCCCGGTGCCTCGCCGACGTGCAGATCACCGATCGCGGCGATCCGCACGCCGATCCGCTCCTCCGGCACGGCTTCCTCCCCTCCGCGGCGGCCGCGGGTCCTCGTATCCCCACTCCGCGATATCGACCTCGTAGTCGCGCGGCGCGAGCAGCGGGCCGCGACAGAGGCGCCCGCGCGGCGCAGGGTCGGCGAGCTGCCGCTGGACGCGGGCGCAGAGATCGCGCACGAGCCAATCCGGCACGCGCGCGCGCTCGGACGGATACACGTAGCGGAAGTTGACGACGTGCATCAGGAGCACTTCCCAGTTGGGCTCGATGCGCTCGAGGAGGCGCCGCCAGTCGAGGGTCGATCCCTGCTGGCGGATCGCGTGGGCGATGTCGGGGCCGTCGTAGCGCTCTCGAGTCTGCACGTACGCCTTGCTCCAGATCAGCTCCTCGGGCGGGATGAGCTGCACCGGGACGCCGAACAGGAGCACGTCGCGCGCGTGGCGGAACCACGTATCATCGACTCGGCCGAGGCCGTTGCCCGCGTTGAAGATCACATCGATGAAGAGGTCTTCCTGGAACGCCTTGGCGAGCCAGACAGGATCCCACACCTCCGTCCGGCAGCCCGCCCCGGCGAGCACGGCCAGCACCCGGCGGGCGTCTTCGGGCCGGCAGAAGAGGTCCAGGTCCTTCGTGTCCCGAAAGATGCCGGCGTACTCCCGCATCGCGTACGCGCCGCCGATGAGGAACGGCACCCCGTCCCGTACCAGGCAATCCAGCGCGGTCGCGTAGAACCGCGTGGCCTGCTCGCTCGGCTCCGGTAGCTTCATCGCCTCGGGTGCCGCGCGGCCCGCCGGCGCGCGCGCGACACTCTTCCACTACAAGCGTACCCAGGAGCCGGACCGGATCCCCGCCGGGCCCCCGGGGCGCGCGGGGCAGACCCCACGCTCTCTCGCCCCCGCCCTGAAACCGCTGTCCTCGCGCATGACCTCCGAGGTCTCGGGGGTGGCAGCGAGACGGGGCGGCCGCGGGGCTGCCCCGCGCGTCCGGTCGAGGAGCGGAGCCCCAGCGCGGCGAGTCCGCGGGAGCACCGCGATTCGTGGGGGGGCGCTCAGGCCGGCCCCCACACCCCCCTCCCCTGCCTCCGACCCACGCAACGACGCGCTAGCGAGCGGTCGGCGAACGGGCCGGCCGCGCGGCCCACGCGGCGATCCGCTCCGGCGTGATGCGGATCACCGGAAGCTCCTCCAGGCGCATCGCGCGGTACTGCGCGTACTTGCGGCGGAGCCTCCGGACCGCCCCGGCATGCTCCCCTCCACCGGGATCGAGAACCGTCGCGGTGCCCCGCACGAGCACGTAGCGCAGGCGGCGCCAGTCCTCGCGGTACTCGTCGACGACGAGGGCGACGCGCGGGTTGGCCTCGATGTTGCGGATCCGGCGCAGGCCCCGCGGCGGGCGCTGCTTCGGCTTCTCGTCGATCGCGCTGTAGATCGCGCGCCCGTCGTAGACGAAGCACACGGGGACGACGTGCGGCTCCCCGTCTCCGCTCGCCGTCGCGAGGTGCGCCACCCGGGCGCGGCGCAGGAGACGTGCGGCCGCGGCCTGCCCTCGCGTCGCGCTCAGCGCACCCATCGGCCGGGATCAGGCACCTGCCCGTCGACCCGATCATACCACGGGCCGGGCCGAGAGGGACCGCCCGGCCCCGCGCAGTAGACACACGCTGTGAGCCTCGACCTCTTCGACCCGCTGATCGCCCGCTGGTTCGCCGGCCGCTTCCGCGAGCCGACGCCGGCGCAGACCGCGGGATGGGCGGCCATCGCGCGCGGACGGGATACGCTGATCGCCGCCCCGACGGGATCCGGCAAGACGCTCGCCGCGTTCCTCTGGTCGCTCAACGCGCTGGTCCGATCGGCCTCGGAGGGGGGCCTGGGGGATGAGACCGCGGTCGTCTACGTCTCGCCGTTGCGGGCGCTCGGCAACGACATCCAGATCAACCTCGCGGAGCCGCTGGCCGAGATCCGCCGCCTCGCGGCCTCCGCCGGCGCGGCCCTGCCGGAGATCCGCGTCGCCGTGCGCTCGGGCGACACCTCCGCCCGGGACCGCGCGTTGATGACCCGCCGGCCCCCGCACATCCTGATCACGACGCCGGAGTCGCTGTACATCCTGCTCACCGCCGAGCGCAGCCGCGCGTTTCTCCGCACGGTCCGCACCGTGATCGTGGACGAGATCCACGCGGTCGCCGGCGACAAGAGAGGCGCGCACCTCGCCCTGTCGCTCGAACGGCTCGATCGCCTGGCCGGCCGGCGCTGCCAGCGGATCGGCCTCAGCGCGACTGTCCGCCCGATCGAGGAGGTGGCCCGCCTCCTGACCGGCGCACCGGGCGGCCCGGAGGGGTGCGCGATCGTGGACGTCGGTCACCGCCGGCCCTGGGAGCTGTCGGTCGAGGTGCCGGGGCCGCCCCGAGGGCCGATCGCCACGCACGAGCTGTGGGACGCCGTGTACGACCGGATCGCCGCCCTGGCGGGGTCCCAGCGGGCGACCCTCGTGTTCGTCAACACCCGGCGGCTCGTCGAGCGCGTCGCCCACAACCTCACCCAGCGGCTCGGCGACGGGGCGGTCGCGGCGCACCACGGCAGCCTCGCGCGCCGCCTGCGCGTGGACGCGGAGCAGCGGCTCAAGAACGGCCAGGTGCGCGTCGTTGTGGCCACCGCGTCGCTCGAGCTGGGCATCGACATCGGCCACATCGATCTCGTCTGCCACGTGGGAGCGCCTCGCTCGCTCGCGCAGCTCCTGCAACGGGTCGGCCGATCCGGCCACTGGCTCGGCCGTGCGCCCCGGGGCGTGTTGTTTCCACTGACGCGCGACGAGCTGGTGCAGTGCGCGGCATCGGTACGCGCGGTTCGCCGCGGCGCGCTCGACGGGGTGGTCCTGCCGGAGAAACCGCTCGACGTGCTCGCGCAGCAGATCGTGGCCACCGCCAGTGCGGAGGAGATCGCGGAGGACGCGCTGTACGCCCTCGTCCGCCGCGCGTACCCCTACCGGGACCTGCCCCGGGCGGAGTTCGAGCAGGTCCTGGAAATGCTGTCGGACGGCATCGCGCGCCGGCTGGGACGCACGACCGCGCTCCTCCACCGCGACCGCGTGCGCGGGATGCTGCGGGGCCGGCGGGGCGCCCGCCTGGCCGCGATCACCTGCGGCGGGGCGATCCCCGATACCGCCGACTACGAGGTCGTGCAGGATCCCGACGGCGTGACGGTCGGCACCGTGAACGAGGACTTCGCGGTCGAGAGCCTGGCCGGCGACATCTTCCTCCTGGGGAACACCTCGTGGCGGATCCGCCGCGTCGAGGCGGGCCGCGTGCGCGTGGAGGACGCGCACGGGGCGCCCCCGTCGGTGCCGTTCTGGCTGGGCGAGGTGCCGGGGCGGACGCCGGAGCTATCCGCGGCCGTCTCGGACCTGCGGTGCGAGATCGCCGCGCGCGTCGCAGACCGCCCGGCGTGCGTCGCCTGGCTGGTGGCCGAGGCCGGGACCGACCCGGAGGGCGCCGCCCAGCTCGCGGAGTACATCGCGGAGACACTGGCCGCGCTCGGCTGCATCCCGACCCGCGAGACGGTCGTCGCCGAGCGGTTCTTCGACGAGGCCGGCGGGATGCAGCTCATCCTGCACGCGCCGTTCGGCAGCCGGATCAACCGGGCCTGGGGCCTCGCGCTGCGGAAGCGCTTCTGCCTGACGTTCGACTTCGAGCTGCAGGCCGCGGCCACGGACAACGGCATCGTGCTGTCGCTGGGGACCCAGCACAGCTTCCCGCTCGAGAGCATCTTCGGCTACGTGCGGACCGCGACGGTCCTGGACGACCTGGTCCAGGCGACCCTCCAGTCACCGCTGTTCGGCACGCGGTGGCGGTGGAACGCCACCCGCTCGCTCGCCCTGCTGCGCAGCACCGGCGGCCGGCGCGTGCCGGCGCAGATCCAGCGGATGCGCGCGGAGGACCTGCTCGCCGCGGTGTTCCCGGAACAGGTCGGCTGCCAGGACAACCACAGCGGGCCGATCACGCCGCCCGATCACCCGCTGGTCACGGAGACGATCCGCAACTGCCTCCACGAAGCGATGGACCTGGACGGGCTGCGGGCGGTGCTGGCGGCGCTCGAGCGCGGCGAGATCCGGAAGGTGGCCGTGGAGACGCCGTCTCCGTCTCCGATCTCGCAGGAGCTACTCCACGCCAACCCCTACGCGTTCCTCGACGATGCACCGCTGGAGGAGCGGCGCGCCCGCGCGGTCGCGCTCCGCCGGACGGACCCCGAGCTGGCCCGCACCGCGGGCGCGCTCGACGCGGCAGCGATCGCCGTGGTCGCGGCGCAGGCGTGGCCCGATGTGCGCGACGCCGACGAGCTGCACGACCACCTGCTCACGGTGGGCGTGCTGCCGCTCGAGGACGCCGCGCCGTGGGATGCGCTCGCCGCCGAGCTGATCGCGTCGGGGCGGGCGACGGTGGCCGCGTGGACGGACGCGGAGGGCCGGGCGCGACGGGCGTACGTGGCGACCGAGCGGGTCCCGCTTGTGCGCGCGGCTCTGCCGGCATCGCGGCTTGACCCGGAGGTCGCCGGTTCGGCCGGCGGCGCGCCGGCGAGCCCCTCGCCTCACGACGCCGTGCGCGAGATCGTCCACGGGTGGGTGCAGTGCGCGTGCCCGGTCACGGCCCGCGGCCTCGCGGCGAGGATCGGCCTCGCGGCGTCCGCGGTCGACGCCGCGCTCGCGGCGCTCGAAGGCGCGGGGGTGGTCCTGCGGGGCCGGTTCACGCCCGGCGCGGATGGCCTGGAGTGGTGCGAGCGGCGGCTGCTCGCGCGCATCCACCGGCTCACGCTCGGCCGGCTGCGGCGGGAGATCGAGCCCGCCGCCCCGGCCCTGCTGATGCGGTTCCTACTGCGGTGGCAGCACGTGCAGCCCGGGACGCAGCTCCACGGCCGGGAGGGGCTCGCGGAGATCATCGGCATGCTGCAGGGGCTGGAGATCCCGGCGCCGGCGTGGGAGGAGCACGTCCTCCCGTCCCGCGTGCGTCTCTACGATCCTGCGGACCTCGATGCGCTGTGTCTCGCCGGCGCCGTAGCCTGGGGCCGGTTGCGGCCCGGGCAGGAGGCGCTCGACGCCGAAGACGAGGACGGATCCCCACGACCAGGCGCCGCGGCGCCAGCGGCGTGGCGGGCCCGGCGGCGGGCGGGGCCCTCGCGCACGGTGCCGATCGCGCTCGTGCTGCGGGAAGATCTGCCCGCGTTTCTCGAGCGCGACGCGCAGGACGCGGATGTGCGCGCGCTGCGAGGGGGTGCCGCGGACGTCGTGCGGTACCTCCGCGAGCACGGCGCCTCCTTCCTCGGGGAGATCGCGCGCGGCGTTCGCCGACTGCCCACCGAGGTCGAAGGGGCCCTGTGGGAGCTCGTCGCGCTCGGCCTCGTGACCGGCGACGGCTTCGCCGGGCTCCGCCGCCTCGTCCACGGGACGGCGCGCGCCCACCGGCGGCCCCGGCACGCGCCCCTGCGCCTCGAGCGCGGATCCTGGGGAACGGCCGGCCCCTTCGGCGCGCGCCGCGCCGCGCCGGCCGGCCGATGGGCCCTGTGGGCGGCGTCCGGGGAGGAGATCGACGAGGCGACGCGCCACGAGATCCTGGCGCGCCAGCTGCTGCGGCGGTACGGCATCGTGTTCCGCGACCTCCTAGTTCGAGAGCGCGCGGCGCCGCCCTGGCGCGTCCTCCGTGCCATCTATGGCCGCTGGGAAGCGCAGGGCGAGGTCCGGGGAGGCCGGTTCGCCGCCGGATTCGCCGGGGAGCAGTTCGCGCTGCCGGACGCGGTCGAGGCGCTGCGCGAGCTCCGCCGCGCGTCTGAGGAGACGGCCGTCGTTGTGATCCCGGCCGCCGACCCCCTCAACCTCGTGGGCATCGTGCTCCCCGGCGCCCGCGTGTCGCCGCTCTCGGGCCTGGGGATCGCGCTCCGAAACGGCGCGGTGCTCGACGTGGCGCCGTACGGCGCGCTGCTCGCGCGCCTCCGCGCGACGGCGTCGCGCGCCCCCGGCCATCCCGCCGCCGCCCCCGCGGGCTAGTGCGTCGCGCGATGCCGACGGGGGACGCGGCGGGCCTGCGCGGCGCCCTCCCGCCCCAACGCATCGCCGTGCTCCCGCGATTCGTTGGCGTGGGATGCCGCCCCCGACCGGAAGCGCAGGGCCGCCCCGCGGCCGATTCGTCTCGCTGCCACCCCCGAGACGCCGGAGCGCATGCGCCGGGAGCCGGCGTCCCCTTGCGCAGCGGCTCCATGACGACCCACACCCCTCGCCCCCCGGCGGCGGACGGCGGGAGGCGCGCGCGCGGCCGCCGGCTGCGCGGGCGGGGGGACCGGAGATGACCCCGACGATCCTCGTCGTCGCCGATCCGCTGGTGCCGGAGGCGGTCCGCGCGCGGCTCCGCGAGGCGGTGCGGGAGGCGGCGCCGGGCGCGCCGCTGATCCTGCCGGAGACCGACGCCGAGGCGCTCGAGCGCGCTCCGGACGCCGAGATCGCCGCCGGCTGGTCCCTGCCCGAGGGCTTCACGGAGCGGGCGCCGCGCCTGCGCTGGATCCATGCGTTCACCGCGGGCGTGGATCACTTCGTCGGGATGCCGGGCGTGCGCGACGGGCGCGTCGTGCTGACGCGCACGGTTGGCGCGCACACCGCGGTGCCGGAGCACGTCATGGCGCTCGTCCTCGCGTTTTCCCGCCGCCTGCACATCGCGATCCGGAACCAGATCGCCCACCGGTGGGACCGACCGTCGGGCGTGGGCGGCGAGGTGCGCGGCCAGGTCATGGGCATCCTGGGGCTCGGGCAGATCGGGCGGGCGCTCGCGGAGCTGGCTGCCGGGGCGGGCATGCGGGTGATCGGGACCCGCCGCACCCCGGCCCCCGTCGCGCACGTCGAGCGGATCTTCCCGCCGGATCGGCTGGACGAGGTCCTGCGGGAGGCGGACTACGTGGTCGTCCTCCTGCCCGTGACGCCCGCGACGCGGGGCCTGCTCGGCGAGCGCGAGCTTCGGTCGATGAAGCCGAGCGCCGTCCTCATCAACGTCGCGCGGGGCGTGATCGTGCAGGAGGCGGCGCTCGTGCGCGCGCTGCGCGAGGGGTGGATCGCCGGGGCCGGGCTGGACGTCTTCCAGCAGGAACCGCTTCCCCCGGGCCACCCGCTCTACGCGCTCGACCGGGTGATCGTGACCCCGCACGTCTCCGGGATCACGCCGCGCTTCTTCGACCGGGTGGCGGCCGCGTTCTGCGATAACCTCCGCCGCTACGCGGCCGGCGCGCCGCTGCAGCACATCGTCGACGTCTCCCGGGGATACTGACCGCGCCTCGCGTCCCCCGTGCGCCGGGAGCGAGGCCTCACTCGTCGCGCGAGCCGAAGGTCGCGAGCGCCAGGCCGAACGTCGCCAGCAGGAACGCACCGATCACCGCGAGGTTCAGCCCGTAGGGGTGGACGACGAGCGCCCGCGCGAGCGGGGACCGCCCGTACACGATCGCGCGCAGCGCGTCCACGGCGTAGGTCAGCGGGTCGATGCGCGCGAGCACCGCCATCCACGTCGGAACACCGGTCGCACAAGACGCGAGGACGCGCCCCGGGGGAGCGCGTCCTCGGGAAGCGGCTCGGGCCGGGCTACGCCTGGATCGACGGCTGCGGTCGGCCGATCCCGGTCGGCGGGGGCGTGAGCACGGGCAGGCCCAGCCCCTGCCCCAGCGCCTCCTCGAGCACCTGGTCCATGTGCTCGACGAAGACGAACCGGAGCTTCTTGCGGACGTTGGCCGGGATCTCGTGCAGGTCCTTCTCGTTGTCCTTGGGGAGGATGATCGTCTTGATCCCCGCCCGGTGCCCGGCGATCACCTTCTCCTTGACCCCGCCGACCGGCAGCACCTTGCCGCGCAGCGTGATCTCGCCGGTCATCGCGACGTCCTTCCGGACCGGCCGCCCGGTGAGCGCCGAGGCCAGCGCGGTGGCCATCGTGATGCCGGCCGACGGGCCGTCCTTCGGCACCGCCCCGGCCGGGACGTGCACGTGCACGTCGTACCGCGACACGAACGTGTCGTCCACGCCCAGCCGCCGCGCCCGCGCCCGGACGTAGCTGAGCGCCGCCTGCGCGGACTCCTTCATCACATCGCCGAGCTGGCCGGTGAGCGACAGCTTGCCCTCGCCCCGCAGCAGCGTTGCCTCGACCGTGACGATGTCCCCGCCCTGCTCCGTGTAGACGAGCCCGGTCGCCGCCCCGACCTCGTCCTCCTTCTCGGCGAGCCCGTAGCGGAACTTCGGCGGCCCGAGGAACTTGTGCACGTTCTGGGTGGTCACCTTGACCGAGGTGGCCTCCCCCTCCGCGACCTCGCGCGCGACCTTGCGGCAGATCGTCGCGATCTCGCGCTCCAGGTTCCGCACGCCGGCCTCCCGGGTGTACTCGCGGACGACGTGCCGCAGCGCCTCCTCGGTGAACGCGACGTGCTCGGGCCGGAGGCCGTTCTCCTTGAGCTGCTTGGGGATCAGGAACTGGGTCGCGATGTGCAGCTTCTCCTCCTCGATGTATCCGGAGAACCGGATGACCTCCAGCCGGTCGCGCAGCGCCGGCGGCACCGTGTCCAGCACGTTGGCGGTGGTGATGAACATCACCTCGCGCAGGTCGAACGGCAGCTCGAGGTAGTGGTCGCTGAACGCGTTGTTCTGTTCGGGATCGAGGGCCTCCAGCAGCGCAGCCGACGGGTCGCCCCGGAAGTCCATCCCCAGATTGTCGATCTCGTCCAGCATGAACACGGGGTTCCGGCTGCCGGCCGTCCGCATCCCCTGGATGATCCGCCCGGGGAGCGCACCGACGTACGTCCGCCGGTGTCCCCGGATCTCGGCCTCGTCCCGCACGCCGCCGAGGGAGACCCGCACGAACTTCCGGCCCAACGCCCGCGCGATCGACTTGCCCAGGCTCGTCTTCCCGGTGCCCGGCGGGCCCACGAAGCACAGGATCGGCGCCTTGCTGTCCGGCGCGAGCTTGCGCACCGCGAGGTACTCCACGACGCGGTCCTTCGCCTTGTCCAGCCCGTAGTGGTCCTCGTCGAGGATCGCCCGCGCGGCCTTGATGTCGATGCGATCCTCGGTGCGCGTGCTCCACGGCAGCGCCAGGATCCAGTCGAGGTACGTGCGCACCACGACCGCCTCGGCCACCATCGGCGGCATCTTTTCGAGGCGGCCCAGCTCCTCGAGCGCCTTCTCCTTGACCTTCTCCGGGAGGTTGGCGTCCTCGATCTTCTTGCGGTACTCGTCCACCTCGGCGGTCCGCTCGTCCTTCTCGCCGAGCTCCTGCTGGATCGCCTTCATTTGCTCCTTCAGGAAGTACTCGCGCTGGCTCTTCTCCATCTGCTTGCGGACGCGGTTCTGGATCTTCCGCTCCAGCTCGAGGATGTTGATTTCCTTGGTGAGCACCCCGCTCAGCATCTCCAGCCGCTCGCGCGGGGATGCCTCCAGGACCCGCTGCCGCTCCTCGACTTTGAGCTGCAGGTGCTGGGCAACCAGATCCCCGAGCCGGCCGGGCTCCTCCGCCGACATCACGAGCATGAACGCTTCCGGCGGGATGGACCGCGAGAGCCGGGCGTACCGCTCGAACTGCGAGGTCACGCCCCGCATCAGCGCCTCGATCTCGAGCGGCTTCTCCGTCGGATCGGGCCGCTGCTCGATCCGGACCTGGAAGTACGGGGCCGTCTGCGTGAACTCGACGATGGCGCCCCGGACGATGCCCTCCACGACGACCTGGACGGTGCCGTCGGGCTGCTTCCCCACCTGCAGGATGCGGCAGATGGTCCCCATCCGATAGAGGCCCGAGGGCTCCGGGTTCTCCTCGTCGTCCTTCTTCTGAGCCACGAGCAGGAGCACCCGCGCGCCGGCGAGCGCGGCCTCGAGCGCCGCGAGCGACTTGGGCCGTCCCACTCCGAGGGGCACGACCATCGAGGGGAGCACGACCGTGCCCTTGAGCGGCAGGACCGGGAGCACCTCGGGGACCGTCGGCCCGCTCGTCTGCTCCGGTGGCTGCTGCATCTGTTCCGTCATCGACTGGACCTCCTTGGGAGCGCCGCCGTCGCGGGAGGAGCTCCACAGGCCCCCGCGGGCCGGGCGTCCCGTCCCCCGCGTGCGAGGCACTCCCTCCCTATGCCCTTCCTTCGATCCACATAGCTATACGGCCGCAGGGTCCCCGGGGATTCCGCCCCTCTCCTTGAGCGTCGCGGGCCGCGCCGGCCGTTCCCCGCGTGCCTCCGGTCGCCAGGTCCCCGGCTCTCGAAGGCGCCGGGAGCCGGCAGCGGGGGGCGCGGCGGACCGGCGGAGGGGCGTCTCGCTTGGGGCGGGCGCCGGGGAGGCGGCGGGCAACAGTTGTGATCCGCGCAGACGGCGGGGGGCGGGACGGGGGCGTGTCGCCCGGGGCCCTGCGCTCAGGCGGGCTTCTCCTTGGCCATCTTCTTGAGCTCGGTGGCTGTAAGCAACAGGGGCTCCGTGCGCTTCTCCACCGTTTCCCGGGTGACGACGCACCGCTTCACGTCGCCCCGCGAGGGGATCTCGTACATGATATTCAGCATGATCTCCTCGATGATCGTGCGCAGGCCCCGTGCCCCCGTGTTGCGCGCCATCGCCTCCCGGGCGATCGCCCGGAGGGCGTCGTCGGCGACGATCAGTTCCACCCCGTCCATCTCCAGGATCTTCTGGTACTGGCGGACGAGGGCGTTGCGCGGCTCGATGAGGATGGTCACGAGATCGGCCTCGGTGAGCGGCTCGAGCGGCACGACCACCGGAAGGCGGCCGATGAACTCCGGGATGAGGCCGTAGCGGAGCAGGTCCTGGGGCATCACCTGGGCGAGCAGGGCGCCGATGCGGTCTTCGCGTCGCGGCTCGATCTTCGCCCCGAACCCGATGCTCGCGACGCGGACGCGCCCTTCGATGATGCGGTCCAGCCCGTCGAACGCCCCGCCGCAAATGAAGAGGATGTTGGTCGTGTCGATCTGGATGAACTCCTGGTGGGGGTGCTTCCGCCCCCCCTGCGGGGGCACGTTGGCAGTGGTCCCCTCGAGGATCTTGAGCAGCGCCTGCTGGACTCCCTCGCCGGACACGTCCCGCGTGATCGAAGGGTTCTCCGACTTACGGGCGATCTTGTCCACCTCATCGATGTAGACGATGCCCCGCTCGGCGCGCTTCACATCGTAGTCCGCCGCCTGGATCAGGCGGAGCAGGATGTTCTCCACGTCCTCGCCGACGTACCCGGCCTCGGTCAGCGAGGTGGCGTCGGCGATTGCGAAGGGCACGTCCAGGATCCGCGCGAGGGTCTGGGCCAGCAAGGTCTTGCCGCATCCGGTGGGGCCGATGAGCAGGATGTTGCTCTTCTGGAGCTCGACGTCGTTGGACCGCCGGGAGTGCGAGCCGATGCGCTTGTAGTGGTTGTAGACGGCGACGCTGAGCGCCTTCTTCGCACGGTCCTGGCCGATCACGTACTGGCAGAGGGTCTGGTAGATCTCGTGCGGCTTCGGGACGCTGCGGGACTTCGGGTGGGCCTGCGGCCCGGCCAGCTCTTCTTCGATGATCTCGTTGCACAGCTCGATGCACTCGTCGCAGATGTACACGCCCGGGCCAGCGACGAGCTTGCGCACCTGCTCCTGGGGCTTCCCGCAGAACGAGCACTTCAGGCGGTCCCGTTCGTCTCCGGCCTTGAACATCGTCGGCGGCTCTCCCTGTGTGCCCGCTGCGTCGATCGGGGGGACCGGGCGTCGTGCCCCCGCCGAGGGATATGCCCACCTCGGCAGGGCCCCGGCCCACCAGGCGCCGGCTCCTCTATCGCCTCGGCTGGATCACATCGTCGATGAGCCCGTACTCCCTGGCCTCCTGTGAGCTCATCCAGAAGTTTCGCTCGGTGTCGCGCTCCACGCGCTCGAGCGGCTGTCCGGTGTGGCGGGCGATGATCTCGTTAAGGATTTGCCGGATCGCGAGAAACTCCTTCGTCTGGATGCTGATGTCCGAGACCGAGCCCTGCGCTCCCCCCCAGGGCTGGTGGATCATCGTCCGCGAGTACGGGAGCGCAAACCGGCGCCCCTTGGTGCCCCCGGCCAGGATGACGGCGCCCGCGCTCGCGGCGAGCCCGACGCAGATCGTGGAGACCGGCGAGTGCAGGTACTGCATCGTATCGTAGATCGCGAGCCCTGCCGTCGCCGAGCCGCCGGGGCTGTTGATGTAGAGCTGGATCTCCTTCTCGGGATCTTCGTAGTCGAGGTACAGCATCTGCGCGATGATGAGGTTCGCCACCTCGTCCTCGATCGGGCCTCCGATGAAGATGAGGCGCTCCCGCAGGAGACGGGAGTAGATGTCGTACGCGCGCTCCCCGCGGGCGGTCTGCTCAACGACGATCGGCATGTACAGCACGTTCCACCCTCGCCTCCATTCCTGAGATACGCTCGCGCGCGACGGCGTAGGAAGACAGCACCGAGGGGCCGAAGGCGCTCTACGGGGAGGGTGTGGCTCCGCCGGCGGTCTGCCCCGCGTCCCCGGCCACCCCTGCCGGCGGGTCGGCGTCCGCGCGAGGCCCCGCGACGATCTCGACCAGCAGCGTCATCGCCTTGCGCCGCAGCACGCTCTCCCGCAGGCCCTCGGACCGGCCGCGCTCCGCCAGCCAGGCGCGGACCTTGGGCACGTCCTGCTGCAGTTCGCCTGCGAGCTTCTCGACCTCCGCGGCCATCTCCTCCTCGCCCACGCGCAACCCCTCCCGGCTAGCGACCGCCTCCAGCAGCAGCCGGGCGCGCACGCGGCGCTCGGCGGCGGGCCGCATCTCCGCCCGCACCTCCACCTCGTCCTTGCGGGACGTCCGAAGGTACGACTCGAGGGTCAGCCCGCGCGAGCGCAGGCGATCCCCGAGGTCCTCCATCATGTGGTCGACCTCGTGCTGCACCAGGCTCTCGGGCAGATCGATGTGCGTGGCGGCCAGCACCGCGTCGAGGACCCGCTCCCTGAGCGCCCGCTCCTCCTCCTGCGCGCGCTCCTCGGCCAGGCGCTCCCGCAGGCGGTCCCGCAGCGCCGCGAGCGTCGGCTGGTCGGAGACCGCCCGCGCGAACGCGTCGTCGAGCGCCGGCAGGTCCTTGCGGCGCACGTCCGCGACGCGGACGGTCACCGCCCCGGCCCCTTCGAGCTCGGCCGTGCGCTCCTCGCCGGCGCGGGCGCCTTCGAGCGCGGCTTCGACCGGCGCCGGCAGCAGGCCCCCGCCGATCTCCGCCAACATCTCTTTCCCGGGCTGGAGGCGCTCGGCCCCGTCCGGCGCCGCGACCACGGTCAGCAGGACGAAATCGCCCCGGCGGGCGGCCCCCCCGGCGGTGCTCACGAGGCGGCCGTGACGGGCACGGATGTCCTCCAGGACCCGATCCACGTCGGCGTCCGTCACCGCGTGGCCCTCGCGCGGGACGCGGAGCGCCCGGTAGTCCGGCAGCTCGACCTTCGGGAAGACGTCCACGACGGCGGTGAGGTGGATCCCCTTGCCGTCGGGTCCCTCCTTCACCTCGATCGAGGGCCGGGAGAGCGGATCCAGGCCGGCCTGGCGGACGGCCTCCGCGAACTGCTGCGGCACGAGGCGCCGTAGCGCCTCCTCCCGCAGGGTCTCGGTACCGACGTGGCGCTCCAGGATCGTGCGGGGCGCCTTCCCGGGCCGGAATCCGGGAACCTGGACGCGCCGCGCGAGCCAGGCGTACGCCTCGTCCATCGCCCGGGCCACTTCATCCTCGGGCACGTCGATCTCCAGCACAGCCCGGCTCTGCGGCTCGGTCCGCCACTCCACCTTCATGCTGAGCGATGCTCCTCCACGCGTGGGACGGTCTGAGGCAGTATACACGCGTCTTGAGGCCAGTGTCAACGAATCCGGTCCCGGACGGCCGTCCCGCGCCGCGCCCCGGCCCGTCGATGCACCCGGTGGGCGATGCGCCGAGCCGCGAAGTGCGTGGGGGCCGGCCGATCGAACCGATGCGCCGCCAGGCCTCCAGGGGATGTCGCTCACCCGACGAGGGCCTCTTCGATGACGCGCCGGTAGACGGCCTCGTAGGCGTCCGCCATCCGCTCCACGGAGAAGCGCGCCGCCACGTGCGCCCGGCACGCCCGCCGGTCCAGCCGCGGGACCTCCGCCACCGCC
>JAJPJJ010000047.1 GCA_021324295.1 Bacillota bacterium
CCTTGACGGTCGAGACGCGATCCCGGCAGTCCTGGAGCCCCTTGGCGAGGTACTCGCCCATCTCACGGGCGTGGGCCAGCACCCGGCCCTCGAGCAAGACGCGCAGCACCGCCAGCGCGGCCGTGCAGGCCAGGGGATTGCCGCCGAAGGTCGAGGCGTGGGAGCCGGGCGTGAAGGCCTCGGCCACCCGGTCGGTGGCGAGACAGGCGCCGATGGGGAGCCCCCCGCCGAGCCCCTTCGCGAGCGTCATGATGTCCGGCTGGACGCCGAGCTGCTCGTAGGCCCAGAGGGTGCCGGTCCGGCCCATGCCGGTCTGCACCTCGTCGAAAATGAGCAGGAGGTCCCGCGCGCGGCAGAGCTCGCGCAGCCCGGCGAGATAGGCGCGGTCCGCGACGCGGACGCCGCCCTCGCCCTGCACCGGCTCCAGCAGGACGGCCGCCGTCCGGTCGGTCACGGCCGCCTCGACGGCGCCCAGGTCGTTGAAGGGCACGTAGGTGAAGCCCGCGGGAAGCGGCTCGAACCCCTGCTGGACCTTCTCCTGGCCGGTGGCGGTCAGCGTCGCCAGCGTCCGGCCGTGGAAGGAGTTCCGCATGGTGATGATCTCGTACCGGTCCGGCCCATGGTGCCGGTGCGCGTACGCGCGGGCGAGCTTGATCGCGGCCTCGTTGGCCTCCGCGCCGCTGTTGCCGAAGAACACCTTGTCCGCGAAGGAATGGCGGACGAGCAGCTCGGCGAGCCGCACCTGCGGCTCCGTGTAATAGAGGTTGGAGGCGTGGAGCAGCAGCCGCGCCTGCTTCTGGATCGCCTCGACGACGTCGGGGTGGCCGTACCCGAGGGTATTGACCGCGATGCCCGCGACGAAGTCGAGATATTCCCGCCCTTCCAGGTCGTAGACCTTGCAGCCGCGCCCGCGCACGATGGACACCGGCCACCGGGCGTAGGTGTTCATCAGGTAGCGGCGTGCGTCCCGTTCCAGCTCTTCCGTCGGCATCCCCGAACCCCTTCGCGACAATTGGGGGAACCTAGCACAATGGTCCGGAATAACGCAACGGGTGAGCGGGCGCGGGCGGGCCGTATCTCGTTCACACTATTGAAGAAATCGCGCCAGCTTCCGCTTGAGCCCGCGCGGGGACAAGTGTTATAAGGGTGCGCGGCATGGGGCCGCGCCACGACCGAGACGAGAGCGCCGGACGGACCGATGAAGCCCTGTGCGACCTGCGAGCGTCAGAACCCGGATGAGGCGCGGTTCTGCCTCCAGTGCGGGCAGCCCTTCGTCGGCGCCGCCGCGGACCGGCCGTCCTCGTCGCCGGTGAGCGAGCCGGCCCCGGCGGTCGCGCACCACGGCCCGACGCCGGATGCGCCCGTCGCGCCGCCGTCCATCTGGGAGAAGCCGACGCCGGCCGAGGAAGAGGCGCTCTGGCGCGCGTTCATCGGTCCCCACGCGGACCGCTACCTCGAGCAGTTCAAGAAGTTCACCCGCGGCGGGTCTCCCGCCTTCGCCCTGACCTGGCACTGGCCGGCCTTCCTGGTGGACCCCTTCCTGTGGTTCCTCTACCGCAAGATGTACCTCTACGCGGCGGTCTATGCGGTGGGGCCGGTGGTCTCGGCCTACCTGACGGGGGATCTCACGGTGGGCGTCGTCTGGCGGATCATGGCGGGCGCGAGCGCCAACTACATCTACTACTGGCACGTGCGGGACAAGCTCGCCGATCTCCGGTCGAAGGGCGGCCTCGATCCCGCGAGGCAGGCGGCCATGATCAGGGATCTGGGCGGGGTGCAGGTCTATGTCGTCTGGCTGGGGGTGGCGCTGCACCTCTTCCTGCTCGCGCTCCTGATCGCGGCGGCGTTGCAGGGTCCGCCCGACGGAGGGCCGCCGCTACGCAACCTGCCGCGGCTCGTGCCGGGACGCGAGCTGTCGTGAGGCGGCCGGGCTAGCCGGTCGCGCGCCGGAGCTGCCAGGCGAACCAGGTGCGGAACCACTCGATGTCCTGCTGGTAGGCGGCGCCGGAGGGCTCGGCGGCCGGGCCCTTCTGGACGAACTGCGTGTAGGTGCGGGGCCAGTTCTTCTGCCACCAGGACTTCAGCTCGTCCGGGGTGTAGGGCAGGCCGCCGGGCTGGACGATGCCGGCGCACGTCAGCAACTCCGCGACGAGCGGCCAGTAGCGGTCCTTGCCGAGGCCCAGCGCGCGGAAGTGCTCGCGCAGCAGGAAGACGACCCAGAGCTCCGCGCTGTTCTTTTTATTGTGCTTGAACGGCTGCGTCTGCCGGAAGGGGATTGGGTCGAAGTGCTTGATGACCGACGTGTAGTCGGGGCCGCCGTAGCTGCCGGCGACCTCGGCGATCCCCTCCAGCATCCGCGCGAGCTCCACCTCCACCACCGGGGCGACCTGGGGCGAGCCCGCTGGCGGCTCGGCGGCGAAGGGGTTCGGGGCCGTGAGCAGGTCGATCAGCGGCTTGAGCTCGCGCAGTCGCGCGACCGCGCCCTTGAGGATCTGCTCGGATTCGAGCCAGTAGTCCTGGTCGCCCTTGGAGGTTCGCTCCCGGCCGGGCGGCGGCAGGACGGCGGGAAGCCAGTAGCGAAGGAGGACGAAGAGGACGTAGTGCGGATCGGCTCCCAGCCGTGCGACGCGCTCGAGGACGCCGGCGCGGCCCAGCGCGTTCTTGAAGAAGACCTGCCCCCGGTCGGCGACGCCGAGGCGGCGGGCCATCTCCACCCACCAGTGCTCGATCTCCGCCCAGGGCGGGTCCTGCGGCGGGGGCGAGGAGGACATGAGGGCTCCGGGGTTCCCCGCGCGGCGCGCCCGCGCGGGGTTCGAGGCATCGTACCCATCGCCCCGGGCGATTGCAAGCCGCGCAGGGCCCGGCGGCCCGTCGAGGAGACCGCGTGATGGCGAATCTGGTGTTGCTCCGGCACGGACAGTCGCAGTGGAACCTGGAGAACCGCTTCACCGGCTGGTTAGACGTGCCCCTCTCGGCGAAGGGAGAGGAGGAGGCGCGGGAGGCGGGGCGGAAGCTGGCCGGCTACCGGTTCGACCGAGCCTTCACCTCGGTCCTGACGAGGGCCGGCGAGACGCTCCGTATCGTCCTGGAGGTCATCGGCCAGTCCGGCATCCCGATCGAGCGGGACCGGGCGTTGAACGAGCGCATGTACGGCGACCTGCAGGGCCTCGACAAGGCCGAGACGGCGAGGAAGTACGGCGAGCAGCAGGTGAAGATCTGGCGGCGCAGCTATGACGTCCGTCCGCCGGGCGGCGAGAGCCTCAAGGACACGGCCGAGCGCGTGCTGCCCTACTACGAGCGGGCCATCCGGCCGCACCTCCTGGCGGGCCGCCACGTGCTCATCGCGGCCCACGGCAACAGCCTCCGGGCGCTGGTCATGCACCTGGACCGGCTCTCGAAGGAAGAGGTGCTGGAGCTCAACATCCCGACGGGCGTGCCCCTGCTCTACGAGCTCGACGAGCGCGGGGAGGTCCGGAGCCGGCGGTATCTCTGAGCGTCACCCTTCGGTCACGTCCAGGTCCGCGATCAGCTCGCCGATCTCGTCCACGGGAATCACGTCCACCAGCAGGGCGAGCGCCTTGGTCCGGTCCTCCGGCGCGACCGCGCCGACGTCCACGAGCAGCCCGGCCGCTTCGCCGGCGATCATCATCGGCGGCGCCCCCTCCCGCATGATGCGGTCGTAGGCCGCCCGCCGCGCCTCGGCCTCCCGGAAGAACGCCGCCGCATCCTCCTCCCGCTGTCCGAAGCCGGTTCGCCACTCCTGCTCGATGGCGCGGCGCAGTTCCGCCAGGACCGTCGCGCCGGTCGCGGCCTTGAGCGCGAGGTCGAGCGCGGAGCGGACCCAGAACAGGCTCAGGGCCAACGCCTCCCGGGTGACCCGTCGGGCCTGCTCCGGCGAGAGCTGGAGGCCGTAATCCTCCAACGTCGCGGGCGTGAAGGCGCGGGGGATCTGCGTCAGGATGGTCCGGGCGGCGTCGGCGGGCGTCATGGTCGGCGAGGCAGGATAGCGCAGGAGGGCGGGGGCTGACAATCCCGGCCGGGCCGCGGGGTTCCACGCGATGGCGTGCCCGGCGCCGTCGGCGAGCACGATGGCGTCCCGGGCGGACTGCACGCGGGATTGGAACCGCCGTTCGGACTCATGGCGGCCGCGACCAGGGGGCGCGTCCCGCCCGCGCCGGTCAGTGGACGGAGAAGGGGATGGGGGCGAACGTGAGGATAAAGATGGCCAGGGCGCCCCAGCCGATCCAGATCCTGGTCCGGCCGAGCGCCGCCTCCGGGTCGAGGACGGGGGGGTGGGCGATGCCCATGAGCGCGCCCAGACTGGCCCAGAGGTACCAGCCGGGCCAGCCGACGTAGCCGAGCACCAGCAGGATCGGCAGGATCGCCAGCGCGAGCGAGCGCTGGCGCGAGCCGAGCAGCGCGCAGGCGACGTGGCCGCCGTCGAGCTGCCCGATCGGGATCAGGTTCAGCGAGGTGACGAAGAGGCCGAACCAGGCCGCGAAGCCGACGGGATGGAGGAGGACGTCGTAGCCCTCGGGCACCGGCCCCACGACGAGCCAGGCCACGAACTGGAGCAGCAGCGGCTCGCCGAGGTGGAGGCCGTAGGACGCGTCGTTCGTGACGACCCGCGAGAGGCGGAGCCCGATGACCAGGGCCGCCAGCGCCACCGCGAACCCCGCCAGCGGGCCGGCCACGCCGATGTCGAAGAGCGCCTTGCGGCTGAGAATCGGGCCGCGCATCCGGATGATCGCGCCGAACGTGCCGATGAACTGGGGCGGGCCGGGGATGAACAGGGGCAGCGACGCGGGCACCCCATGGACGCGGGAGAGCACATAGTGGCCCAGCTCGTGGGTGACCAGGATCGCCAGCAGCGTGGCCGAAAACGGCAGGCCACGGATGAGCCGTCGGGGATCGCCGAGGAGAAAATCGAGCGGCCCGAGCCGCGGATCGGTGTTCGTCGCGTAGGCGCCGGCCCAGAGCGTCGTGAAGACGGTCGCGAGGAACAGCCCGAGCGGCAAGGCCAGTCCGGGCGGGGCCGGGGGCGCCACCTCCTCCGGGGCCGCGGCCGGCTGGTCGAGGTCCGGGAGCGGGTCACCGGCCGTGACGGACCGGTCCGGTGTATCCGGCGTCTCGCTCATGGGCTCGCCGCGAAGGGATTGTGCGCCGCCTCCGCCTCCACCGTCGTCGCCGGCCCGTGGCCGGGGAGCAGCACCGTCCGGGGGGGCAGCCGCAGCAATCGCTCGCGGACGCTGCGCAGGTGCGTCGGATAGAGCGCGAAGGGATTCGCGCGACCGACCGAGCCGGCGAACAGCGTGTCCCCGACGAAGCAGCAGGCCGTCCCGTCCGCCTCGACCAGGTAGCAGAGGCCGCCCGGCGTGTGGCCGGGCGTGATCAGGCAGCGCAGGGTCAGCCGTCCGACGGCGATCGTCAGCCCGTCGTCGCCGGCGGTCAGCAGATGAACCAGCGCGCGCGGCGGAGACGCCGGCATCAGGTCGAGGTCTTCCTCTCCGAGATAGACGGGCACGCGCCACTGCGCGAGGATCCGGTCCAGCCCCCCCGCGTGGTCCGCGTGGCCGTGCGTGAGGCAGATCCCGGCGAGGCGGAGCCCCCGGCTCGACAGCCGCTCCAGCATCGCCGGGGCGTTGGCGGCCGTGTCGATCAGCACCGCGTCTCCGCCCTCGTGCAGCACGTAGCCCTTGACCTCGTAGCCGCCGATGTCGCCGCGGACCGTCTCCACGCCGCCGGAGCCGACCGGCAGCGAGGGCGGGACCGGCGGCGGCGTCCAGGCGCCGGCCGCGATCTCGGCCAGCGGCGCGGCCCGGAGCCCCAGCGCGGCCGCCACCGCCGCCGCCTCCTCGCGGGTGGGCGGCCGCCCGCCTCGTTCGAGCCGCGCGAGCGCGTCCGTCGAAATCCCGCTCGCGCCCGCCACCTGCTCGACGGACAGCCCCTGTCCCATCCGGGCCTTCTTGATGATGTCGCAGAAGTCGTCTTCCAGGGTCACGGCAGGGCCTCCTGCCAGGCGCGCACCATGGCCTGGTCCACGTCCACGAGGACGACCGACCGGAGCGAGGCGGCGTCGAACGCCGCGATCGCCTCGACCATGGCCGCCGCCGCCGCGGCGGGCGCCACGCCGCCGACCCCCGTGCCCATCCCCGGCAGCGCCACCGAGGCGAACCCCCGTTCGTCCGCGAGCGCCAGCGCCGCGCGCGTCGCCTGCCCCACGTTTCCGACGGGAATCCGCATGGCCGGCCGCGCCATCGTCGGCGCGTGGATGATGCCCCGGAA
>JAJPJJ010000061.1 GCA_021324295.1 Bacillota bacterium
CCGGCCACATCGTCGTCTCCTGCTCCGTCGAAGCTGCAATGGTTGCTGCGTTGCTTCCACTCTACGTCCCCCAGGCCCAAATTCCTGCGACTTGCGCAAGTCCGGTTGAGAGATTCTTGCAGCCGCCAGACGTGTTCGGATACGTCGCGCTTCTGCATGGGACCAACCTCTACGCCGCCTGGGCGACGGAAGACGGCGAGGCCCTTACGTGGAACGCGCCCACGATGCTGCGGCTCATGCAGACATTCCCCGCCGTTCCCGCGCGATGCGCTCGCCTTCGCGCGGGCCCGCCGTCGCGGCGAGCTCCAGCCGGTCCACCCACTTCACGCTCGTAAAGCAGGCGCCGCCGCGTACGAGAAGACGCCAGGGCGCGCCGTGAGCGGCCGGAAGCGGCTGCCCGTTCATTTCTTCGCAGAGCAGCGCGTCGCCGGCAGCGCCGAGCTCGACCGGGACGACGTATCCGCCGGCGTGTACGCGCACGTAACGGGCCGACGGTAGCGGATCGGCGAGGGAGACGACGTCGGCCAGCCGCACCCCGCGCCACCGCACCGCGGGGACCGTCCAGCCTTCCTCGCACGCAAACGCCTCCGTATGCTCGATGCGAGACATCCCCGCAAGATCCGCCGCGCGGGCTTCCAGTGGGCGGCGGACAAGGCCGTCGATCCGCAGCACGGCCTCGGCCTCGCCGCGAGCCGGCCCGCGGTACGGGTGGACCGGCATGCTGTCCCGGATCTCGGTCATATGGGGGGCCTCTCCGCGGTCTGTTCGTGAAAAGTCTTACACGGCGCCGCGCGGCGGTCCCCCGCGGCGTGCCGGTCTCGTGCACTCTGCCGACACGCTACGCTCACGGGAGCCGCGCGTCTTTGCGCAGGCGCAAATGCGGGAGGCTGTAGCGACCGTGTTCATCGTGGCGGTGCCGTCCGCTGCTAGTGCAGGTGGGCAACGGGTTGTCTCCGCCAGGCATAGAGACCGAGCCCGATCAGCACGGCCAGCACCGCGGCGCCGGCGGCCAGTGCCCGCCGCCGGCCTTTCCATCCCGGCGCGCGGCCCCGATCCAGGAACGGGACGGCCAGCAGCCAGAGGAAAAAGACCGGCGCGCCCCAGAGGCCTTGCAGCCCGAACAGGTTCTCCAGCCCGTACAAGGGCAGGAAGATCCACGGCGGCTTCGTCACCTCGATCCCGGCCACGGGGGCGGGGCCTTCGCCGGACGGAAAGACGACGCTCAGCGCCAGCCCCAGACCCAGCATGATGCAGCCGTAGCCGACCGCCTTCTTGAGGTGGTGGGCGAACGTGTAGTGGGCACCCGCCGGTTCGGTCCGCGTCAGATGGGGAGAGATCCCGTGCTGCCTGACCAAGTAGACGTGCGCAACGAGGAGCATGAAGAGGACAAGGGGGAGCAGGCCGACGTGGGCCATGTACAGGCGGGTGAGCAGCGGCACGTGGCTCGAGAACGCGGGCGAGAACCAGCCCCCGAACACCCCGAGCAGCGCGGCGAACTCGACGTTGTGCTCCAGCGCCTCGATCGCCTCCTGGTCCCAGCGCAGCACGGCTCCGGTGAAGAACAGCGCCAGCATCGTGGCGAGCAGCGCGACGCCGACGACCCAGTTGGCTTCGCGCGGAAACCGGTACGCGCCGGTCGCGTAGACCCGCATGACGTGCAGCACCAGCACGATCATGGTCAGGTGCGCGGTCCAGATGTGGATGCCGCGGATCACTTCGCCCGCGGGCACCTGGGTGATGATGGTCCGGATGCTCTGGTTGGCCACGCTGGGATCGGGGGCATAGAACTGGCCGAGGAGGATGCCGGTACCGACGAGGATCACCAGCCCGATGAGCGTGATCGCCCCGAGAACGTACGGGAGCGTGTTGGCGTAGGCCGGGACCTCATAGAGGAAATTGTGGAGCGCGAGCCGCGCGTCGAGCGCCGTCCACACCCGCCGGGCGCGAGAGGGAGCGATCATCGGCGTACGATCAGGCTCCCCGCCGCGACGAGCAGCGCGGCCAGGCCCAGCAGGCCGTAGGCCTCCGAACCGGATGTGGCACGCGGCGGAAGCGGGGTGAAGAGGGATGGGTCGAGCCTCGTGGGCCCGGCTTCGGCCGGGCGAAGGGCCTGCATGAGGTAGGCCGCGCCCGCCGTTGCGTCTTCCGATCCGAGCGCCTGCGCCGCGTCCCGCACCCGCGGCATATCCACGCCGCGCGTATCCGGAGCAAACAGCGCTTTGATTACTCGTTCCGTGGCCACGTCGACATCGGGCGGGCTGACTTCGAGCGCGGCCAGGGCCTGGCGGACGAGCGTCAACGCGTCCCGCGGCACGGCTTCCTGCTCGGACGATCGCGGTGCCGCGATCGCCTGCAGGCCGAGCACGAGGACGGCGGCCGCCACCCCGCCGGCCGCCGCCGTTCGCCTCGCGCGTCGGATCAAAATCGCCGGCATCCCGCCTAGAGCACCACCACGTAGCCCTGCATGGCGATGGGGAAGTGAGGCGCCCCCTTCTTGGCGGCGGCCAGCCCATATTTCGAGTTGTACGTCGCGAAACGCTCGTCGTAGAAGAAGTAGATGCCGGGCTTCGCGAACGTCGCCGACGCGCTCTTGCCCGGGGCGAGCGTCAGCTTCGGGGCTCCGGCTTTCACGAAGATCGCGGTGTGCTCTGTGCGGTCGTCGTTGACCCAGGTGACCTTGCCCCCGGCCCGCACGGCCGCGACGTCGGGCGCGTAGCCATCCGCGCCGATTTTGACGGCCACGCCCGGCGCCCCGGTGAGCCCAGGCCCCTTGACTACGATGAGGCCCTCCATCGCGATCGGAAACTCGTCCGCCTCTTTCCGCGCCTGGACCCGCCGCAGCGCCGTGTTGAAGGTGGCGTGGTCGAGACAGTAGTACGGGTAGATCCCCGGCTTCGTGAACTTGTGCGAGACGACCTTCCCGGCCTGATGCACGAGGGTGAACGCGGCGGGGGTGCCGGGCACGGTCGTGCTGACGTGCGGGTCGGTGTCCTTGTTGATCCACGTCACGGTCTGTCCTGCGTCGATCGTCACGGCGGCAGGCATATACGCGTCGCCGGGAATCGTGACGGTGGCGCCGGCCGCGCGGACGCCGGACGCCGCGGGCCCTGCGGCGATCGCCCCGGCAAACAAGAGCGCCAGGCCGGCCGCGAGTCTGCGCTGCATTCGCTCATCTCCTCTCGAGCAGCCCTCTTGGGCGCCGCCGTCGCCGGCGGGCGAGGGCTTCACTGTTTTCGGTGCGTCGTTGTTCCCGAAGGGAAGGCCCGATCCCCGGGTCAGCACCTTGATTCACTTTACCATCTTGAGCCCCGGCTGGCGCTCATTGCGCAGACGCAGGGGCGCTCCGTGGAGCACGGAGAGCGGACGCCGCGCGGTCAAATGTCCGAAGAACGGGCTGGTCTTCGGCGCGCCCGGCGCGCAGCGTCTCGGTCCGGCACCCGAATGTGAAATGCGGTCGGGAACCGATGCGGCCGCCTATCCGGCAATCTACCATAATTTTTGGATCTTCGGAAGATCGTGTGGGTGAATAGCGAACGGAGGTGCGGACGCCTGCCGACAAGCCTCATGCAGTAGCACCCGCTCCGTCGGCGTTCAAGGGCAGGGCCTA
>JAJPJJ010000123.1 GCA_021324295.1 Bacillota bacterium
CCGGCCACATCGTCGTCTCCTGCTCCGTCGAAGCTGCAATGGTTGCTGCGTTGCTTCCACTCTACGTCCCCCAGGCCCAAATTCCTGCGACTTGCGCAAGTCCGGTATAGCACACACTCACCTTTGTCCAGTCCCAAGGAATTCACGGGGACAACACACGCTTCAGCCCGCGGCATCTGCACGAAGAACGGTGGCTGCTGCGGGGGCTCGTGCGATGTGGAAGCTGCGATGCGGCGACCGGGTGCCACCCCATGCGTGGGCGTAACGGCACCACGCATGACTATTACCGCTGTCGCCGCTATGACCCGGTCCGAGTGGGCGATCCAGCGGCCGTGTGCACCCAACGCAACATCCGGGCGCGAGAGCTCGACGCGTTTGTCTGGCGCGAGGCGTACCGGCACCTCGGGGACCCGGCCACCCTCGCGCGTGCCTATGCGGCGCTCAGCACCGATGGTGGCGGTTTGGATGACGATGTGTCGACCGCTCGTGCCCAGGCGCTTGACCGGCGTCAACGCGATCTCGGCCAAGAAACGACACGGTTGCTGGATGCTTATCAAGCGGGCTTGATCGATCTCCCACAGTTCGCTCGTCGCCAGACGCTCCTGCGCGAGAAGCGCGATCGGTTAGCGCGGGAGCACCGCTTGCTCATGGAGCAGCAAACCGCAGCAGATTGGCAACAGACCATTTGTGCGAGCCTCGAAGGATTTTCACAGCAGATCCGGGGGCGGCTCCAGAATCTTACCTTTAAGGAGAAGCAGCAGGTGCTCCGCTTGGTGATCGAAAAGGTCATGGTCCGTGATCATCAAGTGAGCATCCACTTCAAGATCCCGATCCAGCCGCGGCCACGCCCCGTGCCGGAGACCCCGGGCCAAGCAGCTCCGACTGAGCCAGTGTCAACACAATGCGATTTGCGTTCCACTCATGGCCATCCGCGGCGAGAGCTATCGGCTCAGGGAGCGGAAGAAGGCCGGGCTCCTGCCGGCGACCGCCCAGAGTGCGGAACCGAGCCCGCCGACGCGTGCGCCGCGCGGCGGCCGGGTGGAGAGGAGGTGAGACCGAACACTTGGAGGGTGGGGAATTTTCAACCGCCCCTCTGGGGAGATTTCAGCCGACCTTGACAGCCCAGCGGATCGACGCGCTGCTGCGGGCGCCGCAGCCGGGCCGGCGAGGCTGGACTGTAGCCAAACTGTAGCCAAACGGGCAGATAACGGGCTACGACAGCGCACGTCTGTGGACACCAAAACGTGGCGGGAGCCCAATAGAATCAACGGTTTAGGACGCGGGCGGACGGCGTTGGAATATCGCTGAAACTGCCTGTCACGCAGGAGATCGCGGGTTCAATCCCGTCGCTCCCGCCAGAGCCGTCGAGGGCATGGATTCCCGCGCGGGAGGTCCCGGGCCGGCGCCGCAGCCCCGGGCGGAGTGCCGGCCGCCAGAGACGCCGTTTCGCCGGAAGATCGGCGCGAAGATTCCTGGAAGATCCTGCTGCTAGACTCAACTGGCTCACGTCTGCGGGCCCCGTTTAACTTTGCCGTCTGCCGGGTATCGTCACTGGAGAGGTGGCCTGTCTCCGGGCCCCCAGTCGATACATCGATGCTGTGGAGGCGGGGGCGGTACGCAGAGGAGGTGCACGTATGCGACGTGTCTGGTGCCTCGTGCTCGTCCTTATCGCGGTGGCCGCGCTCGTGACGGGTCGCGCTGTGGCGCAGCAGGCGATCCGCGTCTACGTGGACGGCCGCCTCGTCACCTTCGATGTCCCGCCGACGGTGATCCAGGGGAGGGTCCTCGTCCCGCTGCGGGGCATCTTCGAGCAGATGGGCGCCACGGTCGACTACGATGCGCGCACGCAGCACATCGTGGCGATCCGCGGCACGCAGGCTGTGGAGTTGACGATCGGTTCGCGGCAGGCCAGGGTGAACGACTCGCCGAAGCTCCTGGACGTGCCGGCGTTCACGATCAATGGCCGCACGATGGTTCCTCTCCGGTTCATCAGCGAGTCCCTGGGGGCCAGCGTTCAGTGGGTCGAGGCGAGCCGGACGATCCTGATCGGGTCGCCCGGAGCAGCGGCCCCCGCGCCCCCGGCGCCGCAACCCCAGCCGCAGGCCGCGACGATCAGCGGGCGGCTGGTCGCGGTGTCGACCGGGCAGAACCCCCGCATCGTCGTGCGGGCCAACGGCCAGGACCACACCATCGTCGTGACGCCCGAAACCGCGATCTTCCGGTTCAACGCGGAGACCCAGGCCGGGGGCTCCGCGCCGCTCGGCGCGCTGCGGAAGGGCGACCAGGTGACGGTGGAGACGAACGCGCAGGGCCAGGCGACGAAGATCACGGCCACGTACCGTGTGCCGGCCGCCGGGAGGATCTCCACCGTCAACACGAGCAACCGTACCGTCACGCTCGCGGACGGGCGCAGCTACATCGTGCTCCCCGACGCGGACGTGACGCTCAACGGGAAGGCCGCGGACTTCAGCGCGATCCAGGCGGGCCGGGTTGCCCGCTTCTCCGTGATCGAAGGGACCAACCAGGCGTACGAGGTGCACGTCACGGTCCCGGCCGCGTCGTCGGCGCCCACACCGGCAGCGATCTCCGCGCCGACGATCAGTTCCCCGGGGAACGGCGCGACCGTGGCGAGCACCTTCACGGTGCAGGGCAAGGCGCGGCCGGGAGCGCTCGTCGTCGTGCAGGTGCAGCCGAAGCTGCTCGGGCAGACCACTCAGGTCCAGACGACCGCCGGCTCGGACGGCTCGTGGTCGGTCGGCGTCAGCGTCTCGTCACTGCCCTTCGTATCGTTCCCCTACGTCGTCTCGGCGGTCCAGATCGTGAATGGCACGCAGTCCGACCCCGCGAGCGTCGAAGTCACGGTACAGTGACCGCGCCGCCCCGCGCCGCGGGGCCCGCGTCAGGCCGCAGCCGGCCCACCGGGGTGGGCCGGCTGCGGCCTTGGTCCGCTGCGCCGCCTCTCCTGTGGCGGCGCGCTACGCCTTCTGCAGCGACTCTTGCGCCACGCGCTTGCTCAGGGTGATCAGCACGCCGCGCACGGCTCGCTCCGCGCTTTCCTTGTCCTGCAGCGCGTCCGCGGGGATGTCCGCCACGAACGTGTGAGCGCCACGGGAGAACGTCACGGAGAGGACGCCCTCCCGCGCCTCGACCACCTCGCCGATCCCCATGTCATCGCGGCCGAGGCCCACTACCGCTTCCTCGATGATCTGCCGGTAGCGTTGGAGGTCCTTGCTGGTCAGCATCCTGCCCCACCTCCTCGGTACGTTTTTCCCCGCCCCGGCCCCGCATGTCAAGGGCGGGCGTTCCTCCCCAGACCGCGGCCTCCCGGGCCCGGGCGTGCCGCGAGCGCCGGAAGCGCCGGAAGGCGCTCCTTGAGGCACGCAGCATCGTCGGATATACTATGGAAGTGCCCGTAGGGGCGCGCCGGGGTAGCTCAGGTGGTAGAGCAGGGGACTGAAAATCCCCGTGTCGGCGGTTCGACTCCGTCCCCCGGCACCATGACTTTCAAGGGCTCAGGTCGGACATGCCGCGTAGCTTGGCGATAATGTGTTCGACCGCCGGTCCTGTCCGATCGCACCCCGCGCTGCAGTGGACGAGCACCGCCTTGGGCAGTTTCTGATATGCCTGCCAGACATCATCGAGTTGCTTGTCGTCCAGCGGCGGTCGCCGGTGGTCCCGCACTGGTACGTATCCGACAGCGAAGCCTTTCGCTCGATAGTACGAGAGCAAGTCAGCGGTCCGCCGCGGCGCCCAGGTGACTGGGGAACCGGTTCCGATCGCGCCGCGTGTGGATCGTGCGGGGTCTCGTTACGCTGATCCGCAACGAGATCAACGGCTTCGTCGACTGGCCAACCGATTACCATTTCGCCGTGACCGTGTGCCGCTCGAACCCGTCGAGTCCCCGGGGTGCGAAGTCGCACGGCACGGTTTTCTCCCGCGGCGCGAGAGGCTCGACAGAGCGCACGGCCTCGGGCAGCTGACGCCGGGACGCCGAGCCGGTGGAGACCAGGTCCGCGCGTGAGGGCCGGCGCCCGGCGGGGTATACCCTTCTCGCCGAGAGCTATCACGCCGCGAGGCCTCACGATGGGTGTCTCTGTGCGGGGCCGGGTCCACCGGAACAGGGCGCGCGGGGATGTGACGAACAGGAAGATCGCGCAGGTCCTCGCCGAGATCGGGGACATCCTCGAGATCAAGGGCGAGAGCGCCTTCCGCGTGGCCGCCTACCGCAACGCCGCACGCTCGCTCGAGGTCCTGCCCGAGGGCGCGCGCGAGCGCTACCGGGCCGGAGGGGTCAAGGCCCTGCGGCAGATCCCTGGGGTCGGCGCCTCCATCGCCGCCAAGATCGAGGAGCTCCTCACGACCGGCCGGCTCGCGTACTACGAGCAGATCAAGAAGACGATCCCGGCCGTGACGCTGGACCTGACCCGGATCCCCGGTGTCGGTCCCAAGACCGCCCAGAAGCTCTCCGATACGTTGGGCGTCAAGAGCATCGCGGACCTCGAGCGGGCGATCGACACGCCCCTGGCCGCGCGGCACTTCCGACCCAGGACCCGCGAGCGGATCAAGACGGGCATCGGCCTCCTCAGAGGGCTGTCGGGCCGCGTGATCCTGCCCGTCGCCGAGCCGATCGCCCGCGAGCTGGTGGAAGCCCTGCGGGGCTGCCCGGGGGTGCTCAAGGTCGATCCGGTCGGCTCCCTGCGGCGAATGCGCGAGACGGTGGGCGACATCGACATCGTCTGCGCTACGGAGAACGCGAGGCGGGCGATCGAGTGCTTCGCCTCCCACCCGAGCGTGAGGGAGGTCCTGGCCAAGGGGGATGCCAAGGCGACGGTCGTCCACGCGGACGGCGTGCAGGTGGACCTCGAGATCGTCCCGCGAGAGGAGTATGGCTCGCTGCTGCAACACTTCACCGGCTCCAAGCAGCACAACGTGGCCCTGCGGACCTGGGGCGTCGAGCACGGGTTCTCGATCTCCGAGCACGGCATCAAGCGGGGCGGCAGGCTCGTGAGGTTCGACGACGAGCGGGAGGTCTACCGGTTCCTCGGCATGGAGTGGATCCCCCCCGAGCTCCGGGAGGATCAGGGGGAGATCGAGGCGGCGCTGCGCCATGCGCTGCCTCGCCTCATCGAGGAGCGCGACATCGCCGGTGACCTGCACGGCCACTCCACGTGGTCCGATGGGCGCGAGGCGATCGAGGCGGTGGTGCGCGCGGCGATCGAGCGGGGCTACGCGTACATCGCGGTCACGGACCACAGCCGGGGCCTGGGGGTCGCGCACGGGCTGGACGCCGCCCGCGTGGCAGAGCGGCACGCGGAGGTCGAGGCGGTCCGGCGAAAGTACGGGGCGAAGATCCGCCTGCTCGAGGGCGTCGAGGTGGACATCCGCGCCGACGGCCGGCTCGACCTGCCCGACGCGGTCCTCGAAAGGATGGATGTGGTGATCGCGTCGATCCACTCCGCCTTCGGTCAGACGAGGGAGCAGCTCACGCGGCGGCTCGTCGGGGCGATCGAGAACCTCCACGTCGACATCCTCGGGCACCCGTCGGGACGCCTGCTCGGAGAGCGCGACGAGTACGGCGTGGAGTGGGACGAGGTGTTCCGCGCGGCCGCCAGGCACGGGACGGCGCTCGAGATCAACGCCTTCCCCAACCGCCTGGATCTCAAGGATACCCTGGCGAGGGAGGCGCGCCGCCGGGGCGCGCGCCTCGTCATCGACACCGATTTCCACGAAGCGCGCCACCTCGACCTGATGCGCTACGGCGTGGCCGTCGCGCGACGCGCGTGGCTCGGGAAGGACGACGTGGTGAACGCCCAGCCCTGGAGGGAGCTGGCCGCGTGGCTCAGGGAGCGTGGCCGAGGTGCCCGGAGGTGACAGGCCATCCCGCGGGCGGATCTTGACGTCCTAGGTAGGTGTATATACACTCCAGCCGTGGACGCGACGGTCGACCTCTCCGCGTGCCGAGGCTGCCACTGCCTCGCGGCGCGCCGGCACGCCCGGGCGGTCACCCGCCTGTTCGATGAGAAGCTGCGCCCGCACGGGCTGCGCGCAACCCAGTTTTCCGTGCTCGCCGCCCTGGCCCTCGCGGGCCCGACACCGGTCACGGGGCTGGCGGAGAAGCTCGGCCTGGAGCGGACGACGCTGACGCGGATCGCGGCGGTGCTCGAGCGGCACGGGTGGGTGAGCATCGCTCCGTCCGAGGACGCGAGGGAGCGCCCGCTCCGGCTGACCGGGGCCGGCCGCCGCAAGCTCGTCGGCGCGTTCCCGGCATGGAAGGAAGCGCAAGATCTCGTCGATCGGTGGACAGACGCGCAGGATCCGGCCGATCGGTATCCGGCTGGGTCCGTTCGGCAGACGCGATGACCCGATGCCGCGCCGCCCGTGGAATGGCGCCTGCGCAGGCCGGCGCGAGCTCAGGAAGGAGTGAGCGATGAGCGGGGTGCGGGTGCTCGTGGGTACACGCAAGGGCGCGTTCATCCTGACCGCAGACGGACGGCGCGATCGCTGGGACATCAGCGGTCCCCACTTTGCGGGGTGGGAGGTCTACCACCTCAAGGGCTCGCCTGTCGACCCCGACCGGCTGTACGCGTCGCAGTCGCTCGCGTGGTTTGGGCAGGTGATCCAGCGCTCGCACGACGGCGGCAAGACGTGGGAGGTGCCCGGGGGCGGCATCACGATGGATCCAGAGAGCCTTCGGAGGGGCGAGAGCAACAAGTTCGCCTACGATACGAGCCGAGACACCGGCAAACCCCTCACCACGCACCAGTGGTACGACGGCACGCAGCACCCCTGGGAGTTCAAGCGTGTCTGGCACCTGGAACCGTCGCTCGACGATCCGGACACGGTGTACGCGGGAGTCGAGGATGCCGCCTTGTTCCGCTCGACGGACGGCGGGCACACGTGGCAGGAGCTCGCCGGCCTGCGCGGCCACGGCTCCGGGCCCTCCTGGCAGCCGGGCGCCGGGGGGCTGTGCCTGCACACGATCGTGCCGGACCCGAGCGACCCCGGGCGCATCTTCGTTGCCATCTCGGCCGCGGGCGCCTTTCGGACCGACGACGGGGGCCGGACCTGGCGGCCGGTGAACCGCGGCCTGCACTCCCAGTACATCCCGAACCCGACGGCGGAGGTCGGCCACTGCGTCCACCGCATCGCGATGCACCCATCGCGTCCGGGCGTGCTGTTCATGCAGAAGCACTGGGACGTCATGCGCAGCGACGACGCCGGCGAATCGTGGCGCGAGGTCAGCGGCAACCTGCCGACCGACTTCGGGTTCGTGGTCGACGTGCACGCGCACGAGCCGGACACAATCTACGTCGTCCCGATCAAGAGCGACTCGGAGCACTTCCCGCCCGAGGGGAAGCTCCGCGTGTACCGCAGCCGGACGGGCGGGGGCGAGTGGGAGGCGCTGACGGCGGGGCTCCCGCAACGCGACTGCTACGTGAACGTCCTGCGCGACGCGATGGCGGTGGACTCGCTCGATCCGTGCGGCGTGTACTTCGGCACCACCGGCGGGCAGGTATATGCGTCGGCGGACGCCGGCAACACGTGGGCGCCCATCGTGCGCGACCTGCCGGCCGTGCTGTCCGTCGAAGTCCAGACCCTGCCGTGATCCGGGTGGCGCTCCCGCCGCACCTGCGGACCTTCGCGCAGGTGGACGGCGAGGTGGCACTCCCGGTCGAGGGGGCGGTGACGCAGCGCTCGGTCCTCGACGCCCTCGAGGCCCGCTATCCGGCGCTGCGCGGGACGATTCGCGATCACGTCACGCAGCGGCGCCGGCCGTTCGTGAGGTTCTTCGCCTGCGGGCAGGATCTGTCTCACGAGCCGCCGGACGCCCCGCTGCCCGAGGCGGTCGCGTCGGGGACGGAGCCGTTCATGATCGTGGGCGCGATCGCGGGCGGCTCCGGGCATCGTCCTCCCGCCGCCGCGCGGATCGCACTGGGGCTCATCTTCCTCGTCGCCGGGCTCAACGGCTTTCTCGACTTTCTGCCCCAGCCCTCGGCGCCGATCCCCGCAGGGGCCGTCGCCTTGACCGGCGCGCTCGCCGGGACGGGCTATCTGCTGCCGCTGATCATGGGGACGCAGGTCGTCGCCGGGGCGCTGCTCCTCTCGAACCGCTTCGTGCCGCTGGCGCTTGCCCTGATCGCGCCCGTCATCGTCAACATCGCCGCATTCCACGCCTTCCTCTGGCCGTCGACGGGCGGCCCGGCCGCCGTCGCGCTGGTCCTCGAGGTCTACCTGGCGTGGGCGTATCGGGCGGCGTACCGGCCCATGCTCGCGATGCGGGTGACCCCGGGCGCGCGGTAGGCCGCGCGACGTAGCGTCTTCCGTTCGACCGAGGAGGGTAGAACAACGACACGGGGCGCCGCCCCGCGGGCCGAGGACGGGCGGCGCTGAGGTGGGCACGTGGCGGGACGCCAACCGGAGTCCGGGCTGGATCGGGCGGCCTGGAAGCAGCTCGGCGAAGCCGTCGATTCCGCGTTCAAGGTGCTGGCCGTCGACGGCCAGGCCCGGGAGGACGCGGTCGTCCTGGCGGACGCGCTCGTGGGAGCGATCCGGCGGGAGATCGGCAACCTGGCGATGGAGACCGAGCACGCCATCAGCGAGGCGGCGTACGTCTTCGCCGGGCTGCACGTCCTGCACGCGATGTGGACGGCGGTGGGGAACTCGCATTTCGAGGGGCTCCTGAGGCCGTTCCTGAATCGGCCGGACGAGGATCAGGAGTAGGCACGGCGGGCCGGGCCACGCGGCGACCGCCCACCCGGTCAGGGCCGCGCTGCGGTCCGGGCCGTCGTGGCGGAGCTCCGGCGAACGTACGCCCGCCAGGAAATCACCCGCTACTACGCGACGTTTGACGCTGCGGTACGGGTCCCGCTCCTCTGGTCGCCCCACCGGCGGCGGGCCCTGCGCCCGGCTGCGTGGGCGGCTCAGCCCGATCGCCCGGGCGAGACGCGCCGCGGTCCCGATCGAGGATCCGGCGGGCCGCGATCCGCGGCGGAAGAAGGCGGTGCTGCGTGCAGGCGGTCGAGCGGGCCCTCCACGGGCGGCTGTACTACGGCTGGATCATCGCCGCCGTCACCTTTCTGACCCTCCTGGCCGCCGCCGGCATCCGGTCGACGCCGGGCGTCCTGATCATCCCGCTGGAGAGGGAGTTCGGCTGGACCCGGGCGATGGTCTCGCTCGCGGTCTCCGTCAACTTGCTCCTCTACGGGCTGTGCGGGCCGTTCGCGGCGGCGCTGATGGACCGGCTCGGCGTCCGGTGCGTGATGCTCTCATCCCTGACGCTCGTGGCCGCGGGCGTGGGGCTGACCGCCCTCATGCGTGCGCCGTGGCAGCTCGATCTGCTCTGGGGCGTCGTCGTGGGCGCGGGCACCGGCACGATGGCGCTCGTGCTGGGCGCGTACGTGGCCAACCGGTGGTTCGTGCAGAGGCGGGGGCTCGTCATGGGCCTCCTGACCGCGAGCACGGCGACGGGCCAGCTGCTGTTCCTGCCGGCGCTCGCGTCGCTCGTCGTCGCGCATGGCTGGCGGTCGGCGGTCCTGGCGGTAAGCGCGGTGACGCTGTTCGTCGTCCCTCTCGTCGCCGTGTTCATGCGGAATGACCCGCGGGAGATCGGCCTCCGGCCCCCCGGCGGCGCCGCCCCGCCGCCCGCCCCGGGCGCGGCCAACCCTGCAACCGCGGCGCTGGCCGGCCTCGCGCGCGGGCTCCGGTCCAGGGAGTTCTGGCTGCTGGCCGGCAGCTTCTACATCTGCGGGGCGAGCACCAACGGGCTGATCGGAACGCACCTGATCCCGGCGTGCATGGAGCACGGGATCCCCGAGGTCACAGCCGCGAGCCTGCTGGCCGCGATGGGCGTCTTCGACCTCGTCGGGACCACCGTCTCGGGGTGGCTGTCCGACCGGTGGGACAGCCGGTATCTCCTGGCCTGGTACTACGGCCTGCGGGGCCTCTCGCTGCTCTTCCTCCCGTACGCGCTCGGGACCCAGCTGCTCGGCCTGGCCGCGTTCTCGACGCCCTTCGCCTTCGGAGCGGCACCGCTGGGCCTCGTGGTGTTCGCTGTCTTCTACGGGCTCGATTGGGTCGCCACGGTGCCGCCCACGGTCCGCCTGACGGCCGACGTGTTCGGGAAGAGCCAGGTCGGGATCATGTTCGGCTGGATCGTCGCCGCGCACCAGCTCGGCGCCGCGACCGCCGCGTTCGGCGCGGGTGCGGTCCGCACGTGGCTCGGCTCCTACCAGGCGGGCTTCCTCGCGGCGGGCGCCCTGTGCCTGCTCGCGGTCGCGCTCGTCGTGCGCATCGGCGCGACCCCCGAGCGAGGCGTCCTCTCGCCGCAGCCCGTCGACGCCGGGGCGCCGCTCTAGCCCGGCCCGCCCTCTCGATGGCAGCGCTCGTCGGGATCCTCGGAGCTCTGGTGATCTGTGTGATCCTCTGGGACGCCTTCGAGACGATCGTGCTGCCGCGGCGCGTCACACGGAGGGTGCGGCTGACGCGCTTCGTCGTCGCCTATGCGTGGGCCGTGTGGTCGGCGCTCGTCCGCCGGATCCCCGCGCGGCGGCCGCGGGAAACCTACCTCAGCTTCTTCGGGCCCCTCGTAGTCCTCGTGCTGCTGATGGTCTGGGCCGCCGGGCTCATCGTGGGCTTCGGGATGCTGCAGTGGAGGCTGGGCTCGCGCGTGCGGGATCCCGGGCGCCTCGCGGGGATGGGGACGGACCTCTACTTCAGCGGGACGACGTTCTTCACGCTCGGGCTCGGCGACGTCGCCCCCAACTCGCCCGCCGCTCGGGGGCTCGTGGTGGCGGAGTCGGGGCTCGGGTTCGGGTTCCTCGCAATGGTCATCTCGTACCTGCCCGTGCTGTACCAGGCCTTTTCCCGGCGCGAGGTGCGCATCTCGATGCTGGACGCGTGGGCGGGGTCCCCGCCGGCCGCGGGCGAGCTCGTGCGCCGCCTCGGCGCGGACGCGTGCGCGCTCCTGGGCCCGTTCCTGCAGGAGTGGGAGCGCTGGTCGGCCGAGCTGCTCGAGTCGCACATCTCGTACCCCGTGCTCGCCTACTTTCGGTCCCAGCACGACAATCAGTCGTGGCTCGCGGCGCTCACGGCTGTGCTGGACGTGTGCGCGCTCGCGATCGCGTGCGTGGAGGGGGCGCCGGTCCGCCTGGCCGAGCTGACGTTCGCGATGGCGCGGCACGCGGTCGTGGACCTCTGCCAGGTGCTGAGCGCACCACCGCGCGCGCTCGGGACCGATCGCCTGTCCCGGGACGCGCTCGCGGGCCTCGAGGAGCTGCTCCGAGCCGCGGGGGTGCCGCTGCGCGCCGACGCGGCGGCGCTCGGACGGCTCGCGGAGCTGCGGGCGATGTACGAGCCGTATGTGAACGCCCTCTCGCAGCGCCTGCTGGTCGACCTTCCGCCGTGGACGGCGGCGGCGGGCGCCCGGGACAACTGGCAGCGCACCGCGTGGCGGTGACATCCCCGGGGTGCGGCCGACCGGCGGTCGCGCGGGGCGGCCCCCGGAGGCCTGAAAAATAAGGCCCGGCCCGGCCTCGCCGCGGGAGGAAACGGCGGGTACCCCCCGAAGACCCTATTGCCGAAACGGGTCTGATACGCCTGGGGCAGGAGGGACGTATGACGAAGGCACAGTTCGCGGCGCGGCTCGCCGAGAAACTCTCGTCGCGAGACAGGACGGTCAGCAGAGCCGAGGCGGGACGGATCGTGGACGAAGTGACCAGCCTCTTGACGGCCGCCTTGAAGAAGGGCGACCGGGTCCGGTTCCCTGGGTTCGGGACGTTCCGCGTGCTGAAGCGGAAGGCGCGCGTGGCCCGCAACCCCCAGACGGGCGAGCCCGTGAAGGTCCCGGCACGGACGGTTCCGCGGTTCACGCCCGCAAAGGAGCTGAAAGCCGCCATCAAGTAGCCGCGCCCTGCCCGCATCGTCCGGGTCCGCAGGCGGATCCCTGCGGACCCGGCCCGTATCGGGCGCTCCGCGCCCGCCGGGCGGTGACCCCCACGAACCGCGCGTCGCGGCGAGGGCATCGCCCCATCCTCCGCGAACGTTTTCCCTGACGGCGATAGCGATTTGGCGCCGGACGTGCTACCATAAAATGCTGGCACCAGAAGCTCGAGCCGCGACGCTCGGGTGCGTGGCACGCGTCCGCCCTGCGGCTCCCCAGGAGGCAGCATCACACGATGATCGTCAACCAGATGAAGCTGCTGGTCGGCGGCGTGCAGCTCCGAGACGGCGTGTCCACGATCACGGACATCGTCGGCCGGATCCTCACGCGGTGCGGGCTCCACGTGATGGGCGTGGAACGCGGGTTTGCCTCGACGATCTACGGCGCCCACCAGTACGATCCCCTGATGATCACGGCGGCGCCGGCGCTGTCCTGGGGCGATGAAGCGATCGACATCCTGGTGGGGCTCGAGTACGATGCCAACCCGGATGCGCCCGAGCAGCCGAACCGCGACACGATCCTGCGCCACGCCCGCCACCTGGTGGACGGCGGCGTCCTCCTCTACGACAGCTCGAGCGGCCCGGTGCCCACCGATGACCTGGAATCCCGCGGCGTGCGGGTGTTCCCGATCCCGGCGCGCCAGATCGCGCAGCGCGACCTCAAGAAGGAGGTCGTGAAGAACGTGGTCATGACCGGGGCGCTGTTCCGGCTGCTGGAGTTCGACCAGGACGAACAGCAGCTCCGGCGGCTCCTCGAGCAGCGGTTCGGCCGCAAGGGGCCGGCGCTCGTCGACCTCAACCTCGAGGCGGCCCGGCGGGGGCGGGCGGTCGTCGAGCAGGTCCTGCGGGAGCGGGGCTGGACGTCGGTCGGCTACCGGCTGGAGGCGGTGCCCGGCGCGCCCGCGCGCGTCTACATCGGCGGCAACGAGGCGCTGTCGATCGCCGCGATCCAGGCCGGCGTGCGCTTCTACGCCGGGTACCCGATCACGCCCGCATCCTCGATCCTGGAGTTCATGGAGGCGCATCTGCCGCGCTACGGCGGTCGCGCGCTGCAGGGCGCCAACGAGCGCGAGTCGATCCGAGCGGCGCTCGGCGCCAGCGCGACCGGGGTGCTGAGCATGGTGGGGACGAGCGGGCCCGGGCTCTCGCTCAAGGTGGAGGAGCTCGGGGTGGCGGGGATCACCGAGACGCCGCTCGTGATCGTCGACGCGATGCGGGCGGGGCCGTCGACCGGGATGCCGACCAAGGCCGAGCAGGGCGACCTGTTCCTCGTGACGACCGGCGGCCACGGCGAGATCCCGCGGATCGTGCTCGCGCCCTCGACGATCGAGGAGTGCTACACGCTCATGCTGGACGCGGTGCGCCTCGCGGACGTCTACCAGTGCCCGGTGTTCTTCCTCACGGACCTCAACCTGAGCGAAGGCCGCATGACGCTGCCGGAAGCGACCTTCCGCGCCGGGCCGCGCGCCGTGCAGCGATTCCTCGCCACGGAAGCGGATGTCCGCGGGGACCGCTACGCGCGGTACCGGATGACGCAGGACGGCATCTCGCCGCGGCTCGTGCCCGGCACGCGCGGCGCGGTCGCCAAGGTCAACAGCACCGAGCACGACGAGTTCGGGTTCGTCACGACCGATCCGCCGAAGCGGGTCGCGATGATGGACAAGCGGATGCGCAAGATGGGTACGTACCTGCAGCGCGACGCCCGGCCGCCGCAGGTGCACGGGATCCCCGGCCGGGGCCCGATCCTCGTCGGCTGGGGCGCCACCAAGCCGGCGCTCCTGGAGGCGCAGCGGCGCCTCGGCGCCGAGGGGGTCCAGGCCACGGTCGTGCATTTCACGCACCTGTGGCCGTTCCCGACGCACCTGGCGAAGCCTCTGCTCGAGGCGGGCGGACCGGTCGTGGTGGTCGAGCACAACTACCTCGGGCAGTTTGCCGACGTGATCCAGGCGCACTGTCTGGTTCCGACGCGGCGCGTGCTCAAGTACAACGGCCGCCCGTTGTACCCGTCGGAGGTCGTCCGCGCGGTCCACGAGGTGACGCACAACGGGGCCGTGACCGTGCGCCTGGGCGGCACGGAGCCCGTCATGGTCGAGGTGGGCGTCGATGCCTGAGGGCGCCAAGACGATCTGGGACCAGAACGCCACGCCGCGGCACCGCATCCAGTGGTGCCCCGGCTGCGGCGACTACGCGGTGCTCAACGCGCTCAAGGCCGCACTCACCGCGCTCGAGTTGACGCCGTTTGAGGTGCTGCTCGTCGGCGGCATCGGGTGCTCGGGCCAGATCCGCAACTACCTCAACGGCAACTCGTTCTACGGCACGCACGGCGGCGCGCTGGCGTACGCGCTCGGCGCGAAGATGGCCAACCCCGAGCTGACCGTGATCGCGCTCGCCGACGACGGCGACACGCTGGCGATCGGCGTGGAGAACTTCGTGCACACCTGCCGGCGCGATCCCGACGTGACGCTCGTGATCATGGACAACGGCGTCTACGGGCTGACCAAGGGCCAGGACTCGCCGTCGGCGGGGCTCGGCCAGCCCGACTGGGTGCCGTCCGAGGAGCACCCGCCGTTCCTCGACCCGGTGAAGCTCGCGCTCGCCTCCGGGGCGACGTTCATCGCGCAGTCGTTCTCCGGCGATCCCAAGCACGCGACCGAGGTGCTCGTCGAGGCCGTGCGCCACCGCGGATTTGCGGTGGTGAACGACTTCTCGCCCTGCGTGACGTACAACAAGTTCAACACCTACGATTGGTTCCGGGCGCACGTCGAGCCGGTCCCGGCCGACCACGACGTGGAGAGCGCGGACGCGGCCTGGCAGTTGATCCGGGACTTCGAGCGCCGCGCGAAGCTGCCGGTGGGGATCGTGTACCGCCACCCGCGCCCCAAGGGCGACGCCCGCCGCCTGCCGATGTGGCCGGCGGAGCTCGAGCGGGTCGACGTCGAGCCGATGCTGGCTGGCCTCCGGTAGGAGCATGCGGGTCGCCCGGTACTGGCTCCCCGGCCGGGGCCCGCGCCTCGGCGTCTGCGCGCACGATGCCGTCCATGAGCTCCTCGCCCCCGACGGGGCTCCGCTCACCTCCCTCGACGACCTGGTGGAACACGCGCGCCGCGCCGGCGTGACCCCTCGCGAGGCGGCGCAGCGGGCGCGGCGTGGCGGCGGGCTTCCGTACCGCGAGCTGGACCGGGCGCCGGACTCCGGTCGCTCGCACCTGCTGCTCCCGGTGGTGCCGCCCGAGGTGTGGGCGGCCGGGGTCACCTACGAGCGCAGCCGCGAGGCCCGCCTCGCGGAGACGACGACCGCCGGCGTCTACGACAGGGTCTACGAGGCGGAGCGGCCGGAGCTGTTCTTCAAGGCGACCCCGTCCCGCTGCGCCGGGCCGAACGCGCCGGTGGGCGTCCGCGCCGATTCCCGCTGGACCGTCCCCGAGCCGGAGCTCGGTGTCGTGCTGGACGGCGCGGGAGGGGTGCTCGGCTACGTCCTCGGCAACGACATGAGCGCGCGCGACATCGAGGGCGAGAACCCGCTCTACTTGCCGCAGACCAAGATCTACCGGGCCTGCTGCGCCCTGGGCCCGGTCGTGTTGCTCACGGACGAGCCGGTCGAGCGCCGCCTGCGCCTGTGGTGCCGCGTCACCCGCGGCGGGCGCGCGGTGTTCTACGGCGAGACGAGCACGAGCCGGCTGCGCCGCCCGATCGCGGAACTCGTCGCGTACCTGCGGCGGGCAAACGACATCCCGCCGCTCGCGGTGCTCCTCACCGGCACCGGCATCGTGCCGCCGGACGAGTTCGCCTGCGAGGAGGGGGACCTCATCGAGATCGGGGCGGACGAGATCGGGGTGCTGCGAAACCCTGCCATCCGCGTCGCATAACAGGGTCCCGGCCGCCCTGAGGACCCCGCTCTACTCGGCCGCGCCACCCGGCGCCGACAGCGCGCGCTCCTCCACGTGACGGCCCATCCCCAGCCACACCGCGGCGACGCCGAAGCCCGCCGTCGCGCCGAGCGCGATCAGGGCCGTCGGCGGCCCGGCGGCGTCGGCGAGGCGGCCGAAGACGAGCATCCCCACGAGCGTCGTCCCGTTGATGAACACCTGCCGGCTGGCCATGAGCCGGCCGGAGAGCTCCGAGGGGACGTTGGCGAGGGACAGCGTCGCGTTGGCGATGTACGTGGAGACGTTCCCCACGCCAAAGAGGAACGCGGCGGCGAGCAGCGCCGGATACCGGGTCGTGGACCCAAAGAGGGCGGTCGCGATCGCAGTGACGAGGAACATGGCGGCGACGAAGGAGGTCGTGGCCCACCGCTTCCCCCCGGCGATCAAGACCGTCGCCGCCACGAGCTTGCCGGCCCCGAGCGCGCTGTTGATCGCCCCGTACGCGACCGCCGAGAGTCCGGCGGCCTTCACCACCATCGGCGCCTGGAGCGCGTCGAACGCCAGCGTCAGGTAGCCGGTCACGGCCAGCAGCGCCAGCAGGCGGTGCAACGGGACCTGCCAGATGTACCGGAGGCCTTCCGCGATGTCGGCGGAGAGCCTCTGGGGCGGCGCCACGCCCAATCCGGCGCGCCAGGCGAGCGGCATCAGGCCGACGCAGGCGGCGCTGACGATGAACGTCGCGGCGTCCAGGTAGAAGACGAGATGGAAGCCAAGGCGCAGGACGAGCGCGCCGCCCGCCACCCCGCCGACGATCTCGGCGACCCGCTGCGTCGTCTGGAACAGCGCGTTGGCCGTGGCCAGCTCGTCTCGCGGCACGACGGACGGGATCAGCGCGAAGATGGCGGTGCGGAAGAACACGGTGCCGACGTTCAGGATCACGAGCAGCCCGAACCCCGCCGGGATCGAGCGGGTGAGGGCGAGGGGCAGGGCCGCCACGACCGCCGCGCGGCCGATGTCCGTGGCGATGACGACCGCCCGCCGGTCCGTCCGGTCGGCGAGCGCGCCCGCGAGCAGCCCGAGCAGCCCCTGCCCGATCGTCGCGGCGACGAGCGCCGCGGCGACCATCGTGGCCGACCCGGTCAGCTTGAGGACCCACAGCGTGAGCGCGACGAAGAAAATGTTGTCTCCGACGAAGCTCACCATCTCGCCCGCCCACAGGAGCGTAAACGCGGGCCGTCGGAGCAGGGTCGCCCAGGTCGGCCGCGCAGGTGCCTCCCGCGGCGGGCCCGGCATGCCGAGCGCGGCGCGCAGGGCCCGAACCACCCGGGGATCGAACTGCGTGCCGGCGTGCGCTTCGAGCTCCCGCACCGCCACCGCGGGGGGCCGGCCCGGCCGGTAGGGCCGGTCCGTGGTGATCGCGTTGTACGCGTCCACGGCGAGGATGATCCTGGAGGCGAGCGGGATGTCGTCGCCCGCGAGCCCCCTGGGATAGCCGGCGCCGTCGAAGCGCTCGTGGCTGGCCTCGACGATCGGCGCGATCTCGGCGAGCCCCTGGATGCTCCGCACGATGCGCGCGCCCGCATCGGCGTGCGACCGCACCACCTCCATCTCCTCCGGGGTCAGCGGTCCTGCCTTGCGGAGCGCCTCCGGCGGCACGACCGTCTTTCCGACGTCGTGGAGGAGGCCGCCGAGGTAGACCTTGTGCACTTCGGGCTCGGCCAGGCCCAGCACCCGGGCCACCCGCTGGCACAGCCGGGCGACGGACTGGGAGTGGTCGGCCGTGTAGGAGTCCTTTGCGTCCACCGCGGCGGCCAGCACCGACACGGCGGCGAGCACCCGCCGCTGCTCCTGGCCCCGGAGGACCCGCGGGAGGTAGAGCTGCAGCGTCGCCGCCGCGGCGAGCGTCGGGACGAGGAGCCGGTCCGCCGGGGACGGGTCCTGCACGACGGTCCAGACCGTGACGGCCGAGACGACCAGCACGACCACATGGTGGAGGGACGTGGCCGCCGCGAGGTAAGAGAGCGCCCGCGACCACGCGATCCCCTCGTCGAGATGCAGCCGCACCGCCATCGCGAGCATCCGGAGCGTCACCGTGGTGACGGCCGCCACGATCGCCGCGCCGACTTCGGCGTACGGGCCCGGGATCGGGGCGGCGGCCACGGCTACCGCGGCGGCGGCGAGCCGGATCACCCGGTCGGCCCCGTCCGTCAGGACCGCCCTGGCCGGCCGCGCAAACAGCGAGGGCACCACCGCGAGCGCCGCCCCGGTGACCGCCGCGGGCCAGCCAAAGAGGACGAGCGTCGGGATCGTGATCACGCCGGAGAGCGGCAGCTCCCCGATCGGGTCCAGATAGATGGGGAACCGGTCCAGGACGGCCGTGGCGATCGCGACTATGATGACCGCGGGGACCTGGGCGGCCGCCGCGATGCGGATCGCCGCCACCAGGATGAGGATCGCGACCGCGCCCAGTATCTCGGGGAGAACGACGCCGCGCTCGGTCTGCCGGCTCCAGAGGCCGTACGCGGTCACGGCGGGCCTGTGAGGGGGCTGTCGAGATCGCTCGCCGCCTGCAGCAGCGCCGTCACCACGCGCGGGTCGAGCACCGTGCCCGCGAGGGACGCGAGATACTCGGCCGCCTCCTCGTGCGACCTGGGGCCGCCGAACGGACCGAGGCCGGCGCGGGCCGTGTCGTACAGCTCCGCAGCGGCGAGGATGCGCGAGCCGAGCGGGATCGCCGCGCCCCTAAGGTGACCCGGGAGCCCCTCGCCGTCCCACCGCTCGTGGTGCCCGCGCACGAACTCCCCGATGAGGGGGTCCGGGAACTGGGCCAGCACGCGTCCCCCGATCGCCGCGTGGTGCTCCTCCGGGGTCTCCGCGTCCTGCCCGGCCAGCAGCCCGACGTCGTGCAGCAGGGCCGCGAGCCGCAGCGCCGTGAGCCGATGCTCCGACATCCCGAGCCGGCGCCCCGTCTCGGCCGCGAGCGCGCTCACGCGGTCGCCGTGCTCCCGGGCGCCGGGGTCCGCGCCCTCGAGCGCCCGCACGACCGCTTCCACGGTCTCGTCCAGCATCTCGCGCGACCGGTTGTAGTAGGCGTACTCCTGGCGGGCCAGCGGCAGCGCGACGACGTACAGGCCGGTGAACCCGAGGCCCGCCCACGTGGTGTCCGCCCGGTCGCTCACGAGCGCCAGCACGACGGCGAGCGGCGCCGAGAGCAACTGGCTCGGCCACTGGAACGCCATGGTCTGCAGCCACTCCGGCATCAGCGGGCGGCCGAAGCGCGTGCTGCGGTAGGCGGCGAAGATGGCGGTGTTCGCCGAGCGGTACGTGGCGACGGCGATCGCCGCGCCGAGGATCAGCGGTGCGATGCCCCGGGGTGCGGCCGGCGATACGAGCTGCGCCGCGGCCGCCGACGCCGCGGCCGGGAGGCCCCAGCCCGCACCGTTGATCGCCGCGCGCCACAGCTCGGTCCTGCGGAACGCGAGCAGGCCGATAAACGACCCGATCCCGACGCCGAGCAGCACCTCGGGGGGCCTCCACAGCAGCGCGGCGACGATGATCACGCCGATGTTGGGGTCGGTGATGCCGCCGAACGGGCTCGCTACCGGACGCACGAGCCCGGTCGCCGCGAAGATCGCGGTCAGCCCCGCGGCGACGCCCGGGTCGGTGTGGGGAAGCGCCCACGCGGCTGTGGCCAGATACAGGAGGACGCACGCGGCGCAGAAGCGCTGGGTTGCGCGGGGCAGGGCGCCGAAAAGCTCCGGCATGTGTCAGGAGGGATGATCTCGCCGAATCCGGGCGAAGCAGACGATCTCTTTACGCTCCCTCGCTACCCGGCATGCTCGAAGTGTGCAGGACAACGCGCACGGGAACCGGTCAGGACAGCGACCAAATCCCTGCCCCAGCATGCTCGATTGCCAGGAGGCACGCTGAGGACAACGCTACTCTAACCCCGTCGAGCTGACTTCTCCCCCCGTCCTCGCTCCGGCCAACGCATCGTCGGCATGCTCGTGGAGAAAGGACTGCGGGCGGCGTGACATGCCGCTCGAAATGGCTTCGCCCGGATTCGGTTTGGTGTTACTTTCCTGCTTGGTCCCTCGATTCCTCCTGAGGCTTTTCAGAACTCAGCATGAACCCTTCGCCCGCTGTATGCCCAACTGGCCGCCGGCGTAGTCAGGCGTGCCCGACCGCGGGGCGCCGCCCCCGCGGTCGCGAGGAATTCCCCGGTCGCTGCTGGGGCCGTCCTGCCGGGCCGGACGGACACGAGGAGGAATAGCGGTGAAAATCTACATCGAATCTCCACCCCGCCCGCGCGACGCGCTCACCCCGAAGGGCGGCGCTGGTACCTGGCCCGGCCTTCCTCGTACAGGTCCCCGCCGTGCGCGTCGTTCACGACGGCAACCGGAAAGCGATCGACGACGAGCCGGTAGATCGCCTCCGGGCCGAGGTCGGGGAACGCCACGACCTCCGCCTCCTGCACCCGCGCCCCGAGGAGGGCCGCGGTCCCCTCGATCGCCCCGAAGTACACGGCTCGGTGGCGCCGGAGCGCCTCCCTGACCTCGGGGGACCGCCGTCCCTTCCCGATCATCCCGCGGACCCCGGCGGCGAGGAGCGCCGGCGTGTACGGGTCCATGCGGGAGGCGGTCGTCGGGCCGGCGGACCCGATCGGGCGGCCCGGCCGCGGCGGGGTCGGGCCGCAGTAGTAGACGACGTGCCCGCGCAGATCGACCGGCAGAGCCTCGCCGCGCGCGAGCATCGAGGCGAGCCGCGCGTGCGCGGCATCGCGCGCGGTGTAGAGCGGGCCGGAGAGGAGCACGCTGTCGCCGGCGCGCAGAGCCTCCACCTGCTCAGGGCTGAGGGGCGTGCGGAGGTCAGTCGGCGCGGTCACCGGAGACGGCCCTGCCCGTGCGGACGCTGCGGGGACGCCCGGTCGCGGGTCTCACAGCACAACCTGTCCCGCGCGGTGCGAGTGGCAGTCCAGGTTCACCGCGACAGGGAGGCTGGCGATGTGCGTGGGGTGGCTCTCGACGTGCACGGCGAGCGCGGTGACCCGCCCGCCGAACCCCGCCGGGCCGATGCCGAGATCGTTGATCCGCCGCAGCAGCTCCGCCTCCAGCTCGGCGAGCGAGGGGTCGGGGCTCGGCTCCCCGACGGGACGCAGCAGCGCTCGCTTGCTCAGCAGCGCCGCCCGCTCGAACGTCCCGCCGAGCCCGACACCGACGAGGAGCGGCGGGCTCGGGTTGGGGCCCGCCTCCGCCACGGCGGTGACCACGAACCGCAGCACCCCCTCTCGCCCGTCCGCCGGCGTGAGCATCGCGAGCCGGCTCATGTTATCGCACCCCGCGCCCTTGGCGAGCACCGACAGGCGGACGCGGTCGCCCGGCACGATGCGCGTGTACACGACGGCCGGGGCGTTGTCCCCGGTGTTGACCCGGTCGAGGGGGCCGCGCACGATCGACGCGCGCAGGTAGCCCTCCCGGTAGCCCCGGCGGACGCCCTCGTTGATCGCCTCCTCCAGATCGCCGCCCTCGACGTGCACGTCCTGGCCGAGGTCGACGAAGACGCACGCCGTGCCGGTGTCCTGACAGATCGGGAACAGCTGCTCGCGGGCGACCGCGGCGTTTTCGAGCAACCGGTCCAGCACCGCCCGGCCGGCCTCCGACTCCTCCTGCCCGCGGGCGCGCTCGAGCGCGGCGCGCATGTCCGCGCCCATCTCGTGGTTGACGCGGATGCACAGGTCGCGGACCGCCGCGATCAGGCTCTGGGCGGTGACCGTCCGCATCGACGCCTCAGATGACCTCCTGCGCGCGGAGGCTGTCCAGCTCCTCCTCGCTGAGGCCGAGGCGGCCCCCGTAGATCTCCGCGTTGTGCGCGCCGAGCGCGGGCCCCGGGCCGACGACCGCCCCCGGTGTCTCGGACAGCGCGGGCACCACGCCGATCATCGGAATCTCGCCGAGGTGGGGGTCCGGTGCCCGGATGATGTCGCCGCGGGCCGCGTAGTGCGGGTCCCGCAGGATCCGGGCGACGTCGTACACCGGCCCGGCGACCGCGCCGCTCTCCTCGCACCGCGCGAGGATTTCGTCCTCCGTGTGGGAGCCGATCCACTCCCCCAGGATTGCGTCCAGCGCCTCGCGGTTGCGGACGCGGGCGGCGTTGTCCGCGAAGCGCGGGTCCTCGATGAGGTCCGGCCGGCCGATCGCCGCCGCGAGCCGCTCGAAGACCCGCTGGCTGGTGGCCGAGATCGCGATCCACCCACCGTCGCGCGCCCGGTACAGGTTCCGCGGCGCGGCATCGGGGAACTCGTTCCCGCTGCGGCGCGCCACGATGCCGAGCGTGAGGTACTGGGTGACGTAGGGGATCAGGAGGCGGAACAGCGGCTCGTAGAGGCTGACGTCGATCACCTGCCCGCGGCCGGACCGCTGCCGGTGGTAGATCGCCATGAGCGCCGCCATCGCGCCCACGATGCCCGCGACCTCGTCCGCGAGCGGGAGCGGGGGCAGGAGCGGCGGGGAGTCCGGGAAGCCGCTGAGCGCCACGAGGCCGCTCATCGCCTCCGCGATCGTCCCGAACCCCGGGCGGTGGCGGTACGGCCCGGTCTGGCCGAATCCCGAGATCCGGAGCACGACCAGCCGGGGGTTGGCATCGAGCAGCCGCTCGGGCCCGAGCCCCCACTTCTCGAGGGTCCCCGGCCGGAAGTTCTCCACGAGGACATCGGCGCGCCCGGCCAGGCTCAGGAGGAGCTGCTGGCCCCGGGGTCGGCTGAGGTCGAGCGTGATGGACTTCTTGTTCCGCGAGACGACCTTCCACCAGACCGACTGGCCGGAGAGGAACGGTCCCCACGACCGCAGCGGGTCGCCGCCGCCGGGGTGCTCGACCTTGATCACCTCCGCGCCGAAGTCGGCGAGCATGGAGGTCGCCGTCCCCCCCGACACGATCGTGGAGAGGTCGAGGACCGCGAGACCGGCCAAGGGGCCGGTAGACGCCATCATCGTTGGGCGGCTCGCCTGCCGAGGACGTTCTGCCGTGTTGCACCAGAGATTCGGCCCGCTTGGAGGGCCTCCCCTGCCGAAACCAGGCGGGATCGTGCCGGCCGGGCGCGCGGTCCGTGCGCCTACTCGACGGGCGGGCGGAGGAGCGCCTCTCGCGCGGTGCGCGCGGCCCCGGCCACCGGGGTCCCGGGCAGGTCCTCGAGCTGGGTGAGGATCTCCGCCGCCTGCCAGACGAGCCGCTGGAGGTCCCCCTCGGGGACGCCGTACCGGCCGGCCACGCTGCTCCACGCCTCGCCGGCGGCCCACGCGCCGACGACGGCCGCGCGCCACACCACCGGCGCCGGCCCGCCGGCGGCGGGCGTGAACTCCTCCTCCAGCGGATCCTCGGGAACGCCGGCGGCCCGCCGCTGCTCGTTGAGGCGCGTCGCGATCCGCCCGAGCGCGACCAGCGCGCCGCGCGCGCCCCGGGACAGCGCGTCCTGCATGGCGCGGGCGTCGGAGATCGCGGTCGCGCGCCGCCGACCGATCGCACGGCCCGCCGCGCGGGGCAGCGCCGCGCCGCGCGCGGGCACGCGCTCGGTGCCCAGGGCTCCGGCGACGATGGCGAGCGACCGCGGGTCGGTCGGGAAGATGCCCTCGCGCAGCGCCTCCGCGAGGACCAGCATGCGCGGGTGCCGGATCCGCGCCGCCACGCGGCCCCAGGCGGTCGGGCGCCAGTTGGCGTCGAGGTAGCCGAGCGCGTGGAGGATGCCCGCGCGCCTGCGGAACTGGATCACCTCCTCGTCCTCCGCCTGAGCGATCCTCCTCGTCAACGCGCGCCGCGTCCGCTCGACCCCGGCGAGATCCGCGAGCGTCTCTAGGCATCGGCGAACGACCGGGCAGCCGGTGCAGGGCATCTCGACGATCTCGTGGCCCAGCCTGGCGACCTCCCCCGGCGAGGCGTCCTTCCGCCGTCGCGCCTGGCGCAGGTCCCGCAGCAGGGCGTCGAACCGCCGGCGGGTCGTCAGGCGATCCCCGCACGGCCGGTCCGTGACGGGATCGGGCGGCAGGGCCGCCAGCCTGCGGCGGGCGTCGGCGGCGTCGGATGCTCTGAGGTACGCGGCGAACGATCGCCGGAGGAGCGTCTCTACGTCCCCGGCGCTGGCGTGCGCGAGGAGATTGAGGACCTGCGCGTCGGATGGCACGAACGAGGATCGCACGGGGTCCGGCGCCGCCTGCGAGAGCGCAAGTCCCTCCTCGGCGTCCGCCGGCGTGTCCGCCCCGATGACCGCCACCCCGAGCTTGTCCCGGCCGCGCCGCCCGGCGCGGCCGGTCATCTGGTGGAACTCCGTCGGCGTGAGCGGCTCCGGACCGTGCGGCCCGTGCCGGTACAGCGTGGAGAGCAGGACGGTCCGCGCGGGAACGTCCAGGCCCGCGGCGAGCGTCGTCGTGGCGCACACGAGCCGCACGAGCCCGGCATCGAGCAGCTCCTCGACGCACATCCGCCAGGCGGTCAGGTGTCCGGCGTGGTGGGGGGCCACGCCGCCGCGGCGGAGGGCAGGCAGCAGCGGATGGCCGGCGAGCTGCGGCACGCGGGCGATCCACTCGCGCAGGCGCGACGCCCGCTCCGCCTCTCCCGGCGCGGGACGGGAGCCGAGGAGACGGGCCGCCTCGTCGCACTCACGCCGGCTCGGAAAGAACAGGATCGCCGGGGTCAGGCGCCGCTCGATCAGCGCGGCCGTGACCGTGGAGAGCCACCGGGGGTGCCGGCGGCGGCCTTGGAGATGGCGGGGCTCCGGGGGGAGCAGGTGCCCGGCCCCATCGGCGAGCAGGAAGACGAGGGGGACCGGGCGGGCTTCGAGGGTGATCACCTCCGGGACACGGCCCCGCACCGTGCCCATCCACGCGGCGAGGTCGGCGGCGTTGGGGACGGTGGCGGAGAGCAGGAGGAGCCGCGTGTCGCGGGGCGCCAGCAGGATGATCTCTTCCCACGCCGTCCCGCGCTCGGGATCGGCGAGGTAGTGAGCCTCGTCGAGGACCGCCACCTCGGGCGCTTCGAGCTCCGGCGCGTCGTACAGCGCGTTTCGGAGGATCTCGGTCGTGGCGACGAGCAGCGGCGCCCGGGAGTTCACCCGCCGCTCCCCGGTGAGGAGCCCGACCCGCTCCGGCCCGTACATCGACTGGAAGCGGCGAAACTTCTGGTTGGAGAGGGCCTTGAGCGGCGCCGTGTACCAGATCAGCCCGGGCCGCGTGGCGCGCGCCGCCCCTGCCGGGACGGTCGGGCGCAGCAGGCGGGCGATCTCCTGCTCCGCGATCCAGGTCTTTCCGCTGCCCGTCGGAGCCGAGACGAGGACGTCCCCACGCTCGAGCGCCTCGAGGGCGTCCCGCTGGAACGGGGCCGGGGTGAAGCGCTCCGCCGGAGCCTCGCCTAGGTCCTTCAGGATCTCGCTCAGCCTCACCGCAAGCCCTCCTGGGACCGGGTCGGACCCGCGCCACGCGGGTCCCGCCGCGCACAGGAGGCCGGATCGACGGCGTCGAAGCCCAATCCCCTCACGGGGAGAGCTGTGGAGGAGGAACGGTGCCCAAGCCGGTCAAGGGGTTCACGGCTTACGAGAAGCGCTTCCTGGCCAGCCTCATCCGCCAGGTCTGGCGCGCCTGCCAGAGCTTCGTCTCCGTCGTCGTAGAGCGCGGCCCCGGCGAAGCGGTCTACGCCCTCGAAGATCTCGCGGAGTGGTCGCAGGCGCAGAGCACCCGGCTGCGCGCGACCCCCGCGCGATCCCAGGTCGGCACGGTCGCCCGCCGCGTCGCCTCGGAGTTGCTGACGGATGTCCGGACGTTCTGCGGAGGGATCGGCGACCTCCTCGGGAACGCGCACCAGTCGACCCTGGACCCCGACGAGATCGAGGACGAAGCGCTCGCGATGATCGAGGGGTTCCTCTCGTGGACGACCCTGATGGCGAGCCAGCTCGGGATCTCCCGGAACCTGCGCCCGCAGACCCTCTGGCACGAGCGCTAGCACCGCGTCCCCACCGCATCCGCCAGCCGCGCACGGAGGAGCGCGCCGCGCGCGGCGCGCTGGCCGCGATCCCGCTGGCCGCGGCCATCTGGGCCGTGATCTTCGCCTGGCAGCCCGCGAACTTCTGGGTTCTGATGACGGCCGGGGTTGGCGCGCTCGGGGCGCTGGCGCTCGCCCTGCGGGGCAACTTCCCGCGCCGCGAGGGGGCCGGGCCCGCCGACGTAGCGCTGGGCGCCGGGCTGGCCCTGCTGCTCTATGCGGCCTTCGCGGCCGGGAGCGCCGCGTCCGGGCTCGTGCTGCCGGGGGCCGCCGCGCAGATCGCCGCCGTCTACGGCATCCGCGCGCAGGCGCCGGCGTGGGCGATCGGGCTCGCGCTCGTCTGCGTCATCGGGCCAGGGGAGGAACTGTTCTGGCGGGGCCTCGTCCAGTGGGGCCTCGTCCGGCGGATGGGCGCGGCGCGCGGCTGGGCCGCCGCGACGCTGCTCTACGGGCTCGTCCACGTGGCCGCCGGTAACGCGATGCTGATCCTGGCCGCGCTCGCGGCCGGCGCGTTCTGGGGATGGGCGTACCTGCGGGTCGGCCGGATCGCGCCGGTCGTCGTCTCCCACGTCCTGTGGGACATCACCGTATTCCTGCTGCTCCCGCTGCGCTGAGCCGGCTACCGGATCTCGAACGTCTCCCCGGGGTTCAGGATGACGACGCGGGAGTCCGTCGAGGACTCGACCATCCGCTTGAACGGCTCCGGGTCCTGCACGAGCATCGGCCAGGTCTTGTAGTGCTGCGGGATCACGGTGCGGGCGCGCAGGAGGCCCGCGGCCTTCGCGGCGTCGTCGGGTCCCATCGTGAAGTTGTCGCCGATCGGCAGCAACGCGACGTCGAGGCCGGCCTCGCCGATGAGGCTCATGTCGGAGAAGAGGCCGGTGTCGCCCGCGTTATAGAGCCGGCGGCCCTCCACCTCGAGCAGGATGCCGGCGGGCTGGCCCCCGTAGGTGCCGTCGGGGAACGAGGAGCCGTGGTGGGCGATCGTGAGCTTCGCCCGGCCGAACGGGAACGCGGCCCCGCCGCCGATGTGCAACGGGTGCGCGGCCGCGACGCCCTGCTTCTGACAGTAGGCGACGATCTCGAAGTTCGAGATCACGGTGGCTCCAGTCCGCCTGGCGATCTCGATCGTGTCGCCGTAGTGATCGCCGTGGGCGTGCGTGAGGACGATGAAGTCCGCGCGCACGCTCCCCGCGGCCGTGGGCGCGAGCGGGTTGCCGGTGAAGAAGGGATCCATCAGGATCGCAATACCGCGGGTCTCGAGCGCCCACGTGGCATGCCCGTAGTAGGTCAGCGTCGCCATCGGGATCCCTCCTCGGCTGTGCGCTACTTCCTCCGGGCGCCCTCGCGCGGACGCGTGATCACGTACCGGCAATGCGGAGCCCCGGCGAGGATGTGGTCGGTGCGGACCACCTCGGCGCCCAGCGCCTCGGCGAACAACGCCAGCTCGCACGCGCACGCCTGCCGGTGGGCGTCCGCGACCGCCCGGATCGCGCAGTTGTGCTCGATCAGCACGAACGTATCCTTGTCCTGTTGCGAGCACTCCGCGAGATAGCCTTCCTCGTCGCGGAGCCGGGCCAGGATCGCGACTTTCTCCGCGAGCTCCTTGCCGCCCATCTGCCCGCGGTACTGCTCGACCTGCCGCTTCCGGCGGTGCTCGAACAGCTCTGTCACCTTGGCGTCGCCGTCCATGGCCGCGAGGTCATCGAGGAGGGCCGTCGCGATCTGCTCGTAGGTGCGGGGAAACATCTTGTCGCCCTCGGCCGTGATGCTGTACATGCGGCTCGGACGGCCTTGCCCGCGGCGGACCCCGCTCGACGCGACGTGCCCGTCCCGCTCGAGGATCGCGAGGTGCTGGCGCACGCCCATCGGCGTGATCTCCAGGCTGCGGCTGAGCTCCTGGACCGTCATCGGTCCTCTGCGCTTGATGAGGGAAAGAATCTGTCGTCGGGTGGTTGAGGTCATCCCTATGCTCCCTGCGGCTGTATACGTATTGTAGCAAAGGGGAGGATCAATGGCAAAGAAACAATAGTGCATTGTTTTCAAAGGTCGGCACTCCGGCCGCGACGGAAGAAGGCCGCCACGGGAGGCTGTGATGGACTACGCGCGTGCGCTCGCCGAGATCCGGTCGATCGTGGACAACACCGGCTCCCGGAGGAGGCGACGGGCCGGATCGTCGAGTATCTCTACCGGGAGATCCCGCACTACTCGTGGGTGGGGATCTACTGGGTGGAGGGACAGGACCTCGTGCTCGGGCCGTGGGCGGGCCCCGAGGCAACGGAGCACACCCGCATTCCCATCGGGACGGGCGTGTGCGGAGCCGCCGCCGCCGCGGGGCGCACCGAGATCGTGCCCGATGTCAGCGCGGATCCGCGGTATCTCGCGTGCTTCCCCTCGACCCGGTCCGAGATCGTCGTGCCGGTCCGGTCCGGCGGCGAGGTCATCGGCGAGATCGACATCGACAGCACGACGCCGGCCGCGTTCGGCCGCGTCGACCAGGAATTCCTGGAGGCCGTGGCCGCGCTGCTCGCCCCGCTGCAGCGCGGGGAGGAGGGCGCGCCGGCGACCTCCACCCTTCCGGGAGGGTACCCGCGGTCCCCAAATCGATCGGACTAGCGCGGCGGACCATCCTGCGCCGGGTCCCGGCTGGACCTTTCACCAGAGTCGAAGGCGCGGCGGTAGCCGGGCGATCACATGCGCGACAAGCGACGGGAGGAGGAGACGGTGCCAGCGCTCATCGATCTGTCCAGCGACACCGCGACCCGGCCGTCGCCGGGGATGCGGGCGTTCATGGCCCAGGCGCCGGTCGGGGACGAGCAGAGGCAGGAGGACCCGACGGTCAACGCGCTGCAGGAGCGGGTAGCCGCGCTGCTCGGCAAGGAGGCGGCGCTCTACGTTCCCTCGGCGACGATGGCCAACGAGATCGCCGTGAAGGTCCACACCCGGCCGGGCGACGAGGTGATCCTCGACCGGACCGCGCACATCGTGAATGCCGAGGCCGGCGGGCCGGCGCTGCTCTCCGGCGTGATGCTCTACACGCTCGCGGGCGAGCGCGGCGTCTTCACGGCGCAGCAGGTCGAGGAGGCGATCCGCCGGGACGATCCGCACTGCCCCCGCACGCGCCTCGTGTGCGTCGAGCAGACCTCCAACCTCGGGGGCGGCACCGTCTGGCCGCTCGAACGACTCCGGGCCGTGGCCGGGGTCGCGCGGCGCCGCGGCCTACGTACTCACATGGACGGCGCCCGCCTCATGAACGCGGTCGTCGCCTCCGGGATCCCGGCCGAGGAGCAGGCCCAGGGCTATGACTCCGTGACGTTCTGCTTGACGAAGGGGCTCGGCTGCCCGGTCGGCGCGCTCGTGGCGGGTGACCGCGAGTTCATCGCGGAGGCGCGGCGCTACAAGCACCTCTTCGGAGGCGCGATGCGGCAGGCCGGCATCATCGCCGCCGCAGGGCTGTACGCGCTCGACCACAACGTCGCGCGCCTCGCCGAGGACCACGCGAACGCGAAGGTCCTCGCGCGGGGGCTGGCCGAGGTCCCGGGCGTCCACATCGACGCCGCGCACGTCGAGACGAACCTGGTGTTCTTCGACGTGGCCGGGACCGGCCTCACGGCGCAGGATGTGGCGGCGCGCCTGCTCGCGCGCGGCGTCCGGATCGGCGCGGCCGGCCGGACCCTGATGCGCGCCGTGACCCACCTGGACGTCTCGCGGGCCGATGTCGAGCGGGCGGTCGCGGTCGTCCACGAGGTGCTCACCGCGGCGCGGGCCGGGGCGCCGGGGGAGTAGGCGCCGGGCGGGATCCTGTCTCGCGGGCCGTGGCGATCGGACGGGGAGTCGCGCACGAACGCAACCGGCGCCTGGGGACGACCCGTCGTCCCCAGGCGCCGGGCAGACGCGGACGCGCTAGGGCTCGCGGCCGTGCTTGGCCGCGAACTCCTCCTTGCTCATCTTGAAGTAGTCCGCGTTGATCTCCGTGAAGTTCTTCCACTGGTCGGGGACGTCCGCCTCCGCGAAGATCGCCGTCACCGGGCAGACGGACTCGCAGGCCCCGCAGTCGATACACTCGTCAGGGTGGATGTACAGCTGCACTTCGCCCTGATCTTCGTCCGCCTTCGGGTGGATGCAGTCGACGGGACAGACCTCCACGCACGAGCGGTCCTTGACGTTGATGCAGGGCTCTGCGATGACGTACGTCATCCCTCTTGCCTCCTTCTGCCGCCTCTGTCGTCCCGATTATACCCCACCGACTATACACTATGGCACCGGCGATGTCCTCTGCACCGTCGTCGACGGCGTGCGGTCCCGCAGCTCGGCGCCGGTCGCGGCGAGGCGCGGGCACTTGGCCCCGCGGGCGCCTTCCCAGCAGATGCCCTGCGTCATGCAGGTGGGACCGGCGAACTTGAAGATCTCGGGGGCGACGCGCACGAGCTCGGCGCGCATCAGGTGGGCCAGCCAGCGGATCTCCCACTGGGCGAGGTTGCACGTGCGCAGCTCCAGGAAGTGCAGCAGCGCGCGGGCGTTCGCGGAGACGATCAGCTTGGTCTCGAACGCGTTGTTGAACAGGTAGCGGGCATCCTCTTGGTGGACCCGCTCGTCCCGCAGCAGGAAGTACGCGCGCACCGCCGCCCTGATCGGCTCGAGAAACGCCTCCAGCATCGGCGGGATCCGGAGGATCGTGGGTGGCACGACGATCTCGACGAAGTCCTGCGTGGCGAAGTCCACGTACCGCTGGCTCTGCTGCTCGTAGGACCAGCCGACGCGGTGGCGGACGAGCTGGTGCGAGCAGGAGCGCGAGATACCCCGCACGCCGAAGACGAACTGGTTGTGCTCGATGCAGCTCGTGTGCCCGGCGGAGACGACCTTGTCGACGAGGCGCGCCGTCGTCTTGGGGGGGAGCGGCTGGGGGAGGTCGAGGATGCTGCCCGCGGTGTAGCACTGCCGGGCCGCGGTCGCCGCCAGCCGGTCGGCATCGGGGACGTACGCGAGCAGCGCGGCCACCGGTCGCACCGCGTAGATCGTGATCTCCCGGCCGCCGGGCAGCGGCACCGAGCCGACCGCCCGCCCGCGCATCGTGCCGAGGCCTGCAAGGGGGTCGGTCATCGCTGCCCTCCGTCCGCGAGCGTGCACCCCCCTGACATTTTGCGACGCGGGAAGAGGTTCCTGCCGCGCCCCGGGTCGCGTCGGACGACGGCGCCGCCCCTCGGCGGCGCAGACGCGCGGATGTGTGGTATCATGGCATCGTTCCGCACCGAGGAGGTCGTCGTGGTCGCTCCGCCCGATCCACTTGCCGCAGTGGCGCACCTGCTCGACGATCCGGACGCGCTTCGCCTCCACGTCCGGGCCGCGCTGGCGGCCCGGCGCCCGCGGACCGGGCCATCGCCCGGGGGGCTGCGCCGCGCCGCGGTGCTGCTTCCCCTCCTCCTCGCCGGGCGCGAGCCGGCGGTCCTCCTGACGAAGCGCAGCGACGAGGTCGAGCGGCACAAGGGCCAGATCTCGTTCCCGGGCGGCGAGGTCGAGGACGGCGAGAGCCCGCTCGCGGCTGCGCTCCGGGAGACCCACGAAGAGATCGGGCTGCCCGCCCAAGACGTGGAGGTGCTGGGCGGGCTCGGCGAGGAGGAAGTGAGCGTCTCCGGGTACCTCGTGAGCCCGTTCGTCGGAGCGATCGCGTACCCGCACCGCCTCCGGCTGAACGCCCGGGAGGTGCGCGCGGTGCTCGCGGTGCCGCTCCGGGTCTTGCTGGATCCACGCAACGTGCGGACAGAGGTGTGGGAGAGCCACGGAGGCCCGCGGATCATCTACTTCTACGCCGCGGGCCGCGCTGTGATCTGGGGCGCGACCGGCCGGATCATCGCGCGGTTCCTGGACGCCGCGTTCGGCGTCCCGCTCCGGGCGCTCGACGGCGCCTCGTAGCGCAGCACGCCGGAGCTCCACAGCGGTCGCCCCGTCGCGCCCCCGGGTTGGAGTCGTGTCAGCGGAGCCGATGCGCTCCGGGGCCCCAGGCAGTCGCTGTGGTAACGCGATTTGCGGGGGTGGGGTAGGTGGGCCGAGGGAGGGAGCCGATGCGGATCGCGGTCTTCTCGGACGTCCACGGGAACCTGGCCGCGCTTGCGGCCGTGCTCGAGGAGGTACGCGCCCGGGGCCCGTTCGATCAGGTGATCAACGCCGGGGACCTCGTATTCGGGGGGCCCCGCCCGCGCGAGGTGATGGCGCTCCTGCTCGAGGAAGCGTATCCGACCGTCGTCGGCAACACGGACGAGTGGGTCGCGGGCCTGGCCGGGGGCCCCGGCGCCACGGTCGAGTGGACGCGCCGGCTTCTGCTGCCGGAACACCTGCACTACCTTCGCGGGTTGCCCCGTTCGTACCGCGTCGAGCCGCCCGCAGGGCCGCCGCTCGTCGTAGTGCACGCGACGCCCCGGAGCACCACCGAGTCCATCATGCCGGACGCGCCGCCGGCCGTCCTGGCCGGAGCCCTCGAGGAGGCCCGGGCCCGCACGCTCGCGTACGGGCACATCCACCGGCCGTATGTGCGCGCGGTGGACCGCGGTCTCGTCGTCAACGTCGGCAGCGTCGGGTTCCCGTTCGACGGCGATCCCAGGCCGGCCTGGGCGGTCTTCACGCTGCGCGACGGCCGGTGGACCGCCGAGATCGCGCGCGTCGCGTACGACCAGGAGGCCGTGGCCCGGGACCTGCTCGAGAGCGATCACCCGGACGCGACGACGTTCGCGCGGCGCGTGCGGACCGGGACCGCCTGATCCGGCATGCCGCCCGCCGCCCCCGTGCGCTCGGACTACCACGTGCACCTGGAGCGTGGCCCGTGGACGCTCGAGTGGCTGGGACGCTTCGTGGAGACCTCACGCGCGCGTGGCCTCACGGAGATCGGCTTCAGCGAGCACCCCCACCGGTTCCGCGAGTGCCGGGCGATGTACCCGCCGCGCGACGCCGTCGGGGGCTGGGTGGACGCCCAGTGCACCGAGTCTCTCGAGGACTACGTCCGGCTGATCGAGCAGGCGCGCCGCGCGGGGCTGCCGGTCAAGCTCGGCGTGGAGGCCGATTTCCTGCCCGGCTACGAGGCCGCGCTGGAGCGTGTGGTGCGCGCCTATCCGTGGGACTTTGTCATCGGATCGGTGCACTGGCTTCCGCCGCAGCGCCGGGGAGAGCCGTGGTGGGGGTTCGACGACCTCTCGCGGATCGAAGCGTGGGAGCGCCGCGATGTCCTGGACGCGTACCGGCGGTACTTCCGGCTGATCGAGGAGGCGGCGCAGACCCGGCTCTTCGACTTCATCGGCCACCCCGACGTGATCAAGGTCGCCGGCTACCGGCCGGACGCAGACCTGGCCGACCTGTACGATCGCGCGGCCGCGGCGTTCGCGGCGGCCGGGACGTGCGCCGAGATCAACACCGCCGGCTGGAGGAAGCCGGCGCGCGAGGCCTACCCCGCCCGACCGCTCCTCGAGGCGTGCTGGCGGGCCGGGGTGCCGACGCTGGTCAACTCGGATGCGCACAGCCCCGAGGACGTGGGCCGCGACTTCGACCGCGCAGCGCGGATCGCCCGCGACGTCGGCTACACCGAGGTGGCGACGTTCAGCGGCCGGGCCCGTGCGATGGTGCCCCTCGGATGAGCGACGGGGTGCGCCGGGCCAACGAGGAGCGGTTCAGCCGGACGGCGCGCGTGTACGCATCGAGCGGGATCGCCGAACGGCGTGCCCAGAACGAGGCGCTGCGGCGCCTCGCCGCGCCGGTGCCGGACGACGTCGTCCTGGATGTGGCCTGCGGACCCGGCGCGGTGCTCACGGCGTTCGCGCCTCTCGTCCGGCAGGCCATCGGGCTCGATCTGACGATGGCGATGCTGCGCGAGGCGCGCGCACGGTCGCGGGGCCGGGGTGTCAGCCTCGTGCGGGGAGAAGCGGAGCGGCTGCCGTTCCGTGACGGCGCGTTCACGCTGGTCTGCTCGACGTGGGCGGTCCACCACTTCGGCGATCCCCGGCGGGTCGTCCTGGAGATGGCCCGGGTCTGCCGGCCCGGCGGCCGGCTCGCGGTCGGCGATCTCGTGGGGTCCGAGGACGCCGCGCGGCGGGCCCGGCAGAACGCGATCGAGCGCCTCCGCGATCCCGCGCACGTGGAGCTGCTGAGCCTCGACGGCCTGGTCGACCTGCTCGCCGGCGCCGGGCTCGTCCCCGCGGGCCGCGCCACGGGAGTGCTTCACCGGGAGTTCGAGGAATGGTGCCGGATCGCGCAGAGCCCGCCCGATGTCGTCGCGCGCGTTCGGCAGATGCTGCTCGACACGCAGCCCGGGGACCTCGCGGGGATGGCGCCGGAGGCCGAGGGCGAGCGGATCCGCTTTCTCCACCGGTGGGCGATCGTCGTCGGGGTGAGGCGGTAGTGCCCATCTCGTCGGTCCGGGGGGAGCTGGAGGGCGCGCGGGAGCTGCCTTTGGCTTCCCGTCGGGGGAGGGATTCGACCGCAGGGCCGAGCGCCGCTCCCAGCCGAACGCCGCGTCGGCGGCGAGCGGAGGGCAGGCCCCGCCCCCCGCGGCCCGATCCGCCGCCGGACCGGTAAGAGGGAGCGCCGGGGCCGGGCGGGGACCCTCGGCCGGGCCGCCGGGCCGCTCCCGCGGTTGAGCGCGCCGGCCGCGCTGCGCTACACTGGGAACGGGATACTTCGTCCGAGGCGCCGAGATGGGACAGGAGACCGGGACGCCCAGGGTCTACATGGACCACGCCGCGACGACCCCGGTGGATCCGCGGGTCCTCAGCGCGATGGTGCCGTACTTCACCGAGCGGGCGGGCAACGCGAGCAGCCTCCACCGCTTCGGGCAGGAGGCCCGCGACGCCGTGGAGAGCGCACGCGCCGAGGTGGCCGCGACGATCGGCGCGCAGCCGGCCGAGATCGTGTTCACGAGCGGCGCGACCGAGGCGGACAACCTCGCCGTGCTGGGCGTCGCCCTGGCCCTGGAGCGGCGCGGACGCCATATCGTGACCTCCACGATCGAGCACCACGCGGTCCTCGAAGCCTGCCGCTTCCTCGAGCGGTGGGGCTACGAGGTGACGTACGTGCCGGTGGACGGGCGGGGCATCGTGGACCCCGGGGACGTGGGGCGGGCGCTGCGCGCCGACACCGTGCTCGTCTCCGTGATGGCCGCCAACAACGAGATCGGCACGCTCCAGCCGGTCGCCGAGATCGGCCGCATCGCGCGGGCGCGGGGGATCCCCTTCCACACCGATGCCACGCAGATGGTGGGGGCGCTGCCGGTTCACGTCGACGACCTCTGCGTCGACCTGCTCTCGATGTCGGCGCACAAACGGTACGGGCCCAAGGGCGTAGGCGCGCTGTACGTGCGCTCCGGGACGCCGCTTACGCGGACGCAGCACGGCGGGAGCCACGAGCGGGGCCGGCGCGGCGGCACGGAGAACGTGCCCGGGATCGTGGGGTTCGGCGCGGCGCTGCGGATCGCGCGCGAGGAGATGGACCGCGAGAGCGCCCGCCTTGGCGCGCTGCGGGACCGGATGATCCGCGAGGCGCTCGCGATTCCCGGGGCCCGCCTCAACGGCGACCCCGGGCGGCGCCTGCCCAACAACGTGAACCTGTCGTTCGAGGGAACGGACAGCCAGTCGCTCGTCATCGGCCTCGACCTGCGCGGCGTCGCGGCGAGCTCCGGGTCCGCGTGCACCTCCGGCAGCCTGGAGCCGTCGCACGTGCTCCTGGCCCTCGGCCTGCCCGCGGAGGTGGCGGCCGGCGCGGTCCGGCTGACGCTCGGCCGCGGCACGAGCGACGCCGACGTGGGGTACGCGCTGCAGGCGCTCCGCGACGTGGTGACCGGCCTCCGCCAGGCCGCGTAACCGGCCGGGAACGCGCCGCGACAGGTTCGCGGCCGCCGGCCTGGCGGGCGAGGCGAGGGCCGCCGCGGACCGGCCGCGTGCGTTGACAGCCCAGGGCCCTTCTGCGATCATTACAAGGGAGTTGAGCATCGTCGATGCTATCCGGCTACGCCCCCGTCCTCGTGCACCTCGTGCTCGCTGTGCTGCTCGCCGCCGCCGTGCTGGGGTTGCACATGCTCGTGGGCGGCCGCCGGCCCACGGTCGAGAAGGTGCTGCCCTACGAGTCCGGCGTCTGGCCGATCGGCAGCGCCCGGGAACGTGTGCCGGTCCGGTACTACCTCGTCGCGATGTTGTTCATCCTGTTCGATGTCGAGATCGTGTTCGTGTACCCGTGGGCGGTGCTCGTGCGGGAGCTCGGCGCGCGCGGGATCGGAGAGATGTTCACGTTCCTTGCGCTGCTCGCGATCGGCTACCTGTACCTCCTCAAGCGGAGGGCGCTCGAATGGGAGTGATCGCGTCGGAGCGCGACGTCGAGCGCAACGTGCTCACGACCACCGTGGACCGGATCGTCGCGTGGGCGCGCAAGAGCTCCGTGTGGCCGGTGCAGTTCGGCCTGGCGTGCTGCGCGATCGAGATGATGTGCACGGCCGCCTCCCGCTTCGACATCGCCCGCTTCGGCTCGGAGCTGTTCCGTGCCTCGCCCCGCCAGTCGGACCTCATGATCGTCGCCGGCCGCGTGAGCCAGAAGATGGCGCCGGTGGTCCGCCACATCTACGACCAGATGCTGGAGCCCAAATGGGTGATCGCGATGGGGGACTGCGCCAGCACCGGCGGCCTCTACAACAACTACGCCGTCGTGCAGGGCGTGGACAAGATCGTCCCGGTCGATGTGTACGTCGCCGGGTGCCCGCCGCGCCCCGAAGCGCTGCTGCACGGCCTCCGGCTCCTGCAGGAGAAGATCGCCCAGGGACAGCGAGAGACGGTTGCCCCCCGCCCGCCCGCGACCCGGGCGCCCTGAGCCACCGGATACCCATGGCCCCGGCGTCGATCCTCGAGCGGCTGCGCCCGCACGTCCCGTGGGGCCTGGCGACCCCCAAGGAGGAGGGGGGCCGCGCCGTGCTCTACGTGACGCCGGGGATCCTGCTGGAGGTGCTCCGTGCCGCGGCGGAGCGCGTGTCCCTCGACAGCCTGGTGGACCTGACCGCGTGGGACCGGCGGCCCGCGTCGCCGCGCTTTGAGGTCGTCTACCTCCTGGGCCAGGCCGGGGGCAGCGACCGCCTCACCGTGAAGGTCCGGGTCGACGGCGATCCCCCGCGTCTCCCGAGCGCCGTGGAGGTGTACCCGGGCGCCGCGTGGCCGGAGCGCGAGGTGTACGACATGTTCGGGGTGGTGTTCGACGGGCACCCCGATCTCCGGCGGATCCTGATGCCCGACGACTGGGAGGGGCACCCGCTGCGGCGCGACGTCCCGCTGTTCGAGGAGCCGGTGGAGTTCAAGGGACACCGGCCCAAGGTCCCGAGCGAGATCATCCCCTACTTCTCACCGCACAGCCCATCGGGATCGGGCGGCGAGACGCCCCCGGTGCCCGGATGAGCGAGGCCACCCGGGAGACCCTGGCCCTCAACATGGGGCCGCAGCACCCCAGCACCCACGGGGTGCTGCGCCTCGTGCTGGAGCTCGAGGGGGAGACGATCCGCCGCTGCACGCCGGTCGTCGGGTATCTCCACACCGGCATCGAGAAGGAGATGGAGACGCGGACCTACCACCAGAACATCACGCTGGTGGACCGCGTCGAGTACGTGGCGAGCTACCTGGAGGAGATGGCCTACTGCCTCTCGGTCGAGCGGCTCTTCGGGATCGAGCCACCGCCCCGCGCGCGCGTCATCCGCATCCTCCTGTGCGAGCTCAACCGGATCGCGAGCCACCTCATCTACCTCGGCTCGGCGGCGCTCGACCTCAACGTGAGCAGCGCTTTCATGTACTGCTTCGCCGACCGCGAGCGGTTTCTCGACCTCTCGGAGATGGTCTCCGGGCAGCGGATGATGCCCGGCTACTTCCGGATCGGGGGGGTGGCCGCCGATCTGCCGGAGGAGTTCGTCCCGGCCGCGCGGAGGTGGCTCGACGAGGTTCCCCGGCGCGTGGACGAGTACGAGCGCCTCCTCAACGACAACCTGATCTGGCGCGAGCGCACCGAGGGGGTCGCCGTGCTCTCCCGGGAGGAGGCGATCGCCCGGTGCGCGACGGGGCCGGTGCTGCGGGCCTCCGGCGTGGCGCACGATGTGCGGAAGCTGCTGCCCTACGGAGGCTACGACGAGTTCGCGTTCGACGTGCCGGTGCGGGCCGAGGGCGATGCCTACGCGCGGTACCGCGTCCGTCTGGAGGAGATGCGCCAGAGCCGCCGCATCGCGGTGCAGGCGCTCGATCGCCTCCCGGATGGTCCGGTGATCACCTCCGACCGCAAGATCGCCCTGCCGCCGCGCGCCGAGCTCGCCCGCAGCATGGAGGCGGTGATCCATCAATTCAAGCTGGTGAGCGAGGGCATGCACCCGCCCGCGGGGGACAGCTACGTGCCGACGGAGTCGGCCCGCGGGGAGAAGGGCTACTACATCGTGAGCGACGGCAGCAACCGGCCGGCGCGGGTCCACGTGCGCGCGCCGTCGTTCTACAATCTGCAGACGCTGCCCGCGATGGTCGAGGGACGCCCCCTCGCCGATGTCGTGGTCGCGGTCGCCAGCATCGATATCATCCTGGGGGACGTGGACCGTTGATGGAGGGTCCCCGGCACGTCGCAGTACCCCAGCGACCGGCTGGGTGGGGTAGGGTGAGGTGATGGCCCGCGTGCTGTCGCAGGCGGTGCTGGCGGAGATCGAGCGGGCGCGCGCCCGGTATCCCCGTCCGCAGTCGGCGGTGCTCCCGGCGCTGCACGCGGCCCAGGAAGAGGTCGGGTATCTGAGCCCGGAGGCGCTGGACGACGTCGCCGAGGCGCTCGGGCTCCCGGTGACCGAGGTTGCCTCTGTCGCGACGTTCTACTCGATGTTCTTCACCGAGCCGGTCGGCCGGCACAAGATCCGCGTCTGCACGAACTTGTCCTGCTATCTCAACGGCTGCGAGGAGATCCTCGACCATCTCTGCCGCACGCTCGGCGTGCGGCCCGGCGAGACGACGGCGGACGGCCGCGTCCTCGTGGAGGTGGCGGAGTGCCTCGCCGCGTGCGAGGAGGCGCCGGTGCTCCTCGCCGACGAGGACCGCCACGGCCACATGACCCCGGCGAAGGTGGACGCGCTGCTGCGCGCCCTCGACCGCGAGCCGTCGGCGACGTCGCCCACGGGGCCCGCCGGCGATGCGTGAGGCGCGCCCATAGCATGCCCGAGCCGCTGCTGACGAGGTACCTCGGCCAGCCGGGCCGCGAGGAGATCGACGCGTACCTCGCGACCGGCGGGTACCGGGCGCTGGCCCGGGCGCTCCGGGAGCGCACGCCCGACGAGATCGTCGCGATGGTGGAGGCCTCGGGCCTGCGGGGCCGCGGAGGGGCCGGCTTCCCTACCGGCCGTAAGTGGAAGCTCACCCCGAAGCGCGATGGCGAGACGCGCTACCTCGTCGTGAACGCGGACGAGGGGGAGCCGGGGACGTTCAAGGACCGGACGCTCATCGAGGGCGACCCCCATCAGATCATCGAGGGAATGGTCATCACCGCCTACGCGAACCAGGTGCACCAGGCGTACATCTACCTGCGGGGCGAGTTCTTCCTGGGGCACCGCCGCCTGAGCCGCGCCCTCGCGGAGGCGTACGCGCGCGGCTATGTCGGTCGGAATATCCTGGGCAGCGGGTTCGATCTCGAGATCGTCATCCACCGCGGCGCCGGCGCGTACATCTGCGGGGAGGAGACCGCGCTGCTGGAGAGCCTCGAAGGCCGACGCGGGTTCCCGCGCCTCAAGCCGCCGTACTACCCGGCGGTGCGCGGGCTCTACGATCGGCCGACGGTGCTCAACAACGCGGAGACGATGGCGCACATCCCGCACATCGTCGCGCTCGGCCCGGAGGCCTACAAGTCCTACGGCCCGCCGATCCTCTACTCGGTCTCGGGGCACGTCACGCGCCCCGGGGTGAAGGAGCTGCCGATCGGGACGCCGCTGCGGGAGATCATCTTCGAGCACGCCGGCGGCCCGCGCGCCGGGCGCTCGGTCAAGGCGGTGTTCCCCGGCGGCTCCTCGTCGGCGATCCTGACCGCCGAGCACCTCGACACCCCGGCGGACTTCGAGTCCCTCCAGAAGCTCGGCTCGATGCTGGGATCGAGCGCGATCATCGTGCTGGACGACACCACGTGCATCCCCGCGGTGATCCGCCGGACGGTCGAGTTCTACCGCGACGAGTCGTGCGGCAAGTGCACCCCGTGCCGGGAGGGGACGGTGTGGCTCAGCCAGATCCTCGACCGGATCCTCTGCGGCCGGGGTCGGAGGGAGGACCTCGACCTGCTCGACAGCATCGCCCGCAACATGACGGGAACCTGCTTCTGCCCGCTCGGCGAGAGCGTCCCGCCGAGCCTGCGCGCGTCCCTCCGGTACTTCCGGGACGAGTACGCGCACCACATCGAGGCCGGGGCCTGCGACGTCGCCGGAGGTCCCCACCGATGAGCAGCGAGCGGGCGCCGGCGAGCCCGGCGCAGATGGTCCACCTCACGATCGACGGCCGCCCGGTGGCCGTGCCCAAGGGGACGACCGTGTGGCAGGCGGCCCGGCAGAATGGCATCGAGGTGCCGGTGTTCTGCTACCACGATCGCATGCCTCCCCTCGGTGCCTGCCGGATGTGCCTGGTCGAAGTCGAGAAGATGCCCAAGCTGGCGACCTCGTGCACGCTCGAGGCCGGCGAGGACATGGTCGTGCGGACCCAGACCGACCGGGTGAGGCAGGCCCAGCAGGCGATCCTGGAGCTGCTGCTGGTCAACCACCCGCTCGATTGCCCGATCTGCGACAAGGGCGGCGAGTGCCCGCTGCAGGACAACACGCTGAGGTTCGGGCCGGGGCAGAGCCGGTTCGTCGAGACGAAGCGGCAGTTCCGCAAGCACGTCCGCATGGGACCGGTGCTCGTGCTGGACCGCGAGCGGTGCATCCTGTGCTGGCGGTGCGTCCGGTTCGGGGAGATCGTGGCGGGGGACGATGCGCTGAAGGGGTTCGAGCGCGGCTACCACAGCCAGATCGCGACCCCGGCCATGGAGCCGGTCCGGAGCAAATTCATCGGCAACACGATGGAGATCTGCCCGGTGGGCGCGCTGACGAGCGCCACGTACCGGTTCCGGTCCAGGCCGTGGGACAACCGGACGGTGCAGAGCGTCTGTCCTCACTGCGGGTGTGGCTGCGCGACGACGCTGAACGTGCGGGGAGCGGATCTCACCCGCACGCGTCCGCGGGAGCACCCGGAGGTCAACGACATCTGGCTGTGCGACAAGGGATTCTTCGGCTACGAGTTCGTCGGGAGCCCGGAGCGGCTGCGCGCCCCGCTCGTTCGCCGGGACGGCGCGCTCCGCGAGGCGACCTGGGACGAGGCGCTCGGCCGCGTCGCCGACGCGCTGCGCTCGACGTCCCCCGAGGCGGTCGGCGTGATCGGCGGGGCGCGGTCCACGAACGAGGACGACTACCTGCTCCTGCGTCTCTTCCGCGGGGTCGTCGGGACGAACAACATCGACTTCCGCGTCGAGACCGCCTACCCCCAGCCGACGTCCCGGGCGGCGTGGGGCCTCCCCGTGGCGATCGCGGACGTGGAGCGCGCCGATGCGATCGTGCTGGTCGGCTGCGATCTCACCGAGGAGTACCCGATCCTGTGGCTGCGCGTGAAGAAGGCGATCGACCGCGGAGCGCCGCTCGTGATCGCGGGCGCCTGGGAGCCCGAGGTCGCGAGGTGGGCGCAGCACCGCCTCATCCACCGGCGCGGCGGGGAGGCGGCGCTGCTGCGCGCGCTGGCCGGGGGCGTGCGAGCGGAGGACGGCGCGGCTGCCTCCGGCGCCCCGGCGGAGGCGATCCGCGCGGCCGCGGACACGCTGCGGGCGGCCCCGCGTGCGCTCGTCCTCGCCGGGGAAGCGGCGCTGGAGCAGCCGGGAGCCGAGCGGGTGCTCGCCGCGCTCGACGAGCTGTGCGCGGCGTGCCACGGGGCGCCGCTCGGGATCCTGCGCGGCCGCGGGAACAGCGGGGGAGCCCAGGTCCTGGGGCTGCTCCCCGACATGCTGCCGGGCTACCGGCCGCTCGGCGACCCGTCCGCGCGGGAGGCGGTGGCGGCGGTCTGGGGCCGGCCCGTCCCCTCCGCCCCCGGCCGGACGGTGCGCGGGATGCTCGAGGCCGCGCGTGCCGCCGACCTCGAGGTGCTGTACGTGGTGGGCGCGGATCCGGCGTCGGACTACCCGGACGCGCGGGCGTGGGAGGAGGCGCGGCGCGGCCTCCGGTGCCTCGTCGTGCACGAGCTGTTCCTGACGCGGACGGCGGAGGCGGCGGACGTCGTGCTGCCGGTGCTCGCCTACGCGGAGAAGACGGGGACGGTCGCCAACATCGAAGGGCGTGTGCAGCGCCAGGACCAGGCGCTCCTGGGGCCGGGGGTGGCCCGCTCGGACGCGGAGATCTTCGTGGACCTCGCCTCGCGCCTCGGATCGCCGCTCGCGGTCGCCTCGTGGGAGCAGGTCTTCGCCGAGATCGGCCGGATGATCCCCGGCTGGGCGGAGGGGGCGCGGCTGGCGCCGCCCCGGCCCGGCGCCGGGGCGGGGCGGGATGGCGCCGGGATCCCGGACGGCCCGCTCCCGCGGCCGGAGGGAGCGCTCGCGCTCGTGGCGGGCCGGCGGCTCTTCGACCGCGGCACGATGGCGGCGAGATGCCCCGGCGTGCGCGGCCAGGCCGGCGAGCCGTTCGTCGCCGTGCACCCCGAGGACGCGGCGCGCCTGGGCCTCCGGGACGGGATGCCCTGCGAGGTGCGGTCGCCGCGCGGGGCGCTGCGCCTCGCGGTGCGGGTCTGGGCCGGGGTGCACCGCGGCCACGCATACGCGCCGCGCGGCTACGACAGCGCCCCGGTCTCCGTGCTGCTGGACGAGCGGGGGCCGGTGGCGGTGACCGTCCGGCCGCTCGGAGCTCCGTGATGGCCGCAACGCTCCTCATCGACGCGATCAAGAGCGCGGTGATCCTCGGCGGCGTGCTGACGGCGTTCGCCTACGTGACGCTGCTCGAACGCCGTCTCCTGGCGCGGTTCCAGCTCCGCGTCGGCCCGAACCGGGTGGGCCCGCTCGGCCTCCTGCAGCCGCTCGCCGACGGGATCAAGCTGATCTTCAAGGAGCACTTCGTGCCCGCCGGCGCCGACCGGCTCGTCTACCTCGTCGCCCCGCTGATCACCGTCGTCGCCGCCCTGTTCGTGTACGCGGTCATCCCGATCGGGCCGCCCGTGCGCCTCTTCGGCCGGGAGGTGACGCTGTACGTGGCGGACGTCAACATCGGGGTCCTGCTCGTGCTGGCCGCGAGCAGCATCGGCGTGTACGGGATCATCCTCGGCGGTTGGGCGTCCGACAACAAGTACGCGCTCCTCGGCGGGCTGCGCAGCAGCGCCCAGGTGATCTCGTACGAACTGGCGCTCGGGCTCGCGGTGCTCGGCGTCGTGCTCGCGGCGGGCTCCCTCAGCCTGGTGGACATCGTGCGGGCGCAGTCGCACCTGTGGTTCATCGTCACCCAGCCCGCCGCGTTCGTGCTGTTCCTGATCGCGGCGTTCGCCGAGACGAATCGCGCCCCGTTCGACCTCCCGGAAGCCGAGCAGGAGCTGATCGCCGGCTACCAGACGGAGTACGGCGGGTTCACGTTCGCCATGTTCTACCTGGGCGAGTACGTCGGGGTGATCACGATGGGCGCCCTCATCACGACGCTGTTCCTGGGCGGGTGGCAGGGCCCGCTGCTGCCGCCGGTCCTCTGGTTCCTGATCAAGGTGTTCGCCGTGGTGTGCGTGTTCATCTGGGTGCGCGCGACGCTGCCCCGGCTGCGGTACGATCAGCTGATGGCCCTGGGCTGGCGGGTCCTGGTGCCGGCCGGCCTGCTGAACCTGGCGGTCACCGCGCTCGTGATCGTCGCGAGGGGTTGAGAGGGAATGGTGCGCCAGCTCCGACAGGTCTGGGCGACGGTGAAGGGGCTCGGCGTGGTCGGGCGGTATCTGTTCCGGCGGCCGGTCACGGTGCGCTACCCCGACGCGAAGCCGCCGGTGCAGCGCCGGTACAAGGGGCGACACTACCTGACCCTCTTCGCGGACGGCATGGAGCGGTGCGTCGGGTGCGAGCTGTGCGTGATCGTGTGCCCGAGCCAGTCGATCTTTGTCCGCGCGGCCGAGAACGATCCCCTCGCGCCGCACTCGAAAGGGGAGCGGTACGCCGCGGACTTTCAGATCAACATGCTCCGGTGCATCTTCTGCGGTTTCTGCGAGGAGGCGTGCCCGACCGGTGCGATCGTCCTGGGCCACGACTACGAGCTGAGCGGGTACACGCGCGAGTCCCTCATCTACACCAAGGACATGCTGACGGAGAAGTATCCCGGGGAGTCGGGCCGCGATCCGCATCGGGAGCTCTAAGGCGCCCGGGGCCGGCCCGGACGCCCGGAGGAGGTGCAGGTGGAGGCCGTCCTCTTTGGCATCACCGCGGTGCTGGCGCTGGCGGGCGGCGTGGGCGTCGTCGCCGCCCGCCAGCCGGTGCACAGCGCCCTCGCGCTGCTCCTGGTGCTCCTCAGCCTGGCGGTCGACTACCTGCTGCTGGCCGCCCAGTTCATCGCCGCCCTGCAGGTCATCGTCTACGCGGGCGCGATCGTCGTCCTGTTTGTCTTCATCATCATGCTGCTGCACACGCGGAGCGGGGAAGGGCCCCGCGCCGGCGCGGGGCTGCCCCGCGCCGGCGCGGGGGTGCTGTGCGGCCTCTTCGGGCTCGCCCTGCTCGCCCTCGCCGCCGGCGTGCGCGAGACAGCGCCGCCCCCCGCGCCCGGGTTTGGCACGATCCAGGACGTGGGGCGCGCGCTGTTTGGGCGGTACCTCCTGCCGTTCGAGGCGGCGTCGGCCCTCCTGCTGATCGGGATGGTCGGGGCCGTGGCGCTGGGAAAGCGCCTGCGGCCGGCCGGGGACCCCTCCCCCGGCCGCCCGCAGGCCCCGCCCGCGGGCGGGCCGGCGAGGGCGCGGTGAGCGTTCCCGCGCCATACTACCTCGGGCTCAGCGCCGTCCTGTTCACACTCGGGATGGCCGGCGTCCTCGTGCGCCGCTCGGCGCTCATCGTCTTCATGTCGGTCGAGCTGATGCTCAACGCGGTGAACCTCACGCTGGTCACGTTCGCCCGCCTGCGGGGCGCGGTGGACGGGCAGGTGCTCGTCTTCTTCGTCCTCGTCGTCGCGGCGGTCGAGGTGGTGATCGGCCTCGCCATCATCGTGGACATCTTTCGCTCGCGCGACACCGTGGACGTCGACGACGTGGACCTGTTGCGGGGGTAGCGGGTGCGGGCGGCGATCCTGATCCCGCTGTTCCCGCTCGCCGGGTGGGTCGTCAACGGCCTCCTCGGCGACCGGTGGGGGCGTCGCGCCGTCGCGTGGGTGGCCTGCGGGACCGTCGTCGCCGCGTTCGCGGTCTCGCTTGCGGTCCTCGCCCGGCTGCTCGCGCTGCCGCCCGGTGCGCGATCGGCCGCGGTCGTGCTCTACGAGTGGATCGGCACGGGATCCGTCCGTGCCCCCCTCGGGCTGCTGGTCGATCCCCTCTCGGTGGCGCTGGCGCTCGTGGTGAGCGGCGTGGGGGCGCTGATCCACATCTACTCTGTGGGGTACATGGCCGGGGACGAGCACATCGCCCGCTACTTCGCCTACCTGAACCTGTTCATGGCCTCGATGCTGTGGCTGGTCCTCGCGGGCAACCTCGTCGCGATGTTCATCGGGTGGGAGGGCGTCGGCCTCTGCAGCTACCTGCTGATCGCGTTCTGGTTCACCCGGCCGCCGGCCGCCGCGGCGGGCGTCAAGGCGTTCCTCGTGACCCGGCTCGGCGACGTCGGGTTCCTGCTCGGCATCTTCCTCGCGTTCGCGGTGTTCGGGACGACCGATTTCACGGCGATGGCGCGCGCCGCCGGGTCACGCCTGCCCCTCGGCGGGCCCGCGGCCACCGCGCTCGCGCTGCTGCTGTTCCTCGGGGCGACCGGGAAGTCCGCCCAGCTCCCGCTGTACGTCTGGCTGCCCGACGCGATGGAGGGTCCGACCCCGGTCAGCGCCCTCATCCACGCGGCGACGATGGTCACGGCGGGCGTGTACATGATCGTCCGCATGCACGCCGTCTACCTGCGCGCGCCGCTCGCGCTGGACGTCGTCGCGATCGTGGGCGCCGCCACCGCGATCTTTGCCGCCGCCGCGGCGCTCGCCGAGCCGGACCTCAAGCGGGTCCTGGCGTACTCGACGATCAGCCAGCTCGGGTACATGTTCCTGGGGGTCGGTGTCGGCGCGTGGAGCGATGGGATCTTTCACCTGACGTCCCACGCGTTCTTCAAAGCGCTGTTGTTCCTCGCCGCCGGCGCCGTCATGCACGCGCTGGGCGGCGAGACCGATATGCGGCGCATGGGCGGCCTCGCCGGCCGCCTGCCCGCCACGGCGGGGGCGTTCGCGGTGGGGGCGCTGGCGCTCGCGGGGATCTGGCCGTTCGCGGGCTTCTTCAGCAAGGAGGCGATCCTCTCCGATGCCTTCCGCGCCGGCCGCGTCTGGCTCTGGGCGGTCGCGCTGGCCGCGGCGGGGCTGACCGCGCTCTACATCGCGCGGGCGTTCGCGCTCGTCTTCGTGCTGCCGCCGGGCGAGGGCTCCGCCGGACCCGCCGGCTGCCGCGAGGGGGACGCCCCGCGCGCCGCCGGGCATCGCGGGCTCGCGCCCGGCGCGGAGGTCGCCGACCCGCCTCCGGTGATGCGCTGGCCGATGGGGGCGCTCGCGCTGCTCACGCTGCTCGGCGGCGCGCTCGGATGGTCCGCGGCGCGGCCCGGCGTGCTCGCCCGCTGGCTCGGGCCCCTCCTCGCCCCAGGAGCGCTGCGTTCCTCCGAGGGGACGCACGGGAGCGAGGCCGCGCTCGCGGCGGCCGGCCTGGCGGTTGCGGTCGCGGGGATCGTGCTCGTCTGGCTCGTCTACGTCCGGCGTGCGCTGCGGGTCCGGTCGCAGGCGGTGCAGACCGTGCTCGCGCACCGGTTCTACGTCGAGGATTTCTACGCCGCCGCGGTCGTCGCGCCGGTCCGCGCGGTCGCGCGGTGGGCCGGCGGGTTCGATCGGGCCGTGATCGACGGCGCGGTCGTGGGCCTCGCCCGGGCGATCGGCGGAGGCGGGGCGGTCCTCCGGCGCCTCCAGAGCGGCTACCTCCGCCACTACGCGGCGCTCGCGCTCGTCGGCGTGCTCGCGCTGCTGGCGTACTGGATGTGGCGCTGATGCCGGGCATCCTCACCGCGCTCGTCGCCGTGCCGCTGATCGGGGCGGCGGGGGTGGCCCTCCTCCCGGCAGGCCGGGTGCGGGCCGTGCGGGCGGTGGGGCTCGTGACCACGCTGGCGGCGCTCGCGCTGGCGGCGTGGGTGTGGGCGCGCTTCGCCCCGGGCACGAGCGGCCTCGAGTTCGAGGAGCGGGCCGCCTGGGTGCCGGCGGTCGGGATCGCCTACCACTTGGGCCTCGACGGGCTGTCGGTCAGCCTCGTGGCGCTCACCGCGTTCCTCTTCCCGCTCGCGCTGGCGGCGGCGGCCGGCCAGGTCCGCGATCGCGTGAAGGCGTTCGTGGTGACGGCCCTGCTCCTGGAAGCGGGGCTCCTCGGGACGTTCATGGCGCAGGACCTGGTCCTCTTCTACGTCTTCTGGGAGGCGATGCTCGTCCCCATGTACTTCCTGATCGCCCTGTGGGGCGGCGCGGGGCGGGCCGGGGCGGCGATCAAGTTCTTCCTGTACACGATGGCCGGCAGCATCCTGATGCTCGTGGCGATCGTCGCGGTCTACCTGGGAAGCGCGGCGGGCGGGGGCGCGCCGACGTTCGACCTCCCGTCGCTCCTCCGCGAACCCCTGGGCGTGGCCCCGGGCGTCCAGGCCGTGCTGTTCGCCGCGTTCGCCGTGGCGTTCGCGATCAAGATGCCCGTCTGGCCGCTGCACACCTGGCTCCCCGACGCGTACGCGGAGGCGCCCCCGGTCGTCACCGTGCTGCTCGCGTCGCTCATGGCCAAGGCCGGCGCCTACGGGCTGCTGCGCTTCTGCCTGCCGCTGTTCCCGGAGGCCTCGCGCGCGTTCGGCCCGCTGCTCTCGGCCCTCGCCGTCGTCGGCATCCTCTACGGCGGCGCGGTCGCGTGGGCGCAGGGCGACATGCGGCGTCTTTTGGCCTACGGCAGCATGAGCCACATGGGGTTCATCCTGCTCGGGATCTTCGCGTTCGACGTGCCGGCCGTCCAGGGCAGCCTGATCCAGATGGTCAACCATGGGGTGAGCACCGGGGCGCTGTTCCTGCTCGCCGGCTACCTGCTCGAGCGGACCGGCCGCGCGCGCACCGACGCGTACGGCGGGGTGGCGGCGACGGCCCCGGCGCTCGCGGCGGCTGCGCTGATCGTCGTGCTGTCGTCTCTCGCGCTCCCGGGCACCAACGGCTTCATCGGCGAGTTCCTGATCCTGGTCGGGACGTTCCAGGCCCGCCCCGCCGCGGCGGTGCCCGCGACGCTCGGCACGGTCGCGGCCGCGGCGTACCTGCTGGCGTTCGTGGGCCGCGTCTTCCACGGCCCCCTGCGCGACGATCTCCGGGCGCTGCCCGACCTGCGGGCGCGCGAGTATGCGGTGCTCGTGCCGTTGATCCTGGTGATCTTCTGGGTCGGGCTGTACCCGCAGCCCTTGCTCGTGCGCAGCGAGGCCACGGTGACGGCGGTGCTGCGGCGCGTGGCGGCGGCCCACGGGCCGGCGCCACGCGCCGCGCCGGCCGTGGGGTCCCGGGCGGGCGGAGGGGAGCGCACCCCGTGACGTGGGCGGACCTCTCGCTGATCGCGCCGGAGCTCGCGCTCGCCGCCGCCGCGTGCGCCGCCCTGCTGCAGGACGCCTGGGCGACCGGGCCGGCGCTCGAGTCCCGATCGCGAGGGCCGGCCGCCGCCTGGATCGCGCTGGGCGGGGTGTGCGCGGCCCTCCTGTTGCTCGGCGTGCGGCCGGCCGGCGCGGCGCAGGTCGGATTTGCCGGGATGTACGTCCGCGATGGCATCACGCGCGTCGTGGACCTCGCGGCCCTGGCCGCGGCGGGCCTCGGGGTGATGCTCTCGCCGCCCTACCTGGAACGGTTCCGCCTGCCGGCCGGCGAGTACCACGCGCTCCTGCTCCTGAGCACGGCAGGGGCGATGCTGATGGGGGCGAGCCGGAACCTCGTCCTGCTGTTTCTGGGCCTCGAGATGCTGAGCTTCCCCCTCTACGTCCTCGCCGCGCTCGCGCGGCGCAGCCGGCGCTCCCAGGAGGCCGGGCTCAAGTACCTCCTCCTCGGCGCGTTTGCGACCGCGTTCTTCGTCTACGGCGTGGCGCTCGTCTACGGCGCATCCGGCACGGCGGACCTCTCGCGGCTCGGCCGGGCGCCGGACGTGCCGCTGCTGCACGCGGGCGTGGCCTTCCTCGTCATCGGGCTGGGCTTCGAGGCCGCGCTCGTGCCGTTCCACGCGTGGGCGCCCGATGTCTACGAGGGCGCGCCGATGCCCGCGACCGCGTTCATGTCCGTCATCGCCAAGGTCGGCGCGTTCGCGGGCCTGCTCCGCCTCTTCCCCCAGGCGCTGCCACAGCTCGCACCCGCGTGGGGGCAGATGCTCGCCGCGATCGCCGTGGCCACGATGATCCTGGGCAACCTGGCCGCGCTCGCGCAGTCCAACGTGAAGCGGCTGCTCGCGTACTCGGGCGTGGCCCACGCCGGCTACATCCTGATCGGGATCGCCTCGGGCGGCCCGGCGGGCAGCTCCGCCGTGCTCTACTACCTGCTGGTGTACGTCGCGATGAACCTCGGCGCGTTCGGCGTGCTGCTGCTGCTGGAGCGCCGGGGGGAGGAAGCGGACCGGGTCGAGGACCTCGCCGGCCTCCTGGGCCGCGCGCCGTGGGCGGCGGTCGTGCTCGCCGCGTGCATGGTCTCGCTGGCGGGCCTGCCTCCGACCGCGGGGTTCATCGCGAAGCTCTACCTCTTCCGCGCCGCCCTCCAGGACCACCGGGTCGCGCTCGCGCTCGTCGGCGCCCTCACGAGCGTGGTGTCCGTATACTACTATCTGCGCGTGGCCTCCGTCGCCCTGAGCGCGGGCGCCGCCGACGCGGTGGCGGTCCGGCACAGCCGGTTTGCCGGGGTCGGGCTGGCGCTCGCGGCGGCCGGCGTGCTGTGGCTCGGGATCGTCCCCGGGGCCATCACGGCGCTCGTGCAGCAGGCCGTCCAGGCGCTCAGGTAGGAGGGCCCTCCGCATGGCCGCCGACGAGTTCGACGCGATCGTCGTGGGCGCGGGCCCGGGCGGGACCGCGGCCGCGCTCACGATGGCCCGCGCCGGCCTCAGCGTCGTCCTGTTCGAGCGTGGCGCGCGGCCGGGCCTCAAGAACGTGATGGGCGGCGTGATGTACGGCCGGATGCTCGCCGACGTCGTGGGGGAGGGGTGGCGCGAGGCGCCGATCGAGCGGGTCGTCACCGACGAGCGCCTGTGGCTCGCCACCGCGGACGCGGTGACCACGATCGGGCACACGCACGTCCCTCCCGCCGCCGGACCGCCCAACGCGTTCACGGTGCTGCGCGTGCCGTTCGACGGCTGGTTCGCCGCGCAGGCCGAGGCGGCCGGCGCGCTGCTCGTTCCCGGCACGACCGTGGAGGACGTGATCCGGGAGGACGGCCGGATCGTCGGCGTCCGCACGGGCCGCGCGGACGGGGACCTGCGGGCCCCCCTCGTCGTCATCGCGGACGGCGCGAACTCCTTCCTCGTCCAGAAGGCCGGCCTGGGCCGCCCGCTCCAGCCGCACGAGATGGCGCTCGTGGTCAAGGAGATCATCGCGCTGCCCTCCGGCGTGATCGAGGACCGGTTCACGCTCGAGCCAGGGAGGGGGGCCACGATCGAGGTGTACGGCGCGCCGACACGGGGCATGGCCGGGTACGGGTTCGTCTACACCAACCGGGAGTCGCTCTCGGTGGGCATCGGGGCGCTCGTCTCCCACTTCATGAAGACCCGGATCACCCCGTGGGATCTCCTCGAGGGGTTCAAGGCCCATCCGATGGTGGCGCCGCTCCTGCGGGGCGGCGAGGTGCGCGAGTACCTCGGCCACGCGATCCCCGAAGGAGGGCGGCGGGCGATGCCGCGGCTCTACGATCACGGGGTGCTCGTCGTGGGCGACGCGGCGATGATGGTCAACAACCTGCACCGCGAGGGCAGCAACCTGGCGATGGCCGCCGGCCGGATGGCAGGGGAAACCGCGGTCCACGCGAAGAAGGTGGGCGATTGGTCGGCCGAGACGCTGGCGATGTATCAGGACCTCCTCGAGGCGTCCTTCGTCCTGCAGGACCTCCGGAAGTACGAGCGCCTGCCCGACCTCGTCGAGCGCCGGCCGGACCTCCTCCAGGTCTACCCGGCCCTGCTCAGCGAGGCGATCCACGAGATGCTCACGGTGGACGGGGTGAGCAAGCGGGAGAAGCAGCGGAGGATCCTCCGGCGCCTGCTCGCGCGCCGGCCGTGGTGGCGGATCCTGCGCGACGCCTACGAGGGCTGGAGGGCGATGCGCTAATGCCGCGTCGCGCGCCCCCGACGAGGGGACGCGGCGGGCCTGCCCTGCGCGCCCTCCCGGAGCCCCAACGCCTGGCGGGAGCACGGCGATTCGTTGGGGTGGGACTCCGCTCCTCGACCGGACGCGCGGGGGCGCCCCCGCGGCCCATCCGCCTCGCTGCAACCCCCTCAGACGTCGGAGGTCATGCACTCACCAACGTGTCGCGACGAGGGCCAACGGCGTTGGAGCTCACGCGAGCGGTCTCGGTCCGATGGGGGCCCGGGCCTGTGGCACGGGTCTCGCGACGTGGGGCAACGGCGGTGGAACCGACGCGCGTGGCCGCAGCCGAGGGGGGCCCGGGCCTGTGACTCAGAGGATCGAGGAGAAGCTGTACACCCTGCGCTGGAGGCACGACAGGCAGTCCCACATCGCGATCGTGGACGACGGCGTCTGCCTCACGCGCTGTGGGACGGAGTGGCAGCGCCCGTGCACGACATTCTGCCCGGCCAGCGTGTACACGTGGGACGGGGCCAAGATCGCGGTCTCCTACGAGAACTGCGTGGAGTGCACGAGCTGCGTGCTCGGCTGCCCGTATCGCAACATCGACTGGAAGCTCCCGCGCGGCGGGTTCGGGATCGAATGGCAGCACGGCTAATCTCACGGCCGCCCGCCGGCGCCCGCCGCGCAGATCTCGAGGCGCGGAAGCCACGCCGCCGCGCGGCAGGGCGGCAGGATCACCGGCCGGCCGGGCGGATCCTCCACGCCGCGCACGGCGGCGGAGGCCGGGCCCGGGGCTCCAGGCCGCGCGATCCCTGGGTCCAGGGCCATGGCCAGCAGGACCGCCATCACAAGCACACCTGCGATCAGGATATCGCGAGACATCGTATGTCCTCCCCTGCTCCGTCACGTCCGGGCGCCCGCGGCGCGCTGCCGGGGTCGCCCGGCCAGCGCCCGCTGTCCGTGGCGTCTTCTTGTATGAACAAGGGTAGCCGCGGCGCGGGGGAGGCGCGATGACGCGGTTCACGCCCGGGGTGTGAGACGCGTCACACCGTCGGGCAACGGCCGACCGCCTCCCCTCGCGGGGCGGGCGGGGCCGCCGCCCGGCGGGGCGGTCCGGCGGCACGACGCGGAGAGCGAAGACGCGACGGCGGCCACCATGGGGTCTCAGGGGGGATCCGCATGAGAGGGGAGTTCAGCGTGAGGTTTACCCGGAAGAGCGTAAGCGTGGCGCAGGGGATCGTGACGATCAAGAGCCCGGAGATCACCGACATCGTGCGGCAGCGGTCACACAAGCCCACGTTTGCGCTCGATGTCACGGTCGAGGAATGGAACGACGTCGCCCTCCCGGCGCGGTTCCGGGTCACCGGGCTCGGGCGGTCCGCCTACCGGGTCACCGATCAGCACGAGCTCCACATCGCGGTGCCCGAGCTCGCGGACCTGGTCAGGCAACACCGCGACAAGAAGAACTTCGTGCTCGAGGTGCACGTCGCCGACGACGGATGGCTCGCGCCGCCGGCAACGCTCACGCCACCGTGAGGGCTGGTGTGGCCGTCCTCACCCGGGCAGGCGCATCGCTTCGTCGATCGCCCGATCCACCGGGAGGGCCCGTCCCTCGCTCCACACGGCCGTGAACGCGGGCTCCCGCAGCCCGAGCCGGATCGTCGCCACGCGCCGGTCGTGCTCCGCGCGGTCCGAGGGCGACAGCGGGTAGCCGATTGCGCCGCGCAGAGCCTCCGCCGCCCCGAGCAGGCGCGCCGCTCGCTCGAGGTCCTGCCGCACGATGGCCAGGCCGGCGAGGCTCTCCAGGCACAGCACGGTGCCGCGCTTGTCCGCGAGGTCCCGGCTCGACGCCAGGCTCTCCTTGTACAGGGCCGCCGCCTGCGGGAGCGCGCCCGCGCGGTGCGCCACTCGTCCGAGCAGCCGGAGCGAGGATGCGATCCCCCACGGGCCGCCGCGCGCCCGCCGCACGGCCAGCGCCTCGGTAAAGTATCCGGCGGCGCGCCCGCAGTCTCCGGCGTCGAGCGCGATCTCTCCCAGCATGTTGAGGGGGAACGCGCTGCTCCACGCGTCGCCGAGCCGGCGGCACAGTCGCAGGCTCTCCTCGCAGAGCGCCGCGGCCCGCGCGCGATCCCCCCGGCCGTGCGCCACGTAGCCGAGGTGGCTGAGCGCGAGGGCGATGCCCTGCGTGTCGCCGCGCGCTCGCGAGAGCCGCAGACTCTCGTCGCCGAGCGCCGCGGCCCGCTCGTAGTCTCCCTGGCGGTACGCGAGCGCGGCCGCGCCGATGAGCGCCTTGGCCAGCCCCGCGGCGGACGCCGCGCCCGGCGAGGCGGCGAGGTGCTCGATCCACCGGCGTCCCTCGGCCCAGTGCCCCCGCACGTACCAGAACTCCCACAGCGCGCCGGCCAGCCGCAGCCCGGCGTCGGCTTCGCCGCGCTGCCGGCACCACTCCAGGGCTGTGCGCAGGTTGTCGTGCTCTGTTTCCAGCCGGGCCAGCCACGCGCCCTGCTCGGGGCTTCTCAGCCCGCGCTCCCCGCGCTCCGCCAGACCCGTGAACCAGTCGCGATGCCGCGTGCGAACCTCGACGGCTTCGCCCGACGCCGCCAGCCTCTCCTGGCCGTACTGGCGCACCGTTTCCAGCAGCCAGTACCGGACCTCGGCCGGCGCGTGCTGAACCATGACCAGCGACTTGTCCACCAACCGCGCCAGCAGGTCGAGCACTTCCGTGCCCGGGCCCCCGTCGCCGGACCCGATCGCCTCGGCGGCGTCCAGGGTGAAGCCGCCGGCGAACACCGACAGCCGGCGGAACAGGATCCGCTCTGGCTCGGACAGCAGGTCATGGCTCCAGTCCAGCGCCGAGCGCAGGGTCTGGTGGTGCGGCAGCGCCGTCCGGCTGCCCGCCCCGAGCAGGCGGAACCGGTCGTCCAGCCGCTTCGCGATCTGTTCCACCGATAGGGTCCTGGCGCGCGCCGCGGCCAGCTCGATCGCGAGCGGCAACCCGTCCAGCCGGCGGCAGATCTGCGCGACCGCCAGGCCGGTGCCGTTGCGCATGACGCCGGCGGCGTGGCCCGCGCGCTCGAGGAAGAGCCGCACCGCCTCGTACTCGGTGAGGCGCTCGAGCGGCGGCAGCCGCGTGGGGTCCGGTGTCGGGAGCGGCGGGACCACGTAGATCGACTCGCCCGAGACGCGGAGCGGCTCCCTGCTGGTCGCCAGGATGCGCAGGTCCGGGCACCCCCGTAGGAGCGCCTCCGCAACGTGCGCGCACGCGGCGATCAGGTGCTCGCAGTTGTCCAGCACGAGCAGCGCCAACCGGGGCCGGAGATAGTCGCAGACCACGGCCAGCAGCTCGCGCGAGGGCTCCTCGTGGAGGCCCAGGGCCGTCGCGAGCGCCTGCGGGACAGCCGCGGGCGTCGAGAGGGCGGCCAGCTCGACCAGCCGCGCCCCGTCCGCGAACTCGGCGACGAGGTCACGGGCCACCTGCAGCGCCAGGCGGGTCTTGCCGCATCCTCCGGGCCCGGTCAGCGTCACGAGGCGGGCCGTGGCGATCAGGCGCTTGACCTCGATACTCTCGCGTTCGCGGCCGATGAAGCTGGTGAGCTGGGCCGGCAGGTTGTGGGGAGGAGCGTGCACGGAGCGCAGCGGCGGGAAATCCGCGCGCAGGTCTGGCGCCACGACCTGCCACAGCCGCATCGGGCGGGGCAGGTCTTTGAGATGGTGCTCTCCGAGATCCCGGAGCAGGACGCCCAGGGGCGGGTCATCGGCCACGAGCTCCCGGGTCGCCTGCGAGAGGAGGACCTGTCCTCCGTGCGCCGCCGCGCAGATGCGGGCGGTGCGATGGACGTCCATCCCCACATAGCCGGCTTCCGCGATGAGCGGCTCGCCCGTGTGGATCCCCATCCGCACCCGCACGGCCGCGCCGCCCGGCCACGTGGATGCCCCGATGGCGTGCTGCGCTGCAACGGCGGCGGCGACGGCGTCCTGCGCGCGGGGGAAGGCCGCGAAGCAGGCATCTCCCTGGGCGCCGATCTCCGTGCCGCCCCGCGTCTCGACCGCGGAGCGGAGGAGCCGCCGATGCTGCGCCAGCAGCTCCGCGTAGCGAGAGCCGAGCTGCTGCAGCAGGCGCGTAGACCCCTCGATGTCCGTAAACAGCAAGGTGACGGTCCCGGCCGGATGGATCGCCATCGCGGGGATCCCCTGGGGGGTGCGGGCGCTGCGTTCAGGCCGACCTTCGAGGGGCCGAAGGGCGATCCCTCCATGCCCGGGCGCGATCCGGATGGGGCCGCCATCGCTCCTGCGCTCCGGGCGTGTCGCGGTCGTGCCGCCGGCCGCCCCGGGGGGACCGGGGCGGCCGGCGGCGGCCTGCCGGGCTACCGGTCGGCGTGCACATCCATGTTCTCGCCGCGCAGATCGAGCGGCTTCGCGGCGGAGCCGGCCGCCGCGCCCGTCCCGAGCGCCGGCGCCGCCGAGATCGCGGTGCCCTGGGGCAGCTTGTCCACGAACCCGTTGACGCTGTCGTCCGCCAGCGCGGCGGAGGCGGCGAGCGCC
>JAJPJJ010000049.1 GCA_021324295.1 Bacillota bacterium
CCGGCCACATCGTCGTCTCCTGCTCCGTCGAAGCTGCAATGGTTGCTGCGTTGCTTCCACTCTACGTCCCCCAGGCCCAAATTCCTGCGACTTGCGCAAGTCCGGTACTGAAATGTCTCGGCTTGCGTGCGGAACGACGAGCCCAACATCCACAGGAATGGAATGACAAAGACCACAGCGAGTACCACCATCAGGCCGTACGCGGCGGCCCGCGCCGACAGGAGGGCGAGACGATGCGAGCCGGAAGCCCGCGACACTCTCAGATCCGCGACCGCGCTAGTATTCAAGGTCGCTCCGGAGAGCCTTCATCTGCAGCAGCGTGAGGCTCAACAAGATGACAAACAGGACGACCGTGAGGGCATTGGCATAGCCGACGCTCTGATTCACAAAGGCTGACTCGTAAATGTAGTAGATGAGAGTGTAGGTGCTGTGTTGCGGGCCTCCGTGCGTCATCACATACACCGGCGCGAAGTCAAGAAACGAAAACACCGTCGTGACGACCACGACGTACATGAAGGTACGCCTCAAGAGGGGGATGGTAATCGTCCAGAGCCGCTGTAGCGCGCCTGTGCCGTCGATCGCGGCAGCCTCATAGAACTCCTGCGGGATGCCTTGCAGACCGGCCAGGAAGATGATCATCGGTAACCCCACATCCTTCCAGATCACCGCGGCCGCGATGGAGGGCAGTGCCTGATGCACATCGGTGAGGAAGTTTTGGGCGGGGATCCCCATCGCATTGAGGAGGCTGTTGACGATGCCGTATTGTGGCTGGTACATGAGATTCCATACCACCGACATGACCGCCAGCGACGTTGCGGCGGGAACGAACACCGCAGTCCGAACGATCGCCATGCCACGGAACCGCTGGTTTACAAAGATCGCCAGAGCGAAGCCCAGGGCGACTTCGAACGGAATCCGGAGGAGCGCATAGAGCCCGGTTACTTTCAGGGATGTGTAGAAGGTCGCGCTCGTGAAGATATCGTGGAAGTTCGCAAGGCCGATATACCGCCGCGCCTGACTGATCAGCGTATATTGGTCGACGGACCGGCTGACCGAGACCACGAGCGGCCACCAACGAAAGACAAGCACATCGGCCAGCGCGGGGAGCAGAAAGAGACCACCCCACACCATGCCGCCCACAGGCCGTCGACGCGCTCGGGACGCCGAGAGGACCACCGCGGTCCTCCCGGCGTCCGGGCACTCACTTGTACTTCGCCAACTGGGCATCGATGCTCTGCGTCATTTGCTTGATGCGCGCGGGGACGTCGCTGACACCGGTCGTCAAATCGGCAAGCGCAGTGCTCACACCGAGGTCAAGCTCCCGGTAGCCGACCGTCTTAGGGCGAACCACGCCCCACTGCTCAAGCGTATCCCGGAGTAGCTTGCGCGGATACGTCTTGTACACGTCGGCATGGGCAAGCGCATACCGGGAGCCGGGGACTTGCTGTAGAAACTCGAACATCATGAGCGAATTCGGGCCGTTCGCCATGAACTTCACCAGGGCCGCAGCCTCGGCAGGATGCTTGGTCCTGGTGGCTACCGTGTAGTGCAAGCTCCCCGTATGGCTGAGCGGCGTCTTGAGGAACGGCAACGGGGCGATGCCGTAGTGGAAATCCTTGTAGTTGCGCTTCAGGTTGCCGATGATGGACTCTGAGCCGATCGCCACGGCAGCTTTGCCTGTGGCTAGCATATCGTGAATGGGCGCAGCCGGGGCTACCTTGTGCTTCTGAAAGAGATCCTGGAAGAATTGAAAGGCCCCGATCGCGTCGTCACTGTCCAGGTACCCCTGCGTGTGTAAGCCATCCGGGCTGATGGCTTTGAACGCGTTGGATTGCCGCGTGGCCCCGGAGCTCCGGATCATTGGTCCATCGGTGTAGAGATTCGGCGGCTGCACGCGCTCAAGGCCATACACGAGCACGCGTCCGTTATTGATCTTGGTGAAACCTCTGAGCACGTCGAGCCACTTGCTCCATGGCCAGGCATCGTTCAGCCGCTGGGGCGGTTTGATCCCCGCCTTGTCAAACCATTCGGCGTTGTAATATAGTGCCTGGGCAGACTGCGACTCAGGGGGCCCGTAGAACTGCCCATTGTACGTGGCATCCTGGAGCGATTGCGGGACAATGTCCGCCAGGTCTCCCTTCGTGAAGTACTCGCCGATCGGTCGAATCACGCCAGCGTGCGCGTAGCTCGGCAGCAAAGGGGCATCCGCGTAGATGACGTCAGGCGGGTTGTTGCCCGCGATGGCCACAGATAGCTTTCGCTGCAGCTCCTCCCAAGGGAAATACTGATCGACCACCCTGATGCCCGGATGGGCCTTCTCGAATTTCCGAAAGATTGCCCGATGCACTAGCTCCCGACCCGTGTTGTTGCCGCCTGTCTGTCCAAAGAACGTGAGCGTCAGCGCTCCTGCCGCAGCCGCGCGTGGAGGAAAGAACTGCTCGAGCGAGCCAGCCGCGGCTCCGAGGCTCACTGCGCCAAGTAGTCGAAGGAAGCCGCGGGATGATAACATGATAACATGTCAAGATGACTCGCATCAACGGTTACGCGGGGCCGGTCTCGCCGACGAAATGCCGGCAAGAGACCCGCCGCGCCGGGCGCACCGATGCCAGCACCCGGCTTGGCAGCGGGGCTGGTGCCTTGGCCATGCCGGGCGTGCGTGGATGGTCGCAAGCGGTCGCCGGTGTCAAATGGACGGCGCGTCGCTCAACCAGAGCATGCCGGGCTCAACCGTCGAGCGCCTGCGCCCGCTCCATGAAGGCCCGGCGCACCTCGCCTTCGATGAGGCCGTTGATGCGGCCGCGGAGGTCGTTGACCTGAGGGGCCGCCAGATCGCGGGGCCGGGGGAGGTCGATATCGATCACCTCCAGGATCCGACCCGGGCGCGCCGACATGATGTAGAGGCGATCGGCGAGCGTGAGCGCCTCGTCGATGCTGTGCGTCACGAAGACGACGGTCTTGCGCGTTCTCGCCCAGATCTCCAGCAGCTCCCTCTGCATCAGCTGGCGCGTGAGCGCATCGAGCGCCGCGAACGGCTCGTCCATGAGGAGCACGGCCGGATCGACGGCCAGCACGCGGGCCAGGGAGACGCGCTGGCGCATCCCGCCGCTGAGTTCCTTGGGATACCGATGCTCGAACCCGCGCAGGCCGACCAGCTCGACATAGCGCCGCGCCGTCGCGGATCGGTCGGCAGCCCGTCCCCGCAGGCCGAATTCGATATTTTGCTGCACCGTCAGCCAGGGAAAGAGCGCGTACTCCTGAAAGACGACGCCGCGGTCGGGTCCGGGCCGGGCGATCGGTCGCCCGTCGACCAGCACCCGCCCGTGGCTGGGCGCATCGAATCCGGCCAGGATGTTGAGCAGCGTGGACTTCCCGCATCCCGAGGGCCCCAGGATGGCCACGAACTCCTGATCCCCGATCGTGCACGAGACCTCGTGGAGCGCCGCGATCGTCTCGCCGCGGCTGACGTCCCGGAAGCTCTTGGACACGTTTTCGATCGTGAGCACCGCCATCGGCCTGTCACCCGGGTCGGCGACGCACCGCGCTAGAACGCCTCGGCCCAGCGCAGCGCATGGGCGGCGATCCGCACGAGGATCCGGTCGGAGAGGAAGCCCAGCCCGCCGACGCTGAACATCGCCGCGACGATGACGTCGGTGCGCAGGTAATAGTAGGAGTTCCAGAGAGCGTAGCCGAGGCCGGATTTCACGGCCACCATCTCCGCGACGATGACGAGGACCCACGCCACCCCCAGGCCCAAGCGCAACCCGGTGAAGATCGACGGCAGAGCCGCCGGCAGCGCCACGCGGAAGAGGATCTCACCGGACCCCGTCCCGAGCATCCGGGCCGCGCGGACGAGAATCGGCGGCACCTGACGCACACCGGCTGTGGTGTTGACGACGATGGGGAAGAAGGCACCCAGGCCGATCAGGAAGACCGCCGACATCGTGTAGAACCCGAAGAAGATGATCGCGAAGGGGACCCAGGCGGTGATCGGGATGGGACGGAGTAGCTGGATGAGCGGGTCCACCAGGTCCTCGGCCGCCCGGAACCACCCCACAAGCGTTCCCAGGGCGACCCCGACGACCGCGGCGGCCCCAAACCCGAGGGCGACCCGCACGGCGCTGTCGCGGGCGCTGGAGAGCCACGTGCCCACGTACGGATCGCTGATCGTCGTGCCGCGGCCGAAGATCCACACGAACCACGTTGCGAGGACCACGCTGGGCGGCGGGATGAATCGGCGGTCGAGCACCCCGACGCGGACGAGGCCCTCCCAGAGCAGCACGACGATGACCGGGGTGAGGAGCCGGCGGACGGCCGCGGGAACGGCCCCTCGCCCTGTCCGCCTAGCCACCGAGCGCATTCTTGGGCCGGCCGGTGACCTTGGTGAGGTAGAGGTAGTTCATGTAGATGTCGACCTGCGGCGTGTGGTCGCTCTTGGTCAGGCCAAACTGGTACATCGCGTGGGCCAGCAGCTTCGCGGGGGCGCGGTACATCTTGTAGGTAAGGGTGGAGTGCTTGATCGCCTCTTTGGTGACCTCCAGAGAGACCCCTGTCTTGGCGCTGGCGATGCGGGCCCAGTCGTCCGGGTGGGCGTTGAGATAGTCGGTCGTCTCCACGAGCGCCCTGAGCAGCCCAACGGCGGCCTCGGGATGGCGGGCGAGGAACTCGGTGTTCGCGCCGATCAGGCCATTGATGTTCCGAAGAGGAGTGTCCTCCAGACGGAACGGCGCGTAGGTGCCGTAGCCTTCGACCGCGGCGGTCGCGGGCGCCGGCTCCCAGCCCACGAAGGCGTCGATGGCGCCGGTCTTGAGCGCCTGCAACACCTCGGGGCCCATCGCCGAGAAGGTGACCCACCTGATCTTGTTGTAGTCGACGTTTTCCTGGCGGAGGACCACCTTGATCTCGTTATCGACGGTGCTGTTGGGCGGGACCCCGACGCGGAGCCCTTCGAGATCACGCCAGGTGCGAGCCGGGACCCCCTTGCGCAGCGTGACCCCCTGCGCGCCCAGCGACTGCCCGGCGATGATCTGGACGTTGTGCACGTTCTGCTCGGCCATGATCGGAATATTCGCGTAGCCGAAGGCGCCCACGTCGACGCGGCCCGTGGCCAGGGCGATCTGGATATCCGCGTAGCGCTGGAACGGGATCACCTGGACGTTGAGCCCGTACTTGCGCGCCGCTTCGGGGTAGATCGGATCGAACGTCGAGGCGGAGTGAGTCTGGTAGACTTCAG
>JAJPJJ010000094.1 GCA_021324295.1 Bacillota bacterium
CCGGCCACATCGTCGTCTCCTGCTCCGTCGAAGCTGCAATGGTTGCTGCGTTGCTTCCACTCTACGTCCCCCAGGCCCAAATTCCTGCGACTTGCGCAAGTCCGGTAATGTATTGTGACGCCAGACGACGCATGGAGGACAGTCACCGTGAAGGCGATATGGCACGGCCGTGTGATCGCGGAGAGCGATCGAACGCTCGAAGTGGCCGGCTACCGGTATTTCCCTCGGGAAACGGTTCGCATGGATTGGCTCCGGCCGGCGCCGAAGACCGAGGCCGACCTGGTGTGCCCCCATGGGGTCCAATTCTACGACGTCGTCGTGGACGGCGCGCGCAGCGGGCGGGCCGCCTGGTCGTATGAGGCGCCCGGCCCGTCGATGAAGCAGGTCGATCATTGGATCGGCTTCTGGGAGGACGTCGAGATCGAGTAACCCGCCGGGACACCGTATCCCCCGGTGCGCCCATCCCTCGGTAGCGCGGCCGGGCGCCGTGTCCGCTCAGCCGATCCCTCCGGTGGCGAAGCGGTTCGGGGTGGACCGCTCGAGCGGATCGGGTCCCCGCTCACCGCGAGCTCCGGATCAGGATCGGACATCCGGATCTACGAACGCTGGCGTACCGCTGCCGGCGTGGCGGGAGGGTGAGTCTCCGAGCCACCGTTTCATGGCGCAGGCGATGTATGGGGCATGACGGCTGCGGGAGGCACCAGCGTAGTTGCAGTCGGGGCTTGTGTGCGTGGACGCGGATGTCATTGTGATCGGTGCCGGTGCGGCAGGCTTGGCGGCGGCGCGACGCCTCGCCCGCCGCTCGGTGCGGGTCGTCGTACTGGAGGCGCGGGACCGTGCGGGCGGCCGCGTGTGGTCGCGGCCCATCGCGCGGAGCGCGACGCCGGCGGAGCTGGGCGCGGAGTTCATCCACGGCCGGGGCGGGCCGACGACGCGCTTGCTCCGCGAGGCGGGAATGGCCGCCGTCGATGTCGGGGATGCGGGGTGGGCGTGCTCCAAGGACGGCGAGCTTCGACGCGAGGAGAGGGACCTATCGTCGGCTGTCGCCATCTTTGAAGCGGCCCGCGCGCTTCCCGACGACGAGAGCGTCGACTGTTTCCTGCACCGGTTCGAGCAGGATGAGGCGACGCGCGAGACCGCGAGGGCGGCGCGGGCATTCGTCGAGGGCTTCGAGGCCGCCGATCCGGCGATCGCCAGTGCACGGGCGATCGCCAGCGAGGTGCGATCGGGAGTCGATCTTGCAATCGCGCGGCCGCTCGGCGGTTACGGCCCGATGGTCGAGCACCTCCGCAACGCGTGTGCCGCCGCGCGCGTTCAGCTTTGCCTCTCAACGGTCGTTCGCCGAGTTTCGTGGCGTCGTGGAGCCGTTGCCGTCGATACGAGTTGCTGCGGCGGGCCGCAGGTCTTCCATGCACGAGCGGCGATCCTGACGCTTCCGGTAGGCGTCTTGCGTCATCGCGGCGACGAAACCGCGGTCGCGTTCGATCCCCCGTTGCCGTCCGCCAAGACGGAGGCGCTGTCGGGCATCGAGATGGGCCACGCGATGAAGGTTGCGTTATGGTTCCGGACGGCGTTCTGGGCGCGGATTCGGAGCGGGCGTTATCGTGGAGCCGCGTTCTTTCGCTGCGAGCGACAACCGTTCCCAGTGTATTGGACGCAGGCGCCGCCCAGCGGGCTCGTCGTCGCGTGGGCGGGCGGCCCGCGGGCGACCGCGCTCCGCGCCCTCCCGGAGGCGGACCTCATCGAGCGCGCGCTGAACGGTTTCGGGGCATTGTTCGGCGGGCCGGGGCTGGTGCGCCGAGAGTTCGAGGGCGGCCTTACGCACGACTGGAGCGGCGACCCGTTCTGCCGCGGCGCGTACAGTTATGTCGCTGTCGGGGGTGGGGATGCGCGCGCGGCGCTCGCGGCGCCGGTCGACGACACGCTCTTCTTCGCCGGCGAAGCAACGTCGACCGACGGCCAGAGCGGCACGGTGAACGGAGCGCTCGAAACCGGGGAGCGCGCCGCCGCGGAGGCTGTGGAGGCGCTCGGCCTCGCAGCTCACCGACCACGGACCGAGTGAACCGGCATTCACCAGGCCGTCGGGGTAGGGGCGAGCGCGACCGGGCGCCGGGTTGCCGATCAGCCGCGGACGAGCATGGCGTGCTCCCGCGCAAACTCGCCGAACGTCAGGGGCCGACGGCCGTCAGCCCGGCGGGATTGCGCGCTTTCACCTCGCGACCGCCTCGGGAGCGCCGGTCCGGAGCGACGTGTGCAGCGCGGCGAGCACCCGGAGGTTGCCCACGGCATCGGTGGGGGGCAGCGAGAGGGGTCCTCCGGAGACGGCGTCGCCGAAGTGCTCCACCATGCGCTGGTACTGGTCGGCTCCGGGCAGCGTGATGACCGTGCGCTCCGCGCCTCGCGTCAGGTGGATCTCGGCATCTGCCGCGCCCGGCAGGAACGCGTGGGGAACGACCAGGCGCCCCTCGCTGCCCACGACCTCGTACTCCTCGCGGCGTGGCACGGTGAGGCTGCAGTCGATCGCGGCGAGACGGCCGGTCTCGAAGCGCAGCAGCCCGCCCACCACCTCGTCGACGCCGTACCGCCCGACCCGCCCGTAGGCGAAGACCTCCTGCGGCTCACCCAGCACCGCCCTGGCGATGTTGACGGCATAGCATCCGACGTCGTACAGGGCCCCGCCGCCGAGATCGGGGCGGAACCGGATGTTGGTCCGTGGCTCTCGCGCCTGAAACGTGAACGCCGCGCGCACGAGCTGGATCTCGCCCAGGTCTCCAGCGCCGATGAGCTGAAGCACGCGCTCGGTCCGCGGGTGAAACCGGTACATGAACGCCTCCATCAGCACGACGCCGTGCTGCCGGCATCCGGCGATCATCTCCTCGCAGTCCGCCGCCGACACGGACAGCGGCTTTTCACAGAGCACGTGCTTGCCGGCCGCAGCACAGCGCAACGTCCATGCTCGGTGGAGGGTGTTTGGGAGCGGGATGTACACCGCGTCGATCTCCGGGTCCTCGAGGAGGGCCTCGTACGATCCGTGCGCCCGCGGGATGCCGAGCGCGTCCGCGGCCTCCCGGGCCCGAGCAGCGGTCCGGCTGGCGACCGCGACGAGCCGCGCGTTTCGAGCGCGCTGGATCGCCGGCATGACCGCGCGCACACCGATACTCGCAACGCCGAGGACGCCCCAGTTGACGGCCACGGGTGCCTCCTTATTGTGTCATCGCGTCCGTGGTCTGTGCGTCACAGGCGGACGTCGGGGTCGAGCACATCGCGCAGACCGTCGCCCAGGAGGTTGATGGAAAAGACGGCCAGCATGATCGCGAGCCCGGGAAAGAACGCGACCCACCACGCCGTCTCCAGTAGCTCCCGGCCGTCCGCCAGCATGTTGCCCCACTCGGGCGTGGGAGGCCGGATCCCGAGCCCGAGGAAGCTGAGCGTCGCCCCCGTGATGACCGCGCCGGCGACGCCGAGCGTACTCAGCACGATGAGCGGCGCGGTGACGTTCGGCAGGATGTGCCTGAGGATGATCGCGGGATCGCCGCACCCGAGGGCCCGCGCCGCCAGCACGAACTCCTGCTCCTTCAGGCTGAGGACCGCGCCTCGGGTGATGCGGACGTAGTTGGGAATCGCCGCGATGCCGACCGCGACCATGAGGTTGGTGAGGCTGCTCCCGAGCGTCGCGATCACCGCGAGCGCGAGCAGGATGCTCGGAAACGCCAGGAGGATGTCGACGAAGCGCATGATCAGGGTGTCGACTCTCCGGCCGTAGTAGCCGGCGACCAGCCCCAGCGCGACGCCCGAGGAGGCGGCGATGCCGACCGACACCACCCCGACCACGAGAGAGAGGCGGCCGCCCCACAGCACCCGCGAGAAGACGTCGCGCCCGAGGTTGTCGGTGCCCATAACGTGACTCCAGCCGGGCGCGTCGAGAGGTGCGCGCTGGTTCGTCTTGATCGGGTCGTACGGGCTGATGAGCGGAGCCATGATCGCCGCCAGCGCGATCACGGCGAACAGCGCGCCGCCGGCGAGCGCGCTCGTGCTGCGCGCCGCGCGGCGGAGCAGCGCGTGCGCCGGCGAGGCGGCCCTGCGCGGCCCGGCGGTGGCCATGGGGCTCGCCTGCGCTGCTCGCCCGATGACCGGCTCGTGCTCACTCATCCGTGGGCGCCCGCGTGCCGGACCCAGCGTCACTCGTACCGGATCCGCGGGTCCACGGCCGCGTACAGGACGTCGACCACGAGGTTGACCACCACGTAGGTCGTGGCGGCGACGAGGATCGTCCCCTGGACCAGCGGAACGTCGCGGTTGAGGATCCCGTCGACGGCGAGCCGGCCGATGCCGGGGCGGGAGAAGATCGTCTCCGTGACGACGGCCCCGCCCAGCAGCGCGCCGAGCTGCAGCCCGAGCATCGTGATCGTCGGGATCAGCGCGTTCTTCAGCGCATGGCGGAGCACGACCACGTGCTCCGCGAGGCCCTTCGCGCGCGCGGTGACGATGTACTCCCTGCGCAGGACGCCGAGCATGCTGGAGCGCACCAGGCGGGCCAGCACCGCAGAGGACAGGATGCCGAGCGCCGCCGCCGGCATGAGGAGCCGGTCGAGCCCGCCCTGTCCTGTCGCGGGCAGCCACCCGAGCCGGAAGGAAAAGAGCATGATCATGAGCAGGCTCGAGTAGAAGACCGGCATCGAGACGCCGAGGATGGCCAACGTCATCGCCGTGGTGTCGAGCCACGTGCCGTGCGCGAGCGCCGCGGCGATCCCCAGCGTCACGCCGATGACCACGGCGAAAGCGAGCGCGGCGAGGGTGAGCTCGGCGGTGCCGGGGAACACCTCGAGGATGCTGTCGAGCACCGGCCGCTGGCCGCGCAGCGTGCGACCGAGGTCGCCCCGGGCGAGGTGGCCCGCGTAGTCGAGGTATTGGGCGAGGAGCGGCCGGTCGAGGCCGAGCTGGTGGCGGATCTCGGCCGCTCGCTCCGGGGTGAGTGGCTTGTCGCCCGCGAACAGGATGACGGGGTCTCCGGGGATGAGGTGCAGCATCAGGAAAGTGAGCACGGAGATGCCGATGAGGATGGGCACGAGCTGCAGAAGCCGCTGTGCGATGTACCGGAGCATCGGCCCCTCGGGTCCCCGCGCGACGGCTCGCCCGCCTGGCGCCCCTGCCCCCGCCGCGGCACCGCGGACCGGGGCGCACGTGGCGGCCGCCGCCCAGCCGTCGCTACTTCCTGATCTGCACGTCGTACAGCCAGACGTACGACGCCAGCGCATCCAGGTACTCGCCCTGGACCTCGGCGCGTTTGGCGTTGTGCGTGATCGTATCGACGAGCGGGACGACGACGGCGTCCCGCAGCACCCGCTGCTGGATGCGGGCGTACAGCTGAGCCCGCTGCGTCCGGTTGGTCGTGGCCGCCGCCTGCGCCAGCATCCGGTCGACTTCCGGCACCTGGTAGCGGGCCCGGTTGAACGCGTTCACGTTGGCGGAGTGGAAGAGCGTGCGCAGCACATCCGGGTCCCCGTACGAGAACCACATGAAGTTGATATCGTACCGGTCCTGTTTGACGAGATCGTAGAACGCCGCGCGCTCGAGGGGCGTGACCTTGATGTCGATCCCCACGTCGCGGGCGCTGGCCTGCACCGACTCGGCCATCGCCTTGTCGCGTGGCCGCCCGATGATGGGGAAGTCGAGCGTCAGCCGCTGGCCGCCCTTCACGCGGATGCCGTCGGGGCCGGGTTTCCACCCGGCCTCGTCGAGGATCTGCTTCGCCTTGTCTGGATTGAAGCTGTAGATCTTCTCGGTGGCGGGATCGTATCCGAACGTCGAACGCATCAGCGGGCTCCACGCGACCTTGTTCAGCCCGTGGAACACCGTCCTGTTCAACCCTTCGCGGTCGACCGCGTATTCCAGGGCCAGGCGCACGGCGTGGTCGCTGATCGGGCCCTTGCTCGTGGTGTTGAGGAGCAGCACGAAGCCGGACCCCGGCTGTCCCTTTTCGATCACCACGATCCTGGAATCCCGTTTGAGCGCCTCGTACTGCAGCGGATCGATGTCGTCCACGTATTGGGTCTCCCCGCTCCTGAGCGTTCCGGTCCGCACCGAGGCCTCGGGGATGATCTTGAAGACGATCTGGTCGAGGTAGGCTGGGCCGCGGTGCTTGAAGAACGGCGACGCCCAGGCGTACTCGGGGTTGCGGACGAGCGTGATGTGGTCCTTGGGCACCCACTCCTTGAACATGAACGGGCCGGTCCCGACGGGGTGGCGCGCGAAGGCGGCGGCGCCCATCGTCTTGACCGCCGTCGGGGACACGATGCCGAGATAGCCGTTCAAATTGGTGAGCAGGGGGGCGTACCCGTCCTTCATGATGATCCGAACGGTGTGGTCGTCGACGATCTCGGTCCGGTCGTACGGGCCCAACTGGTCGTGCGACTGCCCGGCCTTTGTCGCCGGATCGACGACGCGGTCCATCGTGAACTTCACCGCCTCCGCCGTAAACGGTGTCCCGTCGTGGAACTTGACGCCGCGGCGTAGCTTGAACGTGTAGGTCTTCGCGTCCGGGGATACCTCCCACGACTCGGCGAGGCCGGGGACGAACCGGCCCGGGACCGGCTCCCAGACCAGCGGCTCGCAGATGTTCAGCGTGACGCGAATCGTGGAATCGAAGTTAGTCACCTGCGGGTCCATCGTATCGTCGAGGTCGAAGCCCAGTCCGTACACGAGCGTGCCTCCCGGCGCGGGCGCTCCCTCGGCCGCCGGCTCCATCCCGGCGAGTGTTGCGCCCCCGATCCAGGATCCCGCCAGGACCAGAAAGTCTCTGCGTCCCAGACGCCAGGAGCGCAGGACCCGGCCGAAGCTCGCGCTCTCGTCTCGGTGCTCGTCACGCTCGGATCTGCCCGCCATCGCTCGCTCCCTCCCCCTGAGTCTGCCGTGCCTCTCCGCCTGACACACGCGCGGGCTCCCGCCGCATCGCGGCGCCGATGAGCGCCACGGGGATCGACCCGAAGGACAGGAGCCGGTCGTGGAACCCGCGGAGAGCGAAGGCCGATCCCTCTCGCAGCGACAGCTCGCGGCGCAACTCCCGGATGGCGTCCGTGCCGGCCAGATACATCATGGCGGTCCCGGGGAACATGCTGTTCTTGACCGCCTCGCCGCGGGCGGCCTCCGGGGACATCCCCACGCGGTCCCGGTAGAGGGCGGTGGCAGCGTCCAGCGTGATCGCGCCGTAGTGGAGCTTGACGTCGACCCACGCGCGGGCCGCCATCCGGAGGCGGTGGTGGCACAGCGCATCGCGCTCCAGCGGCTCGAGGAACCCGATCTCGTCCATCAGCTCCGTTGCATAGCACGCCCACCCCTCGGCCATCGTGCCGCCGAAGAACATCGCGATGCGGGACGCGCAGTCGACCGCGGCCACCTGGCCGATGCGCGAGGCCGCCCGGAAGGCGTACCAGTTCTGGACGTGGTGGCCGATGCCGCCGTGGTGGATCACGTGATTGAGCTTGATCACGCTGTCGTTGGCGGCGCGCAACCGGCGCGTCTGCTCCTCGGCGGGCATGCCGGGCTCGACCGGCGTCACCAGGTACTCGACCAGGGCCGCGCGATCGTACGGGGCGGGGGACCGGTACGGGAGGAAGTACAGGTACGGGGCCGCCGCCCGCGCCCACGCGGGCTGCGGGCCGTAGCGGATGGGGTAGTCCGGCCACGTCAGCAGCCGGTGCGCCTCTGCGGCCGCGCGGGCGGCGGCCCATAGCTCCGCGTGACGCGCGTAGTACTGCGTCGGCGTCGGGTGGCGATCGGCGAGCGACGCGAGGGCGTCGCGCCACGTGCGCGCGCCACAGGCGGCGGCGTGCGCGCGCAGGTACGCCTCGCACGCCTCCATCCGTTCCTCGGCCTCGGCGGTGAAGGCGCCGGCGTCCCATGCCAGGCAGTGGCCCTCGCGCATGAGGACCTCGAAGTCTTCCGCCCCGCACGCGTACCGGGACGTGGCGTGCGGCCGGAGCTCGCGCTCGAGGTAGCGCTGGAACTCGGCGCACGCCCCTGCCGCGGTGGCCGCCGCGCCCCGCAGCCCAAAGTCCGTGATACGGTGCTCCTGCATGAAGCGCTCGAGGCCATCCTCGAGCAGGATGCGCGCGCCGACGCACTCCCGCACCGCGCGGTCGATCCACGCCGCGGGCGCCCGGCGCACGGCCGCTTGTCCCTGGCGGAGCAGTCTGGGAACGCGGTCCAGCCGCGCCCGGACCGACGCTATCCGCTCGCGGAGCGGCGCGAACGGCCGCAGGAGGAGGGAGATGATGCCGAACGCCGCCTCTCCCGTATACACGCACGGGTTCCCGCGGTGAAAATGGTCCGAGGCAAGCTCGCGGAGTTGGATCCTGAGGAACCCCTCCGCGAGCCGCCGGTCCAGCGCCTCCGCCTCCGTGAGCGGCTCGGGCGGCAGCGCTCGAAGGCGCGCCAGCAGCGCCTCCATATCGGCCGCCGCATCCCCGACGCCGTCGTCCGAGTAGTCGGGCAGCCGGTCGTCGTAGGTGTGGACGCCGATGAACGTGGCGTTGACCGGGCGATGGCGATAGTAGGACGCAAAGAAGTCGTCCAGCCACGCACGGAACGCGGGCGCCCGGGGCGTCGCCATCTATCGCTCCAGCGGGAGCGCGATCCACCGGCGCTCGCGGAACGATCGCTCCACGGCGTTGATGACCTCCTGAACCCGCGCGCCGTCCTCGAAGTTTCCTTCGTTGCGAGCCCCTCCGTCGACGATCTCGTCGACGAAGTCCCTGATCAGGTTGGCGTAGAACAGGGAGCGCCAGGACTCACGGGGGTGACCGCCCGGCGGGTAGAACCGCGGCGGGATCTCCCGTTCCGTGAACTCGACGCGGTCGGGCGTGGCCACCTTGATCGTCTCGGCGACCCCGAACTCTTCGACCAGCCGGCAGACGATGGCGCCCGTGCTGCCGAAGAGGCGCGCCTCGATGCCCGGGTAGTTGCCGATGGTCACGTAGCTCGTCTGGATCGACCCCAGCGCTCCATTGGTGTAGTCGCCGATGAAGACATCGCCGTCGTCGATGTTCATGCGCATCATCCGGCCCGTGGCGCGGACCACGCGCTCGGGGATGAAGTTGCGCATCGTCCCCACCACGCGCGCAAAGCCGGCGCCGACCCACCAGTGGCCGATATCGATGATGGGCGCGCCGTAGCCTTCGAGCGAGGAGACGTGCAGCACGGACGGATCCGCGTCGGGGTCGACCTGCCGCAGGGGTGTCCGGGGATCGAGCCACTGCGAGTTCTGCTCGTAGCCGTTGAAGATGAAGGGCTGGCCGACGAACCCCTCGTCGATCAGCGACTTCGCGTACCGGACGCCGGGGCTATAACGGAAGGTGAACCCCAGTTTGGTCTTCAGGCCCTTCCGCTTCGCGAGCTCCGCGGCCCGCAGCGTGTCGCGGAAGTCGAACGCCACCGGTTTCTCGCACAGGACGTGTTTGCCGCCTTCCAGCGCCGCCCACGCCAGCTCGAAGTGCGTCCGCGACGGCGTGACGACGTCGATCACGTCGACGTCCGCCCGCGACACGACGCTGGACCAGTCGTCCGTCCACTCTGGGATGCCGAACCGGCGGGCGTGCTCGCGCGCCAGCTCTCCCTTCACGTCGCAGACGACCACCACCCGGCACCGCGGGTCGCGCTGCCAGCCCGGGATGTGGGCGGAGCCTGCCCAGGCGCCCGCGCCGAGGACGCCGACGTGCAGTGCACGGGCCATATGAGTGGCGGCTCCTTCTTCCCGAGGCCGCGGCACTCCTTCAGGCCGGTCTGCGCCGCACCGATCCCCGAGCCCGCACGGCCTCACGACCCCGGGTGTCGCAGAGGAGCTGCCGCGCATGGTCGCGGGCGGTGTCCGCGACCCGCGCCCCGCTCAGCATGCGGGCGATCTCCTCGATCCGGGACGTCCCGTCCACGCGCTCTGCCTCCGTGCGTGTGCGACCGTCCGCCACGGCCTTGCGGATCACGATGTGGTGAGCGGCCATCGCGGCGACCTGCGGCAGGTGCGTTACGCACAGGACCTGTGACCGCTCGGCGAGCGAGGCGAGCTTCCAACCGATCGCGTAGCCGGCCCGGCCCGCTACGCCCGCGTCGACTTCGTCGAACACCATCACCGGGACCCCGGCGGATCCTGCGAGCCCGGATCGAAGCGCCAGCATGATCCGCGCGAGCTCGCCTCCAGACGCCACGCGGTGAAGCGGCCGGGGGTGTTCGCCGGGGTTGCTCGAGAGCAGGAACTCCACGCGGTCGATGCCCCGGTCGCCGACGGCGACCCGGGCGCCCTCCACCGGCACCCCGTCCGGGTCCGCCTGCACGCTGAACGACACCTCGAATCGGGCGCCGGACATCGCGAGGTCGGCGAGGTGACGGGCCACCGTCGCCTCCAGGCGATGGGCCGCGCGGCGCCTGAGGCGCGAGAGGTGGAGCGCGGCTTGGCTGAGCTCACTCTCCACCCGCCGGAGGTCTCCGGCGATCTCGCCGCGCAGGGCGTCGGCGCGGCTGAGCGCCTCCGCTTCCGCCGCCGCCGCATGGCGATACGCCAGGACCTCTGCGAGGCCGTCACCGTACTTCCGCATCAGGGACCGCAGGGTCTCGAGCCGTCGCTCCACGTCTCCGAGGGAGTCAGACCCGGAGTCGAGCCGGTCCAGATACCGGCGGAGATCCCGGGCGCAGTCGGCGGCTTGGCCGACGATCGCCTCCGCGGCCTCCGCGAGCGTCGACAGCGCGGGGTCCCACCCCGCGGCCTGCTTCACGAGCAACTGCGCCCGTCCGAGGGTCACGATCGCCGCGCGCTCGTCGTCCCCGTATAACGCCTCGTACGCCTCCCCGAGCGTCCGGCGGAGCCGCTCGGAGTGGGTGAGCCGCGCATGCGCCTCCAGCAGCGCGTCGAGCTCGCCCTCGCGCAGCCCGGCGGCGTCGATCTCCTCGATCTGGTAGCGCAGCAGGTCGAGCCGTCGCGCGCGATCCCTGTCCCCCTGATCGAGGTCCGCGAGCGCCCGGGACAGCGCCGCCCGTCGCCGCGCGAGCCCCGCCGTGCGGTCCCGCAGGCTCCTGAGGTCCTCGCCGCCGAAGGCGTCCAACAGGTCGAGGTGGGTGCGCGGTTCCAGGAGACGCTGGCCCTCGTGCTGGCCGTAGACCTCGACGAGCAACGCACCGATCTCGCGCAGCATCCCGACCGTCAGCGGACCGCCGTTGGCGTACGCGCGGGGCCGGCCGCCGATCTCCCGCACGAGCAGCAACGCCCCATCGTCCGTGGAGACGCCGAGCGCCTCCACCTGCTCCCGGACATCCTCGGATTCGCTCAGGTCGAACAGCGCCTCCACCCTGGCTTCCGACGCGCCCGTGCGGACGAGTTCGGCGGGCGCCCGGTGGCCGACCGCGGCGCCGAGAGCATCGATGAGGACGGTCTTGCCGGCCCCGGTCTCGCCGGTGAGCACGTTGAGGCCGGGCCCGCATTCGATGCGGGCGTCCTCGATCGTGGCGAAGTTCCGGACGCGCAGCTCTCTCAGCATGGCGTCGTCGCTCCCCCGCGCGATGCCGGTCGGACACGAGTCAGGGCTGCCCGACCGGAAGCGGCGCGCACCCTGGTCCCTAGTATAGCAAACATACGTTCGATATGAGAGGGCGCCAGAGCAGGTCGTGCGAGGAGGAGTCCTTGCGGCGCTCGTTAATTAGACAGTATACGTTATACTCACCGCCGGCGGGATTGTTGCGTGAAGAGTTTCGACACGAGAACCCTGAGCCAGCGCGTCTACAGCCACCTGACGAGCGAGATCCTGTCGAACCGCCTCGCCCCCGGAACGCATCTCCACGAGGCCGCCATTGCGGCCTCCCTGAACATCAGCCGCGTGCCAGTGCGGGAGGCCCTTCGCCTGCTGGCGGCGGAGGGACTGGTCACGATCATGCCTCGTCGTGGCGCCGTCGTGAAGGCCTTGTCCCCCCAGGAGTTCCTGGCGGCGTACCAGGTGCGCGAGGTGCTGGAGGCGCTGGCGATCCGCCTCGCCGTGCCGCGGATGAGCGCGGAGGACCTCCGTACCCTGCGGGCCCTGCATCGGCAGATGGTGGAGTTTGCCGAGCGGGACGATGTCGACCGATACTTCCGGGCCAACGCCGCCTTTCACGGGTTGCTGATCGAGCGGTCAGGGAACCGCCATCTTCAGGACATCTATCACCGATTGATGAACCAGACGCGCCGCTACCGGATGCGGTCCCTCTATCTCCGCGGCGGGCTCCGGCGGTCGCTGTCCGAGCACGCGGCGATCTTGGAGGCGGTTGAGCGGCGTGACGCCGAAGCCGCGGCGCGACTGCTGGGTGAGCACATCCAGGTGCCACAGCGGATCCTGCAAGCCTCTCGGGGCGTGGAGTTGATCGAGGCAATCCCGAGCCGAAGCGGAGAGCGCGACCGGGCGGACCAGACATCTGCCGCGCCGCCTGAGAGGCTCCGAGGATGACGTCGCCTCTCCGCTTCGGAGTCAACCTGAACAACAGGGAACCCCTGCTCGCTTCGGACTACGACGTGCACGATCTGCTGGATCTCTCAGCGGCCGCGGAGGAGGCGGGGTTCGACTCCGTGTGGGTCGGTGACAGCCTCTTCTCCAAGCCCCGGTACGAGCCCCTCAGCCTTCTGGCGGCGGTCTCTCAGAGGACGCGCAAGGTCGGCCTGGGCACCGCATGCCTCGTCACGGCAACCCGAAATCCGCTGTACCTCGCCCTGGAGTGGGCCACGGTCGACGTGATCTCCAGGGGACGCACAATCCTCGGGGCGTGCATGGGGAATCCGGAAGAGGGCGTCCGCCGAGAGTACCAGGCGGTGGGGCTTGACTACACAAGGCGGGCGGAGATCTTCGAAGAGGGACTCCAGATCTTGCGGACGCTGTGGAGCGAGGGACGCGTGAGCTTCCACGGCCGGTTCTTCCGGTACGACGACATCAGCTTCTCTTCCGGTGTGGAGAGGGCCCCTCTCATGCCGGTCCAGCAGCCTCCGCCGATCTGGATCGTCAGCAACCCTCGGTTGATGCGTGGCGTCCAGGAACGGACCGTCAGTCGCGTGATCGACCGCGCGGCGACGCGCATCGTGCGGTACGGAGACGGGTGGATGACCTGCTGCCGCGCGCGGCATCCCGAGGAGCTGACGGCGCAACTGGGACGCATTCATGATGCGGCCCGCGCGCTCGGCCGCGACCCGTTGTCCTTGACGGTCGCCTACCAGGTGACCATGAACATCGCTGACAGCGAAGCGGAGGCGCGGCGCGGGATCGGCGAGTACATCGCCCAGTACTACCCGGAGTTGAGCAAGGCCGTGGATCTCGACGAGTGGGGACCGGTGGGGACCCCCGACCAGATCGCGGCGTGGATCTCGCGGTTCGCCGACGCCGGCGTGACCTGCTTCATTTGCCGGTTCGGAGCGCTCGAGCAGTTCAGACAGGTGACCCGGTTCGCCCAGGAGGTGCTGCCCAGGTTCAAACCGCCGGTGACGTGAATCAGCGGGGATGTCCGGCGGCAGCATTGGTGCGAGAGGGGGACGGCCCTATGGAGCTAGCAGGCGCGCTTCGCCGTGATGCGGAGTTGATCGTTGACACGTGCATGTCGGTGGTCTCCGGCGACGTGGTAACCATCGTCACCGATGATGCCCACGCGCGGGAGGCTGACGCCCTCGCGGCCGTCGCGCTGGAACGCGGCGCCTTTCCGGTGGTGATGAACAATGAGGCCCAGGTGCGGCGCGCCCTCAAGGACACCCGCTTTCCGATGGCACCCCCGCGCAATCTGCACCAGGCGATGGTGAACTCCGACGAGATCATCATCATCACCAACCTCGAGTGGGCGAACCGATTTGCCCACGTATCGGCGGTCAAGGAATCGTGCGCGCACAATGCGCGAATAGCCTCGGTGGAAGAGGGGATGGGTACCTGGGATCTGACGGAAGACGATATCCAGGCGGCGACGCAGCGGGCCCGGGACGCCATCAGGATGCTCCAGGGCGCGACGCGGTGCCGGGTGACGTCGCCCGCGGGGACGGACGTGACTGTGTCGATCGAGGGGCGCCCGGCGCTCGAGGTGACGCCGATCAAGGAACGAGGCCAGATGATGGGTCCCGTTCCGATGTGGGCGGAGGTCGCCTTTGCCGCGGTGGAGGACCAGACCAACGGGCGCATCGTCGTGGACGGGGTGATGCTCGGGATCGGGCTGCCGGGCCAGGTGACCACGCCGATTCGATGGACGCTGGACGGCGGCCGGGTCGTCGCCGTCGAGGGCGGATCCGAAGCGCAACGGCTGCGAGAGGTCATCCGTGGGGTCGAGAACGCGGACGTGATCGGGGAGTTCGCCTTCGGCACCAGCACGAAGTCGCCGTTCGGGTCCCCGTCGGAGAAAGGACGCCTCGGCACCGTCCACTTCGCTCTGGGAGACAACCACAACGCCTATCCCGGCGGGAAGAACGTTTGCCCGCTGCACCTCGACGGCGTGTGCCTCAACGCCACGCTGCAGATCCTCGACACGGGCGCCTATATCCTGAAGGACGGCCGATGGGCGCTATGACGGGCGTCCGCGTGCTATCGTTGATGAGCGCGCAGAAAGTTGATCTGCCGGGGGGTAGCTGGAGCCGGATGGTGATCGCCGCATCGACGGTCGGGGAGACCCGGGCCGCGTTGGGCTACTCGGTGTTCCGCCCGCACACGGTGACCGCGTCGGTCTCCCACGAGGTCGAGGAAGTCGCGTTCGTCGTCGACGGCCGGGGTGAGCTCCGCCTGGAGGACGGTGCGGCCCCCTTCGGGCCGGGCGACGCCCTGTTCATCCCGCCGAACACGTGGCATGCGGTCGCGAACACCGGTGAGGCGGATGTGGTCATGGTCTTCGCGTTTCCCCATCCCGACTACCCTCCGACGAAGAGGCGCTAGCATTCGATGGGGTCGAGCGACGACCCGCGGGTCCAGGTCGCCTGGGCGTGCCGGATCCTGGCGCTGGAGGGACACGGCGACCTGACGCTCGGCCATGTGAGCGCCCGCGCGGAGGACCGCGTTCACGTCCACATGAAGCGCAAGGGGCTGGGCCTGGACGAGGTGACGCCCGATGACGTGATCACGATCGATCTCGACGGCCGCAAGGTGGCCGGCGACGGGCAGATCCATCTCGAGGCGCCGTTGCACACCGAGGTCTACCGAGCCCGGCCGGACGTCGGAGCGATCATCCACACCCATCCCCCGTACGGCACAGCCTTCGGGGCGGTCGACGCGCGCTTGCTGTTTCTATCACACGACGCGCTGCTCTTCCCCGAGGGCGTCGGCTTCTTCGAAGAGACGGCCGATCTCGTGATGTCGCCCGAGGCCGGGGCGGCCATCGCCCAGGCGCTCGAGGATCGGCGCGCGCTGTTCCTGCGCAATCATGGGGTGCTGGTGGTGGGCAAGGACGTACGCTGGGCGGTTCTGGGTGCGGTGACCCTCGAGCGGGCGATTCGTCTCCAGGCGCTCGCCGGCTCGCTGGGGCGGGTCCGGCCCATCCCCGATCGCGCGGTGACGCCCCTCCACGCCTCGAAGTACCGAGATGAATTCCTGGACGAGTACTGGGCGTACTGGCTGCGGCGGCTTCGGCGGCGAGGCCTGGACGGGGGGATGCCTGGCGCCCGCCGTCCCGGCAGGCGGCGGTGACGGGATGCTTCGTCCCTTCGAGATCCACGAGCCGACCAGCATCGCAGAGGCCAGCCGTCTGCTCGCCGACCATGGCGAGGATGCTGCGGTGTATGCCGGGGGGACGGAACTGATTCTCGTCATGAAGGAAGGGCTCGCGCATTTCCGTCATCTCGTGGACATCAAGACGATCCCTGGCCTCGAGACCATCGCTTACGATGGTGCGGTCCTCCGGCTCGGCGCGCTGGCCACGCACCGCGCAATCGAGCGGTCCGCGGTGGTCGGCCGGCATGCTCCCCTTCTGGCCTCCGTGGCCTCCCAGGTCGCGAACCCCCGCGTTCGGAACGTGGGCACCCTGGGCGGCAACCTCTGCTTCGCCGAACCTCACAGCGATCTCGGTACCCTCTGCGTGGCCTGGGACGCCGTCATCGTCCTGGCGCGGGATGGCGAGGAGAGGAGCGTGCCCGCCGACCGGTTCTTCACCGGTGTCTTGGAGACGGTCCGCGAACCGGACGAGGTGCTCGTTCGGGTGGAGCTGCGTCCTTTCGGGCCCGGGACAGGAGGGGCGTATCAGCGCTTTGCGATGCATGAGCGGCCGACCGCGGGCGTCGCCGCCGTGGTCGCGACACGTGGCGGCGTCATTCAGCACGGGCGCATCGCCATCGGCAGCGTCGGCCCGATGCCGGTGCGTGCGAGCGAGGCGGAGGCGATGCTGGCGGGGGCGCCGCTGCGCGACGAGGCCCTTCGCGAGGCCGCGAAGGCGGTCGGCCGGCACGCCGAGGTCATGGACGACCTCTACGGCTCCGCCGCCTACAAACGCCATGTGTTGACGGTGCTGGCGGCCAGGGCTCTGCGCGAAGCGGTCGCGTGCGCTCGCGAGGAGGACGCCTGATGGCCCCCCAGGGGGGCGAGGTCGCCCCGCGGAGGGAGCTGGCCCTGATCGTGAACGGCCGCCCTGCGGTGGCGCGCATCGAGCCGCGCGAGCTGCTCCTGGATTTCCTCCGCAACCGTCTGGGCCTCACCGGGGCGAAACGGTCGTGCGATGTCCAGGTCTGCGGCGCATGCACGGTGCTCGTCGACGACCGGCCGGTGAGCGCTTGCTGCTTCCTGGCGTACGAGGCGCGGGGCCGGCAGGTGACGACGATCGAAGGGCTGGCCGAGGCCGGGCACCTCCACCCGCTTCAGGAGGCCTTCATCGAGCACGGGGCCATCCAGTGCGGGTTTTGTACCCCCGGGATGATCCTGACGGCCCTCACGCTCCTGCGGGAGGTCCCCACGCCCAGCCCGGACCAGGTCCGCACCTATCTGAAGGGCAGTCTCTGTCGGTGCACCGGCTACTGGAAGATCATCGACGCCGTCGTCGACGCGGGCCGGCGGATGGCCCGCGCTGAGGCGGCGCGGAGGTAACGGCGATGTCGGGCGTCGTCGGTACGGCAATGCGGCGGGTGGATGCCGCCGAGAAGGCCACGGGCGCGGCGCGCTTCACGGGCGACCTCGCCCTCCCCGGTCTGCTGTGCGGCAAGGTCCTCCGGAGCCCATTCCCGCACGCGCGGCTTGTCCGTGTCGACACCTCGGCCGCGGAGCGGATGCCAGGGGTGAGGGCCGTCCTTACCGGCGGAGACCTCGCCGACCTCGATCCATACTACGGCCATGCGATCAAGGATCGTCCGATCGTGGCGCTGGAACGCGTGCGCTTTATCGGAGAACCCGTAGCGGCCGTCGCCGCCGACGACGAGGCGGCGGCCGAGGAGGCGCTGCGGGCGATCACGGTTGAGTACGAGGAGCTGCCCGCGGTGACCGTGCTGGGAGAAGCGCTCGCCGCGGGAGCACCCCGGGTGCACGAGGGCCCGCTGCGGCCAGGGCTGTTCCACGGCCTGGGCGACCTGCGGCGCGAGGAGGGCAACATCTGCTACCACTACCACTTTGCCCGCGGCGACCTGGAGAGCGCGTTTGCCGCTTCCGACGTAGTGGTCGAGGGCGAGTACACCTTCCCGGCCGTCTACCAGTACGCGATGGAGCCGCATACGGTGATTGCCCAATGGGGCGAGAGCGAGATCACCGTCTGGGCATCCTGCCAGCACCCGTACCTCGTGCGCGCCGAACTGGCGGATCTCTTCAGGGTTCCACTATCCGCGGTGCGCGTCATCGTGCCGTACGTGGGGGGAGGCTTTGGGAGCAAGTCCTACACCAAGATGGAGCCGCTGACGGTCGCGCTCGCGCGCAAAGCAAGGCGTCCGGTGCGGATCGCCAACAGCATCGAGGAGGCGATGGTGACAACCCGCCGTCACAACATGCGGTGTTGGATGCGCACGGGCGCCACCCGGGATGGTGCCGTCGTCGCCCGGCAGTGCCGGATCTGGCTGGATACCGGTGCCTACGCCGACAACGGGCCTCGGGTGGCTGCAACGGCGGGCGACGCCGCGCCCGGCGCGTACCGCTGGAGGGCGGTGGGAGTGGACGCCTGGGCGGTCTACACGCACACTCCCCCTGCCGGCTCCTATCGCGCGTTCGGCGCCGCCCACATGGCATGGATCGGGGAATCGCAGATCGATGCGCTCGCGCGGCGGGTCGGTCTGGACCCGCTGGAGTTCCGCCGGCGCAACCTGCTGCGCCCCGGGGAAGAGGTCAGGCCGGGCGGCAAGCCCCTTGACGCGGATCTCGTGGGCGACGTGACGAAGGTAGCCGCTGCCGTGGGATGGGGAACGCCGAAGCCTCCGTTTGTGGGGCGCGGCGTCGGGGTCGGCCTGCTGGCCGCCGGCGCGCAGCCTGTCTCCACCGCCGTTCTCCGGCTTCAGGCAGATGGCACGGTTGTACTGCTGGTGAGCACGACGGAGCTCGGGCAGGGAGCGCGTACCGCCTTTACGCAGATCGTGGCGGACGAGCTGGGTGTGCCGCCATCGAGGGTCCGGGTCGCGGGAGCCGATACGCAGGTGACCCCGTTCGACCGCTCCACGGGGGCCAGCCGGTCGACGACGCTTGCCGGGACGGCGGTCCAGCGCGCCTCGGCGGACCTGCGGGGGCAACTGCTGGAGATCGCCAAGCGGGTGTGGGGCCTCCCGCTTTCGGCCCTGACGGTGCGGGACGGCGCGGTGTGGCACGAGACCGACGCGTTGCCCTTTCCGGAGCTGCTCGCCCGCCACTTCGGCATGGTTGGCGGCGAGCTGATCGGCAGGGGGGAGGTGCGGCCCGAGCGCGGGTCGGGCTCATACGCAGAAGGGCCGGTGTTCTGGGAAGTCTGCGTCGGCGGCGCCGAGGTGCACGTGAGTCCGGAGACGGGACAGATCCGGGTCCGCCGGCTGGCCAGCGTTGCGGACGTCGGCAAGGCCATCAATCCTCAGCTCGTGGAGGCGCAGGATGAAGGCGCCTCGCTCCAGGGACTCGGCAACACCCTTTTCGAGGAGATGATCTTCGAGAACGGCCAACTGATGAACGGCTCGCTTCTGGACTATCACGTGCCGACGACGGCAGACCTCCCCGATGCGTTTCACACGATCATCGTGGAGAACGGCGATGGCCCGGGTCCGTACGGTGCCAAGGGAGTCGGAGAGGGCGCCCTCGCCGCCGTCCCGGCCGCGATCGTCAACGCGCTGGCCGATCTCGGCCTTGAGATTCGCGATTTGCCCGTCACACCGGAGCGGGTGCTCCGCTGCCTCGGAGTGCTCGGGGCGCCCGCCGGGACGGGCGGTGCGGCTCCATAACCGCAGGGGGCCGCGAGAGGGAGGCGTCGGGTCGTGCACGAGAGGGAAACAGAGACGCCGGAGGCACAATGATCCCGCCACACGAGCTCCGCGCGGTGGCAGTCATTGGCGCGGGGACGATGGGCCCAGGCATGTCCGCCGTTTTCGCCCGTCACGGCTTCGAGACCCGATTGGCCGATGTCCAGCCCGAAGCCCTGGAACGCGCGAAGAGGACGGTGGACGGCGTGTACCGTGTTCTCGTTGGGGCAGAGCTTCTGACCGAGGAGGAAGCGGAGGCCGGTCGCCGGCGGCTTACCTGCACACTCGAGGTGCCGGACGCCCTCCGCGGCGCCGATCTCGTCCTCGAGGCCATCCCAGAACGGCTGGACCTCAAGCAGCAGTTCTTCGCCGACGCGGAGCGCCACGTCTCCGAGGCGACCATCCTGGCGTCCAACACCTCCGGCATCCCCATCACCGAGCTCGGGAAGGCCGTGCAACGCCCCGAGCGGGTCGTCGGAATGCACTGGTCCAATCCGCCGCATCTGATCCCGGTGATCGAGGTGATTCGGGGGAAGATGACGAGCCCCGCGACCGTAGAGGCAACCCGCTGGGTCGTGAGGCGGCTGGACATGATCCCCGTGCTCATCGAGCGCGATGTGCCCGGATTTGTAGAGAACCGCATCCTCTACGCGATCATGCGGGAGGCCCTCCACCTCTGGAACGAGGGGGTGGCCAGCGCGGAGGACATCGATACGATCATCCGGTGGGGGATCGGCTACAAGCTTGCTGTCATCGGGCCGCTCGCGCTCCTGGACGTGGCGGGGCTGGACATCTATCACAGCGTGGCCAGCTACTTGAACCGGGACCTCAGCAACGCCACCGACGTGAGCCCCGTCGTGACGCAGCGGGTGGCGCGGGGCGAGCTCGGCGTCAAGTCCGGACGCGGGATCTTCGCCTACGAGCCGGGCGAGATCCCGGCGCTCATGGAGCAACGCATGCGGCGACTGCTGGAAGTCAAGAAGGCGCTCTCCCGGGCCGCCACGTAGCGGATCGCGGAGGCGCGCCCAGATCGTCCGGGGCGGGGGCCCAGGTGTCGATCGCTCGTAGCCTTGCTGATGCTGGGATCACGACCACGGCGCTCATCACCGTGGACGGCGTGAGCATGACGTTTCGCGAAGGGACCCGTACGGTCCACGCCCTGGAGCGCATCTCGCTCACGGTCCCTCGCGGCCAGTTCATCTCGTTGCTCGGCCCCTCAGGATGCGGGAAGTCCACCTTGCTCCGCATCGTGGGAGGGCTTCTCCGTCCGACCCAAGGGCAGGTGTGGCTGGAAGGGGAGCCGGTGGGACACGCGATCCGTCGCCGGCCCTTCGGCTTCGTCTTCCAGGACCCTGCGCTGCTGCCGTGGCGGCGCGTCCTGGCCAACGCGACACTGCTGCAGGAGATCGTCTATCGCGATCGCCACGACCGAGACCAGCACGTTGCGCGCGCCAAGGAGTACCTGGAGCTCATGGGGCTGGGGGCCTTCCTCGATGCCTACCCGCGCGAGCTCTCGGGCGGGATGCGCCAGCGCGTGGCCATCGCCCGCGCGCTGGCCATCGCCCCCCAGATCCTCCTGATGGACGAGCCCTTTGGAGCCTTGGACGCGATCACCCGCGACCGCCTCAACCTGGACCTGCTGACCCTGTGGGGACGAACCGGTGTCACGATCATGTTTGTGACGCACAGCATTCACGAGGCCGCATTTCTCTCCGACGTCGTCTACGTCATGACGGCCCGGCCCGGTCGCGTCCTGGCCCGGGTGCCGGTTACCATTCCGCGGCCGCGTGCGCTGGACGTCCAGGAGACCCCCGGCTTCGTCCATCTGGTGCGCGAGCTCCGTGGCCTGCTCGATCGGGGGATGGAGGGATGAGCCGACTCGTCCGGGTGTGGGCTGCGGCCGTGCCGCCCCTCGCGGTCGTGCTGGCTCTCCTCGCCGCATGGGAGGCGGCTAGCATCGTCTCGCGCTTCCCGACCTACGTGCTGCCCCGCCCGAGCCAGATCGCGCGCGAGCTGCTCCACCCAGGGTCGCTCTTCTGGACACACACCTGGATTACCCTCCAGGAGACGCTCATCGGATTCGTCATCGGAAGCTTGGTGGGGCTGACGCTGGCGATCGCCATCGTCCTCTCGCCGCTGATCCGGCGCAGCATCTATCCCCTGATCGTCCTGTTCCAGACGGTGCCGAAGATCGTCCTGGCGCCGATCTTCATCATCTGGTTCGGATACGGCCTCCTGCCGAAAGAGATGCTGGTTGTCGTGCTGGCGTTCTTTCCTGTAACGGTCGACGCGATCCACGGGCTCACGTCCATGGATCCGACGCTGGTCGATCTGCTGCACTCGGTCTCCGCGTCACGCTGGGAGATTCTCTGGAAGATCCAGTTGCCGCACTCGACGCCGCATATCTTCTCCGGCCTCAAGGTCGCTAGCACGCTCAGCGTCATCGGAGCGATCGTCGGCGAGTGGGCGGGCGCCAACGGTGGACTCGGCTTCCTGATCCTCTCCTCGTCCGCCCAGCTTGAGACGGTGAGGATGTTCTCCGGCGTTGTCGCCGTCTCGATCATCGGCCTGCTGCTGTTCTACGCGGTGTCGCGCCTGGAGGACTGGTTGCTGCCCTGGCGCGAGAAAGTGGAGGTGCGACATCCGCTTGGGTGATCCTGCCGGTCAGGGACGCAAACCGAGACGTGAGGGAGGGGGGATCCGCATGAGGAAAGCGCTCGTCCTGGTTGTTGTGATCGGGCTCGTGATCACCGTGCCGTGGTCGGTGGGCGCGCAGGCGCCCGACCACGTAAAGGTGCGCCTCGACTGGCTGATCCGGGGCAACCACGCGCCGTTCTTTGTCGCTCAGGAGAAGGGATACTTCCGGAACGAGGGCATCGTTGTGGACCGCATCGACAAGGGCAATGGCTCGGTCAATACGATGACCCTGGTGGGCTCCGGCCAATACGAGTTTGGGTTCGGTGACCTGCCCACCCTGGCGACGGCGAGGGCGAAGGGGGTCCCGGTGACGTCGCTGGTCGTGGTCAATCAGCAGAGTCCCCTCGCGATGATCGCCTTGAAGGGGACCGGGCTCAGGGCCCCCAAGGACCTCGAGGGCAAGGTCGTCGGCATCCAGCCGTCCGGATCGACCTACATCTTCTATCTCGCCTTCCTCAAGGCAAACAAGATCGACCGCAGCAAGATCACCGAGGCGACGATCCCCGTGCCGTACGAGAACTTCCTTCTCACGCGCAAAGTCCAGGTGATCCCAGGCTACATCGACGCGGAAATTCCAGAGCTTGAGGCCAAGGCCGGCGGCCCCGGCTCGCTGGAGATCGTCCTGGGCGCGAAGTACGGCTACAACGGCTACGGCAGCGGGATGCTCACGAGCGACCGGATGATCAAGGAGCATCCCGACCTCGTGCGTCGTTTCACGCGGGCGTATGTGCGCGGGTTTCAAGACGTGACGAGGAACATCCGTGAAGCCGCGGACATCCTCGCAAAGTACAACCCCGAAGTGGCCGAGAAGAAGGACGTGATGATGGAGCAGCTCGCAGCGGATATGCAGTTCACCTTCTTCAGCACCGACACGAAGGCCCATGGCCTCGGGTGGCAGTCGCTGCCGCGCTGGAAATACACCATCGATATTCTGCGCGACCAGGGCGTCATCACCGCGGCGCTCCGCCCCGACGATGTATTCACGAATGCGTTTCTCAGGTGATCGCGCTGAGCGCCGCGGCCGTAGCGGCCGCCCGCGGCCCGGCGGCGCTGCCGCCTACGCCTATCGCATCCCGTCGCGCGAGGTCGGGCCCGTGGGGCCCTGGAGCAGGGACACGACGGTCTCGGGCGTCAACGGATAGGCCGTCCGGTGGACCCCCGCGGGGCCGAGGGCATCGAGGACGGCGTTGACCACGGCCACGTTTGCGCCAATGAGCGGGCCCTCGCCGACTCCCTTCATGCCCCCTGGCGTATGGGGTGACGGCGTCTCCAGGTGCACGAGGCGAACGTCGGGCGTGTCAGCGGCTGTCGGCAGCAAGTAGTCGATCAGCGTGGTCGTGAGGAGCTGGCCATCTGAGCCGTAGACGACCTCTTCGAGAAGCGCGCCCCCGAGCCCCTGGGCGATGCCGCCGGCGATCTGGTCGGCGACCAGCCGCGGGTTGAGGACCGTTCCACAGTCGTGCGCGACGGCGTACGTGTCGATGCGCACGAGCCCGGTGGCCGGATCCACCTCGCATCCGACCACGTGGATCTGCGCAGAGAACGTCCAGTTGACGGGGTCGTAGATCGCCTTGGCTTCGAGCCCCGGCTCCATGCCGGCTGGCAACCTGTGCGCTCGCCATGCCTCCAGGGCCACGTCCCCGAGGGCCACCGATGCGCGCGGATCTCCGAGCCGACGCACCGCGCCGTCCGCCAATTCTACGTCCTCCAGCGGGGCCTTCAGAAGGTGTGCGCCCAGACGCAAGATCTTGTCCCTCAACGTCCGGCAGGCCAGAACGACGGCGCCGCCGGCCACGGCGGCGCCTCGGCTGGCCGCCGTTCCGTAGAAGCTGAACGGCACGAGGTGTGTATCTCCCGTGTAGACGGCGACAGATTCGGGCGCCACCGCGAAGGAATCGGCGCAGATCTGCGCGAGCGCGGCGGCGATACCCTGCCCCACCTCGATGATGCCTGTGTAGCAGGCGACCGCGCCGGAGGGGTGGATGCGCACGAGCGCGGTCTCGTACCCGCCCTGCCGGTTCCCAGCCGCCGCCATCAGCCGGGATGGTCCCATGCCGGTGTATTCGATCAGGGCGGCGAGCCCCACGCCGAAGAATCTGCCGTTCCGGCGTGCCTCCGCTTGCCGCCGGCGAAGCAAGTGATAGCCCGACGCATCCACCGCAGCGTCCAGGAGCGCGTGGAGATCGCCGCTATCGTAGCGTAGCTGCCCGGCGCTGGTGTACGGCATCTCGTCGGCGCGGAGCAGGTTACGTCGCCGTGCGTCGACGGGGTCGATCCCGAGACGCGCCGCGACGCGATCCATGATGCGCTCATGCACGAAGACCGCCTCGGGCTGGCCGAACCCGCGGTACGCACCGTGCGGCGTCTTGTTGGTGACGACCGCCCGGCACGCGACGCGGTAGTGCTCGAGCCGGTACGGCCCGGGCAGCATGCGCGCCGTGAGCCACGCCGGCGCGTTGCCCTTCGTGTGCAGGTGGGCGCCGACATCCGCGTGGATCTCCGCCTCGATGCCTGTCAGCGTGCCGTCGCGGCGCACGCCGACCCGCACCCGGATCGTCTGCTGCCGGCTGTGCACGGTGGCCATGAAGTGCTCCCGCCGGTCTTCGACGTACGTGACCGGCCTGCCCAGCCTCACGGAGAGCACGCAAGCGACGACGTCCTCGGGGAAATAATGGAGCTTGTTGCCGAACCCGCCGCCGATCCGCGGAGCGATGACACGGATGCGATCCTCCGGCAGGCTCACCGCGCGGGCGAGGTAGGCGCGAAACGGCTCGGGCGCCTGGGTCGAGTACCAGATCGTCAGAAACCTCTCGCGGGGATCGTAGCTGGCGACGATGGCGCGCGGCTCCATCGGGATGGCCATCTGCCGCGGCGTACGGAAGACGTCCTCGATGACGAAGTCCGCCGCGTCCAGGGCAGCGCGGACGTCGCCGCTCTCGATCACCGCTTGTGCCGCCACGTTGTCTCCCCACTCCTCGTGCAGGACGGGGCTCCCCGGGGCCAGCGCCTCCTCGACGCTCGTGACGGCAGGAAGAGGATCGTACTCGACCTTCACGGCCTCCGCCCCGTCCTCAGCGAGGTAGCGGGAGTGCGCGACCACCATCGCCAGCGGCTGGCCGACGTAGAGGGCCTTCGGATAGAAGAGCGGGTAGGCGTGCATTCTCTGTCCCGGGACGACCGAGAGAATCGGAAGGTCGGGCAGCCCGGCCGCGTCGGCGGGCCCGAAGACCGCCCGCACGCCGGGGATGGCCCGCGCCGGCGCGAGGTCCAGGCGCACGATTCGCGCGTGGGCGTGCTGGCTGCGAACCACGGCCATGTGGAGGGAGTGTGATGGCGAGACGTCGGCGACGTATGCTCCGAGCCCCTGGAGAAGCGGCTTGAGGTCCGGTCTCCGAACGCCGCTTCCCACCCATCGCCGTCCGCGCTGCACCACTCTCATGAGCCACCTCGACCCCTCAGCGTGGGATTGGTATCGGCGCCTGCACGCTCGATTCGGTGGAATCTGTGGGCTCCCTCCAGACCGTCGCCGCGGACAGTGGGCAAGCGGGTCGGCGCCCGAGGGATCGCTCCACTGTGGTCGGCACCTAGCCCCGATGCTGTACATGGACGATGGGCGGGGCCGACGAGTGTGGCAGCACCTTGCTCAGCGGATTCCTCCGGCTACGAGGCCGCTGATCAACTGCCGCTGGAGCGCCAGGAAGAGGAGGATCGACGGCAGCGTGAAGATCACCGCCCCCGACATCATGATCTCCACGGGCGTGGTGAGGTAGCCAATCCACGATGCGAGCCCGACGGACGTCACCCACAGCGATTGGTCGCTCACGAAGGTGAGCGCGAAGACAAACTCGTTCCAAGCCTCGAAGAACCCGATGGCAAACGCTGCCACCACGGCGGGCGCCGACAGCGGCAAGGTGATCCGCCGCAGGACGTCGAGCCGCGAGCACCCGTCCATGAGTCCGGCTTCTTCGATCTCGGTCGGGATGGTGTCGAAGAACGTCTTGAGAATCCAGACGGTGATCGGCGCGATCACAGCGGTGTCGGCGATGACCAGGCCGAGGCGCGTGTTGAGAAGGTGCGTTTCCTTGAAGACGATAAACAGCGGTACGATGAGCACCGTGCTGGGCAGCATCTGGGTAAGGAGGAGGAGAAAACTGAACGCGGTCCGGCCCCGGTAGCGGAAGCGAGATAGGCTGTAGGCCCCCAGAACGGAGAGGGCGACCGAGAGGGAGGCGGTTCCGCACCCTACGATCGCGCTATTCAACAGCCACCGGCCGATCGGTTGTGTCGTGAACAATCGGTAGAACACACCGAGCTCGTGGGGATTCGGCAGCCGGTGCGGCGGCCAGACGTACAGGTCGGGACCGCGCTGCATCGCGGTCACGAGCATCCAGTAGACGGGCAGCGCCGCGAATCCGATGGCCGCGGCCACGAGCGTGTACAGGACGACCCAGCGCGCCAGGCGTCGAGGGCGCAGGGCGGCGCTAGACTGCAGGCTCATGGCGGCTTTCCAGCATGAAGTACACGGCCGTGGCCACGACGGAGAGCGTGATGCCGAGCGCGGCGATCGCAGAGGCGATCCCGACGCGAAAGTTGCGGAACGCCTCGCGGTAGATCTCGACGGCCAGGACGTTGGTGCGGTCGGCAGGCCCGCCTTGGGTCATGATCCAGATCGTATCGAATCGCTTCAGGGACCAGATGGTGAACAGAAGCAGCAAGATCATCACGGTCGGGCGAATGGTGGGTAGCGTGATGCGGGCAAAGATCGTGACGGGGCCGGCGCCGTCCACACGGGCGGAGTCGTACATCGACTGATCCACCGACGACAGCGCGGTCAGGAGCACGACCGCGCCGAACGGAAAGATGCGCCAGACGTCGACCAGCACGACGGCCGGCAGCGCCCACCGCGGCGAGAGCAGCCAGCTGATGTTGGCGTGGAGCACGCCGGCCGACCGGAGGGCGAAGTCGACGAGACCGTACTGGGGATCGTACATCCAGTACCAGATGAGGGCGCTGGCGACGAGCGGTGTGCCCCAGGGGACAGTGAGAATTGCGCGGGCGAGTCCTCGTCCCGGGAAGCTCGACTGCAGCAGGAGCGCGCATGCCATGCCGATCGCGAGCGAGAGCAGCACGGTACCCACGGTGTAGAGGACCGTCACCCTCAGCGCGTTGGCGAGCTCGGGAAGATGTAGCAGCCGATAGTAGTTGGCGAGACCGGCAAACTCGCCGGGCTGGGGAACGAGACTCCGGCTGTCGTACAAGCTGACGAGGAGGCCACGGGCCATCGGGTACATGACGAGCACCCCGACGAGAAGGGCCGTGGGCGCGACCAGGGCGTACGGCAGTGCCTCCGAAAGCCTGTGGCGCCACGCAGGAGCTTCGCCCGGCCTGGAGAACAGGATGCGTTGGTGTGCCAATGCTGCTACGGCTGCGCGCCGCTCCTCCTCCCCAGCATCGGCCCCTTCGCCGGGGAGGAGGAGCGGGTAGGTGGGTGTCGTTACTTCGACTTCAGCTTCTGTTCGAGCTCCACCTGTGCAGCGTCCATCGCCTTCTTGGGATCCACGTTGTTCACTAACACGTCGGTGACATGGGTCAACACCGTGTGGCGGAACTCGGGAAGCTGCGTCTCGAAGCCGCGCGGCAGGATGCCTCCGTTGTCCGCGAGCGGCAGATTGACGAACGTCTGCAGGTATGGAAACTGCTTGATAATGCCTGCGTTCGCCGACTTCGAGTTCACGACGTTGTGCACGGCCATCCCGTACTCTCTAAGATGGCGGTAGAACCAGTCAAGGAACGTCACGGCTTCCTTGAGATGCGGCGAGCCCTTCGGGAGGGTATAGAGCACGATCTCGGCATTGGTGAGCGGAGGCTTGAACGGGGGGGCCGTCGCCGCGAGTTGAATCTGAGGGTTCTGGGACTTCGTGATGACGTAGACCGCCTGGTTATCGGTGAGCATCGCGACCTTCTCCTGCCAGAACATGCGGCGGTAGGTCGCCGAGTCCACGCCCTTGGGGAACACGCCAGCGTCGTACATCTGCTTGAAGAATCGGACGCCTGCGATGACGCTGGGGGAGTTGACCGTTGGCTTCTTGCCATCGGACCACTTCCCGCCGAACCCTTCGACCCAAAACGATAGCTCATACCACCAGCCGGCCTCCTGGTCCATGGTATGGCGCGTGCCGTAGCCGTACTGGTCGGGGGCCTTGGTCAGCTTCTTCGCGGCGGCCAGGAACTCGTCGGCGGTCGTCGGCGGCTTGGCGATGCCCGCCTCCCTGAGGAGCCGCTCGTTCGAGAGCAGCGCGTACGTGACGTACTCCGTGACCACGCCCATCGTCTGTCCCTTGATGTTCGCCACCTGCTGGACCGGGAGGAAATCCGCCTTGTATTTGTCGAGGTCGAGCACGGCGTTGAGCGGCTGAAGATACCCGTGGGTGAGGAAGGAAAAGAACATCGTGTCCGACGCAACGAGCACGTCGGGTGCGCTGCCGCCGGCGAGGCGCACCATCATGGTGTCCTCGTATCGCGGGTACGGAATGCTGCCTTCCTTCACCCTGATGTTCGGATGCTCCTTGGTGAAGGCCGCAACGAGCTTGCGCAGGGCATCGCCCCGCTCTGGCTCGGTCCAGTGCCAGGTCGAGAGCTCGATCTCGACTGTGCCCTGGGCCTCGGCGGTCCCGTCCAAGCCCGACACGAGCGCGCCGCTGGCGCCGGCCGCGAGGGCGGTAGCAACTGCACCCTTCAGGAGCTCGCGCCGCGACAGCGCCCTGTCGCCACGGCCGCGCGCCGGCGCTGCGTCCATTCTCGGCCTGCCCGGTTGCTTCGCCTTCGCCGAGGCCTCCCGCTTCGTGTTCACGCTCATCCCCCCTTAATCATGCGGACGTCGCGGACCCCTCAGGGCGTCGCGCGGCGTTCACCATACGGGCTATACTCACCCTCACGGTGGTACCGTTCGTGTGCTTCGGCCATTCGCTCGGGATCCAGTTCCACCCCGAGGCCCGGCGCGCGCGGCACGGGCAGGGTTCCACCTGAAAAGCTGTGGATGGGCCGGACGATGTCGTGCTCGAGGAAGTGCAAGTGGGTCTGGCTCGCCATCGTTGTGGTGTTCGCGCAGGACCCCAGCACGTGGAGTGCCGCCGCGGTGCTGATGCCGAGGTCGCCGAAGCTGTGCTTGAGCACCGGAAGCTGGGCATACTCGCAGAGGGCGCAGACCTTTTTGAACGCGAGCAACCCGCCCACCTGATGCTGATCGGTCAGGATGACGTCGGCCGCTTGGCGGCGGACGATGTCGAGGACGTTGAACTCCGTCCACGACGCCTGGTTGGCCGCGATCGGGACTGCTGAGGCCGCCCGCACTCGAGCCAGGGCGTCTACGTCGTACATGCAGACCGGCTGCTCGACGAATTCGAGCTCGAACGGCTCAAGCTTACGGATCATCTGGATTGCCTCAGCCGGAGTCCAGGCCTCGTTTGCATCCACGCGGACCTTGGCTTCTGTCCCGCATGCTTCACGAACCGCGGCCACCATGGCGATGTCTTGCTCTGCGCCGAATCCGATCTTGAGGTAGAGCGTGGTGATCCCACGCGCGAGCGCCTGTTTGGCCTCCTGCGCCATGGCATCGACCGCCTTCGAGGGGATGTGATAGTAGAACGGCACCGCCTCCGTGAGCGGACCGCCCAGCAGGTTGACGACCGGTTGCCCCGCCGCCTTCCCGATCAGGTCCCACAGCGCCATCTCGATGCCGGCGATCGCCCCGTTTCCCACGTGGCGGTAGTGATGCCAACCGCGGCGTGTGTAGAGGAGGCGCGTGATGGACTCGATGTGATGCGGGTCTTGCTCCTTGAGGAGCGGTACCATCCCGGCAAGCGCCTCCAGGACCACCGGGACGGACGGGAAGCCCACCGCTTCGCCGAGGCCGGTGAGCCCGTCGTCGGTGTGAAGCCGGACGACGACGTTGGAGATACCCCGTCGCTGGCCCCAGAACCAGGTCTCCGCTTCACGAAACGGGACGGATACCGGTGTCAGGTCGATCGAAGCAATCTTCATGACGATCCTCTCCGACGGCGAGTGGACCGAGGCGGGGACGGCGGCTCGGCGTTGTGCGGCGGCACACTGGTCTCATGGATCGCCCGAGACTCGTACGGTAGCCGGTACAAGCTGGCCGCATCCCGGATGTGCGCCTCCATAGCGGCACGCGCGACGTCGGGATCGCCGGTGCGGATCTTCTCCCACAACTCGCGATGGAGCGCCGCGTCCATCGGTGCATGATCGGGAATCTCTGCTGCGATCTTTGCACCGTATGCTCCGATCTTTGGGATAATGACGCGGAGGATCTCGCTGAGCGTGCGGTTGTGAGCTGCCTCGGCGATCATCAGGTGCAGCGTGAGCGCGTCCAGGTAGACGCTGGACGCGGAGGAGGCTTTCGCTTCCATCGCGCTGAGGAATGCCTCGATGCGGGCTGCATCCGCCGGCGTCGCCCGCAAGGCCGCGAGGGCCGCGCACGCCCCTTCGATCGCCACGCGCGCCTCCGTGAGGTCTTGGATCTCTTCCATCCCCAGCGCCCCCTCCACAGTCGGATCACGGGCGCCCTGCTCCGTTCGCCGCAGAAAGTACCCCTTACCGGGGCGGACCTCGACGAGCCCCTGCCCAACGAGAAGCTGCAGGGCCTCCCGCACCGATGACCTCCCTGCTCCGGTCGATCGGGCGAGATCATGCTCCGAAGGCAGCCGGTCACCGGGCTGTAGGGACTCTCGGGCGATGAATCGCAGGACCCACCGGGCGACCTGCGTGGTGGTGCGCGGGGGATGTGCAAGACCGGCAATGAGATCAGACATGTCAGACATCATCCCCATCCTACAGACCGTTGACCGGCGGTGTCAAGTGTGCACTGCATGACAAATCCTCTAGCGAAATCGGCGGCCAAGCGCGTCGGTGTGCTGCGGCGACCGCTATCGCTGGGGCCGGGAAAATTTCGTCAGGCCCCGGCCGAAAGGTACAAGCGTACGTTCGTGTATTGGTCTAGAGGACTAGACGTATCCCCGGTCGTAAATGCGCATCACGATCCGGACGGGCAGCAGGCGACTCGACCACGACAAGACGCGTGAGGGGGTGGACGGCCATGGGGGCACGTAGACAGGTAACCCGCCGGCAGTTCCTCACAACTGGTGTTGCGTTCACCGGCGGGGTCCTCGCTGGAATCGGCGTCCGCGCAGCTGATCGCTCCGCGACCGCACGCGCGGCGTCGGCGCAACGCACCTTGGTCTACCTAGACACCGACACCCCCGCCTCCTTCGACCTTGACCAGACGGGGATTCGACTGACCGAGCAGCTGGCATCAGCGTGTTACGGGGGCGATCTCGTCCGCTACAAGATCGTCAAGGACCCGAAGACCGGAGTATCGCTGGCTGACATCTACGCCTCAGGAACCGCCGGAATCGACCCCGGGTTGGCCACGAAGATCGACATCTCCCCCGACCAGCGGGTGTACACCTTCCATCTGCGACCAGATGCGAAGTCATCGCTCGGGAACCCTCTCACCGCGGACGATGTGATCTGGTCTTTTCAGCGGAGTGCCGCCCTCAATCAGACCGGAGGGTTCTTTGCGGACGTCATGGGAGTGGCGAAGGGCAAGATGGAGGCGCTCGATCCGCACACCGTCCGGTTCACGCTACCGACGCGCAACCCGATCTTTCTCCGGGTCGACGCGATGAAGTACTATGGAGGTCTCTTCGATTCGAAGGCCGCCAAGGCTCACGCGACCTCCGCCGACCCGTGGGCGAAGGCGTACCTGGCATCGCACACCGCGGGCTTCGATGCCTACATGGTCGAGAGCTACGTCAAGGGCCAGCAAGTGACGCTCGTGGCGAATCCCCACTGGTATCGCGGCAAGCCGTACTACGATCGGATCGTCTGGAAGGCCGTGCCGGAGAGCGCAAACCGCCTGTCGGCGCTGCTGCGGGGCGACGCGGACGTCGCCGCGCAGCTGACACCCCCCCAGCTGGAGCAGGCGGCCAAGACACCAGGTTTTACGGTCACGAGCTACGTGGCCAACAAGATCAAATCCATCCAGCTCAACCTGCGCTACAAGCCGCTGGCAGACCGCCGAGTCCGCCAGGCCATCGCCTACGCAATCCCATACGAGCAGATCCTGCGCAGCGTCTACTTCGGCACGGCCAGACTCGTGAGGAGCCCTATCCCGGAGACGTATCCCGCACACGTCCCCGACTACTGGGTGTACTCCACCAATATTGACAAGGCGCGCGCGCTCATGAAGGCGGCCGGGCAGGATCCGTTCCCCATGACCCTGACGTACAATCTGGCCAATTACGATGATCCGCTCCTCGCTCCCATCATCCGATCGGCTCTCCAGGAGATCGGGATCACCGTCACGCTCAACGGTGTCCCGGACGCAGTGTTCGTCGACAAGCTGTACAAGCACGACGGGCATGCCTTCCTCGAAGACAACTGGCCGTTCATCGCGCATCCGGCGTATGCCTTGTGGGTGTACTGGAACGCGAAGACGGTGCTCAACATCGGCGGCTGGGTCAACAAGGAGTTCGACGACCTTCTCCCGCAGATGCTGGTGGAGCTCGACGACAAGAAGCTCGCGGCGATGGCGCGCCGCGCCCAGCAGATCTGGGAGGAGGAGCAGCCCTGGATCCTTCTCGCCAACCCTGGGTGGCACGTGGCGCACCGATCGACGCTCACGAACTTCGTGTGGTACCCGGATAACGATATCCGCTTCCAGGAGCTGCGCGGGAGTTAATGGCGTTCTTCATCGGTCGCCGGGTGTTGCTGTTGCCGTTCCAGGCCCTCGGGGTCGTCACGATCGTGTTCGTGCTCGTGCACCTGCTGCCGGGCGATCCCGCCGCCCTCATGGCCGGCCCGATGGCCACGGCGAGCCAGATCGCGCAGATCCGCACCACCCTGGGCCTGACCCAGCCGCTCCCCGTGCAGTACGTCCGCTACGTCAACCGGCTCCTGCACGGGGACTTGGGCACGTCGTGGTACACGAGCAACCCGGTCGCGACGGACCTGGCACAGCGGGCGCCGGCCACGCTGGAACTCATCACGCTGGCACTCCTGGGGATCGTCTGCCTGGGGCTCGTCATCGCCGGGATCATCGCGATGAGGCCACGCGGCCTGCCGGGTCATCTGATTGCGGCCTACGGGTTCGTCGCAGGAGCCCTGCCCGACTTCTGGGTCGGGCTCGCGCTGATCTTTCTCGTCTACACGAGGGCGCACCTCGGTCCCTCACCGACCGGTCAGCTCAGTAGCCATGCCGCCGTTCCCACGGTGACCGGGATTGCGACGATCGACGCCCTCCTCGCAGGCGACCTCGGCGCCTTCAACGACGCGGTGAAACACCTCGTGCTGCCAGTCGCGACGCTGGTGTTCATCTACATGGGGCCGGTCGTCCGGATAACGGGCGCGGCGGCGGTCCGAAGCCTCCACAGCGAGTTCAGCCGGTTTGCGCAGAGTTGGGGGATCGCCCCGTGGCGCCGCCGGTACTACGCGTTGCGGCACGTCATGCCAACCTTTGTCGTCGCCGTCGCCTCGGCGTACGGCTACCTGCTCGGCGGCGCCGTGCTCGTCGAGACGGTTTTCTCGTGGGGTGGCTTCGGCCAGTACGCCGTCCAGGCCGTGACCCACTCCGACTACGCGGCGATCGAAGGGTTTGTCATCGTCGCGGGGATCTTTACGGTGCTCGTGTACACGCTGGCGGACGTTCTCCAGATGGCGCTCGATCCCCGGGCCCGGCGATGAGCGCCCCGAGGGCCTGGCTCCGGCAACCTGCCGCCACGCTCGTGTCGGGAGGCGTCGTCGCCGCGACGGTCCTGCTGGCCATCATCGGCCCGGCGCTTGCCCCGTTCAACCCGGAGCGCCCGACGCCGAGGGTCCTGCTGCCGCCGTCTCCCGCGCACATCTTCGGAACAGATGCCTCCGGCATCGACGTCTTCTCGGTTACGCTCGCGGCCTTCCGTGTCGATGTGGTCATCGCCCTGGTATCGGTCGGGATCTCTCTCGCTGCCGGGGTCATGCTTGGCGCGGTCGCCGGCTACGGATTCAACGGGAGCCGGGCGGCCGCGTGGGGGTCGGCGATCATTCTGCGCCTGCTGGATCTCGTGCAGTCGATCCCGGTATTCATCCTCGCGCTGGCGCTCGTGGGCATGTTCGGCCAGACGGTGCGGAACGTGGTGATTGCCGTTGCGTTCGTGAATCTGCCGGTGTTTGCGCGTCTCACCCGGGCGGCGGTCAGAAGCGTGGAGCACCGCGAGTTCGTCGCAGCCAGCCGCGCGCTCGGCGTCCGCGAGGCGGGGATTCTCGGCAGTCACGTGTTGCCCAATTCGCTCGATGGGACGATCGCGTACGCGTCGATCGCCGTGGGAGGCGCGATCCTGCTCACGGCAGGGCTGAGCTTTCTCGGCGCCGGCGTCCGGCCTCCCACCCCGGAGTGGGGCGCAGAGATCGCGAGCGGCGCCGGCTACATCGTAACCGGCCAGTGGTGGATCAGCGTGCTGCCGGGGCTCGTCCTGTCCGGCGTCGTCTTCAGCTTTGCGCTGCTCGGCGACGCCGCCCGGGCCGCGCTGGAGCGGGCGGGACGGCACGCGGTACTGCCGGGCGAGCAGCCCCTGACTGTGCCCGCCGGGGATGAACGCGCGCCCGCATGAGCGGACCGCTTCTTCGAGCCGAGAACCTGCGGGTCGGCTTCCCCGACGGCGGGACATGGGTGTACCCCGTCCGGGGCGTATCGTTCGAGATCGGGCCCGGGGAGATCGTCGGCCTCGTCGGCGAGTCGGGAAGCGGCAAGACGCTGACGGCGCTTTCGTGTTCCCGCCTCGTCGGGCCACCCGCGCGGGTCTCGGCGGACGCGCTCGGGCTCGGCGACGTGGACCTCTTGCGGGCGTCCGAGGAGACGCTCCGCGCCCTCCGCGGCAGGCGGATCGCGATGATCCCCCAAGACCCGCTGACGAGCCTTCACCCGTCCCTCACGATCGGCGCGCAGATCAACGACGCGCTGGCGGATCACGGCGTCCCGCGCGGCGAGCGTCGCCGCCGTGTGCTGGAGGTGATGGAGCGCGTCGGGCTCCCGGACCCGCCCGGTACCCTGCGGCGCTACCCGCACGAGCTCTCTGGTGGGACGCGCCAACGCGCCATCATCGGCTTGGCGCTGGCCAACGCGCCCTCACTGCTGATCGCGGATGAGCCCACGACAGCGTTGGATGCGATGATCCAAGCGCAGATCCTCCATCTGCTCGCCGATCTCCGCGCCTCGTGGCAGATGAGCATTCTCCTGATCTCGCACAACCTCGCCGTCGTCGCGGGCGTGTGCGACCGTCTGCTCGTCATGTACGCGGGCCGGATCGTCGAGTCCGGGCCGACGGCCCACGTTCTGGCCGAGCCGATGCACCCCTACACGCGGGCGCTGCTGGATGCCGTGCCGCGGCTCGAGAGCACCCGCCGTCCCCACGGTATCCCGGGGGCGCCACCCACTCCATGGAACCGCCCACCGGGGTGCGCCTACCACCCGCGGTGCGGCTACCGAGTGGAGCGATGCCAAGGGGAGGACCCTCCCGGTGCGCCGGTCCGTCCCGGCCGCCTGGCGGCCTGCTGGGTGAGCCAGGCACAGGGCGCGCTCCCCGTGATCGGAACGGTATCTCCACGAGGCGCCAGTGCCGAGCCTGCGCACCGATCTCCCGGGCCAACGGCGGATCCGCTGTTTGAGGTGACCGGAGTGACCCGGCATTTCACGGTAGGCCCAGCCTGGAAGCGGGAGGTCATCCATGCGCTGGACGACGTCAATCTTAGGGTGCACCGCGGGGAGTCCCTGGGCATCGTGGGCGAGTCGGGGTCGGGGAAGAGCACGCTAGTCCGTCTCCTGGCGCTGCTGGACCGGCCGACCCGAGGCCGGATCTCCTATGCCGGCGAGGATCTCGCGCAGCTGCGGGGTGCACGTCTCCTCCGGTTCCGGCGGCGCGTGCAGATCGTCTTCCAGGACCCATACTCGTCCCTGGATCCACGCTATACCGTGGCCGACACCATCCGCGAGGCGCTTGTGACCCATCGGATCTGCCCTCCCGGGGAAGAAGGCGCCCACATTCGCGAGGTGCTCGATAAGGTAGGGCTGTCCACCCACTTTGCCGGGCGCTACCCGCACGAGCTCTCCGGCGGCCAGCGCCAGCGTGTCTGCATCGCCCGCGCGCTCGCCGTGCGTCCCGAGGTTCTCCTCGCGGACGAGCCGGTGAGTGCCCTGGACGTGTCGATTCAGGCCCAGATCCTCGAGCTGTTCGAGCAACTGCGACGGCAGGAGCGCCTGACGCTCGTCGTCGTCGCGCACGATCTTGCGCTGATCCGCCAGGTCAGCGACCGCGTCGTCACGCTCTATCTCGGCAAGGTTGTGGAGGAGGCGCGGGCCGACGTGTACGCCGTCCGTCCCCGACACCCGTACACGTTTGCCTTGAGCCGGTCTGTGCCGAGCGTGGATCGTGTGGGCGAGCTCCCGCCGGTCCTCGTGAGAGCCGAGCCGCCGTCGGCGGCGCGCCCTCCGGCGGGCTGCCGGTTCCACACCCGCTGTTTCAACGCGCAGCCGCGGTGCAGTCGGGACGAGCCCCCTCTGGACGGCGATGACGGCCATCGATGCGCATGCTTCTACCCCGTGGCGGACGCGCAGTACGCATCGCTGGCGCCCCCGGCCGTCGATGCCCGGGCGGGCCGGTGAGCGCCGGCCACTCGACCCCGACGCAGGCGGCCGCTCGATGGCAGCTGACGGACCGAGGGCAGTGGAGGTGAAGAGGCGTGTGCACGCTGCTGGGGCGGGTGCTGGGGCCGGCGTGGGTTATTGCCAGCTCCAGCGATGATCCGTACGTCGTGTCAAACCAGTTGGTCTGCGCCGCGCGCGCGCCATACTCGTACATCGGTGTTCGAGTGCTGGCCGCGGATCCGGGTTCCCCAGTGCCGTGGAACCACATGCTCACCCGGGGGATCAACGCCGCGGGCCTCGCCTATACGTACGCGTACGTGCACGAGCCAGGGAACGAGCATGCCCCGGAGCAGCGGTGGCCCGAGGCCATGCTCGCCCAGTGCGAGAGCGTCGAGGATGCCATCGCGGTCATCCGGCGCCACCTTGGGGCCGTCCTCTCGGGCAACTACCTCCTGGCCGATGCGGCCGGGGACGCGGCGGCGCTGGAGGTGAGCCGCACGGCGCTGCGCGTCACCCGCGACCCCGGCGGCACGCTTGTGTGCACGAACGTCTGGCCGACCCTCGAGATGGCGGTATCGGACCGGTGGGGAGCCGAGACGGCCCGCGATCGGTCCGCACGGGTGGGCTGCCTTCTCGCCGAGGGTCCGTTCGATCTCCCTGCGATCTTTCACGCGATGCGCGATCACAGCGACGGCGGAGGCGATGCCGAGCGTCCCTACGGCGTTTCCATCTGCAACCACGGCCGGCGAGAAGGCACCATTTCGGGCGAGGTGCTCGACCCGCGGCACCGCGAGTTGTGGTGGACGTACGGGTGGCCCTGTGGCGAGCCGCGAGGGTACGAGGCCCCCAGCCGGGCGCCATGGGGGCGGTACCTCGCGTTTGGCGCCGATCGGGTGCGCGGCGACGGTCCCGTGACGACCCTGGACGGCCACCTCACCTCGTTCGGCGTTCGCCTCCTCAGCCGCGCGGAGGACCGCGCGTAGGCATGGAACCGTTCGATGTGCTGATCGTGGGCGCCGGCGTCGTGGGGTGCGCGCTCGCCCGGGAGCTCGCGCGGTACCGGTTACGCGTCGGCGTCGTCGACCGCGAGGCGGACGTGGCCGAGGGGACGAGCAAGGCGAACAGTGCCATCGTGCACACGGGATTCGACGCGAAGCCCGGGTCGCTCGAATCGCGGCTCGTCCGCCGCGGTCACGCGCTATGGACCGAGCTGGCACCGGCACTGCACGTGACGCTCGAGCGTCCCGGCGCGCTGGTGGTCGCCGTGAGCGATGACCAGCTCGCAGCGCTGGAAGCGCTCCGCGACAACGGCCGGAGGAATGGGGTCACCGATCTCCGCGTCTTGTCCAGGGAGGAGGTGCTGCGGCGCGAGCCAGCGTTGACCTGCGACGTGCGGGGCGGCCTGGACGTCCCCGGGGAGAGCATCATCGACCCGTTTGCCGCGGTCATCGCCCAGGCGGAGAACGCCGCGGCCGCCGGCGTGGAGTTTTTCCTCGGTGAACCGGTGCAGGAGCTCCGGGCCCAGCCGGATCGGTACTGCGCCGTGACTCCCCGGCAAACGCTCGAAGCGCGGTGGCTCGTCGATGCGGCGGGACTGTGGAGCGACGAGATCGCCGGCCTCGCGGGATGGCGGGAGGTCCGCGTGACGCCGCGCAAGGGCGAATTCGTTGTGTTCGACAAGCCGGCCCGCCGCCTCGTCCACCACATCCTCTTGCCGGTGCCCACGAAGATCAGCAAAGGCATCCTGATCGCGCCCACAGTGTTTGGCAACCTACTCCTGGGCCCCACGGCGGTCGACGGCACAGACAAGACCGATCTGAGTCTAACGGCCGACGGGTTCAGCACCCTCTTGCGCGCCGGCCGGCGGTTCCTCCCGGCGCTTCAACATGAGGCCATCGTCGCAACGTACGTCGGGCTGCGCGCTGTCGGGGCCGGCAGCGACTACGGTATCGAAGTCGATGGCGCCCGGCGCCTTGTGGTGATTTCCGGGATCCGGTCCACAGGCCTGACGGCCTCCCCGGCCATCGCGGAAGAGGTGGTGACGCGCTTGCGAGATGCGGGGCTGGTCTTGCGGCCCAACCCCGGCTATCGTCCCGATCGGCCCGCTCCGGCGTGGCGGCCCGGCCACCCCCGGCCCTGCGCGGATCCGGATCGCGTGGCTCGCGCACCCGCGTACGGCCGCGTCGTCTGTCTGTGTGAGAGCGTCAGCGAAGGCGAAATCCTCGATGCGATGCGGTCCCCGCTGCCCGCACGGACGCTCGATGGTATCAAGAAGCGGACCTGGGCGATGGCCGGCCGATGCCAGGCGTACTACTGTACAGCGGACCTTCTGGTGCTCCTCGCGCGTCAGCGGGGGGTGCCGCTGGCTTCGATCACGAAGCGCGGCGTCGGATCGGAGCTCACAACAGGCCCGACGCGCACCGCCGGTGGGACGCGCTGATGCCTGCGCCGGTCCAAGACGTCGCCGCGGTCATCGTGGGGGCTGGCCCAGCAGGGCTCGGGGCGGCGGCGCGGCTCGCCCGGTGCGGGCTCGGCCCGATCGTCGTGCTCGATCGGGAAGCGCAACCGGGGGGTCTGCCGGCGCAGAGCGAGCACCACGGGTTTGGCCTGCGGCGCTACAAGAGACCGTTGCGGGGGTTCGATTATGCCGCGCGCCTCGCGTCGGCGGCGACCAGGGCCGGCGTCGACGTGCGGCTCCAGACCACAGTCCTGCGGGTGACCCCCGACCGAACGGTCCTAACGACGAGTGCCGGCGGTGTCCTGGGATACCGTGCCCGGGTCGTCATCCTGGCGACCGGCTGCCGCGAAGCGCCGCGGCCGCTGCGGTCGGCCGCGGGCACGCGTCCGGCAGGTATCTACAATACGGCGGTGGTGCACCGTCTGCTGGGCCTGCTCCACGAGCGGCCCGGTCGGCGCGCGGTGGTGGTAGGATCGGAGGACGTGGGGCTGATGGCCGTGCGGCTGCTGGAGCGGAGCGGCACGCGTGTCGCCGCGGTGATCGAAGAGCTGCCGTATCTGCTCGGCTACCGCGTCAACCTGCTGTACTCGGTGATACCGTTTCGCGTGCCGGTTCTGCTGGGACACGCCGTCGTGGGGATCGTGGGGCACCGGCGGGTCGAGGGCGTGGACGTCCGCGCGCTCTCGACCGGCCAGGTCACGCGCATCCCCTGCGATACGGTCGTCTTCTCCGGACGCTTTCTCCCGGAAAGCGGGCTCGCCCGCGAGGCCGAGGTCGCCCTGGACCCGCGCACCGGGGGCCCCATCGTGGATCAGCACTACCGCACCTCCATCCCCGGAATCTTTGCGTGCGGCAACGTGCTTCACGGCGCCGAATCGTCGGACACCGCGTTCGACGAGGGCGTGCGGTGTGGCGAGGCCGCGGCGGCGTATGCGGCCGGCCGCCTCGCCGACGTGGAGAGCGTTTGGTGCGAGGGCTGCGGCCACGTCGCCGCCATCGTCCCGCAGCGTCTGACACCCGGCGCCAGGGGGATAGTACGCCTGCTTGTTCGCCCCGATGCGCCCCTCGCAGGCGTGACGATCTCCGCCCGGTGCGATGGGAAGCGCATAGGCGGGGCGTGGCGGCCCTGGGCCATGCCCCATCGGGCTTCGACCGTGTTGCTGCGGCTGCCGCTGGTGCCGCGCGGCGGCCGCCTGCAGATCGATATGCGAGGCCACATCCGAGGGCCGCGTTACGCGTCCGCCGCGCCCTTCGACGCGCTGCCCCCGCAACGGTCGGGAGCCTTCCAGGCGGCGCAGACCGCCGGGGACGGAGGATAGGCCCATGCCGGTCCTCATCGGAGTCGATCACGGCACGACCCGGACAAAGGCCCTGGCGTTCAGCGAATCGCTTGTGCTGCTGGGCGAGGGGACGGTACCCCTCAGCCAGTCGTACCCCCGCCCAGGATGGGTGGAGCAGGACCCCCGCGAGGTCCTGACGGTCACTCGGCAGGCGGTCCAGGCGTGCATGCGCCAGGCCGGCCTCGCTGGGGCCGATATCGCCGGCCTCGGTCTCGCGAACCAGGGCGAGACCGTGATCGTGTGGGACCGCAGGACCGGAGCCCCGGTATACCCGGCCATCAGCTGGCAGGACAGGAGGACCGCGGACCTGTGCCGTGCCCTGGCCGCAACGGGCTGCGAGGAGGAGGTCCGCAGGCGTACGGGCCTGCGGCTCGATTCGTACTTCTCGGCGCCGAAGATCCGGTGGATCCTCGACCATGTGGACAGCGGCCAAGCCCGGGCCGAGCGTGGCGAGCTCCTGGCGGGCACGACCGACACGTGGCTTCTATGGAACCTCTCCAGGGGCGACCTGTACGCGACGGACGCTTCGACAGCGTCCCGGACGCTGCTGTTCAACATTCACGCGCTCGACTGGGATCCCACGCTGCTCGACCTGTTTCGCATCCCCCGGCAGATGCTCCCGACGGTGTCGCTCTCGGCTGGCCTCACCGGCTATCTGGCACCGGAGGCGTTCGAGGTCGGGCGGCCCGTGCCGGTGCTCGGCCTCGCCGTCGATCAACAGGCTGCGCTGTTTGGGCACGGGTGCCACCGTGCCGGGATGAGCAAGGTCACCTACGGGACGGGCGCGTTCGCCCTCATGCACACGGGCGCCGCCCCCACCACATCCCGCCGGGGCCTCCTGACAACGGTCGCGTGGAGGCGCTCGGACACCGCGGAGTACGCGATCGACGGCGGGGTGTTTGCCGCGGGCGCGGTCTTCGAGTGGATGAGTCAGCGTCTCGGGCTGTTCGAGACCCCGGAAGCCTCGGAGGCGATCGCGGCGTCCGTGGTGGACAGCGGAGGCGTGGTGGTGGTTCCGGCGCTGGCCGGTCTCGCGGCGCCGTACTGGGACCTGGACGCGCGCGCAGCCGTGCTCGGGCTGACGCTCGCGACGACGCGGGGCCACGTTGTCCGTGCGGCGTTCGAGGGGATCGCGATGCGCGTCGCCGAGATACTGGACGCCATGGCGCAGGACGCCGGCGCACGGCTCTCATGCGTACGCGCCGACGGCGGTCTCTCGCGGAACGCCGCGCTGATGCAGACTCAGGCGGATGTCCTGGGGATTCCCGTCGAGGTGGCCGCCATCCCCCCCGCTGCGGCTGTGGGGGCGGCCGGCCTGGCGGGACTCGGGATCGGATGGTGGACGCCGGGAACGATCGAGGCGGCGTGGCGAGCCGGAGCTCGGTTCGAGCCCCGGCTCTCGCCCGCCGAGCGCCACGAGCGCGCCGAGCGGTGGCGTCGTGCGGTCGGCTACGTCCGAGACTGGAGCGCGCGGGGCGGGCCGGACCGGCCGCTCGGCCGGGACGCACCGGGTGCCGAGATTGCCGAGATGTAGGTACGATGTCCGGCCGGCAGGGCAGTCGGGCCGGTTCCGGGTCCGCCTGCGATGGAAGCCCGGCGGACCGGGTCTGAGAGGTGAATTGGGATGCGGCCCGCGACGTCGCTGCCGATCTACGTCCAGATCCGTGACGCGCTGATCGAGCGTATTCAATCCGGGGAACTGAAACCGGGAATGCGAATTCCATCGGAGCGCGAACTCGTCGCAGAATACCGGGTCAGCCGGATGACCGTCCGGCAGGCCCTGACCGATCTCGTCAACCGGGGGCTGGCTGAACGGATTCGGGGTAACGGAACCTACGTCGCAGAACCGAAGGTTGAACAGGTCCTGAATCCATTGGTCAGCTTCACCGAGCAGATGGCGCGGCGGGGCATCGTGCCGGGTGCCCGCGTTCTGGAGACCCAGGTCATGGCCGCCCACGGGCGGCTCGCCGACGCGCTGGGGCTGCGCATCGGCGAACGGCTCTACAGGATTGTCCGAGTCCGAACCGGTAACAACCTCCCCTTGGCGCTCGAGACGTCCCACTTCCCGTATGAGTTGTGCCGCGGCATCGAACGGTTTGATCTCGAGCGCCGGTCCATCTACCGGATCCTGGATGAGGAGTATGGAATCCGCCTGGCGCGGGCTATCGAGTCGATCGAGCCGACGGTGGCGAACGAGTTCGAGGCCGAGGTGCTCGACGTGTCAGTCGGCGCTCCGCTGCTGCTGCTGGAGCGCACCGCGTATACAAGCACGGGAACCCCGGTGGAATTTGCCAAGGATCTCTACCGCGGGGATCGAACCCGCTTCGTGACGGAAGGGCGAATCCCATCGCCGTAGCACGGGTACCGCAAGTGCGGTGTCGGCAGGTAAGGGTGGTCGGCGCGGCCAATGTAGTCATCGCGCTGATCCACACCGTCTGCGGGGTGGGAGCCGCCGGGTCGGAGTGCATGGATTCCCGCGAAGTGGCATCGTCCAATCGCCGCGCCGCGGTGCAGGAGCTATTCGGCGTGCGCCCCGCGACCAGGCCGTGGAGCCTCCCGCTGGACCGCTGGGGAGGTGTCCTGGCCCTGGTCCCAGGGCTCGTCTTCCTGTCGCTGTTTCTTGTCGCTCCTCTTGTGCTTTCGTTTTCCTACAGCCTCAGGCCCAGCAAGCTCCTTCCGCCGGGCACCCCGTCCCCCAGCATGGCCAACTATCTGTACCTGGCCGGGCACGGGGTGTACGTCGACGCCTTCGTCCGAACCCTGCGGCTGTCGTGCTACGTGGTGCTCGGCGCCTTGATTCTGGGGTATCCGACGGCGCTGGTGCTCCGTCGACTTCACGCCCGGTTCGGCAGCACGCTGATCCTGGGCCTGAGTTTTCCGATCCTCGCCGGCCCGCTTGTCATCGTGATGGGCTGGATGCTTCTCTTGCCCCGGAACGGTCCGCTCAACCACGTGCTCATGGGCTTGGGGCTGGTGGGCCGGCCGATCCAGTTCGTCGGCACCGAAGCGGGCGTCATCCTCGCGCTGGTGCAGTTCACGCTGGCTTTCGCGGTGCTGAACATCTTCAATTCGCTGTTGCGGATCGACCCCTCGCTCACCGAGGCGGCGAGCAGCCTGGGAGCCAGCCCCCTTCGGGCCTTCTGGCACGTGACATGGCCCCTCAGCCTCCCGGGGGTATTCTCGGCATCCGTCCTGGCGTTCGCCCTGGCCGCCGGCGCGTTTATGGCCCCGTACTACCTCGGCGGCGACACGCTCCTTGTCGCGACAACGCTGGTAACCCAGTTCATGCTGACGGCCTTCAATTGGGAACTCGCCTCCGCGGCGGCCGTCGTGCTGGTCGTGCTCTCCCTCGTGCTCATCTTCGCCTACAGCGCGGTCATCGTCCGCGTGATCGAGCGGCGCTTCGGTAGCCACGTGCGAGGAGCCGGCTAGGGTGGACCTTCCCTGATGAGCAGGGATGTGCTCGCGGGGCGATTCCTGGACGCCCTCTCCTACGCGTTCGTCGCGCTCGTGTACCTGTATGTCCTCGCGCCCGCGCTGGTCGTCGTCATCGGGTCGTTCAACTCGGCCCCGAGCTTTCCCAGCGCGTTCGAATCGTTCACGCTGCGATGGTATCGTGAGCTCCTGCAGCATCAGGAATTCATGGATTCCATGCGAGTCAGCGCGATCGTGGCCGCGACGGCCGCCGCCATCGCCACCCTGCTCGCTGTCCCGGCCGGGTTTGCCTTCGTCCGCGCGCGGTTCCGGTACCGGGACACGCTGGCCGCCTTCTTCATGGCGCCCCTCGTCATTCCGCAGATCGTGCTGGGCCTCGCCATGCTGCAGCTCCTCAACCTATTTCGGGTCCCCATCACGACCGTGGGCCTGGTCCTCGTCCACGCGGTCTTCGTCATGCCGTTCGTGCTCCGCGCAATGGTGACCAGCCTGACGCACTTCGACCGCACGTTGGAGGAGGCCGCGATGAGCTTGGGCGCGTCCCGCCTTCGCACGCTGTGGCACGTGACGCTGCCGCTCACCCGGGCCGGACTGACTGCCGGGTTCGTGCTCGCCTTCGTCATGTCGTTCGTCAACGTCCCGCTCTCGCTGTTCCTGGCGTCTCCGGTGAGCACCCCGCTGCCGGTTCGGGTCTTCGCGTACATGGAGTCCCGTATCGACCCCCTGGTCGCGGCCGTTGGTGCATCGCTCGTGCTGCTGGTCTTCGTGGTGAGCTTCCTGCTCGAGAAGGTCCTGCGTCTCCGGTTGTTGGCCTGATGAAGCTGTCGGTAAGGAGGCGGGCGGATGGCACGCCAGGTTGACGCCGATCTCCTGATCATCGGCGGAGGAGGCGCGGGCGCCAAGGCGGCGATCGAGGCTCACGACCTCGGCCTCCACGTGGTCATGCTCGTGAAGGGCTTTCTGGGGCGCAGCGGCTGCTCCATCTTTGCCGGGAACCTGAACTGGTTTGGGCCACCCGGGGACGGCGCACGTCCGCGGTCCGAGGCGGAGCGGCAGAAGCAGACCCTGGAGTTCCTGGCGAAGTACACGCACTATCTGGGCGACCAGGAGTACATGAAGAACGCTGCTCGCTTCACGTTCGATCACTTCTATCCCTGGCTCGAAGAGCGTGGCCTGTACATCCTCCGGGACGACGATGGCGCGGTCGTCGTTGACCTCCCCCACGGCACCCAGGCCTGGGCTACGAAGATGGGGATGTCCGGGCAGATCATCATGGACATGATGCGAAAGGAGATCTTCCGCCGGGGCATCCTTGTGCTGGAGGAGACGGCCGCAACGTCGCTCTTGACGGCCGGCGGCGCGGTGGTCGGTGCGGCGGCGCTCGACTACCGGAGGGGCGAGCAGATCGTGGTCCGGGCGAAGGCGACGATCCTCGCCACCGGTCACTCGAACTACCTGTCGTTGCGCTCCACGGGCACGCGTGAGGGTACCGCCGCCGGCTGGGTGATGGCCTTCCGTGTCGGCTGCGCGCTCCAGAACATCGAGATGCAATGGTACCATGTGTCGGACGTCGCGTGGCCGCGCTCGTGGATGCGTCTCCACCTGTATCCAAACCCGCTGCCCGGCACCGCCCACCAGACGCGGCTGTACAACCGGGACGGCGAGCTGTTCTTCGACGGTACCTCCGTGCCGCGCAATCCGGTCCCGTACATCATGCAGCTCAAGGCGCTCGTGCAGCAGGTCCGGGCCGGGAAGGCGCGGCTGGACGGGGGCTACTACACGAGCTATCGGCACATCGAACCCGAGGTGGTGCGCGGGCACATCTATCAGACGCAGTTCGTCGAGAAGCTCGGCCTGGATCCGTTGAGGGACGTGATCGAGAACGGGGTCACGTGGCACATGAACGTCGGCGGAATCCGGGTGAACGGGCAGACCATGCAGTCGGACGTGCCCGGGCTGTACGTCGCGGGTTCGGTGAGCGCGCTCGTCACGGGGGGTCTCCCGAACGTGATGTACGACGGCTATGTCGCGGCCCGGCACGCGGCGGACGAGATCCGGGGGCGCCCGCTGCCTCGGCTCGATCAATCGGTCGTGGAGCGAGATCTCGCTCGGGTCGCAGCCTACTTCCGCACCGATCCGGAGGGTCGCCTGCTGCCCGCCCAGGTGATCAAGCGGATTCGCACGGTGATGTGGGAGCACATGAACTACATCAAGAGCGACGCGACCATGCGGCGAGGTCTCGAACGGCTGCAACGCATCCGGCAGGAGGCGCTCCCCCGGATGCACGTCGGGTCGCCGTCCCGCCGGTTCAGTTATGACTGGATCGAGGCGGTGGATGCGGAAGACATGCTCGATGCCTGCGAGCTCATGATTCGCTTCTCGCTGCATCGGAAAGAAAGCCGCGGGGGCTTCTTCCGCGAGGACTACCCGATCACCGACAACGCTCGGTGGCTGCGCCACATCGTGGGACGCCTGGAGAACGGCGCTCTCCGGCTCGAGGAGCTGCCCGTGGATCTCCGCTATGCGAAGCCCGCAGAGGAGGTGGCGGACTTCTTTGCCGTCGATTACTAGCGCCGGGTCGAGCAGAACGCCAGCCGGGGTGAGCACATGAGCACGCGGTCCGTTGGGTCTGCCCGCGATGGAGAGGACGCCCAGCCAGTGGTGCGGGCGACCGTCTTCAAGTTCGCGCCGGACGTCGATCCGGCACCACACTACGAGACGTTCGAGGTGCCTCTTGCTCGGGGCATGCGGGTGCTGGATGTGCTGGAGGCGATCCGTGAGGATCTCGGGCAGCCGATCAGTTACCGGTGGCTGTGCGGGGTCAAGAAGTGTGGGCTGTGCGCGATGACCGTAAACGGGAGGCCGTGCCTCACGTGCTGGGAACCGGCTGAGCCGGACATGATCATCGAGCCGCTCGCGGGGTTTCCGGTCATCCGCGACCTCGTCGTCGATCGTGATGCGGTGGACGCGCGTCTGCTCGACGTGGATCCGTTTCTCCACCGTCCGGAAGACCAGCCGTACCGAGGATTCCCGGAGCCCCTGAGCGGCGCGGCGATGCGGCGTGCCGGCACGATGATGAATTGCATCGAGTGCTTGGCGTGCGTTTCCGCCTGTCCGGTACCGCGGGAGCGGTTTATCGGCCCGGCCGCCCTGGTGCAGCTCGCACGCTGGGCCTTCGATCCGCGCGACGGCGCGGATCGCGCGGCGCTCGCGGTCGCAGGCGGCATCGCAGAGTGCGCGGACTGCGGTGACTGCACGGCTGCCTGCCCGGCGGGGATCCCTGTCAAGGAGATAGCGATCGCCGGCCTGCGGGAGCTGTGCATCCGCAGCGGGTACCCGGACGCTGGTCCGGCGCCGCAGGAGAAATGCCGCCTCGTCGTGCCGCGAGGTCGCGACAGGTAGGGAGGAGGGGAAGTCGTGAACAGACAGGGTCCGTCATCGGAGGCGGCGCGCGGCGAAGCGCCCCGGCAGACACGACGTCAATTCCTATCCCGGGTAGGCACAGCCGCCGCTGCCACGGCGGTCGGGGTCACCGCGGCAACCGCGACGGCGCGATTCGGAGGCCCGGCTACGCGGGCGCAGGCCCAGGGGCGCCGGCAGATCGTGGTCTCCACGTGGGGAGGCGTCACAGAAGAAGGACTGAGGAAGTTCGTGACGCCGGTCTTTGAGCGCAGGTACAACGCCACGGTGGCCTACGACCTGGGCGGCGCGGCAGCGCGCTACAACAAGCTCCTGGCGCAGGCGGCCAACCCGCAGATCAACATCATCCTCAACGTCGAAGATGTCCTCGTCGACGCGATCGAGCGTGGGCTGCTTGCGAAGTACAACCCGCGCAATGTGCCCAACGTCAAGGACCTCTACAGTTGGGCGACCCCGAAATCCCTCGAAGGATATGGGGCCGCCTACTCTGTGCTGGCGTACGGACTGCTGGCGGCCAGGGGCAAGACCGGGAAGCCGATCACGAGCTGGCGCGACCTCTGGCGGCCCGAGTTCCGAGGAAAGCTGGCCATCGCCGCTCCCTCTCACTCGCAGATGCCCATGCTGCTGATCGTCGCCGCGGAGCTGCATGGAGGCAGCCAGGCCAACATCGAGCCGGGGCTTGCCGCGCTCGCGGAGCTCCGGCCGATCAAGCAGACGATCTTCTGGACCGACTATGCAGCCCTGGTACGGTCCGGCGATGTCATCCTCGCCACGGAATTTGACTACTACAGTCTGTTCATGCAACGCGAGGGATTCGGCGTGTCGTGGATCATGCCCCAGGAGAAGGGGTTCGGCTCGCTGGAATGCGCGGCGATCGTGAAGGGCGCTCCGAACCAGGATCTGGCGGAGGCATACCTCAACCTCATGTTCGATGCCGATGTGCAGACGAGCATCGCGACGCAGACGTTCCAGGGGCCGTCCAACAAGCTGGTGAAGGTCGGCCTGCCCCTGTCCGAGCAGATCTTGTACGGCCCACGGCTCCGGCACGTGCGCTGGTTCGATGCCAAGTTCATCAACGACAACAAGGCGCGCTGGATCGAGCGGATCAACACGGAGGTTGTTCCGAAGTGGCGCACCTAGGACGCCGCCCCGCCGGGGGCCAGCGGCCCGGGCCGTGCCATCGCGTGGTTCACTGACGTATGCGCCGCCTCGTCATCGACAACGGCGCTGTCCTGACCTGCGATGGAGAGGATCGCTATCTTGCCCGTGGGCGGATCGTCGTCCGAGGAGGCCGGATCGCGCAGGTCATGGACAGCCCGGATGGCCGCGCGGACGTGCCCGGCGCCCCCCCGGGCGGCGTCGCGGACGAGGATTGTGATCGGGTCGACGCCGGCGGCTGTATCATTATCCCCGGGCTGGTCAACTGCCACACGCACCTCTGGCTCAGCCTCCTGCGGGGCGCGCTCGACGACCTCACGCTCTTTCCATGGCTTCGCCGTCTCGGACCGCTGACAAATGAGCTGAGCGATGCGGAGGTCCTGCGGGCGACCTACTTCGGCATCGCGGAGTCGCTGCTGTCGGGCACGACGTGCCTCTGTGAGTGCTGTCGGTACGCGCCGGACGTGAGCGCGCAGGTCGCCGCAGCCCTGGGATGCCGGCTTGTCGTCGGGGGGATGCCTCCCACCGAACTGTTTGGCGCGCCGCTGCCCCATGACTACGGTCATCTCGTGGCTCGGACCCGCCGTGCGCTCGACATCCCCGGCGGCGACCGCGGCTTGATCTCCGTCTGGATGGGAGCGCACTCGGTCTACAACTGCTCCGCTGACTTCCTACAGGACGCGAAGCGCGCGGCGGACATGCACGACTGCGATTTCTACATTCACCTGGCCGAGTGCCGGGACGAGGTCGACGTCATTCGGGAGCGGTACGGGCGGACGCCGGTGCAGTACGCGGCCGATCTGGGCTTGCTCGATCGGCGCACGGTGGCCGTCCACTGTGTGTGGCTGACGGACGACGACATCCGGCTGTTCCGGCGCACCGGGGCCCGGATGGCACACTGTCCGGTGAGCAACGCCAAGCTCGGGAGCGGTGTCGCGCCGGTAACGAGGTACCGCGCGGCCGGGATCACCGTCGGATTGGGGACGGACAGCATGGTGAGCAACAACACGCTGTCGATGTTCCAGGAGATGCGCTTCGCCGTCCTCATCCAGCGCGCTGTGCGCCAGGATGTCGCGCTCACGGCCTCAGACGCGCTCAGGATGGCGACGATCGAGGCTGCCCGCACGCTGGGGTTGGAGCGCGAGATCGGCTCGATCGAGAGCGGGAAGCAGGCAGATCTCGTGCTCCTCCGGTCGACCCGTCCCGGCCCCGTAACCAAGGAGAGGGCGCTGTCCGACGTCGTGTACGCGGCTCAGCGCGATGAGATCGAGGCGGTGTACGTCGCGGGCGAGCGCGTCGTGTCTCGAGGTCGGCTCACCCGACTCGCGGATACTGAGCGATGGGAGCGAATTCGAGGGGAACGGCCGCTTGAGTGAGGTTGAGCTGCGGGAGGTCAGCAAGAGCTTCGGCGAGGTGCGGGCCGTCGATCGCGTTTCGCTGCATGTGAAGCCCGGCGAGTTCGTGTCGCTGCTGGGACCCTCAGGATGCGGCAAGACCACAACGCTCCGGCTCATCGCCGGCTTTGAACGCGTCACCCGGGGCCGCATCTTCATCGGCGGGGAGGATGTCACGATCAAGCCGTCCTACCAGCGCAACATCGGCATGGTATTCCAACACTATGCCCTCTTCCCCCATATGACCGTTCGCGAGAACGTTGCCTTCGGCCTGCGGATGAGACGCGTGCCGCGGCCGGAAGCGGCTCGGCGTGTAGCAGAGGTTCTCGATCTCCTCCGGCTCTCCGGGCTGGAGCATCGCTACCAGCACCAGCTCTCGGGCGGCCAGCAGCAACGGGTGGCGCTCGCGCGGGCGCTCGTCATCAAGCCACAGATTCTCCTCCTGGACGAGCCACTGTCCAACCTCGACGCCAAGTTACGCGAGGAGATGCGCGTCGAGCTCCGGCAAGTGCAGCGTCGGGTCGGCATTACGACCGTCTTCGTCACCCACGATCAGGAAGAAGCCCTGAGCATGTCGGACCGGATCGCCGTGATGAATCGCGGGAGAATCATCCAGTACGGCACGCCGCTCGACATCTACGAGCGGCCCGCCCACAGCTTCGTCGCCGGTTTCATCGGGCAATCCAATCTTCTGTGGGGCGAGGTGGTGGGCCAGGAGAACGGCCTCGCCAGGGTCCGCGTGGCCTCGGGCCTTGACGTGATGGCCCGGCCCGATCAGCACGTCTCGTCCGGGAGCCGCGTCTTGGTGGTCGTCCGGCAATCTCGGGTGAAGGTCGGCCGCGAAGGGCGGCCCGGGGCTGTGAACAGCTTCGCTGCCCGGCTCGAATTTGCGACGTACCTGGGCGAGGCCGTGCAGTACTTGTGCCGCGCCGGGGAGTTGCGTCTCGTCGCTACAGCCACGGCCGATGCGGATGCGCCGCTGTTGGAGCCGGGAGCCCCCATCACGGTGTCCTGGCGGCCGGATGACTGCCTCGTGCTGCCGGAATAGGCGGGTGCCGCGGGCATCCCCTGTAGAGGGACCGGACCATCGAGCGGTTAGCGGCACCCCGCCGAGTCCACGGATTTGGCGACCGCCCCCTCCGCCGGGGGATCCTGTGGGGCAAGCTTGCGGTCCCTGGGCCCAGCGGCCACATCGGGGTGTCTCAGGGCGACCGGCGCGCCGCCGCGCCGCAGCCCGACCCGATGCCCTCTTCCGAGCCTCGGCCGAAGACGGCCGAGCGAGCCGGGAGACTCGGCCCCTCTAGACGTTGGGGGTCTTCGCCGTGACCACCAGGTCGTCCGTCATGATCTCGTCGACCGAGACCGGCCGCGGGATCTGGCCGAGCGCGCGCATCGTGTCCGTGAGATCCTGCCACACCTTGGGGTCCATGTACCCCCAGCCGTGCTGCTTCGTGGTGACCGACGTCAGGTAGCCGCCACGGACCACCTCTTCCCAGGTCCTAAGCTCCGATTGGCGGTTCAGCCCCGTGGTCATCTTGAGCAGGTGGTCGATGGCCTCGTCCGGATGATCGCGTGCGTACAGCCACCCCCGCGCGCTCGCGGACACGAAGCGCACGAGCACGTCCCTGCGCTCCCGGAGGATCTGGTCGGTGACGAAGTAGGTGTAGGCGTACAGGCGGATTCCGAGGTCCCACAACCGGAAGTAGCTGATCGCCCCGGCCTGCTGCACGGCCTCCATCTGCGCGGCGTTGATGAGCCACCCGGTGATCACGTCCACCTGCCCGGTCACGAGGGGCGTGGTGTCGCCGCCGACGAACAGCACCTTCAGGCGGTCCTTGTTGATGTTGTATTTCCGGATGACGGCGTCGAGCAGCGGCCGGGCCGTCGGCTGGATGCCGATCGTCTTGCCCTCGAAATCCTTGGGGGTGCGGATCTTGGACTTGGTGAAAAACACGAACGCAAACGGATGACGTTGGAACGCCGTGCAGAAGGCCTTGACCGGCAGGCCTTGGGCGCGGGCGTTGACGAGGACGGCCACGGACGACACGTTGCCGAACATCGTCCCCCCGCCCGCGACCACCTGGATCGGATCGATGGCCGGGCCGCCCGGCCGGATGGTGAGATCGATGCCGGCCTCTCGAAAGTACCCCTTGGCGAGGCCGACGACGTCTCCCGCCATCTGGCTGTTGAGGAACCAGCCGATCTGCATCGAAGCCCTGGCGGACGGCTGCGCCCCCACGGGGGCCACCGGCCCAAACAGTCGATCGCCGGCCGCCAGCCCCAGGGCCAATGCGCCGGCCCCTCTGACGAAGTCGCGGCGACTGACCCGCGGGACGACCAGCGTGACCTCATCGCGCCTCATCAGCATCCCCCTCCGTCCGTCTGCGTGGGACCGTGCGCCCTCAGACTTTTGGCGTCTTGGCCATGAGCACGAGCTCGTCGGTCATGACTTCCTCGGGCCGGACCGGGCGCGGCATTTGCTCCAGCGCGACATACGCCTCGCTCAGGTCCGCCCACACCTTGGGATCCATGTAGCCCCACCCATGCTGCTTGGTGGCGATGGAGGTGAAGTACGGGTGCATGTTTTGCAGCGTCTTGAGCTCCAGCGCCCGGCTGAGGCCCGTGGTCGAGCGCATGACGATGTCGATCGCCTCCTCGGGGTGGTCGCGGGCGTCCAGCCAGCCCTTGGCGCTCGCCAGCAGAAAGCGCGCGAGCACCTCCTTGCGCTCCTGGTACACGCGGTCGGTGGTGAAGTAGGCGTAGGCATACATGCGGATGCCGAGATCCCAGAGCCGGAAATAGCCGACCTGGCCGGCCAGCCCTTGATTCTCGAACTGCGGGATGCGGTCGATGACCCACCCCGTGATCACATCGACCTGGTGGGTGATGAGCGGGGAGATGTCTCCACCGACGAACACCACCTTCACCCGCTCCCGGGGAACCTGATGCTTTCTGAGCACCGCGTCGAGCAGCGGCCGGGCCGTCGGCTGGATCCCGATGGTCTTCCCCTCGAAGTCCTTCGGCGTGCGGATGCCAGACTGCTTGAAGAAGAAGAACGCGAAGGGATGGCGCTGCAGCACGCTGCCGAAGGCCTTGATGGGCAGCCCACGGCTGCGCGCGTTGAGCAGGACGCCGATCGAGGCCGCGTCCCCGAGGAGCGTGCCGCCGCCGGCCACCACCTGGATCGGGTCGATGGCCGGGCCGCCCGGTTGTAGCCGGAAGTCGATGCCCGCCTCGCGATAGTAGCCCTTGGCGATGGCCACGAACTCGCCGGCGGCCTGCGAGTTGAGAAACCAGCCGAACTGCATCGCCAGATTGGCGGCTCCCTGGGCATGGGCGGCTCCGGCGAGCCGGGAGAGCGCGCCGCACGCCCCCGCCACGAGCCCGATGCCGGCGCACCGAAGGAAGCGTCTGCGGCCGACCTCCGGAAGGACAAGCGTCACCTCGTCGCGCTTCACCTCTGCGCCACCCCCTTGGGCCTAGACGGCTCCTTCCGCGCGAAACCGGGCGATGTCATCGTCGTCGTATCCCAGCTCGCGGAGGATCTCGTCCGTGTGCTCGCCCACCTCGGGAGCCCCGCGGAGCACCTGTGCGGGCGTCTCGCTGAGCTTGACGGGGTTGCCCACCGCCTTCACACGGCCGAGCCTGCCGTCCGGAACGTCTATCACCATCTCGTTGTGCGCCACCTGCGGGTCCGCGCACGCCTCCGCGAGCGTGCGGATGGGAGCGCAGAGGATGTCCTCGCGCTCCAACTTCGCGAGGGCCTCCTCCTGGGTGAGCTCCGCGACCCGGCGCTGGAAGATCGCCTGCAGCTCCGCCCGGTGGGCCCGCTGCGCCTCTTCCGTGGCGAACCGCGGGTCCTCATGCAGGGGACCCAGGTCGAGGGCGCGGCAGATATCCCGGAGGGGCTCCTGCTTGAACGCTCCGAGGAACAGGATCCACTTGCCGTCGCGCGTCTGGAAGTAGCCGTTCAGCGGCATCCGGCTCCAGTTGATCTCCTGGCGGGCGTTGAGCCAGCAGACCGCCTCCTGCTGCTGCATGTAGAGCATGCTGTCGAGCAGCGAGGCGGAGACGAACTGGCCGAGCCCGGTGTGCTCGCGCGCGAGCAGGGCGAGAAGGATCCCCTGGACGAGCAGCATGCCGGCGGCAAAGTCACACACCGCCACGGTAAAAGGCTCTGGCGGGGCGTCGTCCGTGGCGCGCCGCGTGAGAGCCCCGCCCATCGCCTGCGCCAGCCAATCCTGGCCTCCTTTGTGGCGGTACGGGCCGGTGGGGCCAAACCCGCTGCCCATCGCATAGATGATGCGCGGGTTGATCGCCTGGACCTGCTGGTAGCCGTAGCCGAGCCGTTCCATCGCGCCCGGGCGGAAGTTGTGCACGAGCACGTCGGCCCTGCCGATCAACCGGTCCATGATCTCGCGGCCCCCGCGCGTGCGCAGGTCCAAGGTCATCGCGCGCTTGTTGCGATTGCCGGCGATAAAGAGGAAGCTGGTCCCGTCCGGTTGCGGCAGCGTCGTCCGCAGGAAGTCCCCGCCGGAGGGCCGCTCGATCTTGATCACATCGGCACCGAAGTCGCCGAGCATCTGGGTCGCGATCGGCCCCAACGTGATCTGGCTGAAGTCCAGCACCCGGACCCCGGCGAGCGGCAGAGGCCGCGCGCCTTCCATCAGCGTCCCCTCCAGCGCGGGGGGCGCTTCTCTTGAAAGGCCCGGACGCCTTCCTCGGCGTCCTCCGAGGCGATCGCCTCCATGACCCGCCGCGGAAACCAGCGCGGGGCTGCCCACGAGGGCAGGTCGCGCGCTTCCAGGGCGATCTGCTTCGTTCCTTCGATCGACAACGGCGCGCAGGCGAGGATGTCGTCCGCCCACCGCTCCGCCGCCTGCATCAGCCCGGGGGACGGGACGACCTCGTTGACGAAGCCCGCCGCGTGCCCGGCGCGCGCGCTCATGCGGCGTCCGGTGAGCAGGAGCCCCATGGCGATCTTGTACGGGATCTGCCGCGTGAGCATCGCGATGCCTCCGTCGAGGGCCATGTACCCGACCCGCGGCTCCGGGAATCCGAACTCTGCGTGCTCCGCGGCCACGATCACATCGCAGGCCAGCGCGAGCTCGAATCCCGTCCCGAGGGCGAGGCCGTTGACCGCAGCGATCACCGGCTTCAACAGGTCCCGCCGGAGCGACAGCCCGCCCGCCCCGAGGCGCGGACCGTCCCACAGGTACGGGACGCCGCCGCGCGCCTCGGGGTCCTTGAGGTCGGTGCCCGCGCAGAACGCCTTCGATCCGGCACCGGTGAGAATCACCACCCGGATCGCCGCGTCGTCTCGCACGTCGTCCCAGACCGACGACAGCGCCGCGTGCGCGGCCCGGCTCAGCGCGTTGAGCACCTGGGGCCGGTCGATCGTCACGCGGGCCACCGGGCCGTCTTTGACGTAGGTAATGCCGGCGTCGCGGCGCGCGGCATCGGTCACGCGCCCTCACCTCCGTAGCGCGCCGTGGCGGCGATGGGCGAGCCCAGGATCGCGCCCTGAGCGGCGAGCCGCTCTTGGAGCTCGCCGATCGCGACGTCGCGAGGGTCCACCCCGGCCCGCACCGCCATCGCGGCCGCGGTGCCCGCCGCCTCGCCCATGACCATGCACGGGGGGATCTCGCGGCTGATCTTCTGCGCCTCGGGCGTCGCGGAGTAGTGCCGGCCGGCCGCCAGCAGCCCGTCCACCTGCCGTGGCAGCAGGCTTCGGTACGGTATGTAGTAGTCGCGGCCGCGGCCGATCACATCGGGGAAGGTACGCCGCTCCACGATGTCCTGCTTGGTCAGCACGTACTCCCCCAGGAGGAGCCGCGTCTGTCGCACCCCGGCCTGCGGCGCCGCGTCCAGGACGTAGGCGCGCTCGAATCCGGGGAAGTGCGTCCGGAGCCACCCCGCGGCCTTGACGAACCGCCGTCGGGCCTCGACTTCCAGGTGCGTGAGGTCCTCCACCTTGAGCCCGTTGAGCCCGTGGATGTGCGGCGTATTGCACCAGACGACGCCGCGCCGCGGCGTGCGCAACCACCAGAAGTCCCAGGATCCGCCGAAGATCCGCTTCACTTCCTGGTTGAGCAGCCGTGCCTCCTGGGGGTGCTCCCGCTCGAACTGGATGACGCGCTCGACGTCGACGTCCGCGAGGCGGTGGACCAGGGACATCATGTACGCGCCCGTCACGTGGGGCGCGCCGGCGCTCGCGTAGAGATCGCCGTCGCCGGTCGCATCGACGAAGACGCGCCCCTCAACGGCCTGCCGGCCATCCTTTGTCTCCACGACGACGGCGCGCACGCGGCCGTCCTCGACGACGGCCCGCGAGAACCAGGAGTGCAGGCGCAGGACCACTCCGGCCTCCAGGGCCATCTCGTGGGAGACCTGCTTCCACACCTCCGGGTCGAACGATGCTCCATAGGTCGTCGGCCGCGGCGACGTCCGGGCGTAGAAATCTTCGAATCCCCACCGCGCCCACTTCCACCACAGCTCCTCGTCCTGCCGGAAGCACTCCTCCAGAGGGGGAACGACGCACCCCCCGGCCGCGGCCATGCGCTCCACGATCTCGTGGCCAATGCCACCGACGGTGCGCCCGGCCTGGTCGCACATATCGTCCAGCAGCAGCACCATGCCGCCCGACGCCAATCCCCCCAGGTACCCGTACCGCTCCACGATCAACGCCTGCGCGCCGTTGCGGGCGGCGGCGACAGCCGCGGCGATCCCGGCGGGGCCGCCGCCGACCACTACGACATCGGCCGCGGCGACGATCGGCACTTCGCGAGCGGGCTCGCGGATCGTCTTCATCGCTGGCCTTCTCCCGGGAAGAACTTGAGGATGTGTACGGCGACGGCGACGACCTCGTTTCTCTCGTTGACGCAGGTGACGTTGGAGCGCACCATCGCGCGCTCCTCGTCCACCGACGCCACCTCGTAGCGCACCCGCACCGTGTCCCCGATGAAGACGGGACCGGTGAAACGGACGTGGTCGTATCCGTAGGACACCCCGGCCAGGGGCAGGGCCTCGGCAAATCGGACGGACGCTCCGCTCATCAGCCCGACCAGGTACGCGCCCTGGACCAGCCGGCGTCCATACCTCGTGCCGCGCATGTACACCTCGTCCTGGTGGTTGCGGCCTCCATCCCCGGTGATGCCGGCGAAAGCGTAGACGTCTGACTCCGCGATCGTGCGAGCGGTCTCCACGGCTGCGCCCACGCGGACGATCGCGCCGATGCCCATCGTCTCAGTCCGTGGCCCCCTCTGCCCGGCGCCACGGCACCGCGTAGCGCTCGAGCACGGAGATCACGCCGAAGAGCGCCAGGGCGATCGCCGAGGCGACGGCCATGGTGGCGTAGAGGAGTGGCGTGCGGTAGTCGTAGGTGGCCGCCAGGATCAGATATCCCAGGCCCTTGTTGGAGCCGATCCACTCCGCCACGATGGCCCCGAGCAAGCTGGCGGTGCTGGCGATCCGCAGCGCGGAGAACAGGTAGGGCAGCGAGGTGGGCCACCGGAGGTAGCGGAAGACCTCCCACCTGGTCGCAGAGAGGACGTGCATGAGTTCCTGCGCCTGGGGATCGACGGCGTTGAGGCCGTCCACCATGTTCACCAGGGTGGGGAAGAAGGTGATCAGCGCAGCGATGGCGATCTTGGGGGCGTAGCCGTTGCCGAGCAGCAGGACCAAGATCGGGCTGATGGCGACGATCGGCAGCGTGCGGACGGTCACCGCCAGCGGATACACCGTGTGCTGGAAGGTGCGGTTGTGAACGAACCCGATCGCGATCGCCACGGCGATCACGTTCCCCACGAGGAACCCGCCGAGGGTCTCCAGGATGGTGGGCCAGGCGTTGGCGGCCAGGGTGCCGGCCTCCACGCGCAGGGCCACGGCCACCTCGACCGGCGAGGGGGCGATGTATCGGGGGACCCGCAGGAGGAGCACGGTGCCCTGCCACAGGGCCAGCGCGGCGACGACCCCCAGGACCGCGAGGCCCCGCCGCCGCAGGGCCCTCCCGCGTTCGTGAGCCCGCCCGGCAGGGACCGCACGAAGGATGGTGGCCGGCCGCGCTACCGCCCTCATTCGGCCTCTCCCAGCGCCGCGCGGAGGGCGGCTGTGTACCGCGTGAACTCGGGCGTGTCCTTCATGGCCGGCCGGCGCGGGTAGGGGAGGTCGATGTCCACTATCCGGCGGATCTGCGCGGGGCGTGGCGACAACACCACCACGCGCGTCGAGAGGTATACCGCCTCCGCGATGCTGTGTGTGACAAAGACGACCGTGCGTCGGACCTGCGTCCAGATGCGGAGCAACTCCTCGTTCAACCGGTCCCGCGTGATGGCATCGAGAGCCCCGAAGGGCTCATCCATCAGCAGGATTTGGGGGTCGCTCACCAGCGCCCTGGCGATGGCCACGCGCTGCTGCATGCCACCGGACAACTGCGCGGGGCGTGCGCGGTGGAACCCGTCCAGCCCCACGAGTTGCAGGAGCGCGGCCGGCGAGGACGCGGGCGGATGGCGCCTGCTCCATCCGCCGATGCGCAGCGGCAACGCCACATTCGCCTCCGCGGTGAGCCACGGCAGCAGCACCGGCTGCTGGAAGACCATGCCGAGCACGCGGTGCCGTCGGGCCTCCGACGGAGAGGCTCCGAGCACGGAGATACGGCCCTGCGTGGGCGTGAGGACGTCGGCGATAAGGCGCAGCAGCGTCGACTTGCCGCACCCGGAGGGCCCGAGCAGGGAAACGAAGTCTCCTTGCCGGATGGTGAGCGTGATGCCGCGGAGCACATCCAGGGCGCCGTCGGCAAGCTCAAACGCCATACCGACGCCCTCGAGCTCGATCGCCGGTGCATTTGGTCCGCCGGACATGCGTGAGCCCCCGCCGGACGCGCTGAGATCGGCGCAAGACGGGCTCCCCTGAAGCCTGTTCGCACCGTCTCGACCGGAACAGAGCCTTTCGCGATGGACGAGGAGAGTCCTTTCCTCGACGGCGACGGCCGCGCCGCGGTGAGGGGACGACCGGATCCCTCGCCGGCGCGGAGGCGAGGGGGACACGCGGACGCGACGGCCGCACCGGGTGGGTGGGGACGAGAGGCCGCGATGGAGCGATCTGCGCGACAGGTGCTGGCGGGCGGGGTGGTCCTCACGATGAACGCCCGCGGCGACGTTTTCTCGCCGGGCGTCGTGGTCGTCGATGGCGCGCGCATCCTGCACGTGGGCGGCGAGGGGTCCTGGCTGCCCCACGGTGGGGAGACGGTTGTGGACTGCCGGGGCTGCCTCATCATGCCGGGCCTGGTCAATGCGCACACCCATGCCTGCATGGCCCTCTTCCGCGGCCTTGGAGAAGGGTGGTCGCGCCACAGGTGGTCTGCGTCCGCCTACGCTCCTCCCTACATGGATCGGGCCGTACCCGCCGACTACTACTGGGGCGCGATGCTGGGCGGCCTGGAGATGCTCACCAGCGGGATCACCTGCACCGCCGACCGCTTCTCCCACATGAGCCTCATCGCGGAGGCCTTCGATCGTCTGGGGATGCGCGCGGTGTTGTGCCACACGCTGCGGGATGTCGGGCGGGCGCCGGAATGGGAGGGGGCGCTCTCGCTGATCCGCCGGTGGGGGACCTCTGCCCGGTCACGGATCCACTGCGGGATCGGGCCGCATGCGCCGGACACCTGCTCCGACGATCTCCTGCGCGAGGTGCGCCGCGTGGCCGGGGAGACCGGCGCGCGCATCTTCATCCACTGCGCGCAGTCGGAGGCGGAGCTGGATGCCCTGCGGGGGCGCGGCCACGCCGGCGGGGTCCGCTGCCTGGCGGCGACCGGGCTGCTCGGTCCCGACCTGGTGGCGGCCCACTGCATCTACGTGGACGAGGAGGAGCTCCGCCTGCTGGCCGACAGTGGCAGCTGGGTCGCTCACTGTCCGGTGAGCAATGCCAGGATCGAGGGGCGCCTCCCTCCGGTCGCGGAGATGCTGCGGCGCGGCGTCCGGGTGGCGCTCGGCACCGACTGGGCCGTGAGCAACAACACGATGGACCTCTTCGACGAGATGAAGTGCGCGGGCCTGCTCAACAAGGTCGCCGCCGGCGACGCCGCGGTGCTGCCGTCGGCGGCGCTCCTGCGGATGGCCACGGTGGACGCGGCCCGCGCGCTCGGCCTGGACGCGCAGATCGGCAGCCTGGAACCGGGCAAGGCGGCGGACGTGATCGCGCTGGCGATGGATGGCCTTCACCTTGAGCCGTGGCACGATATCCCGGCTACGCTCGTCTACTCGGCAAAGGGGCGGGACGTCCGCCACGTCTGGGTGGACGGCCGGCAGCTCGTGCGCGATCGCCGGCCGACCCACATCGACGTGGGCGCGCTGCTCGAGGAGATCGGTCGGATCCGGCGCCGCATCAGGGGCGCGGAGGCCTGACCACCGTCGTGGACCGCGTTCGGCGCCGCGCGCATGGCGGCACCTCGTGCACAGCGCTTCGTCTTGCCCGCCACGATTGGCCCGCCAGGAGCCGCGCCGGCGTGCCTGCAATATTTCATGGTGGCAGCCCAGGAGACAGGCCGGAGGGGAGCCATGGCGATCTCGAAGGTGCGGATTCGCGAAGGGGCAGGGCCTCTCGTCGACGATCTGCCGTTTAGCGACGCGGAGTTCCGCCGGCGCCTCGAGGGCGTCCGGCAGACGATGGCCGCGCGCGACCTTGCCGCCTTCATCAGTTTCACCCCCGAGAACATCTACTACCTGACCGGCCACGACACGCCGGGCTACTACTTCTACCAGGCGTGCGTGGTCACGCCCGATCGCCGACCGATCAACGTGCTGCGCCGGATCGAGACGACGAACACCCTGGGTCGGAGCTGGTCGCGGCTGGCGGTGGCCTACGAGGACCGGGAGGATCCGGTCGAGGCGACGCTGGGATTGCTGCACGAGCTGGGGGTCGCCGGCAAGACCGTTGGGGCGGAAGCGGACAGCTGGTTCATCAGCCCGAAGCGGTACGCGCAGCTCCAGCAGGGCATCGAGAGGGCGGGAGGGCGGCTCGCGGATGCCTCGCGGATCGTCGAGGAGCAGCGGGTGATCAAGTCGGCCGAAGAGCTCGCCCATATCCGGAGGGCGGCGCGAGCGGCGGAGCGCGCGATGCAGGCCGCGATCGGGGCCTCGCGCGCGGGGACGACGGAGAACGACGTCGCGGCGGCGGTGTGGGCGGAGCTCGTGCGGGCCGGCGGCGAATACGCCGGGCTGCCGCCGTTCATCACGAGCGGGCCGCGGACGAGCCTGTGCCACAGCACGTGGGCGGGGCGGACCTACGCGCCGGGGGACGTCCTCAACTACGAGCTCCCCGGGGTCGTGAAGCGCTACTGCGCGGCGCTGTTCCGCTGTGGCACCGTGGGCAGGCCGAGCGAGGAGGTGGCGTCGCGGGGGGCCATCGTCCGAGAGGCGCTGGAGCGGGTGATCGCGGCGATCAAGCCGGGGGTGACCTCGGGAGAGGTCCACGACGCGAGCAAGGCGGTGTTCCGCCGGCATGGGCTGGAATCGATGCTCGGGCATCGCACCGGCTACTCGGTGGGGATCAACTACGCGCCCGACTGGGGCGAGGGGCACATCATGTCGATCTGGGACGGCGACGAGCGCCCGTTGCGCCCGGGGATGACGTTCCACCTCGTGCCCGGGATCTACGACCTCGGCCGCCACACGGTCATCATCAGCGAGACCGTCCTCGTCACCGAGGGCGGCTGCGAGGTGATCACGCGCTTTCCCCGCGACCTGTTCGTCGCCTAGTCCCATCGCGCTGGCGGAGAGACGGCGTGGCGGTGTGGCCCGGGCGCACGTCGGTCCCGATCCTGACCACACGGACAGGCGGGCGACCTCGACCCCCTCGGGCCTTCCGCCCCCCGGCGACATCCGTTCCTCGATCGGAGGCAGAGGACAGACCGCACGCCCTCGCGCACCTCGCACGGCCATGCTGCTGCGCTGTTCCAGGCTCAGCCGGGCGCCCGATGGACTGCCGGCGCCGAAGTGCGACAGCGGCGTCCGGGAGTGGCGTGCGGCGTTGCTGTCGCCGCCCCCAGGGCGTGGGGCCGGGCGGCCGGGATGCCTGAGAGCCTGAGCATCGGGGTGGATGCCGGCGGCACGTTCACGGACGTGGTCGCGCAGCCGGCGGGCGGCGGGGCGCTTCGCGTCTGCAAGGTGCCGACGACACGCGATCCCTCGGAGGCGCTGCGCCGCGGCCTGCGCGCCGTCTGTCGGGGCGGGGAGGGGGTGGGGCGCCTGACCTACGGCACGACCGTGGTGACGAACGCGGTGCTGGAGGGCCGGGCCGCTCGCGTGGGCCTCGTCACCACCCGCGGCTTTCGTGACGTCCTGGAGATCGGCCGCCAGCAGCGGGACCACCTGTACCGCCTCGACGTGCCCGGGCGCGCGCCGCCCGCGGTGCCGCGGGCGCTCCGCTTCGAGGTGACGGAGCGGGTGGACCACCGGGGGCGGGTGCTCGTGCCTCTCGACGAGGCCGAGGTGGCCGGCCTCGCCCGTGCGCTGCGCGAGGCCGGGGTCGAGGCGGTCGCGGTGAGCTTCCTCCACGCCTACGCGAACCCCGCGCACGAGCGCCGGGCCGGCGCGCTGTTGCGGCCGGCGGTGCCGCACGTCTGCCTCTCATCGGACGTGGACCCGGAGCTCCGCGAGTACGAGCGCACGCACACGACCTGCGTGACGGCGCAGCTCATGCCGCTCGTGGACCGGTTCCTGGACGGTCTCGCGGCGGGCCTCGCCGCCCACGGCGTGCACGGGGCGCTCCGCCTGATGCAGTCGAGCGGCGGGATGGCGGCACCCGGCCAGGTGCGGCGCGTTCCGCTGGCGATGCTGCTGTCCGGTCCGGCCGGCGGGGTCGCCGCAGCTCGGGCCGTGGCGAGCCACGCCGGCGTCGCCGACGCCGTCGCGCTCGACATGGGCGGAACGTCGACCGATGTGTGCCTGATCCGCAGCGGCCAGGTCGAGACGGTGTCCGAGCGCCGCATCCTGGGACAGCCGGTCCGCCTGCGGTCTCTGGCCGTGGAGAGCATCGGGTCCGGGGGAGGGTCGATCGCCCGGATCGAGCGCGGCGGCCTCCGGGTCGGGCCGCACAGCGCCGGCGCCGATCCCGGGCCGGCCTGCTACGGCCGTGGTGGAGACCTGCCGACGGTGACGGATGCGTACGTCGCGCTGGGCTACCTCGATCCCCAAGGCGCCCTGGGAGGCCTGCGTCTCGATCCGGACCGCGCGCGGCTGGCGATCGAGCCCCTGGCCGCGAGCCTGGGGCTGTCCGTGCACGATACGGCGGCGGGCATCCTCGAGATCGCCAACGCCGCGATGCACCGGGCGATCCGGGTCGTCTCGGTGCAGCGCGGCGTCGACCCGCGCCGGCTCACGCTCATCGCCTACGGCGGCGCGGGCCCGATGCATGCCGGCCGGCTCGCGCAGATCGCCGGGATACGCCGCGTGCTGGTGCCCCCGTACTCCGGCGTGCTATCGGCCTACGGCTGCCTCGTCGCCGATCTGCGCTACGACGCCGTACGCACCCTCCGCGTCGAGCTGTCGTCTGGCAGCGATGCGTGGGAGGCACCCTTCCGGCAGATGGAGGAGGAGCTGCTGGACCGGCTCGCGGGGGACGGGCTCCCGGCCGGACGCGCCGTCCTCCGGCGCGCCATGGAGATGCGGTACGCCGGTCAGAACTACGAGCTCGAGGTGCCGGTCGAGCCCGGGCAGAGCGCGGGAGAGATCCGACAGCGGTTCTGTGAGCACCACCGGCGGCACTACGCGTACGCGACCGATGAGCCGGTCGAGGTGGTGAACCTGCGCGTCGCGGCCGTGGTGCCGTCCGAGGCGCCGGGCATCGCAGCGATGCCGGTTACGGGGGAGGCTCGACGGCCGCGGGGCGATCGCCGGGCATTCTTCTACGGGGCCGGGTGGCTCACGGTCCCCGTGTACGCGCGGGGCGGACTCGGCGGCGGCGAGGAGATCCGTGGGCCGGCCATCATCGAAGACGAGTGGTCCACGGTGATCGTCCACCCCGGCCAGGCGCTCCGCTGCGACCGGGCGGGGCTGCTGTGGATCGAGGCGGCCCCGTGATCGATCCGGTCACGCTCGAGGTCGTCCGCCACGCCGTGTTCTCGGTCGCCGAGGAGATGCGGGCGATCCTGATGCGGTCGGCGCGGTCTCCGGTGCTGAAGGAGGCCGGGGATCTCTCGTGCGCGCTCACCGACGCGCAGGGACAGCTCGTCGCGCAGGGCCGGGACATTCCGATCCACCTCGGCGTGATGGCGTTCACGGTCCGGGAGTTCCTGCGCCGCGTTCCCCCCTCCGAGCTGCGGGACGGCGATGTCTACTTCACCAACCATCTCGAGGTCGGCGGCAACCACCTGCCGGACGTCAAGGCGATCATGCCGGTCTTCCATCGCGGCCGCCTCGTGGCGTTCGCGATCAACCTGGCGCACTGGCCGGACGTGGGCGGGGCCCGCCGCGGCAGCTACGTGGCGGCGGCCCGGGACCGCTACGCGGAGGGGCTGTGCATTCCTCCGGTCCCCCTGTTCCTCCGCGGCCGGCCGAACGAGCCGATGCTGGAGATGGTGCTGAGCAACGTCCGCGGCCGGGAGGAGCGCCGCGGAGACATCCTCGCCCAGTATGCCTCGAACGCCGTGGCCGCCTCCCGCCTGCAGGAGATCTTCGACCGCTTCGGGGCCGATGTCGTCACAGCGTGTATGGGCCGGTTCCTCGACGAGTCGGAGGCGATGATGCGCGAGGAGATCGCGAAGGTCCCGCCGGGGGAGTACGCGGGCGAGGACTGGCTGGACGGCGACGGGGTCGGCGAGGCCCCGATCAGGATCGCGGTGCGGGTCCGGGTGGCGGGCGAGACGATGTGCGTCGACTTCGACGGCACGTCCCCGGAGACGCCGGGCCCGCTCAACGCCACGCGCTTCGTGACCGCCTCCGCGGTGTTCTACACCGCCCGCGCGCTCCTCGGCCCGGAGATCCCGGCCAACGCGGGATGCTACCGCCCGCTCGACGTGCGCATTCCCGAGGGATCCGTCCTGAACCCCGGGCCGGAGGCGCCCCGGGTGGGCGGCAACCACGAGACATCGCAGCGGGTCGTGGACGCGCTGCTGCGGGCCCTCGCCCCGGTGCTGCCGGAGCGGATCGTCGCCGGCGGTCCCGGGACCTCGGGGCTCGTGATGCTGAGCGGCCGGCGCCCGGACGGCCGGCCCTTCATCCTCTACGAGGTGCACGGCGGCGGGGAGGGGGCCGGCGCGGCGCGCGACGGCACGAACGCGGTGCGGGTCCACATGAGCAACGTGATGAATACGCCGGTCGAGGTGATCGAGAGCGAGTACCCGCTGCGGGTGGAGTGCTGCGAGCTGCGGCCCGATAGCGGCGGCCGTGGCCGGCATCGGGGTGGGCTGGGGCTGCGCCGGTCCTACCGGGTGCTCTGCGACCATGCGGAGCTGTCCACGATGGTCGAGCGCATGCGGGTGCCGCCCTGGGGCGTCTTCGGCGGCGAGGACGGGGCGCCGTTCCGGGTGACCTGCGAGCGGGCGGGCGAGCAGGTCGCGGTCGGCGGCAAGGAGAACCGCGATCTGTGTCGGGGCGACCTGCTCGTGGTGGAGAGCTCGGGCGGCGGGGGGTACGGGCCGCCGGAGGAACGCCCGGCGGAGCTGCACGAGGCCGACCTGCGGAACGGCTACGTGACGGACGCCGGGTACCGCGACGCCGGGGAGCGGCGGTGGACGTGACGCGGGCTGCCTGGGTGCGGTGGGGGCCCGGGCCTTGGGCTCAGGTTTCGGGACGTCAGGGAGCGCCGGTGGACGTGACGCGGGCTGCCTGGGTGCGGTGGGGGCCCGGGCCTTTGAGTTAAGGAGGGAGCGACGTGAGGCTCCGGGATCGCGTGGCGATCGTGACCGGTGCGGCCAAGGGCATGGGCGGTGCGATCTGCGCCGCGCTCGCGCAGGAGGGGGCGCACATCGCGGCGGCCGCGCGCGAGCCCGGCCCGCTCGCCTCGCTGGTCGGGCGGCTCGAGTGCATGGACGCGGGCCGGCGCTACCTGGCGGTGCCCACCGACGTGACCGTGGAGGACCAGGTGGCGGCTCTCGCGCAGCGGACGCTGGACGAGTTCGGGCGGATCGATATCCTCGTCAACGCCGCGGGCGTGATCGGGCCGATCGAGACGCCGCTCCACAAGATCGCGCCCGACGAGTGGGACCGCGTGCTCGGTGTCAACCTCCGCGGGGTCTTCCTCTGCTGCCGGGCGGTCGTCCCCACGATGATCGAGCAGCGGTACGGCAAGATCGTCAACATCGCCGGCACCTCGGGGCTGCGCGGGTACCGCTACCGCGCCGCCTACTCCGCCTCGAAGTGGGCGGTGCGCGGTCTCACACGCACGCTGGCGCTTGAGGTGGGCCGCTACAACGTGAACGTGAACGCGGTCTGCCCGGGCGTCGTCACGGGCGACCGGATGAGCACGATCATCGCGGAGAAGGCACGGGTACGGGGCTGGACGGAGCAGGAGGTGTTCGACGAGTACGTCCACGAGATGGCGCTCGGCCGGTTCACAGAGGGGGCGGACGTCGCGCACGCAGTCGTATTCCTCGCGTCGGACGAGAGCCGGCAGATCACCGGCCACGACCTCATCGTCGATGGCGGCTGGGACGTCTAGTGCCGCCCCAACACATCGCCGCCAAGACGCGATGCGTCGGGGGTCCCGCCGCCCGCTGAGCGCGGTCCGGCGGCGCATGCGGCGCATCATGGCGGAGGGGTCGTAGGGATGCCGGCGGTGCCGTTCGACTACCACGCGCCGGCGACGCTCGCCGAGGCGGTCTCGCTGCTCGGATCGCTCGGCGAGGACGCGAAGCCGCTCGCCGGCGGGCAGAGCCTCCTCCCGCTGCTCACGCTGCGCCTCGTGCGCCCGCGGGCCGTGGTGGACCTCCACCGTCTCGATGAGCTGCGGGCGGTCCGCCGCGACGGGGGCACGCTCGAGGTCGGAGCGCTCGTCCGCCACCGGGCGCTCGAGCGCGGCGAGGGGCCGCTGGTGCTGTGCCCGCTGCTCCAGGAGGCGGCGGCGCTGATCGGCAACGTGCGGGTGCGCGCGCTCGGGACGATCGGCGGCAGCCTCGCGCACGCCGACCCGGCCGCGGAGCTGCCGGCCGCCGTCCGGGCGCTCGACGGGACCATCCTCGTGCAGGGCGCCGCCGGCGCGCGCGCGATCCCGGCAGAGGAGTTCTTCGCCGGCCTGCTGACGACGGCCCTGCGGCCGGATGAACTGCTGACTGCCGTGCGGCTGCCGCTCCCCGGTCCCCGCACCGGGCACGCGGTGGAGGAGTTCAGCCGGCGCGCCGGCGACTTCGCGATCGTGGCGGCATTCGCGGTCGTCCAGCTCGACGCCGCGGGCCGCGTCGCGGCCGCGCGCGTCGCGCTCGCCGGGTGCGGACCGACGCCGCGGCGCTTGGACGCGGTGGAGCGGGCGCTTGTGGGGCTCGCGCCCTCGGAGGAGGAGATCCGGAGGGTGGTCGCCCATCGCCCGCTCGAGATCGAGCCGGACAGCGATGTGCACGCATCGGCGGCGTACCGCCGGCACCTCGCCGGCGTGCTGACGGTGCGGGCGCTCGCGCGGGCCGCCGCGGGGGCCCGCGCCTTTGGGCCTTAGGTATCGCGACGTGGACAAACGGCAAGGGACCTTGAGCGTGGTGCCCCGGCCGCTGGGGGCCCGGGCCTTGGGATCGCGGAGGCGCCTGTGACCGAGCTCGCCATCGCATTCACGTTGAACGGGGAGAGGCGGGCCTTGCGTGTCCCGGCACACCGGACGCTGCTCCACGTGCTGCGGGACGACTGCGGGGCCGTGGAGGTCAAGGAGGGATGCGGGGAAGGCGTCTGCGGGACGTGCACGGTCCTGCTCGACGGGGAGCCGGTGAGCAGCTGCCTCGTGCTGGCCCCCCGCGTGGCCGGGCGGGACGTCGTGACGCTGCGCGGGCTGTGCGAGGGCGACGCGCTGCACCCGCTGCAGGAGGCGTTCGTCGCGCACGGCGCCGCGCAGTGCGGGTTCTGCACGCCCGGGATGATCCTGACCGCCTACGCGCTGCTGCGGGAGCGCCCGCATCCGACCCGGGCGGACGTCCGTCGCGCGATCGCGGGCAACCTGTGCCGGTGCACCGGCTACACGAAGATCGTGGATGCGATCCTGGCGGCGGCAGGACCGGGGGAGCCTCGGGATGGCGCGTGAGGCTACCCCCGCCACCGAGCCGCTCCGCGTCGTGGGCCGGGCGATCCCCCGGCACGATGCCCGCGACAAGGTCGAGGCGCGCACGCTGTACGCCGCGGACTGGCAGATGCCCGGGATGCTGCACGGGGCCGTGCTTCGATCGGCGTACCCGTCCGCGCGCATCCGCCGCCTCGACGTCTCGCGCGCGGCGGCGCTGCCCGGTGTCGCCGCCGTGCTCACCGCGCGGGACGTCCCCCGCAACGTCCTGTGGACCGACGTGCCGGGGCAGACGAGCGAGGTGGGACCGCTGCGGGCGCGTCTCGTGCTGCTCGCGGACGGCGTCGTCCGCTACCAGGGGGAGCCGGTGGCGCTCGTCGCCGCGGAGACCCCGGAGGTGGCGCAGCGGGCGGTGGAGGCGATCGACGTGGAGTACGAGCCGCTGCCGGGGGTGTTCGACCCCGCGGCCGCGCTCGCCCCCGGCGCGCCGCGCGTGCACGAGGAGGGCAACCTGCTGGCCCGGTGGCAGATCCGGTGCGGCGACGTCGAGCGCGCGCTCGAGCGCGCCGACGTCGTGATCGACACGACGTACCGTTGCCAGATGGTCGACCACGCCTACCTCGAGCCGGAGGCGGGGGTCGCGTGGGTGGATGCCGACGGCGTCCTCACGATCCGCGCCTCCACCCAGGTGATCGAGCACTTTCGGGACGTCGCCGAGGTGCTCGGGGTGCCCCACAACCGCGTGCGCGTCATCGCCCCCTACGTGGGCGGCGGCTTCGGCGGCAAGGAGGACGTGACCGTCGAGGTGTTCCTCGGGCTGCTGGCCTGGCGGACGCGCCGCCCGGTCCGGATGGTGTGGTCGCGCCAGGAGTCGCTGCTGGCCCGCGCGAAGCGCCACCCCTTCGTCCTGCGCTACCGCACCGGGGCGGCGCGCGACGGCACGCTCGTCGCCCAACGGATCGAGCTGCTGGGCGACGCGGGGGCGTACGCGTACCTGAGCGCGCTCGTGCTCCTCTACGCGACGGTCACGGCCTGCGGCCCGTACCGGGTCCCCAACGCCGAGGTCCAGGCGCGCGTCGCCTACACGAACAACCCGCCGACCAGCGCGATGCGGGGGTTCGGGGCGATGCAGATGGTCCTCGGGTACGAGTCGCAGATGGACCAGCTCGCGCGGCGCCTGGGGCTGGACCCCGTGGAGGTGCGCGCCCGCAACGCGCTCCACAAGGGAGACCGCCTCCCGGTGGGCCAGCAGATCGAGACCCGTGTGGCGGTGATCGAGGCCGCGCGCCGGGCGTGGGCCGGGCTCGGGCCGCGCGTCGCCCCGCGGACGCCGCACCATCGCGTCGGCCGGGGCCTCGCGTGCAACATCCAGCCCTACGGCCGGATCGTCTGGCTGCACGACTGGGCCAGCGCGTGGGTCGGGATCGAGATGGACGGCAGCGTCGTCGTGCGCGCGGGCGTCCCGGACATCGGTGGCGGCCAGGCTTCCGCGCTCTGCCAGATCGCCTCCGAGGTGCTCGGCGTCGAGCCGGCGCAGGTCGCGATCCACATCGCGGACAGCGCGCTCACGCCGCTCGCGGGCACGACGACCGCGACCCGGCAGCTCTACATGTCCGGGAACGCGGTGCTCGCTGCCGCTCGCGAGCTGCGGGCGCGGGTCCTCGAGGTGGCCGCGCGGCTGCTCGAGGCGCCGCCCGGCCGCGTGGAGCTGCGGGAGGGGGCGGCGGTCGCGCCCGACGGCCGGCGGGTCGCGCTGGCGCAGGTCATGAAGGAGTGCGCCCGCCTCGGGGTCCCACGCAGCCACCTCGGCGTCTACCATGCACCGGCCGGGGATCCGGTGGATCTCGCGCGCGGCGGGCGGGTGTTCCCGGACTACACCTTCGGGGCCCACGCGGTCGAGGTGGAGGTGGACACCGAGACCGGCGCCGTGGCCGTCCTGCGCCACGTCGCCTGCCACGACGTCGGCCGCGCGATCAACCCGCAGAGCGTCGAGGGCCAGATCCAGGGGGGCGCGGCGATGGGGCTGGGCTACGGCCTGCTGGAGGAGGTCGTGGTGGAGGCGGGCGTCAACCTGACCACCAGCCTGGGTACCTACCTGGTGCCCACGGCCCTCGACCTGCCGGACGTGGAGCCGGTCATCCTCGAGTCCGGGGACGGCAAGGGGCCGTTCGGCGCGCGGGGGATCGGGGAGCCGCCCGTCGGCCCCCCGGCGGCGGCGGTCGCCAACGCGATCGAGGACGCCACGGGCGTGCGGATCACCGAGCTGCCCATCACGCCCGAGCGGGTGGCGCGGGCGTTGGGGCTGCTAGAGTCGCCCGCGCCGGGCCGCGCATGAAGGCGCTCGTCCTGGGCGGCGGCGTGATCGGCGTCGCGACCGCGTACTACCTGGCCCGGGAGGGGTGCGAGGTGGCCGTGGTCGAGCAGCAGGACGGCGTCGGCCGCGAAGCCACCGCGAGCAACGCGGGCATCCTCGCCGCCGGCCACGCGTTTGCGTGGGCGTCCCCGCGCGCGCCGGCCCAGCTCCTCCGCTCGCTCCTCGGGCAGGAAACCGCGATCCGGGTGAGGCTGCGGCCGGACCCGCGGCTGTACGCGTGGGGATACCGGTTCCTGCGCGAGTGCACGGCCGAGCGGGCGCGCCGCAACACGCTCGTGAAGCTACGGCTGTGCCAGTACAGCCAGGCTGTGATGGCGGACCTGGTGCGCCGCGAGGGGATCGCCTACCACGCGATCGCGCGTGGCGCCCTGTACGTCTACCGCGACCCGGCCGAGCTCGAGGTGGGCGCCCGCAAGATGGCCCTCCTCTCCGCGCACGGGCAGCGACAGGAGATCCTCGACCCGGACGCGGTGGCGAAGCTCGACCCGGTCTTCGAGCCGGTCAAGCACAAGATCGCCGGGGCCGTGCGGGACTTGACCGACTCGAGCGGGGACGCCCGGCTGTTCACGGAGGAGCTCGCCCGGGTGTGCCGGGAGAAGCTCGGCGTGGCCTTCCACCTCGGCACGCGCGTGCAGGGCCTGCGCGCGCAGGGCGACCGGATCACCGGGGCCGTGACGGACCGCGGCGTGCTGACCGCGGACGCCTACGTGCTGGCGCTCGGCGTGCAGAGCCCGCTCGTGGCGCGCACGGTGGGCGTGCGCCTCCCGATCTACCCCGCCAAAGGGTACTCCTCGACGTTCCCGCTGCGGCCGGGCGGGCTGGCCCCGACCGTCCCGGGCGTCGACGAGCAGTGGCTCGTGGCGTGGTCCCGGATGGGAGACCGGCTCCGGCTGACGTCCACGGCCGAGTTCTGCGGGTACGATTGGCGGTGGACCCCCCGGGACTTCGCGAACGTCCTGCGGCTCGCGCGCGACCTCTTCCCGGACGCGGCGGACTACACGCGCGGGGAGTACCGGGCCTGCCTCCGGCCGATGACGCCGGGCGGACCGCCGATCCTGGGGGCGGGCCGCCACCGGAACCTGTTCTTCAACGCGGGCCACGGCCACATGGGGTGGACGATGGCGTGCGGGTCGGCGCGGATCGTGGCCGACCTCATCGTGGGTCGCACGCCGGAGCTCGGCCTCGACGGGCTCGCGGTGCGCGCGGCCGCCGCGACGTAGCGCAGCACGGCGGCGGTTGCCCGGCGGGGGCGGCGGGTGTGGGGTCTGTCCTTCGGCTTCCTTACGAGGGACGGATTCGACCGGAGGGCCGCGGGCCCGACGGGGTCGAGGCCTTCGGCTGGTTCCGGTGAGGGCCGGGACGGGAGGACGCGCAGGCCAGCCCCCACCCCGCGCCGCCGCGCACGGGGCTACGGTCGCCCCGGCTACCGCAGCGCCGCCGTTTGCCTGATCGCGCCCTTGCCGGTCGGCTCCACCTCGTACACCATGACACCCAGCTTCGTGGGGTTCCAGCCGTTGCAGGGGTTCCGCTCCTGCGGGCAGTTCGAGATGGCGATCAGGAGGTCGATATTGGCGCGCAGGTCGATGTAGTCCCCCGGCTTCGACTTCGGCTCCTGGATGCCGGTCTTTCCTTCAGGCGAGACCGGCGTGTTCATGAAGATGTTGAAGGAGTAGGGGATCTCCGCGAGCGGGATGCCGTAGGGCGCGAGCACCCGCTCGAAGTTGCTACGGCAGTTGGGCGTCCCGCGCACCCCGTAGCGGAACGCATTCGTGTACTCGCTGCACGATCCGCTGATCAGGTCGTGGACGCCGCAGGTGTCGGCCGTGATCGTCATGAGCTGCGTGGCCTTCGTGGAGTACAGGTGGTGGCCGGTGGTGAGGAACAGGGTGCCGTTGAGGAGCTGCGTGTTCTCCGGCGAGAGCTTGTCCACAAAGTCGTGGAGGTTGAAGCAGATGAAGTCCGCCACCTGCTTGCCCTCGAGATCGATGACCCGGCACACCTGGCCCGCGGCCATCTTGAACGCCGTGCCGCCGCGCGGCGGGATGACCTCCTCGAACGCGATGAGCTCCCGCGCGATCCCCGTCTGCTCCATGGGCCACCTCCCCAGGTATCCCGCGCCCCCGGTCCCGGGCCGGCCGCTGGGCCGCCCGTGGGGCCCGGCGCCACGCTCCTTGTTCTGTGGGCGCCCGCACCCGTCCTGCGGCGACGGCCTGCGCTTGGACGCCGGAGGAGAGGATTTGCCCCCGCAGCGGAGAAAGCGTTTGGTCACATCGGCGGGCGGCCGCTTCTGGTCACTCGCTGGTCGAGGGGAGGGAGGCGCAGCGATGCAGAGGTGGATCGCGAGTTTGGCGGTGTTCGCCCTCCTGCTGTCGGCGGCGGCGACGGGCGCCGGCGCGCAGGGGGCCGCGATCAAGATCGGGGTGCCCGTGCCGCTGTCGGGCGGCAACGCCAAGATGGGCGACGATATCGCGAAGGCGGCGACGCTGGCCGTCGAGGAATGGAACGCCAAAGGGGGCGTCCTCGGCCGCAAGCTCGAGATCGTCTCGTTTGACGATGCGTGTGATGCGCAGCAGAGCGTGACGGCGGCGCACAAGCTCATCGACGCCGGCGTGGTGGCGGTGGCCGGAGGGTACTGCTCCTCGGCCGCGATTCCCGCGAGCGCGGTGTACCACGATGCTGGGGTCGCGTTCGTGGCCGATGCCTCCAGCAACCCCAAGCTCACCGATCAGGGATTCGAGAACGTATTCCGGGTCATCGGCCGCGACGACCAGCAGGGCCCGTACGCGGCCGGGTTCATGATGAAGACGCTCAAGGCCAAGCGGATCGCGATCATTCACGACAACACGGTGTACGCGAAGGGGTTGGCCGACGCGACCCGGGCCGCGCTGCAGGGCAAGCCCGGGGTGCAGGTCGTCTTCTTCGATGCCGTGACGCCCGGGGAGAAGGACTTCTCGGCCATCCTCACCAAGGTCAAGAGCCTCAATCCGGAGGCGACGTACTACACCGGCTACTACCCGGAGGGCGGCCTGATCGCGAAGCAGTTCAAGGAGCTGGGCATCTCGGGGAAGTTCCTGGCCGGTGATGCAAACAACGACCCGACGTTCATCAAGGAGGCCGGGAGCGCGTCCGAGGGCGTGTTCGTCACCTCGACGCCTCTGCCCCAGGACCAGTCGACGGCCAAGGCGTTCATCGAACGGTACAAGAAGCGGTGGAACCAGGATCCGGGCCCGTACTCGGCGCTCGAGTACGATGCCGTGAACGTCGTGATCGACGCGATCAGGCGGGCCAAGAGCGTGGACCGCGCGGCGATCATCAAGGCCATCGCGGCCACCAAGAACTACCGCGGCGCCACGGGGACGATCAGCTTCGACAAGAAGGGGGATCGGACGAGCGTCCTCTACATCACGTACGTGATCAAGGACGGCAAGTTCGTGCCCTACGGCGCCTCCTGAGGTCGCCACGGGCTCCGGGGCCGCTGCGCGGAGGGCGGCCCCGGAGCTTCGTTCCCGCTCCTCGATGCAGGTCGCGCTGCAGCAGCTGGTCAACGGGCTGACGGTGGGGGCGTTCTATGCGTTGATCGCCCTCGGCTACACGATGGTGTACGGCATCATCCGGTTGATCAACTTCGCCCACGGGGACATCTACGCGGTGGGCGCGTTTGTGGGGCTCTCCCTCTACGGGTTGCTCGCCGCCCTCCGCATTCAGAACCCGATCCTCACGACGCTGCTCGCGCTCGTGGTGTCCATGGGGTTCACGGGCCTCCTCGGGGTGCTGCTGTACCGGGTCGCCTACCGGCCGCTGCTGCACGCGCGGCTGTCGATCCTCATCTCGGCCATCGGCGGATCGCTGACCCTGGAGTACGGCCTCTTCCTCATCTACAGCCCGTCCTTTCTCGTGTATCCGCACCTATTCGGCCGGGCCGGCCCCTCGTTCGGCAGCGTGGATGTCTCCTGGCTGCAGGTCGTCATCTTCGTGTCCGGCCTCGTGCTCATGGCGGCCCTCTACCTGCTCGTCCACCGCACCAAGATCGGGATGGCCATGCGGGCCCTCGCGATCAACCAGGATGCTGCGCGCCTGATGGGCGTCGACGTCGATCGCGTCATCGCGTTGACCTTTTTCCTCGGGTCCGTGCTGGCCGCCTTCGCCGGCGTGCTGACAGGCCTCTACTACTCCCAGATCTCCTTCCTCATGGGGTTTCTCATCGGGCTCAAGGCCTTCACCGCGGCCGTGCTCGGCGGCATCGGCAACATCCCGGGCGCGGTCCTGGGGGGGTTTCTCCTCGGCATCCTGGAGGGCCTCGCCGCGGGCTACTTCTCCAGCCGCTGGAAGGACGTGGTCGCCTTTGCGATCCTGATCATCATCCTCGTCGTCCGCCCGCGCGGTCTCCTCGGCGAGCGCGTGGTTGAGCGCATGTGAATGCCCTGAACGGACCGCCTCTCTCACGATCCCGGGCTGCGCTGGCCGGCGCCGTCGCGCTGGCGGCCCTGGCCCTGCCTGTCTTGGGCACCCCGTACCTCGTCGATGTCGGCACGCAGGTGCTGGTCTACGTCATGTTGGGCTTGGGCCTCAACGTCGTCGTGGGCTACGCCGGGCTGCTGGACCTCGGGTACGCGGCCTTCTTTGCCATCGGCGCCTATACGACGGCGCTGCTGATGGTGCAGTACCACGTCGCCTTCTGGGCGACGCTGCCGGTCGCCGCGCTCTTCACCGCGATCTCGGGCGTCGTCATCGGCGCCCCGACCCTTCGGATGCGGAGCGACTACCTCGCGATCGTGACCCTGGGCTTCGGCGAGATCGTCCGCATCGCCGCCACGAACTTCACATTCACTGGCGGGCCGGAGGGCATCTACGGGATCCCCCACCCCACGATCGGCGAGTTCGTCCTGCGCTCCCCGCGCGCGATGTACTTCCTCGCGATGGCGTTTGCGCTCCTCGTCCTCGCGGGCAGCTATAACCTTGCGCGGTCGCGCTTGGGCCGGGCCTGGCTCGCGATCCGGGAGGACGAGACCGCGGCGCAGGCGGTCGGTATCTACCCCGTGTACTTCAAGCTGATGGCGTATATCCTCGGGGCGGTCTTCGCCGGCGCGGCGGGGTCGTTCTTCGCGGTGAAGCTCACCGCGATCAACCCCTCGAGCTTCACCTTCATCCAGTCGGTCACCATTTTGATGGTCATCATCCTCGGCGGCATGGGGAGCCTGCCGGGGGTGATCCTCGGCGCCGCCGTCATCGTCATCCTCCCTGAGGCGCTCCGGGGGTTCGACAGGTATCGGATGCTCGCCTTTGGGATCGGCCTCATCATCCTCATGCTGCTACGGCCGCAGGGCCTGTGGCCGAGCCGGATCGGGCAGATCGAGCGGCGCGCCGTCGCCCTCTCGGAGGCGAGCGCCGCGGCAGGACGCGCGGTGGACACCGCGTCCACGCCGGAGTAGGCGGGCGCCCCGCGGGCAGCGATGGCTGTTGGACCTGCCGATCCCGTGCTGAGCGTGGAGCGCCTCACGATGCGCTTCGGCGGCCTGGTCGCGGTCTCCGACGTCTCGTTTGACGTCCGGCCGCGGGAGATCCTGAGCATCATCGGTCCCAACGGAGCCGGGAAGACGACGGTGTTCAACTGCATCACGGCCTTTCTCCGTCCGACGGCCGGTCGCATCCTCTTCGAGGGGCAGGAGATTACCGGACTTCGCCCCGATCTCGTCGTGAAGCGGGGGATCGCCCGCACCTTCCAGATGATCCGGCTGTTCCCCGACCTCGCCGTGGACGAGAACGTGATGATCGGGCTGCACGCCCGCACGCGCGCGGGCACGCTCGACTCCCTCCTGCACACGCCCCTCCATCGGCAGGAGGAGTCCTGGGCGCGCGAGGAGACGTTTCGGTGGCTGACGTTCGTGGGCCTGGAGTCGCACGCGCACTACCGGGCCCGCGAGCTCGCGTACGGGAATCAGCGGCGGCTGGAGATCGCCAGAGCCCTGGCCACCGCGCCCCGCCTCCTCATCCTCGACGAGCCGGCGAGCGGCATGAACCCCGCTGAGAAGGCCGCGCTCGTGCAGCTCGTCGGTCGGATCCGCGACTCCGGCATCACGGTCCTCCTGATCGAACACGACATGAGCGTCGTGATGGGGATCAGCGACCGCATCATCGTCCTGGATCACGGGATCCAGATCGCCGAGGGGGCCCCGGAGGCGATCCAGCGGGACCCGCAGGTCATCGAGGCCTACCTCGGCCGGGAGGACGAGGCGTGAGACATCCTGTGTCAACCCCTGATGGCTCAGGCACTCGCTGCGGCGATGTGTGGGAGGGAGTGGGCGGATCTGTGATGGGCGGCATCGTAAGGCAGACGGTC
>JAJPJJ010000015.1 GCA_021324295.1 Bacillota bacterium
ATGACAGCTCACCTCGTTGCTGCGACGATGGGCGCAACTGGTAGTCCGATTCTGAGTGTGTCAGGGGGCTATTTCGACGCGCGGGTCAAATTATCTTAGCGGCGGTGTCCGTTAGACACACCTCTCGGAGCGACCGGCGAGATGCGGGTGCGCCGCCGCACACGCTCATCGGTGGAGGACGCGATGGCTGACAAGGGCGTGGCTCTGAGGACCAGACGGAACGGCGCGCTGGGTCCGCGCGTGCCGATCGGGGCGGCGTTCGCCTACCAGTCCTCGATCTGGCGCGTGCAAGGGCTCTACGTCACCCACAGCCCGTCCGGGGACCGCGAGCTGTGGTGGATCCTGGACGAGCAGAAACCCGAGGTCGCAGACCTCGATGACGGAGGGAAGCCATGAGGCTCGATCTCCCGTTGTCCCGGCGTGGCGCCGCCGCGAGCCTCGCGATCGGCGCGATGGTGCTCGGCCTGAGCGGGCGGGCGGCGCCGCAGGCGCCCCCGCCCGCTCAGCCGCCAGCGCAGCAGGGCGCGCCCCAGCCCGGCGAGGGGGCGCCGCAGCCGATCCCGCCCGCGCTCGGGCCGGTCGCGCAGGACTACACCGTCTCCCCTGGCGATGTGTTGGAGGTCTCCGTGCTCGGGGAGCCCGCGGTCAGCGGGCCGGTGACGGTCGGGCCGGACGGGTCGGTGATGATGCAGCTCATCGGCAAGGTACCGGCGGCGGGGCTGACGCTGTCGCAGCTCACGGAGCGGATCCGCGCCGACCTGAGGAAGTACATCCGGGACCCGCAGGTCGTGGTCTCGATCCGGCAGACGGCGCTGCACCGGCAGTTTGTCTACCTGGTCGGGCAGGTCGGCCGGCCCGGCGCCTACGAGATCCAGAGCGGATGGACGGTCGCCTCCCTCGTCGCCGCGGCGGGGGGCCCCACGCCCTCCGCCGGCCTGCCCAAGGCGTTCATCCTCCGGCAGAACACCCGGATCCCCGTGGATCTGCAGCAACTGCTGGTCAACGGGAACACGAACGCCAACGTTCCACTTCAGGCGGGCGACGTGGTCATCGTCCCCGAGGCCCAGGACAAGGTCCTGCTGATGGGCCAGGTCGCGAAGCCGGGGGCATACCTGTACAAGCCGGGTGACCGCGTGATCGATCTCCTCTCGGCCGCCGGCGGCCCGACGCCCCAGGCCGCGATCGGCAACATCGGGGTTGTCCGCCAGGCCGGCACCGCCAAGCCGACCGTCACGCCGGTGAACCTCGACAAATTCTACAAGAGCGGGGACGCGAGCCAGAACGTCCCGCTGCAGGCCGGTGACGTCGTGTACGTGCCGGAGAAGAGCGGGGTCAACTGGCAAACGATCCTCGGTACGATCGTCCCGTTCCTCTGGCTCCTGAAGTAGCGATCCGAGCAGGGCCACGCGGGGGGAGTCACAGCCAGTCCGAAGGAGGGTGACCGATGGAGTTCTGGAGATACTACCGCGTCCTGCGGCAGCGGCGCGGGATCGTGATCGCGACGGTCCTCGCCGCGCTCATCGCGGGGCTGGTCCTCAGCCGCTCCAGCTTCGGGGACTTCTCCGCGACGGCCACGGTGGCGATCCCGTCCGCGCAACGGTTCTTCTTCGCGTCCAGCGCCCAGGGCGGGGTGCCGGCTCAGGCGTCGCCGGACATCCTGATGCAACTGGCGATCGACGAGATTCGGAGCCCGGAGGTGGCCGAGCGGGTTCTGCAGCAGTTCCCTGTGCCGGGCGTCCGGCCCGCGGATCTGCAGGACCTCGTCACGGTGCAAAAGGACCCCACGAGCGATCGCATCCGGATCACCGCTCAGGGCCGCACGCCCCGGGAGGCGATCGGGCTCGCCAACGCGGTCGCGGAGGCGGCGGCGGCGTACGATCAGGAGGTCCAGCGCCGGCAGACGACGCTCGCGCGCGAGTTCATCGAGAAGCAGGCGGCCGATGCCGCCTCGAAGCTCAAGGCGGCCGAGGATGCGCTGCTCCGGTTCCAGCGGGAGAACGGCGTCGTGCTGGCGTCCGCGCAGGCGACGCAGGTCGGGAACCTCCGGGCGCAGCTCCAGCAGCTCGACCTGTCCTTGGACGAGGTGAACGCCCGGCTCGCGTCGATCGGCGCGCAGATGAACGGCCAGAGCTCGACCCGCACCGACCAGCAAATCTCGGACAACCCGATCGCCCAGCAGCTCCGGGCGCGGCTCGTCCAGCTCGAGGTCGCGCTGACCTCCGAGCTGGCCGTGCACACCGAGAACCATCCCAACGTGGTCGCGCTCAAGGCGATGATCCAGGCCGTCAGGGACCGGCTCAACAAGGAGTTGACCAAGATCGTATCCAGCGAGAGCGTCGTGCATAACCCCGTGTACGATGTGCTGACCCAGGCGCGGATCGCCGCGGAGACCGACAAGCTCGCGCTCCAGGCCAAGCGGGACGCGATCCAGAAGGCGCTCGCCGGAGCAGCCCAAGCGCTGCCGGGGCTCGCGGAGCGGCAGATGGAGCAGGCGCGGCTCACCCGCACCATCGAGATCCTGGGCAAGCAGGTCAACGACCTGCAAGGACAGCTCGCGCAGGTGCGGCTGCGCGAGCAGGAGGCACAGAATCTCGGAACGCTTATCGTCACGGACCACGCGCGCGCCGCCAAGGCCTCTCCCTTCCAGGGCAAGCGCTTCAAGCTGACCCTTGCCGGGGTGCTCGGCCTCGTGGCCGGCGTCGGGCTCGTGTTCTTCGTCGAGTACCTCGACAACACGATCAAGACGCCCGAGGTGGCGGAACGGCTGCTGGGTGTGCCGGCGCTGGCTGTCGTCCCCCGTCACAACCCCCCGTTCGACGAGGCGTACCGCATGCTGCGGGTCAACCTCATGGCCCGCGAAACCGGAGACGGGGCGGACGTGATCGCCGTCACGAGCCCGCGGCCGGGGAGCGGGACCTCCACCGTGGTGCTGAACCTGTCCCGCGCGTTCGCCCAGGCGGGCCGGCGGACGATCGTCGTCGACGCGGCGCTGCGGCGCCCGTCGCTGCACCGGCTCTTCAGCGCTCCCAACGAGCGGGGGCTGGCGGAGGTCCTCACCGGCAAGGCGGCCGTCGGGGACGTGCTGCAGGAGCTCGGGCCCAACCTGTGGCTGTTGCCGAGCGGCGCCGACCGATCCGACGAGACGCGCGCGCTGCTCGGCTCGCGCACGATGGCGGGGATCCTGGCCGGGCTCCGGCAGCGGGGCGACATCGTCCTGCTCGATACCTGCCCGGTCGGCGCGTTCGCGGACGCGCTCGCGCTGGCGCGCCTGGCCACCGGGGTGGTCCTCGCGGTCGACGCGGGCCAGGCCCCGCGGGGCGTGGAGGAACAGGTGAAGCTGCAGCTCGACCGGCTCGGCGCGAACGTCATCGGCCTGGTGCTGACGAAGGTCCGGCCGGAGCTCGTCGACAGCTACGTCTATCAGGAGCGGTTCTACCGGGACGCGCCGCAGCGGCGCGCAGCGCCGGCCGCTGCGACCGCGGGGCTCATCGTGCTGGTCGTGGCCGCCGGCCTGCTGACCGGGATGTCGCTCTCGTGGCGGGTGCGCCCGGCCGTCGGGCCGTCGCCGACCGCGGTGCAGCACGCGGTGGCCCGGTGGGTGTCCGCGCTGCCGCGGTGAGCTGGCCCACAGGCTGCTCGCGCCGGAGGTTGACCGACATTGGACGCTGCCATCATGCTCGAGAACGCGCTCGTGGCCAGGCTCAAGGATCGGACCGCCCGGGTGGCTGTGATCGGATGCGGCTACGTGGGCCTCCAGCTTGCCGTCGAGGCGGCCCGCGCCGGCTTCCACGTCGCCGCCATCGACGCGGACCCGGCGCGGGCCGCGATGATCGCCCGGGGGCAATCCTACATCGCCGACGTCCGCGCCGACGACGTGCGCCGGCTCGTCGCCTCCGGCCACCTCGCCGCCACAACCGACTACGAGGCGCTGCGGGGCGCCGACGTCCTGGTCGTCTGCGTCCCGACGCCGCTCACGAAGAGCAAGGAGCCGGACCTGTCGTCCGTGATCGCCGCCACGACGGGCTGCGTCCCGGCCCTGCGGCCCGGCGTCCTCGTCGTCCTCGAGAGCACGACGTACCCCGGGACGACCGTAGAGGTCGTCAAGCCCGTCCTGGAGACGAGCGGCCTGCGGGCCGGGGCCGACTTCGCGCTCGCGTTCTCGCCGGAGCGGATCGATCCTGGCAACGACCGGTACACGATCCGGGACATCCCGAAGATCGTCGGCGGGCTGACCCCCGCGTGCGCCCGCGTCGCCGAGGCTTTCTACGCGCAGATCGCATCGCGGGTCGTCATCGTCTCGTCGCCGACGGTGGCCGAGATGGTCAAGGTCCGGACTTGCGCAAGTCGCAGGAATTTGGGCCTGGGGGACGTAGAGTGGAAGCAACGCAGCAACCATTGCAGCTTCGACGGAGCAGGAGACGACGATGTGGCCGG
>JAJPJJ010000024.1 GCA_021324295.1 Bacillota bacterium
GCGTATTCCCGTACACTGAGAGGACCCACGTTGCCTCCTGGGTGCCGGTGACCGGCATTTTGAGGCAACAATTCGCTCTTCGGTGTCGATAATTTTGAGGCACTTCGAGCCTTTGACAAGCCTGCGGCCGTCCTGTATACTGGCGGCGGTTCGAGGCTGAGGAGGCTTCCTCAGTCTCGACCCCTCTTTATGCTGACATTTACGCTTTCCGGGTGGGCCGAACGGTATGGACGAGCATGAGAAGGAGACCATTCTGACTCCCGAGGGCCTGCGGAAGCTCGAGGAGGAGCTCGACTTCCTCAAGTCGGTGAAGCGCAAGGAGATCGCCGAGCGGATCAAGCAGGCGAAAGAGTTCGGTGACCTGATGGAGAACTCGGAGTACGAGGACGCGAAGAACGAGCAGGCGTTCACGGAGGGACGGATCCTGATGCTCGAGGCGATGCTCCGGAACGCCAAGGTCATCAACAACCACGACGTGCGATCGGACGTGGTCACCGTCGGCAGCACCGTCCGGCTCGTGGACGAGACCGGCGAGGAGCTGAGCTACACGATCGTAGGATCGGCCGAAGCCGACCCCGCCCGCGACCGGATCAGCAACGAATCGCCCGTCGGCCGGGCGCTGCTCGGGAAGCGGAAGGGCCAGACCGTGACGGTCGAGGTGCCGGCCGGCACCATCCGCTATACGATCAGGGCCATCAAGCGCTGAGCCGTCCGGGCTCCCGCAAGCGACCGGCAGGCGTCCACGGGGTTGGGGGGGCCCGCCGGGGCCCCGGGCGCGGTCGAGGGTGGCGCGGCGGAACCGATTCGTGGGCGGGCCAGAGGGCTCCCGGCCGTGCCCGCGGTCGAGGGGACCGGGGGCTGCGGCCACCGGGATGGCCGGCGGGGGTGGGACGAGCGGTTCGGTAGCGCGAAGGAAGGATGGAAGGAGAGATCGGACGATCGGGGGAGGCCCCAGAACCATCCGGGGCCTCCCCCGGTTACACCTGGAGACGGCGCGGCCGAACGCCGCGCGGTCTGCCTCGTGCGGCAAGGGGGAAAGATACTAGATGGGACGGCTCCACAAGACGGGCAAGGGGCCCTCGCAGCCCGCGGAATGGCAGGAGTCGGCGCGCTGGCGAAGAAAGAGGACCCCGGGGAATGACGGGGGAGGGGCCAGCGTAGTCCTTGATCAGGAGGCAGTCCCCGTGTGCTCTGCCGGACTCCGGATCCCGCTGCCTGGCGGGATTTGGGGGGCGAACAGCGTGGTAGCAGAATCCGGACTACGAGATGGACGCAGGCGATGCAGCACTGCGGGACGCTGGACCGTGACGCAGACGGCCGGGCAGAGAGGGGGACACCCGCACGATGTTTGAACGATTCACCGAACGGGCCCGCCGCGTCATCATCCTCGCCCAGGAGGAGGCCAAGCGCCTGAACCACAGCGCGGTCGGGACGGAGCACATCCTGCTCGGCATCATCCGCGAGGGCGAGGGTGTCGCGAGCAAGGTGCTCGAGTCCCTCAACATCAACCCCGAGCGGGTGCGTGCGGAGATCGAGAGCGCGATCGGACGCGGCGAGCGGACCCCCTACGAGGAAGTCGCGTTTACCCCGCGGGCGAAGAAGGTCCTCGAGCTCGCGCTCGATGAAGCCCGCCGCCTCGGCCACAACTATATCGGCACGGAGCACCTCCTCCTCGGCCTCATCCGGGAGGGGGAGGGGGTAGCGGCGCGCGTGCTCGAGGCGATGGGCGCCGACCTGGAGCGCGTCCGCTCCCAGGTCGTCTACCTGCTCGGGGAAGAGGGGACGGCCTCGTACACGAAGCAGGCGAGCAAGACGCCGACGCTCGACGAGTTCGGCCGCGACCTGACCAAGCTGGCGCGGGAGAACAAGCTGGACCCCGTGATCGGCCGGGAGCGGGAGATCGAGCGGGTGATCCAGGTCCTGTCGCGGCGCACCAAGAACAACCCCGCCCTGATCGGCGAGCCGGGGGTGGGGAAGACCGCCATCACCGAAGGTCTGGCCCAGCGGATCGTCCGGGGGGATGTGCCGGAGGTCCTCCGCAACAAGCGGGTGGTCCAGCTCGATCTCGCCGCCCTCGTCGCCGGCACCAAGTACCGCGGCGAGTTCGAGGAGCGGATGAAGAAGGTGATGGAGGAGATCCGCAAGGCCCAAGGAGAGGTCGTCCTCTTCGTGGACGAGCTGCACACCCTGGTGGGGGCCGGCGCGGCCGAGGGCGCGATCGACGCGAGCAACATCCTGAAGCCGGCGCTGGCCCGCGGGGAGCTGCAGTGCATCGGCGCGACCACGCTCGACGAGTACCGCAAGTACGTCGAGCGCGACGCCGCGCTGGAGCGCCGGTTTGCCCCGATCCTGGTGTCGGAGCCCACCGTCGAGCAGGCCGTCGAGATCCTCCGTGGCCTGCGCGAGCGATACGAGGCGCACCACGGGGTGAAGATCAGCGAGGAGGCCCTCGCCGCCGCAGCGACGCTCGCCGACAAGTACATCTCCGACCGGTTCCTGCCCGACAAGGCGATCGACCTCATGGACGAGGCCGCCAGCAAGATCCGGCTGCAGGCCAGCTTCCTGCCCCAGGAGGTCCGCCAGGCGATGGAGAAGGCCGAGCGGGCCCGTCGCGAGAAGGAGGAGGCGATCAAGGGCCAGGACTTCGAGCGGGCCGCGGCGCTGCGCGACAAGGAGAAGGTGCTGCGGCAGAAGCTCGAAGAGCTCGAGAGCTCGTGGAAGACGGAGAAGGGACGGGACATCACGACCGTCACCGCCGACGACATCGCGGATATCGTGTCGAGCTGGACCGGCATCCCCGTCACCCGTCTCGTGGAAGAGGAGACGGAGAAGCTGCTCCGGATGGAGGATGCCCTCCACAAGCGGATCGTGGGCCAGGAGGAGGCGGTGCAGGCGGTCTCCCGGGCGGTCCGCCGGGCGCGGGCCGGCCTGAAGGACGCGCGGCGGCCGATCGGGTCGTTCATCTTCCTCGGGCCCACCGGCGTCGGGAAGACCGAGCTCACCCTCGCGCTCGCCGAGCTCCTCTTCGGCGACGAGAACGCCGTGGTCCGCATCGACATGTCCGAGTACACCGAGCGGCATACGGTGTCCCGCCTCGTGGGGGCGCCGCCGGGCTACGTCGGGTACGAGGAAGGGGGCCAGCTCACCGAGCAGGTGCGGCGCCGCCCGTACTCGGTGGTGCTGCTCGACGAGATCGAGAAGGCGCACCCGGAGATCTTCAACGTCCTGCTCCAGATCCTGGAGGACGGCCGGCTCACCGACGCGCAAGGGCGCACGGTGGACTTCAAGAACTGCGTCGTCATCATGACGAGCAACGTGGGAGCCCCGCAGATCCAGCGCGAGGGCGGCCTGGGGTTCCGCGCGGTCGCCAACGAGGAGCTCGACGCGCAGCGGACGTACGAGCGGATGAAGGCGCACGTGATGGAAGAGCTGCGCCGGACGTTCCGGCCGGAGTTCCTCAACCGCGTGGACGAGATCATCGTGTTCCGACCGCTCACCCGCGACCAGATCAAGGCCATCGTCGACATCCTGATGGAGCGGGTGCGGCGGGAGATCCGGGGCCAGGGCATGGACCTCGTGCTCACGGACGCGGCGCGTGACCTCCTGGCGCAGGAGGGCTACGATCCCCAGTACGGAGCACGGCCGCTGCGGCGGGCGATACAGCGCCTCGTGGAAGACCCGCTCTCGGATGACATGCTTCGCGGCAAGTTCAGCCAGGGTGACGAGATCCTGCTGGACGTCCGGGATGGTCGGATGGCGTTCGAAAAGAAGCGAGAGCCTGTCTCCGCCGACAAGGGGTCGTAGGAGGCACGTGGCCCCGAGGAGCAGCGCGACGGCCCGGGCGTCCGCCCGGGCCGTCGGCGCGTTCCACGCGGCCGCGGCGTCACCGGCGCGCCCGCCGCCCCGCCTCGGGCCTCAGGATGCTTCCTCCCACGGCGCCAGGTCGAGACACTCCGCGATGCTGGCGACCCTGACCACCTGAAGGCCCCCGCCGTTTTCGTCCTCCCGCGGCCCGCCGGCGTGGCTCGCCCCGGCCGGGACCAGCGCCCGCCGGAACCCAAGCTTCGCGGCCTCGGCGAGCCGCCGGCCCACCTGCGGCACCCCGCGGATCTCTCCGGCGAGCCCGACCTCGCCGACGAACACCGTCTGAGGGTCCAGGGGCCGATTCCTGTACGAGGACGCGACCGCGACCGCGACCCCGAGGTCCGCGGCCGGCTCGTCGATCCGCACGCCGCCGGCGGCGTTCGCGTACACGTCGGCCGTCCCGAGGGCGAGGCCGGCCCGCCTCTCGAGGACGGCGAGCAGGAGCTGCAGGCGGTTGTAGTCGAGCCCGGATGTCGTCCGGCGCGGCGTGCCCCATGGGGCCGGCCTGACGAGGGCCTGCACCTCCACGAGCAGCGGGCGGGTCCCCTCCACCGCGCAGACCACGGCGGCGCCGGCGGCGCCCTGCGGTCGCCCGCTCAGGAAGGCCAGCGACGGGTTGGGCACCTCCCGCAGACCCGAGCCGTGCATCTCGAACACGCCGATCTCGTTCGTGGATCCGAACCGGTTCTTCGTCGCCCGCAGCACCCGATACGCCTGGTGGCGCTCGCCCTCGAAGTAGAGGACCGTGTCCACGATGTGCTCGAGCACCCGCGGCCCGGCGATGGCACCCTCCTTCGTGACGTGTCCCACGAGCAGCACCGCGATGCCATCCCCCTTGGCCGCCTGCAGCAACGTCGCCGCGCACTCGCGCACCTGCCCGACGCTGCCGGGGGACGCCGGCAGATCCGGCCTGTACATCGTCTGGATGCTATCGATGACCATCGCGGCGGGCCGGAGCCGCCGGGCCGCCTCCAGCACGGCGTTCAGGTCGGTCTCCGCGAGCAGCCAGATGCGCTCGGAGGCGGCGCCGACGCGATCGGCGCGGAGCTTGGTCTGCTGCGGGGATTCCTCGCCGGTGACGTACAGCACCGCGCGGCCCTCGTGGCCGAGCCGGGCGGAGACCTGCGTCATGAGGGTGCTCTTCCCGCACCCCGGTTCCCCGCCGATGAGAATGAGCGATCCCGGGACGATGCCGCCGCCCAGCACGCGGTCCAGCTCCGAGATGCCTGTGGCCAGGCGCTCCTGCGCGAGCGGTGTCACCGCGGAGAGCGGGACCGGCTCGGCCGGCGGCCTCCCGCGGCGGGGCGGGACCGCCGGTTCCTCGACGAGCGTGTTCCAGCCGCCGCACCCCGGGCACCGTCCCAGCCACTTGGCCGAGTCGTAGCCGCAAGACTGGCATACGTACCGTAGCTTCACCGACTAGCTCCGGGATCGTCCCAGCGTGCGATCGCATTCAGGTCGTCGTAGACCCCGCACCCGCCGCGTCCTGCCGCGGAGCGTCCGCGATCCCGCACGAAGGAGGATATAGGCGAACTGGCGTTCGCTACACCACCAGACTACCACGCGCGCGAGGATAGTTCAAACGCCGCATCGGGCCCTGGAAGGGCGCCGCCCGAGTGCCCCGGACCGCCCCGGAGGCCAGGGGACGCCGGGCGCGGCGTGGCGTCCCGGCGCTCGCACGAGGCCCGCGGGCGGCGTCGGTCGAACAGGGACGCAGGCGACGGCGCGCTACTTGAGGCTGAAGATGCCCAGGCTCCTGAGACGGCTGTGCTCCTTGGCCTGGACCGCCTCGAGGTCGAGGCCCAGCACGTTGCACAGCCCGGCGAGGTAGAACAACACCGCTCCGATCTCGGTCTCCACCGCCTCGCGGCATCGCTCGCACAGCCCGCCGTCGACGTGCGTGTTCAAGTATGCACGGAGCTCCGCCAGGCCGACGTCGGCCGGCACCTGCTGCTTGCGGGCGTCGATGCTGATGCAACCACAGCTCGTGACGGACTTCGCGATCGCGCGGCTGACGCGGGCGGTGGACTCCTGGAGCTTGGTGAGGACGTCGAGAATGCTCCGGTGGTGGATGAGGGACTCGTCGACCTGGTCTTGGAACCGAAGGCCCGTGTCCTTCATCCGGAGCACCCCCTGCAGTGAACGGCCTCATTATAGGGAGCGCGTCGCCGCAGTGTCAAGCAAACGTGCGCGCGGCGGACGGCGCACGGCAGGACACGCGAGACGAGAGACGAGAGGTCGCACGTTCCCGGTGTGGAGGGAGCGTGCTATACTTATGAAGTGTCTCCAGGGTCGGTGAGCCGGTGATGATTCGTCTCGTTCGCGGTATCGGCGTCATCTTTGGCGCCGTCTTCGGATACCAGATCGCCGATCTCGTGCACCTCGAGCTCCTGCGCACGGGCGGGGAAGGCGCGCGGCTCGGCGCGCTGGGCCTCGGGATCGCGCTCGGCGGCGTGCTCGGGTGGGTGCTCGCCGCGCCGGTGCGGGCGTGGTTCGTGCGGTGGATGGGCTGGGTGCTGCACCACCTCGGGGGCATCCCGTTGCGGGACGTCCTGGCCGGGGTGGCGGGCCTGATCGTCGGCCTCATCGTCGCGTTCCTCGTCAGCATCCCGCTGCTGCGCGTGCCGATCATCGGCTCCTACATCATCCCGCTGGCGGCCGTGCTCGTGTTCGGCTACCTCGGCCTGCATCTCGGGATCCAGCGGCGCGAGGATCTGCTGGCCGCGTTCCCGCGCCTGGCCGAGCGGCTGGGGCGGGACCGGCGGACGCGCCGCGCGGGCGGCGCCCCCAAGATCCTGGATACGAGCGTGATCATCGACGGGCGCATCGCCGACATCTGCCAGGCCGGCTTCCTCGAGGGGCCCCTCTTGGTGCCGCGCTCCGTGCTCGCGGAGCTGCAGCGGATCGCCGACGCGGGCGACCCCCTCCGCCGCAACCGCGGGCGCCGGGGGCTCGAGATCCTCCAGATGATGCAGAAGCAGTTCCAGGGCATGCAGATCTACGAGGAAGGCGACCCGCGCCCCGGAGAGGCCGTGGACGCCCAGCTCATCCGGCTGGCGAAGACCGTCGGGGGAGCGATCGTGACGAACGACTACAACCTCAATAAGGTGGCCGAGCTGCAGGGCGTCCGTGTCCTGAACGTCAACGAGCTCGCTAACGCCATCAAGCCGGTCATGCTCCCGGGGGAGGAGCTGAGCGTGCACTTGATCAGGGATGGCAAGGAGGCGGGCCAGGGCGTGGGCTACCTCGACGACGGGACGATGATCGTCGTCGAGGGGGGCAAGAAGCACATCGGCGAGACGCTCGACGCGGTCGTTACGAGCGTCCTGCAGACCGTGGCGGGGAGGATGATCTTCGCGCGTCCCAAGGTGCTGGAAAAGGACGGCGCGGCGAGGTGAGCCTGCCGGGTGTCGGGGCCGTCGTCCCGGCCGCCGGCCGGGGCGCGCGGTTCGGAAGCCCGATCCCGAAATCCCTGGTCCCGCTGCGGGGGCGGCCGCTGGTGTACTACCCGCTCGATGTCCTCCAGCGGATGGACGAGGTGGAGGCCATCGTCGTGGCCGCGCCGGCTGAGGCGCTGAGCGACGTCTGGCGGCTCGTCCGGGACGCCGGGCTGACCAAGGTCACGGCGGTCGTCCCGGGAGGGGCGGACCGGCAGGCGTCGGTGGCGGCAGGCCTGGCCGCGCTCCCTCCGGGGCCGCGCCTCGTCCTCGTCCACGATGGCGTCCGGCCGTTCCTCTCGCCCGAGGTGGTGCGCGCGGTCGTCGACGCGGCGGCGCGGCATGGCGCCGCGACGGCGGCGGTACCGGTCGCCGAGACGATCAAGCGCGCGGAGGACGGCTGGGTAGAGGCCACGCTGGACCGGTCCCGCCTGTACCACGTTCAGACGCCGCAGGCGTTCGACCGGGGGCTGCTGCTGCGGGCGCACGAGGAGGCGGCGCGCCAGGGGTTCCGGGGCACCGACGACGCGTCGCTCGTGGAGCGGCTGGGGCATCGCGTCCGGCTGGTGCCCGGGTCGTCCGTGAACCTCAAGGTCACCGTCCCGGAGGATCTCGTGGGCGCCGACGCCCTCGTCCGCAGCAGCGATGCCCCCGCTCCGGCTCCGCGCATCGGCATCGGGTTCGACGCGCACCGGTTCGCGGCTGGCCGTCCGCTGATCCTCGGCGGCGTGGAGATCCCGGCGGCCCGGGGCCTCGCTGGGCACTCGGATGCCGACGTCATCCTGCACGCGGTCATGGACGCGCTGCTGGGCGCGGCCGGGTGCGGGGACATCGGCCGGCATTTCCCCCCGGATGCTCCGGAGTACGCGGGCGCACGCAGCCTCGTGCTGCTCGCTCGCGTGCGCGAGCTGCTCGCGGAGCGGGGCTGGCGCGCCGCCCACGTCGACGTGATGGTGATGGCGGAATCTCCCCGGCTCGCTCCGCATATCCCCGCGATGCGGCAGGCGATCGCCGGCGGCCTCGGCGTGGACGCGGACCGGGTCAACGTGAAGGCCACCACCCTGGAAGGGATGGGCGCGATCGGGCGGGAGGAGGGGATCGCGGCCCAGGCCGTCGCCAGCCTGGAGGCGCTGCCCGGGCCGATCCGGACGGTCCCCGGCGGCGCCGCCGTCCCGCCGGATCGCGCGGGCCCCGGCCCGGGGGACGACGAGGGCGCATGACAGCCGTCCCGCCGCGCGGGCGCCCGCGGCGCCCGCGCGGGCCCGTCGACTACCGGCGGTGGCGAGCGCCGCGCGGCGCCCACGTCCTCACGATCGAGAGCCGCGTCCTGCGCGAGCCTGTCGCCCTCGAGCTCGATCCGGCGCGCCAGCGGCCCGCGGGGTTCTGGCGGGGAGACGCCTTCTACCATATCCTGAGGATCCTCGGCCGCCGGTTCGAGAAGGGCGCGACCTACCTCCGGGTGCTCTCGGACCGCGGCTGCTTCGAGCTGGTGCGCACGGTCGAGATCGATCCCTGGACGTGGCAGGGGCGCGGCCGGTGGGAGATCGTGGCGGAGCTGGTGGCCATCCCCGTGATGCCGTTCGAGTCGTGATCACGCGGAGGCGATGATGGCGCTCAGGGTCTACAACACGCTCACCCGCCGCAAGGAGGTGTTCGAGCCGCTGCACCCCGGCGAGGTGCGGATGTACGTCTGCGGGCCCAACCTCTACGGCCCCACGCACGTCGGACACGCGATGTCGTACCTGGTCTTCGATGTGATCCGCCGCTACCTCGAGTACCGCGGTTTCCGCGTCAGCCACGTGCAGAACTTCACCGATATCGAGGACCGGATCATCGAGACCGCGCGGGAGCAGGGGACGACGATCGAGGCGCTGGCGGCCCGGTACATCGAGCGGTTCCTGCGCGAGATGGACGCGCTCGGGGTGCGGCGGGCGACGGTCTACCCGCGCGCCACCGAGGCGATTCCCACGATCATCGAGATCGTGCAGACGTTGGTCGCGCGCGGCCTGGCCTACGCCTCGGACGGCGACGTCTTCTTCCGCGTCTCGGCGTTCCCCGCCTACGGCCGGCTCTCCGGCCGGTCGCTCGACGAGATGCAGGCCGGCGCGCGGATCGATGTGGATCCGCGCAAGGAGCACCCGATGGACTTCGTCCTCTGGAAGGCCGCCAAGCCGGGCGAGCCCGCGTGGGACAGCCCGTGGGGACCGGGCCGGCCCGGATGGCACATCGAGTGCTCCGCGATGTCGACCGCCCACCTGGGGCCGCAGCTCGATATCCATGGCGGCGGCCAAGACGTGATCTTTCCCCATCACGAGAACGAGATCGCGCAGTCGGAAGGATACACGGGGACGTCTCCGTTCGTGCGCTACTGGGTCCACAACGGCCTGCTGCGGCTCACCGAGGGCGAGGAGAAGATGACCCGCCACCTCGGGAACATCATCACGATCCGCGAGGCCCTGGATCGCTATCACCCCGATACGATCCGCGTCTTTGTGCTCTCTTCCCATTACCGGAGCCCCACGACGTGGAGCGAGGACGCGCTGGCCGCGGCCGCGCGAGGCGCGGAGCGCCTCAGGACCGCCGTCGAGACCGCGGAGGAGCTTCTCACCGCGTCCGCCGCGAGCCCGGCCGCCGCCGGCGCCCCGCCGGCGTCCGCCCAGCGGGGGCCGGGCCCCGGGCTCGGCGGGGAAGATCTCTCCGACGCGGCCGCCTCCGCACGCGCGACGTTCGAGGCGGCGATGGACGACGATTTCAACACCCCCGGGGCCCTCGCCGCGCTGTTCGAGCTTGCGAGCGCGATCAACCGGGCCACCGACGCGATCGCCCGAGGACGGGAGGCACCCGGTCCCGAGCGTCGGGCCGCGCTCCGGCGCAGCGCGGCGGTCCTGCGCGAGCTCGGCGACGTGCTGGGCCTCCGGCTCGCCTCCTCGGTCACGCCCGTGCAGGTCGCGGGCCTCCACGACCTCGCGCGGGAGCTCTCGCGGGAGCGCCCCGACCTGTTCGATCCGGCGCGTCTGGAGGCCATCCCCGCGCCGGCGGCCGACCAGGCCGCCGGCGCGGGGGCGGCCCATGCCGAGGCGCTCATCCGCTACATCGCCGAGGGCCGGATGCAGGCGAGGCGCGCGCGCGACTGGGCCACCGGCGACCGGATCCGCGCTCGCCTGCAGGGCCTCGGTATCCTGGTCGAGGACACCCCGACCGGCTTCAAGTGGCGGGTGCGATGATCGGGGCGCCACCCCCCGGCGCCGCGGGGCCCCGCGCCGCCGACCCCGAGGAGAGGGCGGTGGTCGGCCGGCGCGCGGTGCTGGAAGCGCTGCGGGCGGGCCAGCCGGTGTCCCGGATCTTCGTCTCGCGCGCCGCCCACGGCCGCGGCGCGCTCCGGGAGATCGTCGCGGAAGCGCGGGCCAGGCGCATTCCGGTCCAGGCCGTCGACCCCCGGCGGCTCGATGCGCTCGGCCGGGGAGCGCCCCACCAGGGCGTGGCCGCGCTGGCCGCCGTCCAACCGCTCGTCGCGCTGGACGACCTCCTCCGGCGGGCCCGAGAGCGCGGCGAGGTCCCCTTCCTCGTCCTCCTCGACGGCGTCGAAGATCCGCGCAACCTCGGTGCGGTGATCCGGACGGCTGAGGCGGCCGGCGCGCATGGGGTCGTCGTGCCCCGGCGGCGGGCCGCCGGCCTCAGCCCCGCAGTGGCCCGCGCAGCCGCGGGCGCCACGGCGCACCTGCCGGTGGCCGGCGTCAGCAACCTGGTCGGCGCCATCGAGCGGCTGAAGGCCGAGGGCGTCTGGGTGATCGGCGCGGATCCGGCGGCGAGCGAGCGGTACGACGAGGTGCCGCTTGCGCCGCCGATCGCGCTCGTGCTGGGGAGCGAGGGACGCGGGCTCCACCGCCTGGTGCGCGAGCGGTGCGACCGGGTCGTGCGCATCCCGCTCCACGGCTCCGTGGCCTCGCTCAACGTCTCGGTCGCGGCCGCGCTGCTCCTCTACGAGGTGGTGCGTCACCGTAACCACCGCGTCGCGCCGGCAGGCTGACCCCCGCGCCTGGATCCGCGGACCAACTCGGCGTGGCTCCGCGATCGGCGCGGACGCCATCGCGCGCGGAGCGCGTATTGACTTGGTCTGGAGGTGTTCGTATAATGTGTGTAACTTGTATGGGCAACGTCCAGCCAGACGCGGCGCCGAACGGGATCCCCAGTGGTCGCCTGACACGATCGGGCGGTCCAGGTCCCCATCAGCAAGGTTCGAACCAGCCAGCTTTGGTCCCGGGCCATCCGGCTATGCTGCTGCGTTCAGCACCCTTCACGGGGCGACACTGCGGGCGGAGGCGAGAGGCGTGGTAGTTGCGCGCAGGCCCACGGCGGTACCGACGTACCAGGAGATGGGGGATGAACAGCTCGTCGATTGCGCAAAGAACGGAGACGAGTTCGCTGCCGAGTTCCTCATCAACAAGTACCGCAATTTCGTCCGGGTGAAAGCCAAGGCGTACTTCCTCATCGGGGCCGACCGCGAAGACATCATCCAGGAGGGCATGATCGGGCTGTACAAGGCGATCCGGGACTTCCGCCGGGAGAAGCTGTCCTCGTTCCGCGCGTTCGCCGAGCTGTGCATCACCCGCCAGATCATCACCGCCATCAAGACCGCCACGAGGCAGAAGCACATCCCGCTCAACTCGTACATCTCGCTCAACAAGCCGATCTACGATGAGGACTCCGACCGGACCCTCCTCGACGTGATCAGCAGCATCAAAGTCTCCGATCCCGAGGAGCTGGTGATCAACCAGGAAGCGTCGCAGACGATGCGGGAGCGCATCCGGAAGAACCTGAGCGATCTGGAGTGCCGGGTGCTGACCGCGTATCTGGAGGGGAAGTCCTACCAGGAGATGGCCACGGAACTCCACCGCCACGTGAAGTCCATCGACAACGCGCTGCAGCGGGTGAAGCGCAAGCTGGAGCGTAACCTGGAGGGCGAAGAGACGTAGCCCGCCCCTTCGGGAGTCGCCCGCGGCCGGCCACCTCCGAGGTGGCCGGCCGCGTCCTTTCTGTGCCGCGTCGCCCGCTGTCGAGGGACGCGGCGGGCCTGCCCGGCGCGCCCTCCCGGGTCTCCAAGTCGCCGTGCTGCCGCGATTCGTTGGGCTGGGGCTCCGTTCCGCGACCGGAAGCGTGGGACGCCCCGCGGCCGATCCGTCCGCGTGCAACGCTCGTTGGAGTTCGGAGAGCCTGTACTAGCCGCCGATCTGGGACATCACGCGCTGGCGCGGGATCACATGGCGCGCCAGGCCGTGCCCCCACGGTTTCCGGTACGCCGCCGCGCGAAACCTCTCGCGGATCTGCTCGTAGGTCGCGCCCCCGCGCAGCAGGGTCCGCAGGTCCACCTCATCGTCGCGCAGCAGGCAGAGCCGCAGGCGGCCGTCCGCGGTCAGCCGGAGGCGGCCGCACTGGGCGCAGAACGGCTCGCTCACCGGGCTGATGAACCCGAGCGTGCCGCGGGATCCCTCCAGCCGGTACGTCCGCGCGGGGTCGTAGCCTGTCAGATCGAGCGGCACGAGCGGACCGAGCGCCGCCTCGATCCGCGCCATCGTCTCGCTGCTCGGCACGTAGGCGTTCATCTGGAACCCCGCGACGCCGCCGAACGGCATCATCTCGATGAACCGCACCGACCAGTCGTACTCCATCGTGAGGCGGGCGAGGTTCGCCACGTCGTCCTCATTGAACCCCCGGACGACGACGGCGTTGAGCTTGATCGGGTACAGCCCGGCCGCGCGCGCCGCCTCCAGCCCCGCCAGCACGTCGGCCAGGTTGCCGCGGCGGGTGATGCGACGGAACTTCTCCGGGTCCAGCGTGTCCAGGCTCACGTTGACGCGCCGGAGCCCCGCGGCCGCGAGCGGCGCCGCCAGGGGGGCCAGGCGCACGCCGTTCGTCGTCATCGCGATATCATCGATGCCGGGCACGGCGGCGATTCGGCCCACCAGCTCGACGAGGTTCGGCCGGACGGTCGGTTCCCCTCCGGTGAGGCGGACCTTCCGCACGCCCAACTCCGCCGCTGCCCGGACCACGAGCACGATCTCGTCGTCCGTGAGCATCTCCTCCCGCGGCTTGAAGACCATCTCCTCCGGCATGCAATAGACGCACCGAAGGTTGCAGCGATCGGTGAGGGAGATGCGAAGATCCCGGATCTCGCGCCCGTACTGGTCCTTCACACCGCCATTATAACAGACGGTGAGCCTCGTCCCGCGCAACCCCACGCTCCGGTTGAGCCGCGGCGACCGGTCTGGTAGACTACGGGTGCCGGCGCCCCCGTAGCTCAATTCGGTAGAGCACCTCACTTGTAATGAGGTGGTTACCGGTTCGAGTCCGGTCGGGGGCTCCATATTTGACGCTTCTGAACGGCCATTCACCCGGGAAAACCCGCAGAAGGTACTAGGGAGATGGGCACCGCAGAGCGCGGCGACGTCTGTCTAGCGCGCAGGGCGACCACCCCTCTGCCGGGCGGTGCGCGGCCCGCGCGCCGCCCGGGGGGTCGACTTGTCACGAACGTCGCCCATGAGAACTGGCCTCGGTGCTCGATGACCCGCTGCGGTGCGGCGCGAAGCCCGTGGGCTGCAAACCCGGTCGAAGAGCGCAGCACCACCGGGTCGAGCCGGCCCTTGCGAGCCCGCCGCCGCGCGTGAATATCAGGCGGCTCGGTGCCTCCGATGTGCCAGATCTCGTGGCCCCCCGTGGCCGCCGCGCCAGCCATCAGTAGATCCACCGTGGGCACCCGTCGTCCCCGCCCCGCGAGCGCCCGGCCGAACGCTCCCGCCAGCTCGCACGCCTGCCAGTCCAGGCCGACCAGCTCCAGGTCCCGCAAATGTTCGATAGCTCGCGAATCCGATCTGCGCCCAGGGTTCAGGCCGACCAGCATCTCAGCCAGAATCGGCGCGACGGTCACGACGATCCCTTCCGCGAGCGCGGCGGCCACTGCACCCTTAACACGCGCTCCCCCATGCGGCCTGAAGAACTCGATCCAATGCTGAAGTATCAACGACGACGGCCATCCTCAGCGGCCTTCCCTCATGGCGCGCAGATCCCGCCGCGTGAGAGCCACGTCGACCTTGCCCGCCAACCCGGCGAGTTCCACGCTCCTTCGCCGGCGCACAAGCTCCCGCAACGCGGCCTCGATCACGCCCTTATGAGGTATGAAATTGTCCGGTACCCCTGGCCCTCCGCAGAGGTTCGTCTTCTGTCGCGGTGGTATGGTGAGACCATCTGGGCAAGGGGCACCGGGAGCACGCAGGACGGGCAGGCCGCTCTTCAGACGGTGGGTTGCGCACCCGAGCCTTTAGGTGGCCGCCCCTGCGACCGGCCCAGTTGCGCTGCGAGCGCGAATCCGTTGGTGTCGTGTTGCCCGCCTGCCTCCCACTCTGTAGTGAGGAGGGACGCCTACGAGATTCTTCGGTTTGGACGTACACCGTCAGTCTACCCAGGTGGCAAAGCTCGAGGATGGACGCCTCACGCACCTGGGACGAATTCCCACCACTCCGGAGGCGTTGCGCGCGTTCGCCCGCACGCTCCGCCGCGATGATCATGTCGTCCTTGAGGCCACGGGCAACACGTACGCGATCGTCCAGGTGCTCAAGCAACACGCCGACCGCGTCGTCGTCTCGAATCCGCTCCAGACACGGGCCATTGCTGACGCCAAGATCAAGACCGACAAGATCGACGCGGAAGTCCTGGTGCGCCTGCTTGCCGGCGGGTGGTTGCCAGAGGTGTGGGTCCCGGACGCAGACACCCAGGCCCTACGGCAGCGAGTCGCTCATCGGATCCGACTGGTCCGGCACCACGTCCGCCTGAAGAACCGCATCCATGGGGTGCTGATTCGCAATCTCGTCCCAGGCTGCCCACGCGCCGATCTCTTCGGCCAAGCCGGCCACAAATGGCTGCTCGAGACAGCTATACCGCAACTGCCGGAGCACGAGCAAGAGATCGTGTTAGCGACCCTCCGCCAGGTCGAGGCGGTCCGCGCGGAACTGGGACAACTGGGGCAGACGCTTGCTGCGCTGGCGCTGCAAGCTCCCGCGGTGCAGCGCCTGATGACGATTCCCGGCATCGACGCTATTACGGCCCTGACGCTCGTGGCGGTCATCGGCGACGTTCACCGATTTCGATCCCCCGCTAAATTGGTCGGGTACGTCGGCCTGGATCCGCGCGTACGGCAATCGGGCCTCCACACCGCTTCCCATGGGCGGATCACGAAACGAGGCCGCGCATACGCTCGTACCGCGCTCGTGGAATCGGCTTGGGCCGCGATCAAGAGTCCTGGGCCGCTCCGCGGCTTCTACCAGCGCCTGCGCACGCGACGGGGGCCGCACGTCGCGGCCGTCGCGACGGCGCGCAAGATCCTCGTCCTCACATGGCACCTCTTGACCAAGGAGCAGGACTACGCGTTCATGCGCCCCTCTTTGTTCGCGAAGAAGCGCCGGACGTTGGAACTCGCGGCCGGCCAGCCAGCGCGGTTTGGAACGCGCGGCGTGGCCTACGAATACAATCTCAAAACGGTCCGGCAGCGCGAGATTGCCCTCTGCGCGCAAGCTGAACGCGCCTACACGCAGCTCACCCACAACTGGCAACCACAGAAGCCACAACAGGACGCGGGTGCCGCCAAGGGGAACGCGCCTCCTCGGCGCCGAAGCGCCACCCAGCGCGGCGGAGCTTTCATTCCCTGACTCCGCTCTTCGGTCGGGGTCACCCGCGTCCAATGCTATCCTACCGCCCCCGGGCCTCCCCGACCAGCCCGGGGGCTTGACAATTTCATCCGTCTTCGTGCGGGCGCCACTGAGCCGCCGGGCCTCCTCGAGCAGGTCATCGTCGATGTCGACCATCATCCGCGGCATCTTCTCGTACACGCGAGTGCGCTGCCCAGGGTCTGGGGAACGGGTGCAAGCCACGGCGAGCTCGTCCAGAGGCACGGTGAGCTGTTCCCTCCACGTGGCGGTGCGCGTGCCCACCGTCGTGACGCTCGCGCGTGCGTGCCGGACGGTTATCGGGCCGATCTGAACGTCACCGGCCATCTCCTGGTCGCGGTGGCCCGCGATCTGGCGGGGAAAGTCCTGGGGGAACCCTCTGGGTTCCGGTGAGTCGGCTCAGACCCGATCCAGGGCGTTCTCGTCCGGCTACTGCAGCCGGTGCGGCAGTCGGAAGATCCGACGTTCGGCGGAGGGCCGGGGCGGACCCGGGCGCCAAACCGGGTAGCCGTAGATGACATACTCTCTCCGGCGCGACCGTCGAGCGTCAATCCGGCCCGGACGGGAGAGGCGATGACGAGCGTCCACTGCCCTGGCATAATGTCGCCTTGCGGTGGCGGTTCCAAGTCTCACCCAAGCCTCGGACTGTAGTCCGGGGTAGTTGACTGATTGGGAATGATGCGGCCAAATCCCGCTGCGGGGCCGAACAGAGGCCGAAGGAATCTGGGTCGCCAGGGAGCTCGCCCATGCCCGATGAACCGACCATCTCGGCCTTCCCGGTGAGAGGCAAGTGCCGCGTGCGAGACTGCCGGGAACCGGGGAGGCTGCAGGTGTCCATCCCCGGAGATCCGCTCGGCGTCGAGCTGCGCCTGTGCGAGCGGCACGCCGACGAGCTTGCCCGGCAGGTCCAGGAGGTCTGCGGCGCTTCGCCGGCCACTGAGCCGCGGGAGGAGTGCACAACATCTCTGCGTCACGCGACACCGGCATAGTGTGTGCGACGTCGTCCGGGCCGGGCGATCCGGGTGCCGGGTGATGCCGGATCCAGCCGGGAACGCCGACATCGATCCATCGGATCCGAGCCCCTAGGGATCCGGCGTGGATAGGGCCGGGCCCGTCTACCGAGCGCGCCGGCTGGGCAAGAGATAGGACGCCAGGCGTCCGCTCCGGAACCGATTCGCCTCCAAGGAATGGAAACGATCACCGCCCTGCCGACTGGGGGGATGCGGCATCGCGGCGGTTACGGTCACCGTCTACGACGGCGCCGGCACCATCGGCGGCAACAAGATCCTCCTCGAGGACCGGGACACCTGCGTCTTCCTGGATTTCGGCGCCTCGTTCAGCACCCGCTACCGGTACTTCGAGGAGTTCCTCCCGCCGCGATCCCGGCGGGGGCTACCCGACCCCCTCCACATGGGCCTGCTGCCGCCGCTCCGCGGCCTGTACCGGACCGACCTCAAGGATCCGGACGGCGAGGCGTGGGCTCGGGCGGCTCGCCTCCCCGGCTACCGGGACTGCCGGGTCGAGGCGGTGCTCCTCTCCCACGCCCACATGGACCACCGCGGCTATCTCTCGTTCCTCGACCCTGGGATCCCGATCGTCGCGACCGCGATGACGGCGCTCCTGTGCAAGGCGATCCAGGACTGCGCGGGCGCGCGCCTGGAGGGCGAGCTGTGCTACGCGGTCCCAGGGCAGCAATGACTCGAACCGGCGCGGCGCGCAAGCCATTCAGGCTGTCCGCAGACGGCAAGACCGCGGACGCGACACTGGCCGCAGCCGGAGCTGATTGAGAACCAGCGGACGCAGCACTTGGAGCACCCGAGGAATTGCCCGGACGCCCGTGAGCGGGGGTGAGACCGGCGACCATGAGTCGGGCTGGCGGGGATCGCGACACAGCATTGAGACTGGCCGCGTGGGACCACGTTCGCCGTCTTCGTCTGAGTCATCAGCACTTGACTGCCGCTCAGTTGAGACCCGGATTTGTGTTCCAAGGCGAGCGTATTCCGCTGATCAATCCTCAGCGTGGCATCTTCAAACCCAAACAGGCCCAGTCTCTGCTTTCGATCAGAACCGTGTTCCCGAGGCCCGGCGGCCGCGTCTGGTATGACGACCAGCGGCAGGTCCACCGCCAGATCTTCCACGGGGATATCGCCGTCGATTACGCCTTTATGGGCTACGACCCGGATGCCGCCGATAATCGGTGGCTGCGAGAGGCAATGGAGAACCGGGTCCCGGTGATCTACTTCCTCGGCATTGCTCCAGGCCGGTACGAGGCGTTCTTCCCCACCTTCATCATCGGATGGGATCCTACGGTGCTAAAAGCCCGGATCGTCTTCGGTGTTCAAGATGAGGCGGCCGGAACTCCGCCCGAGATTCCCCAAACTGTCCCGGAACGGCGCTACGCGCTCAGAACAGTGAAGCAACGGCTTCACCAGGCCGTGTTTCGCGAGGCCGTCATCGCGGCGTACGATGGACGATGCGCCATATCCGGGCTTCCCGAACCCCTGCTGCTCGACGCCGCACACATCATCGAAGACAAGCAAGAGCAGTTCGGGCAACCGATTGTGCCAAACGGTATTCCCTTGTCGAAGACCCACCACGCCGCGTTTGATGCCCACCTGATCGGGATCGATCCGGACTATCGCGTCCATGTCTCGGATCGCCTTCTTGAGCGACGCGACGGTCCGATGCTGGAGGCGCTGAAGCAACTCCAGGGTAGCATTATCCGCTTGCCTGCGCGAGAGAAGGACCGCCCCGATCGAGAGCGTTTGGCGCAGCGGTTTGAGCAGTTCAAAGCGACAGCTTGACAGGCCCTAGTGCCCATCCAACTTGATTGACAGGGCGTGATATGATGGAGCAATTCGACGCGCCTTACATCGTTGCCGCGGAGGCTCACCCTTCGTCGCGTGCGTCCCAGCGAACGCCGCGTCTTGCAGGCCAAGCTGCGCACCACGACCCTGCCGGTCCGCTTGCACCAGCGCTACCGCATCGTCGCCGAGGCGGCCCGTGGGCACCCAGGTCCCGTGATCGCCGATCGCGTGGGCTGCGACGTGGATACGGTCTACGTGTGGGTGCATCGGGTCACCACCTCGGGCTTCGACACGTTCGAGCGCCCGACCAACCCCAAGGGGCGGGAGCCGATCCTGACCAGCGCCCAGGTCCGCGCGTTGGTCACAGTCACCCTCAGCCGCCCCGCCGATCTCCACGCGGCATCCGAAACTGTGCCCGATGAGGTTCACACGCTTCACGCGATCGGTGACGGACGACTGCAGGATGGCGTATCCGCCGTTCGCCCCGACATCGTCGGCCCGTTCCCCCAGGGTGAAGTAGCTCGAGGCTTCGAGGTGGTTCCGAGGGGATCTGGGGTCTTCGGTCAGCACCGGCGGCCGGTGCACGCCGGCCGAGATGGACGCCGCCGTCGGTTGCTTTGCCAGGGCATGCGCAACCGAGTTAGTGCCCAGCGCGCGATCGAACCCCGCCACGAACCGGTCATAGTCGACCGTGGCCCGGTAGGGTGTTGAGACCGGACTTGCGCAAGTCGCAGTTTGGCGCCCTATAGGGGCGTCACGGCACATTTCAGTTGACGGCGGGACATGAAGGCGAGCGAGACTGTGGTGTCGACGTCA
>JAJPJJ010000058.1 GCA_021324295.1 Bacillota bacterium
CTCCCGAAACTGCTGCGGATATGGTGGCCGACTCTTCCCCACTGCGGACCTCCCCGGGGCTTGATGCCCCTAACGATAGGGTGTCCACGAAAGCGGGGCAAGTCCAGATGGTGCTCCCGCTCCACCGCTGCCACCAGGTAAGAGCGGGCAGGCTCCTCGATCACCGCGTCGCCGATCCGCAGAATCGCCGTCTCGTCCAGATCGGCGAGCGGTCCGAGCACCCGGCGGCCCGCAGCGCAAAGCTCAGGGAAGTGCGGCTGCATGGACAGCCAGGCGTCCCGCAACAGGCCACGCAACGCCTTGCCACCGAGAAATGGCAGTCCCCAGGCATCGTGCTCGACCTCCACGTCGACGACACCGGCTGTGCCTTCGCCGCGGCCGAAGGTTGTGTCGGAGAGAAGGTCCACGGTCAGGCGCTCGGGTCGGCCACGCACGTGCTCGCCTCCTCGGACAGCGGTAGGTGGATGTCCATGAGCTCGACGGCATCCAGGAGCGGGGTACGGGTCCCGTCGAGGAAGCCGTCGTCGGCCTCCAGGGGGTCAGGCAACGCCAGCCGGCCGGCCACCGTCCAGCGTTCCCGCTCGCGGCGGATGCCTTCTGGCCCTTCCCGCACCAGCCACGCGAGGTCTTTCGCCTTGTTGCGGTGCTCGCGCCACCGCTCGCCGCGCAAACCGCAGGGCCCCGTCCCCAGGACGGTGCGCGACAGCCAGCGCCACGTCTCCACCTCGTCTGCGGCGCCCAGGCGGTAGGGCCTGCACGTCAGCGTGAGCACGCCGTGTGCGGTCCGGTGGGTGTACGCGCGCCTGCGCAGCCCGTCGACGGTCTCGCCGGGGCGCGGTGTGCCGATGTGCCAGTCGATCCAGCTACCGCCGTCGCCCACCTGCTGCCGCCGGCGTTTGGCACTGGCGCACAGCGCTTCGGCCAAGTCGTACGCGCGGTCGAACGGCGCGTGGGCGGGTACCAGCGCAACCCCGGCACAGGCCGTCACCTTCCCGAGGTGCGGGACCTCGCGTTCGAAGGCATCGAGCGCCGCCTCCGCGAGGTTGAGAGCGACGCGGCCGTCGCAGAGAAAGGTCAAATCGTCGCCGCCCAAAAGCAGCGGGCGAAGCGGCAGGAGCACCCGATCGTCCGTGGCGCACAGGTCGAAGTCGAGTTCGGGCACGGCGCCATGCACCTGCCGATCCGAGACCGCGCCGATCGTCCGCCGCACGACGGCCGAGAGGGCATCGCGGCCGGCTGCGACGAGGGCGGTCGACCACCCGCGGAACTGCGCCAGGACCGTGGCGTCATCTTGCCCGGTACATGTCTGCAACCACTCGGCGATGCGTGTTCCCACGCCGTTGCCGTCGACGTGGACGACGCCGAGGAGACTCGTTTCGCCGTACGTGCGGCCCATCTTGTCGATCTCGGGCGGAAAGGCCAGCTGGCCATGGCCGCCCAGAAATTCCTGCCAGCGTTCCAGAGCCCTGTCGCGCACGTCCCTGTCGCGCCACCGTAAAACCACCCGCGACAGAGGAACCGTCGAATCCAGCGGGTCGAAGTCGGTGGCTGGGAGTCCTGTGACTCGACATGCGGCGGTCACCGAGAGACCGAGTTGTGGCGCTGACGGCATCCGCGCGAGCTTGGCTCGTGCGAGATCCGTCTGCAGCCGCGCAAGGGCGGCGGCCAGCTCGCCCGGGCCGTAGTCCCGGTGGGCAATGGCCACGTCCAGTCCGGGGGCTTCCTCGTACACGCGACGCGTGTACCTGGCCGCGAACGCCAGTGCGCCCGCCCTGTCGGCGAATCGGAGGATCGCACTCCCTCCGCCCGCCCCCAGGATGTCCCCCTGCGGCACCGGCGCCAGGGCGCCGCCCGGGTCCGTCGCCCACTGCACCAGCCACGAGGCGGCGACGGCGTCGCGCAGTCGGTTGGACGCGAACACGTAGCGCTGGATGCCCAGGACGTCGATGGCCGTCAGCGTCGGCATGCGGTTTCTGCCTCTTAGGAGTCGAGCCACTGCCGCAGGGTGCTAGTGTCCCGCGTTCCAGATACGCCGGCCCACTCGCGCAGATCCCGGAGCCCAAACACTCGTGGCACGTTGGGCGCGTCCCACAGCGCGTCGACGTCGGCCCTGAGCTCCTCGACGTAGTCCTGTCGCTGGGGGCCTCTGTCCAGCAGGCACGCGAGCGCGCTTCGGGCCAGGTCGCCTCCCATCTGTCGGGAGCGCATCGCGACCTCGAACAACTTCGCCTTGCACTCGGCCTTTTTGCGGCTGGTCGTGCAGGATAGCACATACAGCCGATGCCCGCGGACGACTGCCACATCGATCTCGAACTGCGCCGGCACCGGCTGCAACCGCGTGCACTGGACGTTCACCTCCACTGTGGATCCGTGAACGCACGCCCGAAGAATGCCCGCGCTCCATCGCTCCAACCAGCCACCGGTCAAGAAGGCGTCCCAGCTCTCGTATTGTTTGGTCGACCAACCCTCGTCCGGCACTCTGCCCACGCTCAGCGCAAGACCGTCACGCTGCGGCTCCCACGGCGCACTCTTCGCCTGCGTAATGCTCCGTTGCGTTCCACTGGGGCGCAGGCGGCAATACAGCGTTTGCGCGTACTGAGGGTCCGTGAGAACCTTCGTCGCTATCTCTTCGACGTCCCCGTCACACGGACCACCCGTCGGGGGTATGGTACTCGCCTGCCGTTGAATCCCGTGCAGGGTAAGGAGGCAGTCTAACGTGAGCCCGAGCTCGCACCCGTCGAGCGGCGAAGCGCAACACACGCTTTCGCTCGTCGAGATAGGATGCCTGTGCCTCACCCAGTCGACACGCGGCACGGATGTGCGCGGCCATCGGTTTGGTGCCGCCGCTGTAGTGGACGTGGTCCACCGATACGGACACCGTCCTCCAGGCGTCGCGGATCGCACGGACGTCCGTGGCGTCCCGAATGACCACCCTGGAGACTTTCGTGGTCCTCTTCTCGAGGGCGGTCTTGAGATGCGTGCATGGGATCTCGGTTTCGGACGAGTAGAAGAGGACAACGTGGCGGGCTTGAAGCGCGACCGCCGCGATGTAGTTCGGCAGCGGGTTCGAACCGACCAGAAGCGCGACGGTGTGTGCGGTACGCTCCACGGCGCCTCCTCCCGTCACCCGACGTCTACCGGCCTGCCCACCCCATAGCCCCGGTACCGCCCGGCGCCCAGCAGCACCGGCCCGCACACCGGCTCGTCGAAGATGAGGATCGCGTGCGCGTGCCGCCGTTCGGTGCCGTCCTTGCGCTTGAGCCGTGGGAAGACATGCGCGGGCGGAACCCCCGAATGCGCCGAGACATGTGTCACGATCACCTCGCGGGGGCGCGGGAGTCCGATGGTGGTGCACGCCGCGGCGATCATCTGGGCAGTCTCCCGGAGGGCCTCGCCGCGGGCCCTGGCCTTGGGGTGGCGGTCGAACGCCACGGGGGTCACCGTCGCCCAGTGCCTCGCGCCACTCGGGTGCGCGGTCCACGCTTCGGGCCGCAGGGTCCAGGCCGGCCGCGCCATCACGTCTCGGCCGAGGCGCCACACGCCGAGCGGCCCCAGCCGTAGCTCGTCGACGCGACCCAGGACACGCAGCACATGGCGGCGCTCCCCCGCGTCAAGGTCTCGGGGCAGTGCCGCCGCTACACCCACCAGATGGCCGTCCGCGTGGGGATGGCCGACGAAGGCCAGCGGGATGAGGGACAAGTGCGGTCCTGTGAGCGGCCCTCCAGCCCGGTCGTGGCCGCTCACCACCTCTCGGATCCGCTCCGGCAGGTCGTTCGCCCGGCTCACGAGCGCCTCCCGCCAACGGTCGGCCACGGCGGCCGCGCACGAGACGTCCAGCGCCCGGTACGGTCCGCTGCTGACGCCAAGCGTGAACACGATCAGGTGCGGACTGAACACGGTGCCGGGCGCCCGCCCATCCTGGTCCGAATCCCGCGGTCGCGCGTATCCGCGATACAGGGAAGCCCGTGGCCAGAGGCGCAACGGCGGCTCGTCACCGAACTCGTCTCTGAGCCGCCGCCTCGCCGCGCGCTGCGCCCCGGGGTCGGTCGGATCCTCCGCAGCGACAACGAGCGCAGCGTACGCGTCCACCGCGCGGCCGTTGTAGCGCCGTTCCAGATCGGCCAGCATGCCGGGCGCGGGCACGCGCAACTGGATCTCGGCGCGCTCGTCGTCCGGCACCCAGTTGGGTTGCCCGACCTCCGCAGCGTCCGCGACCCACATCTGAACCAGCGACATGGAGTGGCCGATGCGGGCAACCTTCGCGCATAGGGCTTCAAGCGCACGCATCACCAGGGCGTCCAGCACCACGTCCGGCCAGAGGAGGTATGCGATCTCGTCCTCGAGCCACGCCCGCGCGAAGGTACGGCGCTGCCGGTCACGGGCGAGCTGCGGGACGGACTGGATGATGGCGGTCGGGGGCCGGGTCCTGTCGCCCGCTTTGTCGTTCACCGGCACGTAGTGCGTCACCGCGGGCCGAGGTATCGCCGCAGGCGCCCGCAGGGCGGGCGGCCGCAGCGACTCCAGCCGCTCGAGCGCCGCCCGCTCGGCGGGGTCCGCGCCGGTCTGAAAGTGCGCCGCGGCCAACGCCATGAACACGCGCGCCGGGTGCGGCGGCCACTCGGGCCGCTCCCGAGCGTCGGGCTCAGACGCCGCCGCGAACCCGTTCAGATAGCGGATGCCCAGGGCGAACATGTCACGCCTCCGGGGCGGACTCCTTCGTCGCCTGGAGTTGACTCAGACGCACGAGCTTGACGAGGGCTGGCGACGGCTTCAGCACCACCGGCTCGCGAGGCCAGACGAGGCCCCTCGCTTCTGCCTGGGCCACTGCCTCGTTGAGCAGCGCCAGGGCGCCTTCGGTGCCCAGTGAGAAGGCACGGGGCGTCCCCCCTGGGCGGTCGAGCAGTTCCCACACCATGGGGCCGTCGGGCCACAGTAGACAGCGCGACCGGAGATCGGTCCCGGCCTCGAAGGCCAGCGTGGCAGCGCAGAGGCCAAGCGCGGCCAGGACCGTACGGGCGGCGACATCGACGTCGTGCGCCATCGCCTTGCCGTCCACGGGGAACTGCAGCCGCCGGAGTGCGATCAGCGAGAGGGTCGTCGTCTGCTCGGCGTACTCGATGGTAACGCCATCGTAATAGTCACCGCCGCTAAGATAATTTGACCCGCGCGTCGAAATAGCCCCCTGACACACTCAGAATCGGACTACCAGTTGCGCCCATCGTCGCAGCAACGAGGTGAGCTGTCA
>JAJPJJ010000064.1 GCA_021324295.1 Bacillota bacterium
CGGCCGCGGGCAGGACAAAGACAAGGGCATCAAGGACGGATGCTGGGTGACCACCATTATGAGGCATCACCCCCTACTTCGGTGACCAGGAATTATGAGGCAACACGAGGCTACGGGCTTCCCGGTACCGGCGCGTCGCCGTGCGGAACGCGACCGGGCGCGTGTGGACGCCCGGCCGCGCGGCGGATCGCCTCGACCTCCGCGTCGGAGATCCGGCGCTCGAACCGGCGCAGCCCGGACAGCCGGAACCCGTGCTTGCGCATCAACGCGTGGATCTCCTCGACCTTGGCCAGCTCGACCTCGGCCCCGAGCGTGTAGTCCTCGTAGCGGTGCTCGAGGGCCAGCAGGATCGTCTCCGCCATGCACGCCTCACAGCTCCCCGGCGGGAAGCCGAAGTCCAACCCGAAGTCCACCGGCCCGGGCACGTCGATCACGCCGCCGTCGATCACCAGCACGTCGCGGCGGCGCTCGTACACCAGCCGCGACACGTTGCGCGGCCGCGCCACGTCGCAGACGACCGTCCCCGGCCGCAGGTCCTCGGGCTCGATCAGGACGTCGACAGCCGAGCTCACCGTGATCACGATCTCGGCTCGCCGCACCGCCGCGGCGACGTCCGTCGTAACCGCGGCCGGCGCTGCCCCGGGGGCGGCGAGGCGCGCGGCGAGCCGCTCGAGGCGGTCGCGGTGGCGGGCCACGAGGGTCAGGGCGCCGACGCGGGGAGCGAGGATCCGGCTGCAGGCTGCGCCGATCGAGCCGGTCGCCCCGATGACCGCCACGTGCGCCTGCCGCGCGTCGATCCCCATGCGGGACGCCCCGAGGAGCGCCCCGTCGATCGCCGTCGCGGCGGTGAGGCTGTTGCCGGTCGTCACGCCGATCTCCAGGGCCCGCGCGACCGAGAGGCCGCGATCGCCGGCGATCTTGGTGAACGCCGTGAGGCCGAGGATGCGGGCGCCGAGCCGCTCGGCGATGCGCCCGGCCTGGACGAGGCGCCGCGTGACCAGCTCGGGCGGGGCGCTCAGCAGGACCTGGGGTGTCCAGGGCAGGCCGATGAACCAGCCTTCCGCCCGCGCGCCCGTCGCGGACACGACCCCGGTGATGTGGGCCGCCTCGAACGGCGGGATCGCGCGGAACACGCGCTCCACCAATCCCCCGGGGAGCAGCCGTGTCACCGGAAACTTGCGGGCGAAGTCGGCCACATGGAGGGGGTGGATCACGAGCCCGAACCGCCCGATGGCGCTGCTCATCGCCCTCCCCGCGGCGCCGGGGCCAAGGCCTCCACCCGGGGCCGGAACCCGGCCCGCAGCATCCAGCGCACGAACTCTTCGGGGCTGAGCTCGTCGCTCCGCCGTCCGGCCAGAGCGACCACGATGCCCTCCAGCACGTTGGTCGCGAACGACCGCCCGTCCATCTCCGGCGCGGCCGTGATGAGGGTCCGCACGCCGCGCCGGCGGAGCGCCTCGCGGTCCTCCGGCGTGATCGTCTGCGTGAAGACTGCCTTCCCGCCCAAATCGTCCGGCATGTACCGGCGGATGAAGTGGAAGTCTCCCGCGATGACCTCGGCCCAGCGGAAGAGGTGGGGATAACGGGGCGTGGTCTGCTCCTGCTTCGCGCCGGTCGGGTACAGCAGCGTAAACGGCAGCCGGGTGATCACCGGCAGCAGGCACGCGGCGAGAAGCCGGACGGTCCGCAGGTCCCTCATCGGGATCGGCAGGCCGAGCGCAAAGTAGAAGTCGGCGAACAGCGTCTCGGCGCCCGCGCCGGCGAACGCCTCGGCCATGCCGTAGCGGTCGACGCTGCTCACGAGCAGCACACGCCGGCCGGCGAACGAGATGCCGGCCTCCCGCGGCAGGTGCTCCGTGATCAGGTACTTTTCCCACGAGCCCTTGATCCCGCCGCCGTCCACCACCGGCGTGCGCCGGACGCCGCGGATGAGCCGCGCCGCGTCCCGGATCTGGTAGCGACGGTTGCCCGCGCGCAGGTAGAGGTCGATGCCGCCGAGCCCGATCGCATCCACGCGGCCGTCGAGCTGCTCCACGAGCGCGCGAAATCTCGCCATGTCGCCGTCCGTGCCGATGCGCTCGATGACGAACGGCTCGCCGAGGATCACCGTCTCCACACGCTTGTCCCGCGTGCTGCTCCCGAGGCTGACGCTGACGACGCGCTTCATGCGGCCTACCCGGACCGCGCGCTGGGCGTGGCGTTGCGCTCGTAGAGGATGCGCAGGCCGTCGAGCGTCAGGTTGGGATCGATGTGGTCCACGCAGCGGCATTCGGAGCCGACCAGCTCCGCGTACCCGCCGGTGGCGACCACGGTGGCCCGCGTGCCCAGCTCGCGCTGCATCCGCTCGACGATGCCGTCCACGAGGCCGAGGAAGCCGTAGAGGATGCCGGACTGCATCGCCGCCACGGTGTTGCGCGCGATGACCTGGGGCGGCCGCAGGAGCTCGACCTTGCGGAGCTGCGCGGCGTGGGAGACGAGCGCGTCGACGGAGATGCCGACCCCCGGGGCGATCGCGCCGCCCAGGAAGTCCCCCTCCGCGGAGACGACGCTGAGCGTCGTCGCGGTGCCGAGGTCCACGACGATCGCCGGGCCGCCGTACCGCTCGTAGACCGCGATCGCGTTCGCGATCCGGTCGGCCCCGACGTCTCGCGGATCGTCGTACAGGATGCGCATGCCGGTGCGGATCCCGGGGCCGACCTCGAGCGGCGCCACCCGGAGGTAGTCCCGGCAGAGCCGGCGAAGCGTCTCCACGAGCGGCGGGACGACGCAGGAGATCGCGACGCCGGTGATGTCCCGGAAGTCGTACCCCTGAAACCGGAGCAGCTGTTGCCAGAGCATCGCGTACTCGTCCGCGGTGCGGTCGGACGCGGTCGCGATCCGCCAGCTCGCGACCTGCGCGCGATCGCGGTACAGGGCAAGCTTGATGTTGGTGTTGTTGGCGTTGACGGCGAGCAGCATCCTCGGGCTCCTCCGTTCCAGTCTGCCGTGCAGTACCGGACGGTCTCCCTGATCCGGGGCGCGAGGCAGGCGATCTCGTCCGGCTCCCACCGGGATGCCGGCTACCGGCAGGGTACCAGGAGGGCCCGCCGGGGGCAACCCTCGGTCAGCCCGCGAGGCCAGGCACGCCGCCGAGCGTGCGCGCGGCCCGCACGGACCGGACCACCGCCTCGGTCACCACCTCCGCGGCCGCGGCCTGCAGCGCAAGCGCGTCGGCCGCCCGGGTCCCTGTGCTCAACACGAAGATGGTATCGCCGTCGACAGAGGTGTGAGACGGCGATACCGCGCGCGCGAGGCCGGTGTGGGCGGCGAGCGCGAGCCGCAGCGCCTCCGCCTTCGTCAGCGCGGCGTCGGTGGCGACGACCCCGATCGTCGTGCTCTCGAGCAGGCGCGGGCCGCTCGGCAGGCCGACAGCCTGGAGGCGGGAGGCGGTGCCGACGAGGCGCCCGGTGCCCGGATCCCGCGCCCCGGCCAGCACCGCCCCGGTGCGCGGGTCCAGCACGTCGCCGAACGCGTTCGTCGCCACGAGCGCGCCCACGGTGGATCCGCCGACGATCCGCGTGCTCCAGCTCCCCACGCCGGACTTCATCGCACCGGCATGGCCCAGGACCTTGCCGACCGTGGCACCGGTGCCGGCGCCGACGCACCCTTCCTCGACCGGCCCGCGGTGTGCCGCCCGGCACGCCGCCTCGCCCATCGCCGCGTCCGGCCGGACGCCGGCGCTGCCCACGCCGAGGTCGTACAGGACCGCCGCGGGCACGATCGGGACACGCGCCGCGCCGGTCTCGAGCCCAATGCCCCTCGCCTCGAGGAAACGAACGACGCCGTCCGCCGCGGCCAGGCCGAAGGCGCTGCCCCCCGTGAGCACCACGGCGTGGACGCGATCCACGGTGTTCTCCGCGCGCAACAGGTCCGTCTCGCGCGTCCCGGGCGCCCCGCCGAGCACGGAGGCGGCGCACACCGCGCCGGCCTCGCAGAGGACGACCGTGCACCCGGTGAGGTGCACGAGATCGGTGGCATGGCCGACCGCGATGCCGGGGACGTCCGTGATGCTCCGGTGCACCAGCCGCTCACCCCACCGCCCGCACCTTGACGTCGCCGGCGATTACCCGATGGACCTCGCCGTCGCGGCGGCGGACGAGCAGCGCCCCGGCGTCGTCGACGTCGAGCGCCATGCCCTCGATCGCGCCCGCCGGCGTCTCGACCCGCACGATGCGGCCCAGGGTGTCGGCCATCTCGCGCCAGCGCCGCAGGGCGGACGCGGCCCCGCCAGCGCGCAGCTCCTCGTACCCGCGCTCCAGCTCGCGCAGCAGCGCGCGGACGAGGACGCCCCGGTCCACCGGACCGCCCAACAGGTCCTGGAGGGACGCGGCGGGGGACTGGGCGTCCGCGGGGAGCGCCGAGCGCGGGACGTTGGCGTTGATGCCCACCCCGACCACCACCCACTCCGCCCCCGGGCCCGCGTCCAGGAGGATCCCGACGACCTTCCGGCCGTCGACCAGCACGTCGTTCGGCCATTTGACGCGCGCGAGCAGGCCGGTCGTCGTCCGGATCGCCCGCGCGGCGGCGACGGCCGCCGCCAGGCCGACGAGCGGGGCACGCGGCGGCGGCAGCCCCGGCCGGAGGATCACCGAGAGCCAGACGCCGCCGCGCGGCGACGCCCACGGCCGGCCGAGGCGGCCCCGCCCGGCGGTCTGCTCCTCCGCCACGACGATCGTGCCCTCCGGCACCTGGATCTCCGCCAGGCTCATCGCGAGGTCGCTCGTCGAGGGCAGCACCTCGTGCCAGCGGATGTACCGGCCGATGATGCGGGTGCCGAGGTTCTCCGCGATCCCTTCGCGGGTGTAGTCCTCGATGGGCCCCGTCCCCAGGTCCGGGCGCGGCGCGCCGCCGTCCGTCATCGTACGCCCTCGCGCGGGGCGGATCGCGAGCCCCCTGCCCCGCCGGCGCCCGGTGCGCCGTCGCCTGGGGCAGGCCGCACCGCGTCGCGGTCGGGCAGCGCCGCGAGTAGCGCCTCGACGGACTCGCCGGTGGACAGCCGCAGGGCGGGCGCGATCTCGTGCAGCGGGACGAGCACGAAGGCCCGGCGGCGCATCTCCGCGTGCGGCACGGTGAGACCCGGCGTCTGGATCACGAGATCGCCGTAGAGCAGGATGTCCACGTCGATGGTGCGCGGGCCCCATCGCTCCGCGCGCACGCGCCCGAGGTCGTGCTCGACCTCGCGGCATCGCGCCAGCAGCGCGTGGGGCGACAGGGTCGTCCGCGCCTCCAGGACCTGGTTGAGGAACGGCGGCTGGTCCGGCCGTCCCCACGGCGGCGACTCGTACACACGGGAGCAGCGGGTGATGCGAAGGGCGGGACCGCCGAGGCGGTCGACGGCCTTGGCGAGGTACCGCGCGCGATCCCCGAGGTTGGAGCCGAGGCCGAGAAACGCGCGCACGGGCCCGCCTGCGGCCCCGGTCACACCTGCCTCCGGCGGCTCACCTCGACCGCCGCGTGCCGGAGCGCTCCGCCGAGTCTCGCGTGGGGCTTGCAGACCCGGACGGTGACACCCTGGACCCGGTCGATCTCCAGCAGGCGGTGCGCGATCGCCTCGGCCACCGCCTCCAGGAGGCGGTAGCGACTCCCGGTCATCACGTCGCGCACGCGGGCGTACACCTCGCGGTAGTCCAGGGCGTCGGTCAGCTCATCGGTGTGCCCGGCGCGGTGGAGATCGGCGTCCACCGCGACGTCCACCGTGAACACCTGTCCCTGGGCCTGCTCCTCGGGGAGCGCGCCGTGGTAGCCGTAGAACGCCATGCCCTCAAGCAGAATGCGGTCGGCCACCCGATCTCTCCGTCGGGCCGCTCCGGACGACGGCGTCGGCCATCCGCGCCACGCGCACCATCGCGCGCACATCGTGCACCCGGACGATGTCGGCGCCGTTGGCGATCGCGATCGCGACCGTCGCGGCCGTGCCTTCCAGCCGCTCGTGCACCGGAAGGTTCAATACCTTCCCGATGCTTCCCTTGCGCGAGGTCCCGATGAGGATCGGGCGCCCGAGCACCGTGAGCTCGCGGAGGCGGCGCAGGATCGCCATGTTCTGCGCCACGGTCAGCCCGAACCCGTACCCGGGATCGACGATGATGCGGGCGGCCGGGATGCCGACGGCGGCCGCGGCGGCGATCCGGGAGCGGAGGAACCCGATCGTATCGCGCATCACATCGTCGGCGGCGGTCCGGTCGTCTCGATCCATGAGCACCACCGGCACGCCGGCCCGGGCGACGAGCGGTCCCATCGCCGGATCCGCGCGCAGCGCCGAGATATCGTTGACCATCGCCGCGCCGGCATCGAGCGCGGCGGCGGCGACCACGGATGAGCACGTGTCCACGCTGATCGGCAGGCCGAGAGGCACGAGCCGCCGGATCGCCGGGATCGTGCGCCGCAGCTCCTCCTCGACCGGGACCCGCGGCGCACCGGGCCGCGTGGACTGGCCGCCGACGTCGAGGAGATCCGCTCCCTCCTCCCGGAACGCGCGGCCGCGCGCTTCCGCCGCCGAGGCGTCGCCGGCCAAGCCGTCTCCGGCGAACGAATCCGGGGCCATGTTGACGATGCCCATCACGAAGGTGCGCCGCCCCCACTGCAGCAGCGCCGGCCCGCAGCGGATCGGCTCACTCGCCGCCATGCAGCTCCCGCGCGAGCCGGGCAGGATCCAAGATCTGCTCCGGCCGCAGGGCTCTGAGCCGCAGCGCCGACACGGGATCCGGGGGGAGCGCCTCGCGCGGCGCGCACCCCACGAGCTCGCCGGCCGCCACGTCGATGCCCAGGACGGCCGCCTCCGCGGCGACCCGCTCGAACGCCGCGACGGGCGGCGTCCGCCGGTAATCCAGGAGGTTCATCGAGACCTGCACCAGCCGCCGGGACGGCAGCGGAACTCCCATCGCCTGCACCCCGGGCAGGCCGCCCGATGACTCGCGCACCGCTCGGGCGATCGCGCGCGCCGCCCGGAGGTCCTGGCTGGCCAGGTCCACGTTCATGGCGATCAGCACGTGGCGGGCGCCGACGGCGACGGCGCCCGCGGTCGGATGCACGCGGTCCGGTCCGAGATCGGGGCGGCGGCCCGGCTCGCCGATCGTCTGCTGCAGCTGCTCGAAGCCGCCGCGCCGGATCGCCGCGAGCACCCGGCGGGCGGGGTCGCGGGCGGCAGCCCCGTACAGGTAGACGGGCAGGCCGAGGCGCGCGGCCAGCAACTCGCCGAGCCTCTGGGCGAGCTCGACGCACTCGGCGAGCGAGGCGCCGCACAGCGGCACGAAAGGAACGACGTCGACCGCGCCGATGCGCGGATGCACGCCCTGGTGGCTCCTGAGATCGATCTCGGAGACCGCCACGGCCGCGCTGCGGAACGCGGCCTCCAGCACCGCCTCGCCGCCGCCCACGATCGTGAGCACCGTCCGGTTGTGGTCGGGGTCAGCCGACACGTCCAGCAGGCGCGATCCGGGGACAGCGCGGGCGGCGGCGGCGATCCGGTCGATCACCGCGGCACGGCGGCCCTCGCTGAAGTTGGGAACGCACTCGACGAGCGGGGCGGGCACGCGCGAGCTCACGCGGCGGGCGCCGGGGTCCTTCTCCTCCTTGAAATCGGCGACCCGCGAGAAGTGGATGACGGTGACGACGTCGTCGGACGTCACCTTCCGGCCGTAGATCTTCGAGAGAAACTCGATGAGATCGGTGTGCTCGCGCAGCGCGGGGTTGTCCCGTTCGATCTCACGCGGGGTCACCTCGCGGAGGACCTTGGTCTCCACCCGGTCGATCACCGCCGTGAAGATCTTCTGGCGCGTCCCGTAGCGCTGCCCGACGGTGATCCAGACGAGCTGCCCTTCCTCGTACTTGTCGCGCTTGTCCCCGAGCCGGATCGTGAGCGTCTTGCGGCCGTCGCGCAACGCGTGCGCAAATACGGCGGAATAGAAGTTGAGGGCAAACATGGAATCCTCCGCCTCAGGCCGTGGCAGCGTCCAGCCCCCACGAGTCGGCTCCGGTGATGCGAATTCGCAGGCGCCCCGGGAGGCTCTCCGGGGCAGGCTGCTAGGGACCGGCGTCTGGCAACCACGCTTCTTTCGGTCTGCCGGAAGAGCATCCCTCCCAAACCATCCGCGGGCGGGAACCCCCGGCGGGCCGGCGGCGTTTCAAGGAGCGACGCGCACCCAGACGCTACTCCTCAAGGAGGGTCCGATGGCCCGGTTCAGGGCACTCCCCGCAGCTCTCGTCTCGCTCGCCCTGCTCGCGTTCTCGCCGACGGCGGCGCCCGCCCAAGGTGCGCCCCCGCGGCCTCCCGTGGCGCCCGGCGAGGCCGGCCGCATCATCACCGTAACCGGCCACGGCTCGGTCGACGCAACGCCGGACGAGGCGACGATCACGCTCGGCGTGCAGACCATCCGGCCGACGGCGCAGGAGGCGCAGGATCAGAGCGCGGCCGCGATGGACCGCATCGTGCGCCAGATCGCCGCGCTCGGCGTCCCGCGCGAGCGGCTCCGCACGGCGGCGGTGAACCTCGTTCCGGTCCGCAAGCCCGGGGCTTCGAGCGCGGAGGTGACCGGCTACGAGGCGGTCATGCGCCTCGTCGTCACCCTGGACGACCTCCGCCTCGTAGGGCGCGTCATCGATACGGCCGTGGCCGCGGGCGCCAACGCCGTGGACAGCCTGAGCTTCGGCCTGCGCGATAGCTCCGCGTACCGGGCGCGGGCCCTGAGGATGGCGGTGCAAGACGCCCGCGCGACCGCCGCCGCGATCGCAGGCGCGGCCGGCGTCTCGACGCTGCGCCTGGTACGGATCGACGAGATCGGCCCCGTCGCCATCGCCCGCGTCGGCGTCGCCGCTCCCATGGCGGCACCCGGCGGTACGCCGGTCGTCCCCGGCACGCTCCCGGTGAGCGTGCAGATCAGGGCGGTGTACGCCTTCTAGTGGCGGCAGCGGCTACTGGATCCCGGCGGCGAACTCTGCCGTCGGCGCCTTCTGGCCGGGTCCCAGCCGGACGGTTGCCAGCGGCTTGCCGGCCTTGACCAGGTGGATCGCGATCGTCTTGAAGCTGCGCAGCCGGCTCTGGACGATCTGGATCGCGAGCGTCCCCTCGGTCGTCAGGTTCTTCTGCATCTCGGAGCGGCTCTGGCCGGGCTTCGTGAGCACGTCCTCGACGGTCACGTCGAGCGCACCGGCGCGCTGGTCGACCGAGACGTTCCGGACGGTGCCCGCGCCAACGATGCTCTCGACGAGGTTCTTGGCCAGGACCTGCGGGGGCGGGGGAGCGAGCATCGCCGCCTGGCGCGCCTCGTAGACGTGGTCCCAGACGGCCAGGGCGGCCGCGACGACGATCACCACCGCCGCGTAGATGGCCGCGTGCCCCCAGGGGATCGTCCGCCCCTGCGTCCGCAGGAGCTTGGCGGCGAGGATCCTGCTGGCCTTCGCGGGCCGCTGCCTGGCCCCCTTGCCGGCCACCGCGGGCCGCTGCGTCTTCCGGCCGCCCGCGGGCGCCGCGTCCTTCTCGAGTCTCAGCAGTCGTGTGGCTCTGAACACGTACGCCTCCGCGCCAGCCCACCCTACCCCGTCCCAGCCAATCGCTCGGGTGATGCGATTCGCCGGGGCCCCGGGGGAATTCGCCGAGGTGGTGTAGATTCGTGGGGGGCCCGGGCTTTCCTCCGGGCGGGTTCCCGGGACACGCTCCCGACGCGAAGGGCAGGCCCCGCGGCCGATCGCCTCCCCGCACCCCTCGTCACGCCCGGAGATCATGCGCTAACGCAGCTGTGCAGACGTTCCGTCGGCGCGACGGTGGGGTGTGGGGGGCTCGCCTCCGTGCGCCGTCGAGGGGCGGATTCCCACCCCAACGAATCGCGGAAGGGCTGCGATTCGTCGGAGACCCCGGGGGACGCTCAGGCCTGCCCCCACACCCCCCTCACCTGCCTCCGAGCGAACGCAACGACGCACTAGCGGCTGCGTGCCACGATCCCGTCGCTGCGGACGAGCCGCCCGTGGTACAGGAACGCGATCTGCCGCAGCGCGGCGTGCTGGTCGAACTCCGTGAGCGCCGAGACCGCATCGACCGGCACGACGACGCCGAGCCACCGGAGCGCGGCGCTGCCCGCTGTGTGCAGCACGCAGATGTTGCTCACGGTGCCGGCAACGATCAGCGTCTCGGTCCGGCGCCGGTGGAGCTCGTGCGCCAGCGGGGTGCCGTAGAACGCATCGTAGCGCAGCTTCCGGATCACCAAGTCCCCGGGGGCCGGCGCCAGGTCGGGGACGATCTCGGCGCCCCATGTGCCCTCGATCGCGTGCGGGCCCCACAGCGCAAACTCGGGATCGCCCTCGGCGTGCCAGTCCTGGGTGTACACGACGGGCATCCGGTGGGCGCGGGCGAGATCGCGCAGACGCGCGATCGCCGGGACCGTCGCTCGCGCGCCGGGCACGCTGAGGCGACCGCGCGGGTCGACGAAGTCGTTCTGCATGTCCACGATGACCAGCGCGGTCGAGGAGGGATCGACCTCGACGCGGGGCTCCACGGTGACGTCGGGAATGTCGCGGATCTCGGGCATCGCTATCCTCTGGGGGACCTCAAGGGGAGGAGCGCCACGGGCGCTCCTCCCCTTGAAAACGGCTCGCGTGCCGCCGCGTCTATCCGGTTCCGGATGCCTCCGGCTTCAGCGCCGGCGAGCCGGCCGCAGGCCGCGGGAACGACGTCACCTCCTGGGTCGGGGCGGGCGCGGGAACCGGCACGACCTCCGGCGGCAGGGGCTGGCCGGCGATCAGGGCATCGAGCTCGTCGCTCTCGAGCGACTCCCGCTCCAGCAGCGCCTTGGCGATCCGCTCGAGCGTCGGCTGGTGCTCGGTGAGGACCTGCCGCGCCCGGCCGTAGCACTCGTCGATGATCCGCCGGACCTCCTTGTCGATCTCGTAGGCGATCTCGTCGCTGTAGTTGCGGCTCTCCACGAGGTCCCGGCCGAGGAACACCGGCCCGTGCTTCTGCCCCAGCGTCAGCGGCCCCAGCCGCTCCGACATCCCGAACTCGGTCACCATCTTCCGCGCCAGCTC
>JAJPJJ010000013.1 GCA_021324295.1 Bacillota bacterium
CGCCGCCGTCAGCGTCGTCTTCCCGTGGTCGATGTGCCCAATCGTCCCCACGTTCACGTGCGGCTTCGTCCGCTCAAACTTTGCCTTCGCCATCGCCCTGCCTCCTGACGGTCCCTGCAACACCGGCGCTCCGCCGAGTCGCAGACACACAGACCGAGCGGTCACCGATCGGACGCCCCGGGTCTGCCCGGTTGCCGCCGTACGGGGGACCCGAGGCCACGCATCTGCCGGTGGAGACAGCAGCCCCGCCGCAAGCCGGCAAGGGCGGCCATGCTGGAGCCCACGACCGGACTCGAACCGGTGACCTTGTCCTTACCAAGGACACGCTCTGCCGCCTGAGCTACGTGGGCTCGCGCGCAGCCTGATTATAGCATGATCCTGCCGGCCCGCTATCCCTGCCCCGCACGGGCTTCCTGTCCCGCGCTGCCGGCGCACCATCCGCGAAGGTGCGCGTGGCCCGATGCAGCAGCGGACACCGTCCGCTCCCACCGGGGGGGCAACGTGAACCTGCTCCGGTGGACCCCCCTGGCCTCGGGGAGAATTCGCCCTGCAGCTGCGCCGGCGTGACGATGACCGGGGGCGGACCCGGGGCGTCCAGGGATTCTGCAAGAGTTCGAGAAAAAGTAAAGGAATACCGTGATCAATATAGTAATAGAATACCGGCCGTTCGGCGATACTAGCGAAGTGGGGTGCGACGATGAAGAGAAGCATAGGGATCCTATCGCTGGCCGTCCTGTTGCTCGTAGGTCTGCCCAGGATAGCGGGGCTCATTGGTACCGGCCTCGGGCACACGGCTACCCCCGGCGGCAATCTCGCCTGGCTCGTCCCGCCTCTGGAGCCCGCAGGCGACGACAACGATGGCAGCCATTGAGCTGGGCCTCGCTGGCGTGGGAGTGCCGTGAGAACGCCTTGGCCCAGCGTCGATAGCCGCGATGACTCGCGAGGCGCGGATTCAGGTACAGCACTGGGCCACGCCCCAGCGTGGTGGCAGAATCGTGTCGCGCCGAACCCCATCTTGATGAAGCACAGAAGATATACCGCCCTCGATTAGCAGGAGTTCGCGGAGTCTGAGTAAATGAGTACCAGACCGTCGAGGATTGCTAACTGCTTGGAGGAGTGCCGTGTCCTCGTTGGGAGAACGCATTCGGGCGCGACGGAAGGAGCTGGGCCTCACGCAGTCCCAGCTCGGCGGGGCGGACCTCACCAAGGGGTTCATCAGTCTCGTTGAGAAGGGACGGGCCAGGCCGTCGCTGGAGACGCTCGTCCTCCTGGCGCGCCGGCTCCAGAAGCCGGTCGGCTATTTCCTGGAAGAGGGCACTGCGCTTGGACGAAAGGCACTCCAGCTCACGCTGTCGTCCGCGTGGGTCGCGCTCAAACGGGGAGAATTCACGCAGGCCGCTGAGGCATTCAAGGAAGCGCTCCAGGTTGCCCAGCAGCAACACGACGAGGGCGCGGAGGCGGAGTGCTACATCGGCCTCGCTTCAGCGCTGGCCGGCCTCCGGCAGTTCGACCTCGCCCGGCAGAACGTCGAGCGGGGCAAGGAGCTGGCCCAGACCGCCGGGGCGCCGCACCACCTCGCGCGCGTCAGCCACGTGCTCGGGCTGATCGAGTACTACCAGCGCAACCTCCCCGCAGCACGCGAGCACTTCCTCGATGGATACCGGCGCGTCCAGGAGCTCAGCGATCCGGACCTGTCCCTCGCCGGGAGTCTGCTGCTGAACCTCGGCAACACGTACCAGGAGATCGGCGACTACGTCGAGGCGGCCCGGTGGTACCGGGAAGCGCTCCAGACGCTTGAGCCCACGCAGGATTTCCACAGGATCGGAATGGTACATGTGCAACTGGGGGTGGCTCACCGGCAGGGTGGCAATATCGATGCTGCGCTAGACCATCTTGTGCGGGCAGAACACATCTTCGAGCTGCAGGAGGATGTCATGCTGCTGGCGCAAGCCCGCACCAGCATCGGCATCATGCTGCTCGAGCGGGGTGAGATCGACGACGCGATCACCCATCTCGAGAACAGCCTGCACATCAAGGAGCGAATCGGCGACGATCCCGGCCGGGCGCGAACCCTGACCGAGCTCGCGCGGGCGTTCATCGCCAAGCGAGCGTTCCCGGAGGCGGAGAAGGCCCTGGCGGAGGCGGAGCGCCTGGCCAGGAACGCGCAGGACATCACGGAAAGCGCGCGGATCCAGTGCGCGCGGGCGCGCCTCCACCGCGGCATGGGACGCATCCCGGAGGCGACCCGCCACTACAAGCAGGCCATCGCCTCCTTCGAGAGCCTCGGGATGCGGGTCGACCTGGCGCAGGCGTGCAACGAGTTGGGGGAGCTGCTCATGGAGCAAAGACGACCCTCGGAGGCCGCGCCGTATCTCGCACGGGCGCTGCAGGAGTTGAAGGGCGAAAGGGCACCGCGCCGCTAACGGGCCGTTGCGTCCCGTGTGGCGCCGATGAGAAGAGCGGGGGGTCCCGCTCGAGCGCAGGGCAGTCTCGGTCTCGACAAGCCGCGCGCAGCGCCTCGGCCGTCGGGAGGGCGCTCTGGCATTACCGAGGCGCTCCCGCCGAGTCGGTGAAGACGAGCGCTCGCCGAACGGCGAGCGTCACCTCCTCGCCCCGCCGCGGCAGCCGGTCCACCCGTTCCTCCACGCGCACCGAGAGCGCGCCCACCTGCACCACGCAGTCGCCCCGGTTCCCCAGGTAGGTCGATCTGATCACGCGCCCGCGGATCGGCCCTTCGGGCGTGATCTCGATCGCTTCCGGTCGCACGCAGAGGATGACGCGACCGGGCGCCGCGGCGCCGGGAACCGAGATCACGTGAGCGCCGGTCCCGTCGATGAGGCGGACGCGGACGCCGGCCCCATCCTGTGTCTCGACGAGACCCGGGAGAAGATTCGCGGCACCCACGAACGAGGCCACCGCGGGGTCGGCGGGCCGCTCGTACAGCTCTCTGGGGGAGCCGACCTGCGCGACCCGGCCGCCGAGGAGGACGGCGATGCGCCCCGACAGAGCCATCGCTTCCGCCTGATCGTGAGTGACGTACACGACCGTGAAGCCGAGCCGGGCGTGCAGCTCCGCGATCTCGCCCCGCATCTCCTCTCGCAGTCCCGGGTCGAGGTTGCTGAGGGGCTCGTCCAGCAGCAGCACGGCCGGCTCCATCACCATCGCCCTCGCGAGGGCGATGCGCTGCTGCTGGCCGCCCGAGAGCTCCTGCGGGTACCGCGAGGCATACGCCTCCAGGTGGACGAGCTCCAGCGCCCGCCGTGCGCGGGCCTCGACCTCGATCCGCGCCATCCCGGCATGGCGCAGCGGATACGCGACGTTCTGGGCCGCCGTCAGGTGCGGCCACACGGCGTAGCTCTGGAAGACCATCCCCATGCCGCGCCGTTCCGGGGGCACGAGGATGCGCTCCGCCGCCGATGAGAGGACGCGCCCGCCGAGCACGACGCGCCCTGCGGTCGGCGGCAGGAAGCCCGCGATCATCCGCAACGTCGTGGTCTTGCCGCAACCGGACGGTCCGAGGAATGTCAGGAACTCGCCGTCGCGAATCACGAGCGACAGATCGCGCACGACCCACGCCTCGCCCTGCCCGCGCCGCGGCACGGGTCCGAACGCCTTGCCCAGGCCCTCCAGATGCAGCTCAGCCATGCGGCATCCCCTCGCCCTGCCGAAACGCCGCCCGGGTGGCGAGGTTCAGGCCCAGGAGCAGAACGGTCACCAACATCGCCATCGCCGCCGCGAGGGTCGCCTTTCCCTCGTCGTTGAGGCCGAAGACGACCACGCCCAGCGTCTCGTGCCCGACCGAGAAGAGCAGGATCGACAGGGTCAGCTCGGCGACCGCCGGGATGAACGCCAGCGCCCACCCGGCCGTGAGGCTCGGCCGGATGAGCGGCACGAGGATCTCCCAGAACACCTCCACGGGGCCCGCGCCGCCGATCCGCGCGGCTTCCTCGAGCGAGGTCTGGATCTGCGACAGTCCTGCCAGCACGGTGCGCACGCCGAACACCAGAAACCGGGCGACGTAGGCCAGGAGGATGATCCACAGCGTATCGTAGAGACGCACGCCGAGGATGGGGATGGGGCGCAGCCAGGCCAGGATCATCGCGAGCGCGATGACCGTCCCCGGCACCGCGTAAGGGATTGTGACGAGCAGGTCGAGCAGCCACGCCCCTCGCCCGCGGATGCGGGTCCCGAGGTACGCGAGCCCGAGGGCGAGCGCTACGATCAGCGACGCGGAGCCGGCGGCGAGGACCAGGCTGTTCACAAACGCGCGCTGCACCTTCGGAACGCCGGTGAGCACCGTCCCGTAGTGCGCCAGCGTCAGGTTGGAGGGAACCGGCGGCAACCCGTACGCGCGCACCAGCGACGTGAGCACGATCGCGGCGAGCGGCAGGCCGACACTGACCACCACGAACAGCACGAGCCCAGCGAGCACCGGGTAGCGCCAGGCGCCCAGCGCGACGCGCGACGGCGCGGTCGCCTGGCCCCCGACCACGGCAAACCGGTCGGCGCGCTGCAGCCGGCGCTGTGCGGCCAGCAGCACGCCCGCGATGACCACGAGCCACATCGAGAGGGCGGACGCGAGCTGCAGGTTGTCGGGCTGGTCGAAGTTGAGGATCGTCGCGTAGATCCGGGTCGTCAGCACGAAATACCGCGCCGGGTAGCCGAGCACGGCTGGGATACCGAAGTTACCGAGGCACGACATCATGAGCAACAGCGCCCCCGCCAGCACGCCAGGCAGCATGAGAGGACACGCGATCTCGCGGAAGACGCGCCACGGGCCGGCGCGCGAGATGCGCGCCGCCTCCTCGAGGACCGGATCCATGCGCTCGAGCACGCCGACCGCGGCGAGGTAGACGATCGGGTAACCGTATAGGATCATCGTCCCGATGATCCCCGCCGGCCCGTACACGACGAGCAGGGGATCCTGCGATCCCGTCAGCGCCATCCAGACCTGGTTCAGGTAGCCCACGGGGCTCAGCAGGTACACCCAGGCCAGCGCGCCGATGAACGGGGGGATCATGTACGGCACCAGCAGCAGGGTCCGCCACGCCGCCCGGCCCGGCACGTCGGTGCGCGCGACGAGCCAGGCGAGCGCGGTGCCGAGCACCGTGCCGCCGGCCGTGGCCGCCGTGGCCACCGCGACGCTGTTCAGGAGCACCCGGTAGGTCTCCGCCTCCCGCGCGAGGCGGGCGTAGTGCGCGAGGGAGAGGTGCCCGCGGACGAGGAACGACTGCACGACGAGCACGGCCGACGGGTACACGACGAGCACCGCCAGCGTAGCGCCGGCCGCCGCGGCGAAACCCAGAAGCCCGCTCCGCATCGCGCGCCGGCGCGGGACCTCGAGACCCAGGCTGAGTGATGCGCTCTCACCCTCGCCCATGGGCGGTCGGCGCCGAGCGCCCCTACTGCACGCCGAAGATCGTCGTGAAGGTCTTCTTGATCTCGTCGCGGTGCTGGTCGATGTACTCAAGGTTGGGCTGGATGATCTTGATGCTGGCGAGCGCGGGAGCGCCCGGGGGCAGCGGGACATCGGGCCGCACCGGAATGTACGCGCGCTGCGCGAACAACCGCTGCGCCTCGGGGGTGTACAGGTAGTTGACGAACGCGCGCGCCGCGTCGGGGTTGGTCGCGGTGCGGACGATACCGACCGGCGTGGGCACGAGCACCGCTCCCTCCACCGGCCAGATCGCATCCACCGGGGACCCGTCCGCCCGGGCCGCGCGGACGAAGAAATCCACGATCTGCGCGATGCTGATCTCGCCGGAGGCAAGCTTCTGGATGACATCGCCGTTGCTGCGCAGGATGGCCGCGTTGTTCTGGCGGAGCGCCCGGTAGTACTCCCACCCGAACTGCCGCATGCTCGCGAACGTGCCGACGTGGGCGAACGCGGCGCCGGAGACGAACGGGCTCGGCAGGCCGGCGCGCCCCTTGTACCGCGGGCGGGCCAGGTCCCACCAGCTCGTCGGGCGGAAGCGAACCTGCCGCGTGTTGATCCCCACGACGTTGAAGATCAGGCGCACCTCATGGAGCTGGTTGCCGTCGTAGTGAAACTGGCGGGCGACGCCCCGGGCGGCCGGCGGCGCGAAGGACATCAGCATCCCCTTGCGCCCCAGCGCCTCCAGGAACCCGATGTCGGCAAACCACAGGACGTCCGCCTGGATCCGCCCGGCCTGCATCTCTGCCTCGACTTTCGCTTCCACCGGGCCGGTGCCGGCCCGGAAGATCTTCACCGTGACCCCCGGCGTCCGGCGCATGAAGTCCCCGGCGATCAGGTTGACATCGTCCTCCGACTCGGACGTGTAGAGCGTGAGCGCCCCCGTCGGCGACGGCCCCGGCGCCGCCGTGCCCGCCGGCGGGGGCGCGATGGACACGGCGATGAAAGCGGCCACGGAGGCCACAGCGAGAATACGGAGCGCCCGGATCGTCACGGCACGCGACCTCCCATCAAAAGGCCTACGCCCCCATCGGGCCGAGCCAACCTCGCTTCAACTCCCAAACCCTCCGGCCTCGTCGCGACCCCTCTGGCCAAAAGGCCTACGCCCCCATCGGGCCGAGCCAACCTCGCTTCAACTCCCAAAACCCTCCGGCCTCGTCGCGATCCCTCTGGCCAAAAGGCCTACGCCCCCATCGGGCCGAAGCCAACCTCGCTTCAACTCCCAAAACCCTCCGGCCTCGTCGCGATCCCTCTGGCCAAAAGGCCTACGCCCCCATCGGGCCGACAGGCCAACTCAGCTCCAATCCATTTGGCGTCGTCTCGATACCTGTCTCGTCGAGGAGCGCCCGAATCAGATTCGCAGAGGCACGCACCGGCACCTGCGGGCATTCGGCGATCTCGCCCAGACCATGGGCCCACAGCGGGGCGCTCAGGAGCAGCCGGATGCGCCGCTGGACAGGCGGCCACCCTCGGGGGCAGCGGGGAGGAAGGCCGGCACCCGCGGGCGCCCGCCCCACCGCCGCCGGCGAGCAGGGGAAGGGGCTTACAGGATCGCCACTACGCGTGGACGCCGGTCGGTGTGAGCGGCCTGGTGCGTGGTGCGCGGACAGGGTCGCGGGACCGGACCTTCTCAGGAGCGACGGGAGTCGGCGCCTCCGGCGGCAGGGGCTGGCCGGCGATCAGGGCGTCCAGCTCGTCGCTCTCGAGCGACTCCCGCTCCAGCAGCGCCTTGGCGATCCGCTCGAGCGCTGGCCGGTGCTCGGTGAGGACCTGCCGCGCCCGGCCGTAGCACTCGTCGATGATCCGCCGGATCTCCGTGTCGATCTCGTAGGCGATCCGATCCGAGTAGTTCCGGTTTTCCACGAGGTCCCGGCCGAGGAACACCGGCCCGTGCTTCTGCCCCAGCGTCAGCGGCCCCAGCCGCTCCGACATCCCGAACTCGGTCACCATCTTCCGCGCCAGCTC
>JAJPJJ010000096.1 GCA_021324295.1 Bacillota bacterium
AGATCAAGGTCCTCAAGCGCATGGCCTACGGCTACCGGGACGATGGCTATTTCTTCCTTAAGATCATGGACGCGTTTCCAGGGAATCCCGGTGTTGCCGGATGAACCGATCCTTTCAAGGTGATGGCACTACCGGGGCGCGCTCAGAGACGGGCGACGTTCGGGGCGCTCGAGAGGTGCCTAGTGGCACCGCGCGCATCGAAGACCACGGGCGCGTGAGCGATGACCTCGGCATAATCCACGGTTCCGTGATCGGTCGTAATGACCACGCAGTCCGCGCCTGACAGGCGCTCGCGGTCGAGTGGGACCGAGGCGATACGTTCACCGCTCACTCGCACCTCCGGCACGTACGGGTCGTGATAGGACACCTCCGCGCCCCACGATCGCAGCACGCTGAACACCCGCAGGGCCGGCGATTCCCGGATATCTCCCAGGTCCCGCTTGTAGGCGACCCCGAGGAGGAGGATCCGCGCGCCGCTTACGCTCTTGCGCCGGCCATTGAGCAGATCGGCCACCCGGCGGGCGACATAGTGCGGCATCTGCTCGTTGATGTCCGCCGCCAGCTCGATGAAGCGGGTATGAAATTCGTACTCCCGGGCCTTGCTGGCCAGGTAGTACGGGTCCAAGGGGATACAGTGCCCGCCGACGCCCGGACCCGGCCAGAACGGCAGAAACCCGTAGGGTTTGGTGGCCGCCGCCTCGATGACCTGCCAGACGCTGAGGCCCATCTTCTCGCATAGTTGAGCCAGCTCGTTCACGAGCGCAATGTTCACGGAACGGAACACGTTCTCGAAGACTTTGGCCATCTCGGCGATCCGCGGAGAGCCGACGGGGACGATTTGGTCGGTCACGTGAGCGTAGAGCGCGCGCACCAGCCGCGCGGATACCGGTCCGATGCCGCCGACAAGCCGCGGCGTCGTGCGGATGGTGAATGCCCGGTTCCCGGGGTCGAGCCGCTCCGGACAGTAGGCGAGGAAGAAGTCGCGCTCGACCTGCAGGCCGGATTGCGACAGGATAGGTAGGACGATCTCTTCGGTCGTCCCGGGGAACGTTGTGCTCATCAGGACAACGAGCTGCCCCGAGCGCAGGCGCCGGGCGATCTCCTCCGACTCCTGAATCACGTAGCTCAAGTCCGGCTCGCGGTTCTTGGTCAACGGCGTGGGGACGCAGACGATGAGCGCGTCTGGCTCGCTCAGCAGGCTGCGGTCCCCCGTTGCGCGGATCCGTCTGGTCCGCACCGCGGCTGCGAGGCGCTCGCTCGGAACGTCCGCCACATAGGATCGGCCCTCGTTGAACGCCTCGACCCGGTGCGGCTGGATGTCGAAGCCCAGGACCGGGATGTCCGCTTCGGCGAACGCAACGGCGAAAGGCAACCCGACATATCCCAGGCCGATTACGCCGACGGTGACGTCGCCGTTGGCAAATCGATGGGCGAGGTCACTTGGGGAACGCCTTTCTCGACGAACCGCTGGCTTGGACACTTCGCTGATCAGCACACCTCTGGGAGACCGCACAGAAATCGAATTCCACGTCGAAAGATCGGTGTACGTTTCAACGGACGCGGAGGGGACTCCTCCCCGGCCCTGACAGGACCGCGAACCCCCGGCAGGTTCTTCCTATCCGGCTGGCCAAAAGACTCGGGCGAATCGGCAGATCTCGCCGGTGCTGCCGCCTAGCAGAGCCTGTGCCCGCCCACGGGCGACCGGCCGTGCGAACGTGCCACAACCCGCTGGCGTGTGGAGGCGGCGCTAGCGTCGTCCACGTGCCGGCGCACCGGCAGGACGCACGAGGATGCCAGAGGAGGGACCAAAGCTGTGCCCCTATCCCTGAGCCGGCAGGCTCGCGTCATCGTTCAGTCGGAGATCCGGGCGATGTCGATCGCGTGTGAGAAGATCGGCGGGATCAACCTCGCACAGGGCGTATGTGATATGGACGCGCCACGGCCGATCCGCCAGGGAGCGCAGGACGGGATCGACAGGGGCGTCAACAGCTACACACGCTTCGACGGGCTGCGAGAACTCCGCCGCGTGATCGCGCGGAAGGTACGCGACTACAATGGCCTGGAGGCCCACCCGGACACGGACATCATCGTCAGCGCCGGAGCTACGGGAGCCTTTTACTGCGCGTGTCTGGCGCTGCTGGACCCAGGCGATGAGGTGGTGCTCTTCGAGCCTTACTACGGGTACCACGTCAACACCCTGCGGGCCGTGGGCGCGATTCCCACCTACGTGCGCCTGCGAGCGCCGGACTGGACATTTACCCGTGAGGACATCGAAAGGACCATCACACCGCGGACGAAGGCGATCGTCGTCAACACACCGGCCAACCCATCCGGAAAGGTCTTCAGCGCGGCTGAACTCGAAGAGATTGCGGAGGTCTCGCATCGATACGACCTTTTCATCTTCACAGACGAAATTTACGAGCACTTTGTCTACGATGGTCGCGTCCACGTTAGCCCGGGGTCGCTGGCGACCGCGGGGGAGCGCACGATTACGATCTCAGGTTTTTCGAAGGTCCTGAGCATTACGGGCTGGCGGATCGGATATAGCGTGAGTCGGGCGCGCTGGGCAGAGATGATCGGCTACATGAACGACCTCGTGTACGTGTGTGCGCCCGCGCTGCTGCAGTATGGGGTCGCCGCCGGCCTACAGGCGCTCGGCCCAGATTTCTACAGCCGGCTCCGCGCAGACTATGAGAAGAAGCGAGATCGCATGTGCCAAGCCCTGTACCGGGCCGGCCTTCCTCCCCACATCCCACAGGGAGCATACTACGTGCTTGCGGATGTATCGCGTCTGCCCGGGGAGACCAGTAAGCAAAGAGCGATGTATCTACTCTCCCAAGCCCGCGTGGCCGGTGTCCCAGGCGACGCGTTCTTCCACGGTTCAGGTGGGACGGATCTCATTCGCTTCTGCTTCGCCAAGACGGACGAGGAGCTCGAAGAGGCGTGCCAGAGGCTCGAACGCATGGGCTGAGAGCTACGGAGTTCCTCCGGACGATCCACTACGGTGTGCTGAGTGACCCGGCTTGCTACGCGGGCACGCGGCGATCCTCGCCGGCGGCAGCGAGCCACCTGCTCAGCACCACGATCGCCCAGAGGCGCGACCAGTGAACGCGCCCTGCTTCGAATCGGGCCTGCAGGCGATGCACCGCCTCAGGTCGGAACACGGTGGCGCTCCTCCTTATTGCATCCGCCACGGCATCACGGAGCGACCCGCGGAGCCAAGCGCCCAACGGAAACGTGAACCCGCGCTTGCTGCGGCTGGGACCGCGGTGGACGTGATGCCCCAATGCCTTTAAGAGAAGCCACTTGGGTGGACGCCCGTCAGCGCGGATCGACCGTGGGAGTCCCAACGCGAACTCGACAAGCGGGTGATCGAGGAAAGGAACTCGCACCTCGACGCTGTGCGCCATGCTCATCGCGTCGGTGTCGCGCAGGAGCTGGTTGTGCATGTATCCTCTCATCTCCAGCACGGCTGTCGCTGCCAACGGGTCATCGGGCAGCGCGGGCGCAAACCCGCCCAGGGCAAACGCCGCGTCCAGCTCGCGCGCGGCGTCCCGGAGCGGCCCGGGCGTGAGGAGGTCGATGAGCTCCTCACGCGTGAGCAGCCCCCGCACGGTCAGATAGGCAGACTGAATAGTCGGCGCCTGCTGCAGGCTCTCCCGCAGCTTTGCTGAGCGGTATGACGGGATCGCGGCGAGCACGGCGGCCACGATCGACCGGCCCACCGGGAGCCGTGCCCCCATCCGCTGCCAGGCCAGCACCCGGGGCACCAGCCCGAACGACGGATACCCGCAGAAGAGCTCATCGCCGCCGATCCCGGAGAGCGCGACGATGGTCCCCGATTCCCGTGCTAGGCGTGATACGTAGTACGTATTCACGCCGTCGATCGTGGGCTGGTCCATCGCCGCGACGATCTGGTCCAGGTCCGCGGCCACGTCCTCTCCGCGTATCTCGCGGGCGGCGTGCTCGGTGCCATACCGCGCCGCGACGCGTGCCGCCTCCGCCCCTTCATCGAACTGAAGTTCCGGGAACCTGATCGAGAACGTCCGGATCCGCGCGTGCCCCGACTCGTACATCATCGCTACGAGCGCCCCGGAGTCGACGCCTCCGCTCAGGAAGACTCCCAGCGGCACGTCGCTCACCAGATGGCACGCGACGGCATCCCGGAGACGCTCGCGCAGCTCTTCGGCAGCCGCCGCCGCATCCCTCTCGGTCGGGGCAGGCCCAGGCATGTCCCAGTAGCGGCGCACCTCGCTGGGCCCGGTCCCCCGGACGGTGAGCATGCTCGCGGGCGGCAGTTCCCAGACGTCCTCGAATGCCGTCGTCGGCCCGGGGACAGACCCAAGGCAAAGAAAGGCGACAAGCGCGCGGGGATTCACAGTGGGCGAAACGAGGCCGGACGCGCGGATCGCTCGGATCTCCGATGCGAACAGCCAGCGGCCGTCGCGGTGTGCGTAATAGAGCGGCTTGATCCCGAGCCGGTCGCGCGCGAGGACGAGCCGCTCCGATCGACCATCCCAAAGGGCCAGGGCGAACATCCCCCGAAGGCGCCGGCACATCTCCAGGCCGTCGCGGAGGTACAGTGCCAGGATGACCTCGGTATCCGTGTGACTTCGGAACCGGTATCCCGAGGCCTCGAGCTCCCTACGAAGCTCCCGAAAGTTGTAGATCTCGCCATTGTACGTCAGGACGACCTGGCCGCTCGGGTCGGTCATCGGCTGGTGCCCGGCCGGGGAGAGGTCGATGATGGCGAGCCGGCGGTTCCCCAGTGCAATCCGTCCTGCGGGATCCACCCAGACACCCTCGTCGTCCGGGCCTCGGTGGGCGAGCGCCGCGGCCATGCGCGTCGTGGCCGCCGCGAGGAGCGCAGGATCGGAGGCCCGTTCCTGGTATACGCCGCAGATCCCGCACATGCTATGGCCCTCTCATCGCGCGGCGCGCATCCACAGCCCCGTGGTCGGCCCGGGGCTCATCGCCGGAGGGTTCAGCGCGGGCTCCCGCGCGCGTGGCGAACCACCCGGTCGTCCGCGCGAGCCCATCCCGCAGCGGCACTCGCGGCTCCCAACCCAGCAGCGTCCGTGCCCGCGTGATATCGGGGCAGCGCCGCGTGGGGTCGTCCTGCGGTCGAGGTGCGAGGACGATGGGGCTCCGGCTCCGAGTCAGCTCCACGATCCGGTGCGCCACGTCGATGACGCGAATCTCTTCCGGGTTCCCGAGGTTCACGGGCGCGTGGACGTCGGAGCGCATCAGCCGGACGATCCCTTCGACCATGTCGTCGATGTAGCAGAAGCTGCGCGTCTGTGTGCCGTCTCCGTGCACGGTCAGCGGCTCCCCGCGGAGCGCCTGGGTCAGAAACGTCGGGATCGCCCGCCCGTCGTCCGGGCGCATCCGGGGGCCGTAGCAATTGAAGATGCGCGCGATCGCGGTGTCGAGCCCATGTGCGCGGTGGTAGGCCATCGTGATCGCCTCGGCGAAGCGCTTTGCCTCATCGTAGCACCCACGGGGGCCGACGGGGTTGACGTGGCCCCAGTAGTCTTCGCCCTGCGGCGTCACCTGAGGGTCGCCGTACACCTCCGACGTGGACGCGAGCAGGAACCGTGCCCCCTTGGCCTTCGCCAGCCCGAGCGTGACCCAGGTTCCCAGAGCCCCCGCCTTCAGCGTCTTGATCGGGTGGGTGAGATAGTCCACCGGGCTCGCGGCGCTGGCGAAGTGCAGGACGAAGTCGACCGGACCGTCCAGGAACAGCGGCGTCGTGATGTCGTGCTGCAGGAACGTGAAGCGCGGATCGGTGATGTGCGCGATGTTCTCCCGGCGCCCCGTGAGCAGGTTGTCCACGCAGACGACCTCGTACCCCTCGGCGAGCAGCCTGTCGCAGAGGTGCGAGCCGATGAAGCCGGCCCCGCCGGTGAGCACCGCCCTCATCGCCCGACCCCCGCGTAACGGAATCCGGCCGCGCGCGCCGCCCGCGGATCCAGCGCGTTGCGGCCGTCGACGAGGACGGGCCGGCGCATGAGGCCCCGCAGCCGGGCGAGGTCGAGCGCCCGGAACTCCTCCCACTCGGTCAGCAGCACGAGCGCGTCGCTGCCCCGCGCGGCCTCGTACGGGTCCGGGCAGTACGCGACGTCGGGGAGCACCCGCCGGGCGTTGGCCTCCGCCACCGGGTCGCACGCCCGCACGACCGCCCCTTCGCGCCGCAGCCGCTCGATGATCGTGATCGCCGGCGACTCCCGGACGTCGTCGGTGTTGGGCTTGAACGACAGCCCGAGGACGGTGATCGTTCGCCCGCCCAGCACCCACAGGGCCTCCCTGAGCTGGCGGATCAGGGCCTCCCGCTGCCCCTCGTTGACCCGGGCGACCTCCTCGAGCAGGCGGAACTCGTACCCGGCCTCCCGCGCGATCTGGATGAACGCCGCGACGTCCTTGGGGAAGCAGGAGCCGCCGTACCCGACCCCGGCGTCGAGGAACGCCCGCCCGATGCGGCGGTCGTATCCCATGCCGTCCGCGACCTGGCGCACGTCGGCGCCCACCCGTTCGCAGATCGCCGCGACCGCGTTGATGAAGGAGATCTTGGTGGCAAGGAACGCGTTGCTGGCATGCTTGATCAGCTCCGCGGTCGCGAGGTCGGTCACGAGCACCGGGCAGTCGAACGGCGCGTAGAGCTCGCGCAGCAATCGCTCGCTGCGCTCGTTCGACACGCCGAGCACGATCCGGTCCGGGTGCATGAAGTCGTGGATCGCCGACCCCTCCCGCGTGAACTCGGGGTTGCACGCCACGTCGAACGGGACCGCGCCCTGGGTGAGGAGCTGGATCTGCTCGCGGATCCGCTCGCCGGTCCGCACCGGCACCGTGCTCTTCTCGACGATCAGCCGGTAGTCGGGCAGCGCGGACGCGATCGCGTCGGCGACCGTGGCCACGTCGGTCACGTCCGCGTCCCCGGCGGCGCGCGAGGGCGTCCCGACCGTGATGAAGACGATGTCCGAGTCGCGGACCGCGTCAGCCGTCTCGGTCGCAAACCGGAGCCGGCCCGCTCGAGTCCCGCGCGCGATGAGGTCGTCCAGCCCGGGCTCGTAGATCGGGCTGCGCCCGGCCTCGAGCAGCCGGATCCGCTCGGCGTCCCGGTCGGCGCCCACCACCTCGTGGCCCATGTCGGCGAAGCACGCGGCAGTCACCAGGCCGACGTAGCCGGTGCCGATCACGCTGAGTCTCATGCGTTCCGCTCCTGCAGGCGCTCAGGCTCTGGGTCCGGCGCGGGGTTGATTTCCCCACCTCTACGCCTGGTATCCTGCCGGGCATGCCATGGCGCCGCGGGAGCGGATGACGACGTCGAGCGCCCAGTAGACGACGAGGGCGTGGACGACGCCCGCCGCGATGAGGCTGAGGTTGGACTCCGCGTCCACCGCGGTCCCCAGGACCGCCATCCCGATCATCACGTTTCCGGGCGCCCCGCTCGCTCCGATCCAGTACCGCCACACGAGGCGGAGGACCAGCCCGACGAAGGCGGCCGACAGCAGCACGCCCGCCCATCCGCCGCTCACCCATCCCTCGGTCACCATCGGCAGGTTGACGCTGTGCTCGGTGTCCCGCGGGTCGAGGAACCGGTACCGGTGCCCGTAGAACTGGCCGGCCTCCTCGCGCGGCTTGCCCGGCCAGAGGAGGCGGGGAACCAGCGCCCCGACGAGAGGGCGGTACGTGGCGGTCCCGGCGTAGGGCACGACACGAGGCGTCGTCTGCACGACGTACGCGAGGTCCGAGAGGCGGTCGATGCGGTTGAGCACCCGCGCCATCCCGAACTCCACGACCCGGAGGGCGCCCGTCGCCCGGGGCAGCCGCAGCCCGCTGGCCTCCGGGTCGAACACGCGCACGCGCTCGCCGACCGAGGCCCCGCCACGGGGCGCCTCGGCCTTCGGCGCCCGGCGCAGGCCGAGGGCGACGGCCAGCGGGATCCGCTGGTACGGCCTGCCGCGGTAGGCTTCGGCTCTGACGACTTCCTTGACCGGCAGCGCGATCAGGACGACGGTCACGAGCGCCGCGCCCACGGCGAGGACGGAACGCGCGGAGGCCCGCATCGCGGTGAGGCCGTACAGCAACGCCACGACGCCGAAGGCGGCCGGGGCGACCCTGGCCAGGATCACCGGGACGCCGAGCCACGCGCCCAGATCGAGCAGCAGGAGCGCCCACACCGCCGCCCGATGCCGCCGGCCCTCGCCCAGGCGGAGCCTGCGCAGGAGCAGCATGCCGAGGACGCAGCCGATGACAGGGGCGAACGCGAGCTGGTGGACGATGTCCTCGAGGCCGGGCGGCATGACGACCACGGCGTGCAGCACCGAGACCGCGCTGCCGCCGGCGGACAGCCAGACAAAGGCGCTCCAGAGCGCCCGCGGGCTCCACTCGCGGGCCGGCGCCGCCGCACCGGAGCGCGCGGGCCACAGCAGGATGCCGAACGCCACCGAAAACCAGGCGACGCACACCGCCGTCGCATAGGCGACGCTGTACGCGCCCACGTACGCCTCCCGGTCGCTCAGATACACGACGAGCGGGATGCGGTAGAAGACGAGCGGCAGGAAGAAGAACAGCGTCACCGGCCCCAGCGCGTACAGGGCGAAGATGAGCCGCTGCGCGCCCACGCGGCGGGTCGCCCCGGGCCCCGCGCCGCCGCTCCGGGCCATCGGATTCGCCGCTCAGGACGCCGCTCGCGCCGCGCCGGCGGCTACAGGGGGCGGCTCGGCGCGTGGCCCGCCCCGCGCCGGCGGCACGGCGAGGAGGGCCAGCAGCAGCCACAGCGCCGCGCTCGTGCCGATCGAAAACAGCGTGTTGTCCGCGAGCTGGTCCACGAGGAGCCCGGCCCACAGCGCGGGCACGACCGCCCGGAAGGGATCGCTCTCCGCGGCCGCCCGGCACCTGCGCCACTCGCGCGCGGCCGCGACAGCAACCCAGACAGCCGCGAGCAGGCCGAGCAGGCCGGTCTCGACCGCGAGGTTGAGGGCGAGATCGAAGGCGAACGGCTCCGGGCTCGCCTGGGGCCGCTTCACCTGGTCGTAGGCCGTCCCGAACGTGCCGAACCCGCTTCCGAGCAGCGGCCGCGCGGCGACCATCCCGAGCGACGTGCGCCAGATGACGATGCGGTTCTGAGAGACGTCGGAGGCGGTGGTCCTCAGCCTCCCCATGAGCGGGGGCGCGAGAAACCCTGCGAGCACGAGCGCGGCGCCTCCCGCCGCGAGCACCACGGCCAACCGGACAGGACGCGTGCGCAGCTCCCGCCACGCGAGGTAGGCCGCGCCGGCGGCCCACCCGACGAGCGAGGCGCGCGACGCGGTGGCGACGAGCCCGCCGAGGCCGAGGAGGGCGCCCGCGAGCCAGCACCACCGCTCCCAGCCGCGCGCGCGAGATGCGAGGCCGAGCTGAAGGATGCCGGCCAGGACGAGCGTGGTCCCGAGCCCGTTCGGCCCGACGCCGCCCGGGATCTGCGAGCGCGCGTGCGTCAGGACACCGATCGCGAGCGCGGCCCCTGCGGCCGGGACCGCGCCCAGCGCCCAGGCGCGCAGGAGCACCGCCCGCGCCCCGGGGTCGTGCGCGAGCAGCCAGGCGAAGGATCCGAAGTACACGGCCCCGGAGATGACCAGCATCAGCGTGACCCCGGCGGCGAGCGGCCGGAACGGCGAGGCGAGCGCAGACGCGACCAGGACCGCCGCGAACGCGGCGAGCGGGAGGTCGAGCGCGCTGCGCCACCACGGGAACGAGCGCCGCGCGAGCAGGCTCCACAGCGCGCCGAAGAACAGGAGGCCGAAGCCGGCGGCCGCGTACCCCGCCGTGTACAGCGCCGCGGTCGCGGCCGCTGCCCACCGGAGGTAGACCACGAACCCCTGGGCGCGGGCGGCGGATGCGGCCGGGCGGGCGCCCGCTGGGCGGGCGGCCGGCGGGGATGCGACCTCGGCCGTCTCGTCGATCAGGAGCGCTGCCTCCCCTCGCCCCCGGCGGACGGCCTACGCGCGGGCTCGGCCGGCACCGGTCCCGATGCGCTGGCGGATCTCGCGCACGAGCTGCGCGCAGACCTCGTAGCGGCCGAACGACGGCATGAGGTAGGCGCCATCGATCCGGTCGAGGATCGCCACCAGCAGCTCGTGGGCGAGCCGGAGGCCCTCCTCCCGGCCGGAGGCGCCTGCGGCCTGCATCCGCTCGCGCACCCGCCGGGGGATCGTGATGCCGGGGACCTCGTTGTGCAGGAACTCCGCGTGGCGGAAGCTCTGGAGCGGCAGGATGCCGACGAGCACCGGCACCGGCAGCCGGCCGACCCGCCGCTCGAAGCGGTCGAGCACGTCGGGCTCGTAGACGGGCTGGGTCATGAAGAAGTCGACCCCCGCCTCGAGCTTGCGCTCGAGCTTGGGCAGCTCCCGGTCGAGCGTCTCCGGGTTCATGTCGAGCGCGCCGCCGATGAGGAACCGCGCGGGGTGCCCGATCGACTTCCCGGCGAGATCCAGGCCGTCGTTGAACCGCTTGATGATGCGCACGAGGCCGACGCTGTCCACGTCGTAGACCGCGGTGACGTTCGGGTAGTCCCCGCGGGGCGGCTCCCCGGTGAGCGCCAGGATGTTGCGCACGCCCATCGCGTGGGCGCCGATGAGATCCGCCTGCAGCCCCACGAGGTTGCGGTCACGCGTCGTGAAGTGGATGATCGTCTCGATCCCCACGTGCTGCTGGATCAGGTAGCACATCGCGAGCGCGCTCATCCGCACCCGGCCGATCGGGCTGTCGCCGACGTCGATCACGTCCGCGCCGGCGTCCCGGAGGAGGCGCGCGCCGTCGAGGTCCTTGGTCGCGTCGAGCCCCTTCGGGGGGTCCACCTCGACGCTGATCACGAACTGCCGCCGCAGCTTCTGGGCGAGCTGGCTCGGCTGGTCCACCGGGGGCGGCGGCTCCTCCCGCGAGGCCCGGAGCGTGATCGCCTCCGGGGCACGGGCGGCCACCGGGCGGAGGTCGGCGATCGCGCGCCCGATCGCCGCGATGTGCTCCGGCGTCGTCCCGCAGCACCCGCCGACGACGAGCGCGCCGCACTCGACCATCTTGCGCGCGTAGGTGGCCATGTGCTCGGGCGAGGAGAGGTAGATGTACCGCTCCTCGACGAGCGTCGGAAACCCGGCGTTGGGCTGCGCGGAGACCGGCACGTGCGCGCACGCCACCATCTGCTGGATGACCTCCAGCATCGGCACCGGGCCGACGCTGCAGTTGGCGCCGACGACGTCGACCCCCAGGGCCTCGAGCGCCGCCACGATCTCGGACGGGGTGTGGCCGTAGCGCGTGCGCCCGTCCTCGGTGAAGCTCATCTGCGCGATCACCGGCAGGTCGCAGCACTCCCGGGCCGCCCGGACCGCCTCCCCGAGCTCGGTGAGGTCGGCGAACGTCTCCAGGATCAGGACGTCCGCGCCGCCCTCGACGAGCGCGTCGATCTGGGAGCGGAACGCGGCCCGCGCCTCCGCGGGCGTGATCCGGCCGAACGGGGCGACGGGCCTGCCGAGGGGGCCGACGGAGCCGGCGATGAACACGGCCTGCCCGAAGATATCGCGGGCCTCCTTGGCGATCTTGGCGCCGTGCCAGTTGACGTCCCGTACCCGGTCGGCCAGGCCGTGCGCGCCGAGCTTGATCGGGTTGGCGCCGAAGGTGTTGGTCTCGATCATCTCGGCGCCCGCCCGCAGGTAGTCGAGGTGGACGCCCAGCACCACCTCGCGCTGCGTGAGGTTGAGCGCGTCGAAGCACTGATCGTACGGGATGCCGCGCGCGTAGAGCAGCGTCCCCATCGCGCCGTCGCAGAGGAGCGGGCCGCGCGCCAGGCGCGAGCGGAGCGGGTGCCCGATTGCGCTCATCGCGTGAACTGCAGCGGCGGGCCGCCGCAGTCGAGGCACGGCTGGGCGAAGTCGCGCTGGCTGCTGAGCACGAACCCCTCGGGCGTCTGCCGGAACGAGCGGATCTTGAACTGCACCGGCCACGTGCGGAAGTCCACGACGGGGTTCATCTGGCGCTCCAGGCGCTCCACCAGCACGTAGGGCATGGGCAGCGAGTTGACGAGCAGCGCCTGGATGTGGAAGAACACTTCCGGCCGGACTTGCGCAAGTCGCAGGAATTTGGGCCTGGGGGACGTAGAGTGGAAGCAACGCAGCAACCATTGCAGCTTCGACGGAGCAGGAGACGACGATGTGGCCG
>JAJPJJ010000101.1 GCA_021324295.1 Bacillota bacterium
GGTGATGCTGCAGTAGATCACCCGCGGGTTGCGCGCGTGCGCCCACGCGTACCCGTAGCCCAGCCGGTCGAGGAACCCCGGCCGGAAGCTCTCCAGCACGACGTCGCACGCCTCCACCAGCCGGTCGAGGACCACCCGCGCGTCCGGCTCCTTCAGGTCGAGCGCGAGGGAGCGCTTGTTCCGGTTGAGCGCGAGGAAGATCGGCGCATCATCCCCCCAGAACGGCGGTCCCCAGTGCCGGGCGTCGTCCCCCGTGACCGGGTGCTCGACTTTCACCACGTCGGCGCCGAACTCGGCGAGGATCATCGCGGCGAACGGCCCGGCGACGTTGCGCGTCAGGTCAAGCACGCGCACGTCCCGGAGCGGCAGATCCGGTGCCATGAGCTCCTCCTCGTCCACGGAGCGGCGCCACACCCGGCACCGCACTATTCACCCCGGAGAAGGGCCGGCCCTTCGCTGCGCCAGCCGCGCACGCGGAGCCGGCGGGCGGCGCCCGCGCGGGCCGCGGCCGCGGCACCGGGCATCACCGACGGGTGCCGTCCGGTCAGCGGTGACGGGAGCTACCGGCCCGGGAGCTCGAGCACGGCCTCCCCGGCATCGTGCGGCAGCGTGACGACGAGCGTGCCGGACGCCGGGTCCGGCTCCCCGCGCGCGCCGTCCGGGGCCCCCACCCGCCAGCCCCCCTCCAGCCCGTACCACCGCAACCGGAGCGCCCGCCGCGCGCCCCCAGGCGTTCCCTCGGCGCTCAGGGAGACGCGCAGGCGCCTCGCGCCCTCCGGACCGCCGGATCGCCGCGCGGGGGCGCCCGTGGGCTGGGCGTGCGCCACGAGGCGCGAGACGCACCGGTCGAGCGGGCGATCCTGCGGGGTACGCCCGTCGTCCTCGTACAGCCGGCCCGCGGCAACGACCGGCCCGCCGGCGTCGCCCTCGCCGCCCCGGGGCACGGCGGCCCCCTGTGCCTGGCGCAGCTCGGGGAAGACCCGCCACTCCAGCTCCTCCCACACCGCGCGGTCCGGCGTGTGCGGGCGAGGCGGCGTCACCGGCACCGCGGCGCCGGCCCGCAGGAAGACCGGAATCCGGCCGAGCGGCGCGTCGACGACGGTCCACGCCGGCCCCGCCGTGATCGCGCCGGTCCACCAGTCCGCCCACCGGCCCCGGGGAAAGTACACGGCGCGACGGCGGGCGCCGGGGCGCGTCACCGGCGCGACGAGCATGTCGCCGCCCCAGAGAAACTCGTCGTGGAGATGGTAGGTGTCCGGATCGTCGGCGTAGTGGAGGAAGAGCGGGCGCATCGGCGGCAGGCCCGAGGCCGCCGCCTCCTCCATCAACGTGTACAGGTACGGCAACAGCGCGTAGCGCAGGGCGATCGCGTCGCGCACGAGCGCCGCGGTCTCCTCCCCGAACGCCCACGGCTCCTGCCGGCGCGACCCGCGGATCGAGTGGTTCCGCATCAGCGGGTAGAACGCCCCCAGTTGCGTCCACCGGACCAGCAGCTCGCCGTCGGCGTTGCCGTGGAACCCGCCGATGTCGGCCCCGATGAACGGCACGCCGGACAGGCCGAGGTTGAGCAGCATCGGCACGGACGCCTCGAGGTGCTCCCACCACGAGGAGTTGTCGCCGGTCCAGACGGCCGCGTACCGCTGGATCCCGGCGTACCCGGCGCGGGAGATGACAAACGGCCGCTCCTCGGGCCTGAGGCGCCGCAGGCCCTCCCACGTCGCGCGGGCGTGACACAGCCCGTAGAGGTTGTGCACCTCGAGGTGCGTGCGCGTGCCGTGGCGCGCGTCGACCGGCAGCGTGCGGCCCGGCGTGCCGCGGACGCTCGGCTCGTTCATGTCGTTCCAGATGCCGGCGATCCCGGCCTCGCAGAGCGGGCGGAACAGCGTGCCCCACCAGGCTCGCGCCTCCGGGTCGAGGAAGTCCACGAACACCGCGGGCTTCGTCCACACCTCGGCCTCGAAGACGTCCCCGTTCCCGTCGCGCACGAGCAGGCCGCGGGCCGCGGCCTCTTCGTACGGCCGGTATCCGGGCTCGGGCTTGAGGCTCGGCTCCCCGATCACCACGAGCCGGACGCCGTCCGCACGGAGATCCCGCGCGAGCCGGGCGGGATCCGGGAAGCGCGCGGGGTCCCAGGTAAAGGCCCGGTACGCGTCCATGTAGTCGATGTCGAGGTGCACGACGTCGAGCGGGATGCCCCTCGCCCGGAACGCCCGGACGATCGCGCGCACCTCCGCATCGGTGCGATAGCTCCACCGCGACTGGTGGTAGCCGAGGGCCCACAGCGGCGGCAGCGGCGTGCGCCCCGTGAGCGCGGTGTACCGCTCGAGCACGGTGGACGGCTCGGGGCCGGCGATCGCGTAGAGGTCCAGGCTCGGCCCGTCGACCCGCACCTCGACGCGCTCGGGGTCGGTCGCCGCGACATCGAACACGCTGCGCCAGGGCTCGTCGACGAGGATGCCGGCGGCCTGCCCGCGCTCGAGCTGGAGGAAGAAGGGGATCGCCTGGTACAGCGCGTCCGTGCTGGGCAGGATCGGGCTGATGTCGCTCGCCCAGTTCGTGTAGCGCCGCCCCCTGCGGTCGAGCCATCCGCTCCGCTCGCCCAGGCCGTAGTACCGCCGCTCCGGAGGCGCGAGCAGCTGCAGGCTCACCCCGTGTCCGAGGACGCGCCCGTCGAGCAGGGCGGTCAGGTGGGGCGACCCCTCGTCCCCGGTCTCGAACAGCGGTCGCAGGTGCGGCTCCTCGATCCACCGCCGCTCCTCGCCGATCCAGCACGCGGCCGCGCAGACGGTCGGGCCGGGGCCGGCAAACTCCCAGCCGAGCGGGTCGAGCGCGATCTCGCACCGCAGGCCCTCCGCCTCCAACGTGAGGCGCCCCGCGCGCTCCGCCACGCGGAGCGCGCGGGGCCGGCGCGGGCGCTCCGGCGCCCACGGCACCTTCCGGGCGGCCATGCCGGGCGTGCGGAGGCACAGGCGGAGCACGCCGGCGAGCGGCGAGGTCACCTCGAGCCGGCCGGACGGGCCTTCCAGCACGAGGTGGTGCCGGCCGGCGTGCCAGCGGTCAAACCGCGCCAGCATCGCCAGCGGCCCGCCCCGCCCGCAGCGGGCCGGCGGCGAGATACCGCGAGGGCAGCGGGTGGCCGAGGGCGTCTCCGAGCGACCGGGAGGCCACGGCCACGGCCTCGAGGTCCACGCCCGTCTCGATGCCGAGCCCGTGGAGCATGTACAGCAGGTCCTCCGTCGCCAGGTTGCCCGCGGCGCCCGGCGCGTAGGGGCAACCGCCGAGCCCGCCCGCGGCCGCGTCCACGGTCGCCACGCCGCAGAGCAGCGACGCCAGCACGTTCGCAAGCGCCGTGCCGCGGGTGTCGTGGAAGTGCACGGCCAAGCCCCCCGCCGGCATCTCCCGGCCGAGCCGCTCGAGCAGCGCGGACACCTCGCCCGGCGTCGCGGCCCCGATCGTGTCGGCGAGCGAGACCTCGTAGCACCCCATCTCGATGAGCGCGGACGCGACCCGGAGGACCGCGTCCGGCGCGATCCGCCCCGCGTAGGGGCACCACCACGCCGTCGAGACGTAGGCGCGGACGCGGCAGCCGTGCGCGCGCGCCAGGCTGAGGACCTCCCGGAAGCTGGCCAGGGAGTCGGCGATGCTCATGTTGATGTTGCGCCGGGCAAACGCCTCGGAGGCCGCCGTGAACACCGCCACCTCCCTCGCCCCGCAGGCGAGCGCCCGCTCCATGCCGCGCCGGTTGGGCACGAGCGCGGACAGCACCGGACCGCGCAGGTCCGCGAGGGCGCGGAACACCTCGTCGCTGTCCGCCATCTGCGGCACCCGGTCGGGCCGGACGAACGCGCCCGCCTCGATCGCGGGAAGCCCGGATGCGGCGAGGCGCCGGATGAACGCGACCTTGGCGCCGGCGGACAGGATCGCGCGCTCGTTCTGCAGGCCGTCGCGCGGGCCCACCTCGACGACCCGCACCCGCCGCGGCAGCCGACCTCCGCTCAGCATCGCGATGCGGCTACGGCGGGGGCGCGATCTCCGCCACCGCGGCGCCGCCCTCCACCTGCTGGCCGGGCCGGACGAGCAGCCGGCGCACGATGCCGGCCCGCGCGGCCCGGATCACGTGCTCCATCTTCATCGCCTCCACGATCACGAGCGCCTGCCCCGGCCGGACCGGATCCCCCTCCCGCACCAGCACCCCGGTCACGAGGCCGGGCATCGGCGCGCTGAGGTCTGCGCTTCCGGCAGCATCTCGCCGGCGTCCCCCCGAGCGCCGCTCCACCCGGTACTCGAGCGTGCGGCCGCCGACGTGGAGCGCCCGTCGCTCCCCCGCCTCGACGGCATGGAGCAGGTAGGTCCGCCCGCCGGTTGTCAGCGTGAAGACGCCGGGCTCGAGCGGCGCGAGCCGCGCGCGCACCTCGTGCCGGCCGGCCGAGACGCGCCACTCCTCGCCGTCGCGCGCCACGCGCAGCGGCACCGCCTCGTCGTCGACGAGGAGCACGATCTCCTCAGGCACCCCGCGCTCCCATGCGCCACGGCCCGATCGTCTCCCACGGATCGGAGGCCGGCCGCGCGCCGGACGGCCCTGCCGGGCCCGCGGCGCCGGCGGGGGGCGCGGCCTCGCGGAGCGCCTCCAGGATGCCCGCGGCCGCGAGCGCGAGCAGGGGCTCCCCGGGACGCCAGCCGGGGAAGTGTCGCTCGACAAACCGCGTCGTCGTCTCCCCGCGCCGGAACGCCTCGTGCCCGACGATCGCCTGCAGGAAGTCCAGGTTCGTCCGGCACCCGAGGATCACGTACCGCCGCAGCGCCTCGGCCATCCGGTCGATCGCATCCTCCCGCGTGCGGTCCCACACGATGACCTTCGAGAGCAGCGGGTCGTAGGCGACCGGCACCTGCCATCCCTCGCGGAGGCCAGAGTCCACGCGGACGCCCGGCCCGGCCGGTTCGCGCAGCAGCCGGATCACCCCCGGGGACGGGCGGAAGTCGCGCGCCGGGTCCTCGGCGTAGACGCGGCACTCGATCGCGTGGCCGCGCGGCTCGACGGGCTCGAGCCGGAGCGGCTCGCCCTCGGCGATCCGCAACTGCGCCTTCACGAGGTCGACGCCCGCGGTGGCCTCGGTCACGGGATGCTCCACCTGGAGGCGGGTGTTCATCTCCAGGAAGTAGAACCGCTCGTCCGCGTCCACCAGGAACTCGGCGGTGCCCGCGCTCACGTAGCCGGCGGCCGCGGCGACCGCCCGGGCGGCGTGCGCGAGCCGTGCGCGCAGGGCCGGCGAGGCGAACGGCGAGGGCGCCTCCTCGACGATCTTCTGGCGGCGCCGCTGGACGCTGCACTCGCGCTCCCCCAGCGCGAGCACGCTGCCGTGCTGGTCGGCCAGCACCTGCACCTCGATGTGGCGGACCTCGGGCAGGTAGCGCTCGAGCAGGAGGCCGCCGGAGCCGAACGCCGCCGCGGCCTCCCGGCGGGCGGCCCGCAGGGCCTCGGCGAGCGCCTCCTCCCGCTCCACGAGCCGCATCCCGAGGCCCCCGCCGCCGGCGGCGGCCTTGATCAGCACCGGCAGGCCGAGGCGACGCGCGGCCGCGCGCAGCGCCTCGTCGGAGGCGCCGGGCTCCGCGTATCCCGGGACCTCGGGGATCCCGGCCTCGCGGGCGACCCGCCGGGCCGTGGCCTTGTCGCCCAGGGCGGCGATCACCTCGGGCGGGGGGCCCACCCACACCATCCCGGCGTCGCGCACCGCCGCCGCGAACTCCGCGGACTCCGCGAGGAACCCGTAGCCGGGGTGCACGGCGTCGGCCTCGGCCCGGCGCGCCGCGTCGATGAGGCGGCCGATGTTGAGGTAGCTCTCGCGCGGCTCGGGGGGGCCGAGCGGCACCCGCACGTCCGCGAGGCGCGGATGGAGCGCGTCCGCGTCGGCGTCCGAGTACACCGCGGCGGCCCGGAGCCCCAGCTCGCGGCACGCGCGGATGATGCGTACCGCGATCTCCCCGCGGTTGGCGGCCAGGACCGTCTGGATGCGAGGCATCGCTGGCCCGCGTCCGGCCCGCCGGCTACATCCGGAACACGCCCGGACGCATCGGCTCGATCGGGGCGTTCAGCGTCACGGACAGCGCCAGTGCGAGGACCGTTCGGGTCTCGGTCGGATCGATGATCCCGTCGTCCCACAGCCGGGCGGTGCTGTAGTAGGCGTTCCCCTCCTCCTCGTACTTGGCCAGGATCGGAGCGACGAGCGCGTCCTCCTCCTCGGGCGACATCGTCCGGCCCTCGCGGCGGAGCTGGTCGCGCTTGACCGTGAGCAGCACCGTCGCGGCCTGCTCCGCTCCCATCACCGAGATCCGGGCGTTCGGCCACATCCAGAGGAACCGCGGCTCGTACGCGCGGCCGCACATCGCGTAGTTCCCGGCGCCGTAGGAGCCGCCGATGATCACGGTGAGGCGGGGGACGCCCGAGGTCGCGACCGCGTGCACCATCTTGGCGCCCGCGCGCGCGATCCCGGCCGCCTCGTACTCGCGCCCGACGATGAACCCGGTGATGTTCTGCAGGAACACGAGGGGAATACGGCGCTGCCCGCACAGCTCGATGAAGTGCGCCCCCTTTTCGGCGCTTTCGACGAAGAGGACGCCGTTGTTGGCGACGATCCCCACCGGGATTCCATGGATGCGCGCGAACCCCGTCACGAGCGTCGTGCCGTACAGCGCCTTGAACTCCTGGAACCGGCTGCCGTCGACGAGCCGGGCGATGACCTCGCGCGCGTCGAACTGGCGGCGCAGGTCGACCGGCAGGATGCCGTAGAGCTCCCGGGGATCGTACCGGGGCTCCTCCGGCGGCGCGATGTCGAGCGCCGGCCGCTTCACGCGGTTGAGCGACCCGACGATCTCGCGGACGATCGCCATCGCGTCGTCGTCGTCCTCGGCGAGATAGTCGGTGACCCCGCTGCGCCGGCAGTGCACCTCCGCCCCGCCGAGGTCCTCCGCCGAGACCTCCTCGCCGGTCGCGGCGCGCACGAGCGGCGGGCCGCCGAGAAACACCGTGCCCGTGCCCCGGACGATCACCGCTTCGTCCGACATCGCGGGCACGTACGCGCCGCCGGCGGTGCACGAGCCGAGCACCGCGGCGATCTGGGGAATGCCCTGGGCGGAGAGGACGGCCTGGTTGTAGAAGATGCGGCCGAAGTGGTCGCGGTCAGGGAACACCTCGGCCTGCAGCGGCAGGAACGCCCCGCCGGAGTCGACGAGGTACACGCACGGCAACCGGTTCTCGAGCGCGATCTGCTGCGCGCGCAGGTGCTTCTTCACGGTCATCGGGTAGTACGTCCCGCCCTTGACCGTCGCGTCGTTGGCCACGATCATGCACTCGAGACCGCGCACGCGGCCGATGCCGGTCACGAGGCCCGCGGCCGGCGCCTCGCCCCCGTACATCCCCCAGGCCGCGAGCGGCGCGATCTCGAGGAACGGTGAGCCGGGGTCCAGCAGCGCCTCCACCCGCTCGCGCGCGGTCTTCTTGCCCTGCTCGCGGAGCCGGCGCTGGGCGCGGGGGCCGCCGCCCTGGCGCACGAGGGCCCGCCGCTCGGCAAGCTGGCGGGCCAGATCCTCGTGGTGCGCGCGGTTGGCCTGGAACTCGGCGGACCCGGGATCGACGCGGGAGTCGAGGATCCCCATCCGGAGGTCCTATTCCCCTCGCCGCGGGGCCGCCCCTCTTCCCTGTCTCCCGCCCCAACGCGGGCCGGGGATCGGGGCCCGCCCCGGCCGAGGCGGAACGTGCCTACGGGAAGACCTCGACCTCCGGGATCGGGGCGACGAGCTGCCCGCCCCACTCGCGGATGCAGGCCATCTCCTGCATGACCTCTTCCGCCGAGCGGCGCGGCAGCAGGAGCAGATAGTGGGGCCGGGTCTCGCGGATGAGGTCGGGGTGGTGGATCGGAATGTGGCTCCCGGGCAGAAACCGGCCGTGCCTCCGCGGCAGGCGGTCGACGGTGTAGTCGAGGAAGTCCCGGCCGATTCCGCAGTACGTCAGCAGCGTGCTGCCGGTCAGCGGGGCGCCGTAGCCGACCACCGCCTTGCCCGCGCGCTTGGCCGCGATCAGGAACTCCAGCAGCCGCCACTTCGCCGTCCTCGCCCGGCCTTCGAGCGACAGGTAGCCGTCGACGCGGGTCAGGCCGGCCGCCTCCTCCCTGGCCTTGAGGCGGGCGAGGCGCGGGGCGACGGGCTTCGTATCGTCCGCGACGTGGCGCGCGTACACCCGCACCGAGCCTTCGCGCGCCGGGATCTCCTCCGCGTCGAACACCGTCAGCCCGTGCCAGGCGAAGATCCGCTCCACGGCGCCTACGGAGAAGTACGAGACGTGCGCGTGGCAGACGGTGTCGAATCGGGCCTCCGCGATCAGCCGCATCACGTGCGGAAACTCCATCGCGATGACGCCCTGGGGCTTGAGCAGCATCTTGAGGCCTCGGACGAAGTCGTTGAGGCTGGCGGACCGCGCCAGCACATCGGCGCCGATCAACAGGTCCGCCTGTCGGCCCTCCGCGGCCAGGTCGCGCGCCAGCGCCTCGCCGAACGGCGCCACGACCGTGGGGATCCCCTTCGCGAGCGCGGCCCTGGCCGCCGCGCCCGCCGGCTCGATCCCGAGCACCGGAATCCGCCGCTCGGCGAGGTGCTGGAGCAGGGACCCGTCGCGGCTGCCCACCTCGACCACGCGGCTGCGGCCGCTCAGCGCGAACCGCTCGACCGCCATCTCGACGTACGCCCGCAGGTGCGGCGGCCCGCTGTCCGTCTCGGGCGGGACATCGGCGTGCGGGATCGCGCCGCGGCCCGCGGTCCCTTCGACCTGCACGAGCAGGCACTCCTCGCACACGGAGAGCCGCAGCGGGTAGAACGGCTCCATCCGCCGCAGGTCCGCGGCGGCGACGTACGCGTGCGCCAGGGGCTGCATCCCCAGGTCGAGGATGACCGTCCGCAGGGCCGCTCCGCAGAACCGGCATGCGGGGCCGTCCGTCTCCAACATGGCATCGCCTCCCCCCAACGCTTGCGGCCGACCCGCCGCCGCAGGCGCGCCGGCGGATGTCTCGACCTCATCCGGTTCCCGCGACAGCCCGATCTCCCAACAGGCCGACGGCGCGACGTGAATGGATCGTTGGACGGGAGGGATGCCGGAACAGCTCGCCTGTGGTGCCCGCGTGGCCGGCGTCCGCACGGGCGGCCGGGACCGGCGCGCGCCCCGTCCCCGCGCTGGTCCCGGGCGGGACCTCCGCACTTGCTGAGCGAGATTGTTCCAGATGCGGCGGGGCGACTCTTCGTTCGGACGGACGATTCCGGGCGCCTGAACGAACGACGGGGCGGCCGATACGTCGAGAGGGTCGGCGATCCCGGGGCGGGCGCGCGCCTAGGAGGAGTCCGCCCTGTGCCGGGCCACCACCCGGCAGAACGCCTCCACGACGCGGGGGTCGAACTGGGATCCGGCGCAGCGCCGGATCTCCGCGACGGCCTCGTCGTGCGTGCGGGCCGGCTTGTAGGGGCGGTCCTCGGTGATGGCGCCGTACGCGTCGACGACCGCGAGGATGCGCGAGCCGAGCGGGATGGCCTGTCCGCGGAGCCCGTCCGGGTATCCGCTGCCGTCCCACCGCTCCTGATGGTGGCGGACGAGCCCGGCCACGCCGCGCATGTGCTCGATCGGGCGGAGGATCGCCTCCCCGGTGACCGGGTGCTGGCGCATGGCGGCCCACTCCGCCTGGGTGAGCTCGGCCGGCTTGTTGAGGATCGCGTCCGGCACGCCGATCTTCCCGATGTCGTGCAGCCGCGCCCCCCACCGGATATCGCGGATCTCGTCCTCGTCGCACCCGACCTCGCGCGCGATATCCTCCGCCAGCGCGAGCATCCGGATCCCGTGGCCCCCGGTATAGGCATCGCGTGACTCGATCGCCTGCGCGAGCGCCAGGACCGTCTGCACGTACGTCTGCTGGAGGTGCTCGTGCAACCGCGCCCGCTTGATCGCGCTCCCGGCGATGTCGGCGATCCCCTCGAGCAGGCGGGCCGACTCCTCGTCGAAGGGGGCGGTGCCGGCGCCGCGCAGCCGGGCGACGCCGATCGTCCCCACCGTCTCCTCCTCGGCCCGCACCGCCGCGATCAGCACCGGTCCCACGAACCTGTAGAACAACGGATCGGGCCAGGACGGGAGCGCCTCCCGCGCCAGGTCGTCCGCGCGGTACACCGCCCCCGTGCGGACCGCCCGCCCGGAGATGGAATCGGCCAGCGGGGCGGACGCCTGGGACGGCACCGGGAGGCTGCCGGACGACCCGACGACGGTGAGCGTCTGTCTCTCGGCGTCCAGGAGGGTGATCCAGGCGCCATCGGCGCGGAGCAGGCGGGCCACGTGCTCCGTCAGGATCGGATACATGTCGGTCGACGCCCGGGCGGTGCGCAGGCGCTTGCTCAGCTCGAAGAGGTGCTCCAGCTCCGCCGTCCGCCGGACCTGCGCCTCGTGGAGGCGGGCGTTCTCCAGGGCCACCGCGGCCTGAGCGCAAAACGCGAGGAAGATCTCCTCCTCGGCCGCGGACCACGCACGCGGCTCCTCGTAGAAGCAGCTGATGTCCCCGATCACCCGGCCCTCGTAGAGGAGCGGCCAGTGTCCGTTCGCGCGCATGCCGGCCGCGTCGGCGAGCCGCGCCATCGCGTGGTCTCGTGGCAGTGCCTCGATATCCGGGATCAGGAACGGCCGCGTCGCCTGCACGACGCGGCCCCCGGGCAGCTCGAGCTGCTCGGGCGCGCCTCCCTCCTGCATGAGCCGGCCGGGAATGAGGTCGCGGTAGTGCGCGAGGGCCTGCGCGATCAGCCGGGCGGGGAGCCCTTGGTACCACGGGCACTCGATCCTGCCGTCCGGCCGGCGCACGTAGATCGCCACGTGACCGGTGCCGCTCAGGTAGCTGGCCCCGAACCCGATCGCGCGCAGGACCTCCCGCACGATGAGCGCCCGGTTGAGCAGCGCGCCGAGCGACACCAGGCGATCCATCAGGCGGGCCCGCTCGCGCAGCTCGGCTTCGGCGCGCTTGCGCTCCGAGATATCGCGGGCGATGCCGTGGACCTCGATCGGCGCGCCATCGCGGTAGATCACGCGCCCGCTGAGCTCGACGGGGATCCGGCGGCCGTCTTTGGCGAGGATCTCGATCTCGTACGGCGGCGTCGTTTCTCCGGCGAGCCGCCGCGCCAGCATCTCGCGGGCGAGATCCAGGTACTCCGGGGCGACCACCCGGCTGAAATCGAGCTGGAGGACCTCCTCCGTGGTATAGCCTGTCAGCCGGACGGCGGCCCGGTTGGCGCCCGTGAACCGCCCCGCCGCGTCCAGTGTATAGATGATGTCGGTCGCGTTGTCGAACAGGTCCCGGTAGCGCGCCTCGCTCTCGCGCAGCGCGCGCTCCGTCGCCACCTGTTCGGTGACATCCCGGGCCACCACCACCGCGGCCGGGCGGCCGGCAAACGTGACCGTGAACATCGCCGCGTCGACGAGGATCGTCCGCCCGTCCTTGCGGCGATGCCGCCGGGGGCCGGGGGGCCCCGCCGCCCGATCCTCCTGCGGCGCACCCGGCGGGCGGTCCGGGACCTCCTCGCCCAGCCGGATGTCCGTCAGATGCAGCGAGAGGAACTCGTCCCGCGTGTACCCGTACTGCCGGAGGGCCGCCTCGTTGACCTCGAGCAGTTGCAGCGTGGCGCGGTCGTAGACGAACATCGCGACGGGGCTGCGGGAGAAGAGCAGGTGGAAACCGGGATCGCGATCGAGGGACGCCATCTCGGCGCCGGCCATCCCTGGGCCCCCTGGATGCGCGTGGTCGCTCAGCGCCCGGAGCGCGACCGTCCAACCCCCTCTCTATGCCCGCTCGGGGCTCCGAGTAGACGCGCCCCCGCGGCGCGCCGCGAGGGGTCGCGGCCCGGAGCGCGCCGGGGCCCGCAGCCCGCGGGGTCTCGCAGCAATGCCGTCAGGCGAACGCGGCGTCTCCTCGTGGACGATCTCCGGGCGGGCCCTCCGCGTCCCCTCGTCGCAACTGCGCGACGCGGCGCTAGCGGACGGTACGGGAACCCGGCCCGGTCACCGGCTCGCGTCGCGAAGGGGTGCCGTAGGTGTAGAACGTCTCCGGCAGCCGCCCGCCGAACCAGATGCTGCTCCTCTCCAGGTCGGCCTCGTTGGCGACGTCCCAGACGACGGTCTTCCAGGTAGGGTCGAAGATGAGGTATCCGGTGTCCCCGAACAGCTCCACCCGGTTGCCGCCCGGCTCGAAGACGTACATGAACATCCCCTGCGTCGTGCCGTGCTTGCCCGGGCCGGCCTCGATCCGGATCCCGTAGTCCGCGCACACGTCCGCGGCATCGATCAGGTGCTGCGGGCACCCGTACCAGTACGCCAAGTGGTGGAAGCGGCCCGCTGCCCCGGTGGCATCGCGCATGACCGCGACCTCGTGCACGAGCGGGCTCATGCTCAGCCACGCGCCGACCTCGGTGCCTCCCTGCCCGATCTTCTGCTCGCGCAGGCGGAACCCGAGACACCCGACCAGGAACTCGCGCACCTCGCGTACGCTGCGCGCCAGCAGGTTCACGTGGTCCAGCCGCCGCACCGGGACCCCGCGCAGCGGCCTCCGCTGGGGCCGGTTCCGGAGAAGGCTCCGCTTCTCCGGCGGCGCCTCGTAGTATGCGACCTCCCAGAGGACCTCCATCGGGTGCTCCTCGGGCGTCACGAAGCGATACGCCGGCCCGTGACCGGGACCGCCGTCGTGCCAGCCGCGTCCGAACCCGGCGGCGCCCAGGCGACGGGCGACCGCCTCGAGCGCGTCGCTCGACGCGGCGCGCCAGGCCACCCGGCCCAGCCCGGGGTGCTCCGCCGCCGTCAGCTGCAGCGTGTGATGGTAGAAGTCCTCGTACGCGCGGAGGTAGACGGACGCCCCGTCCCGGCCCGTCTCCTCGAGCCCCAGCACGTCCCTGAAGAACCACGTCGACTCCTCCAGGCGCGGGGTGAGGAGCTCGACGTGGGCAAGCTGTGCCAGCAGGGGGGCTCGCGCGTCCCGATCGCCATCCCGGTCGCTCGTCGGGTCCATCGGCATCCGCCTCCTCGGGCAGCGTCGGCGTCACCTTCTGCCGGCCGGCCGCGCACTCCTCTCCGCAGACCGCGTGCGCGCCGGCCGGCGGATCAGACCGGGGTGGCCTGGGATCCCGCCGCCCGGCGCGGCCGGGCGGCGCGGCCCCCGAGGCCGCGCAGCGCCTGCACGACGCCCCCCGGCAGCGCAACCACCACCGCGATGAAGCAGGCCCCGAAGATCAGCAGGTGCAGCTCGCCGAGCCGCAGCGCGAGCGCCTCCCGGAGCGCCAGGTAGACCACCGCGCCGACCCAGGGACCCTCGACCGTGCCCGCCCCGCCGAGGTAGGCGATCACCAGCGGGTCGAACGTCCACAGCGGGTTGAACGCGAAGCTGGGGTAGAAGCTCGGATGGTAGTAGGCGAAGATCCCCCCCGCGATGCCCGCGAAGCCGCTGCCGAGCACGAAGGCCACCAGCCGGTGGCGGAAGACGCTCACCCCGATGCTCTCGGCGACGGCCTCGTCCTCGCGCGCCGCGACGAGGCCGCACCCGAAGCGAGAGCGGGTCAGCCACCACGCCGCGGCCGTCACCGCGCCCGCCAGCACCAGCGCGAGATAGTACCGCGGGGCGAGCGCGTACGCCGCGAGCGTCGTCGCCGGGAGCGCGGAGACCTCCGGCAGGATGTTGCCGACCGTGATGCGCAGGATCTCCGCCACCGCGAGCGTCCCGATCGCAAAGTACGGTCCGCGCAGCCGCAGCGAGGGCGCCCCGACGACGGCGCCCATCGCGGTCGCCGCCGCGGTCCCCGCGAGCAGCGCCTCCCCGAGCGGCAGGCCCCCCAGCCACAGCCGCCGCGTGACGAGGGCGCCGAGGCCGAAGAACGCGGCGTGGCCGAGGTTCACCTGCCCGCCAAATCCGCCCAGGAGGTTCCAGCTCTGGGCCAGCGCGGCGTACAGCAGGACCAGGAACGACCACTCGACGACCGGCCGGCTGCCGGCGAGGACCGGAAGCATCGCCAGCCCGGCGGCCACGCACCCGAGCACCAGTCGGCGCGACACTCCTACCTCCGGGCAAACAGTCCCTGTGGCCGGACCCCGAGCACCAGCAGGAACAGCATGAGGCCGACGATCTCCCGGTAGGCGTTGCCGAGGAAGAAGCCGCTCATCGACTCCGCCACGCCGAGGAAGAGCCCCGCCACGAACGTGCCGGAGATGCTCCCCAGGCCGCCGAGGACGACGACGATCAGCGCCTTGAGCGTCCAACCGAGCCCGATCGCGGGGCTGACCGCGTCCGTGAGGCCGACGAGCGTGCCCGCGATGCCCGCGAGCGCGCTCCCCAGCCCGAACGCGGCCAGGAAGATCACGGGGACCGGGATCCCCGCGAGGGAGGCGGCCTCCACGTCTTCCGCGGTGGCCCGGATCGCCTTGCCCGGGTAGGTCCGGTGGAGGAACACGTGCAGGCCGCCGAGGGCGAGGAAGGCCACCGCAAGCGCGCCCAGGCGCGACAGCGGCACCGCGATCCCCCCGGCCGCGAGCACCGCGCCGGCGTATCCGGGGCTGACCGCGCGCTCATCGGCCGTCCAGGCCTGGATCGCGATCGTCTGCAGGATCAGCGCCAGCCCGAAGCCGATGAGGATCGAGTTCTTGACCTTGGTCTCCTCGGGCGCGTGCAGCAGCCGGCTGAACAGCACCTTGTAGAGCAGACAGCCCACGAGGAACAGCGCGAGCGCGCTCGGCAGGAGCGACAGGAACGGGTCGATCCGCCACAGCGTGAACAACCAGAACGTGACGTAGCCCCCGAGCATGATCAGCTCGCCGTGGGCCACGTTCAGCATCTTGAGCACGCCGAAGACGAGCGACAGCCCCACGGCGGCGAGCCCGTACAGGGCGCCGATCAACAGGCCGAAGACCGTGTTCTGGGCGAGGATCGTCATCGCGGGCCCGTTAGCGGGCGGACGGGTGGGTCGCCGCGCCCCAGGTAGACCTCGACGACGGCCGCGTGCTCGAGCACGCGGGCGGGCGTTCCTTCGGCGATCGCCCGCCCCGCGCTCAGGACGACGACCCGATCGCACAGGGCGTGGACGACGCGCATGTTGTGCTCGACGATCATGAGGGTGATGCCTTCGGCCCGCGCCCCGCGGACGAGCGACAGCAGCGCGTCGACCTCGCGCTGGTCGAGGCCGGCCGCGGGCTCGTCCAGCAGCAGCAGCCGGGGCCGGGCCGCGAGGGCGCGGGCGATCTCCAGCTTCTTGCGGTCCGCGAGCGGAAGGCGCGCCGCCGGCCGCCCCGCCCTGTCGTCCAGCCCGGCGATCTCCAGGCACCGCCGGGCCTCCGCTCGCGCGCGGCTCACGGACGGCGCCGGCTCGCGCCCGTACAGCCGCGCGACGAGGACGTTGTCGAGCACGGTCAGGTTGAGCAGCGCGCGCACGAGCTGGAACGTCCGGACGATGCCCAGCGCGGCTCGGCGGCTGGGCGCGTACCTCGTGATCGGCCGGCCGGCGAAGTAGATCTCTCCGGCGTCGGGCGCGAGGTCCCCGGCGATCAGGTTGAAGAGCGTCGTCTTCCCGGAACCGTTCGGGCCCAGGAGGCCGAGGATCTCCCCCTCGTGCACCGCGAGGGACACGGCGTCGACCGCGCGGAGCCCGCCGAACGCCTTCGAAAGGGCCCGCACGTCGAGCAGCGCCTGCGGGCTCGCGCCGGGCGTCACGCGCGCGTCAACGGACCCGGGGAGGCGCGGCCCGCCCGGTGCCGCGGCCTACCGGGCGCGCCAGGGAGGCGCCGGGTAGAGCAGCGGCACGGCTCCGAGGTTCTTCGGCCACACGAGCTCCTGTCTGCCCGCCTGCCACTGCACGAACACCGTCGGCACGATGCCGGTCCCGTCGGGCCGGAACCGCACCCGGCCCATCACGGTCTCCAGGTCCGTCGCCGCCATGGCATCGCGAATGGCCCGGGGCTCCAGCGCGCCCGCCCGCTCGATGGCGCGGGCGGCGATCTGCACGCAGGCGTACGCCGGACCGACGATGACATCGGCGGGCCGGCCGAAGCGCTGCTGGTGCCTGGCATTCAGCTCCCGCACGCCGGGGAACCGCAGGTCGTGATGCCACCCCGGCGACAGCAACACGGCATCGCCGTCCTTGCCCAGGGCCTGCGTCCAGCTCACGGCGTCCGCGGCACGGATCATCATGATGATCTTCGGGCTGAAGTCCAGCTCCTTCATCTGCCGGATGAGCGTGATGCCATCCGGGGGCGTCGGGACCGAAAAGACGGCGTCGGCGCCAGCGCTCTTGGCCCTCAGGATGAGATCCGAGAAGTCCCGCGACAGCGGTGTATACTCCCCCCGCAGGACGACCTGGTAGCCGTTCTCCCGGGATCGCGCGGTCCAAATGTCCCCCAGTTCGCGGCCCCAGTCGGTCCGCTCTTGGAAGATCGCGATCCGCTGCGGCCGCCGGTCCGCGGGGATGGTGGCGTTCAAGAATCGGTACGTCTCGCTCGCGATCTCCGGGGACTTCTCGAAGGGCGAGAACAGATACCGAAAGCCGTGCTCGTGGATGGCGTGGAGCGCGAACGCCACCCCGCAGTACGGGATCCGGTTCTTCTCCGCCACCGCGGCCGCCGCGGCGTGCAGGTCGCTGCCGAACCCCCCGAGCAGGACGACCACGCCCTGCCCGGCGAGCGCCTCCAGCCGGTTCACGGTCTTGGTCGGATCGGACTCGTCGTCCAGGAGCGTGAGCTGGAGCGCGACGCGCCTGCCTCCGATCAGGACGCCGCCCCGGGCGTTCAGGTCTTCGACCGCGAGCTCGTAGCCGGCCTTCACCTGCGCGCCGCCGCTGGCGTAGCGGCCGGTGAGCGGGACGACCGCGCCGAGCCGGGCGACCGTCCCCGGCGCGCCGACGCCGGGTGTCGCCGGCAGGCCGACCACGAGACACGCGATCGCGAGCGCGAGAACGATCCGCATATCGAGCCCCCCCCTGCCGCCTAACGCCAGACTTCGCGCGCCGTCTCCACCACCAGCCGGAGCTTGGCCCACTGGTCGTCCTCGGAGAGGAGGTTGCCCTCCATCGTCGAGGCGAAGCCGCACTGCGGGCTGAGCGCGAGGCGCTCGAGCGGGACGTACCGCGCCGCCTCCTCGATCCGCCCGATGAGGTCCCGCATGGATTCGAGGCGCGGGTGCTTGCTGCTCACGAGCCCGAGGACCACGCTCTTGTCGGGGGGGATGAAGCGGAGCGGCTCGAACGTCCCGGACCGCTCGTCGTCGTACTCCAGCAGGAAACGGTCCACCTGGAGCCCGCCGAACAGCTTCTCCGCGATCGGATCGTAGCCGCCTTCCGCGTACCAGTGGCTGCGGTTGTTGCCGCGGCAGAGGTGCATCGCGAATACCACACCCGGCCGGCGCGCGCCCCCCAGGCAGGTGTTGTCGGCGCGGATCGCCTCGTCCAGGGCGGCGCCGGGCTCCATCCCCATCTCGCGGCGGATGTAGTCGCGCCACCGGGGGTCGATGTAGTAGCTGTACCGGGGGGCGTCGATCTGGATGTACGGCACGCCTTCTGCGGCCAGTGATTGCAGTTCGTCCCGGATGATCGGGACGATGTCCCACAGCAGCGCGGAGTGGCTCGGGTAGACCCGGTCGGTCACCCCCCGCTTGAAGGCGATCGCGGGGAACTGGTTCGCGCTCGGCAGGGTGACCTTGAAAGCGCCGGGGCTGTGCAGTTTGAGGAACGGCAGCTCGTGCGCGGTCAGGCGGCGGAGCTGCCGGAGCCGATCGGTGACGATCCCGGTCACGCTGCTCACCGGCGCGGAGCCGGCCTCGCCCCCGGCCTGCCATGCGCGGGCGACCGCATCGCCGAGATCGAAGCCGGCGACCGCGTCCGTGAAGTCGCTCATGAAGTTGCGGCGGCGCAGCTCGCCGTCCGTGTAGATGTCGAGCCCCACCTCCCGTTGCTTCGCGAGGACCCGCAGGATGTGCCGGTCCTCGATCTCGCGGAGGCGCTCCGGGTCTGCGCCGTCCGCGCGCGCGGCCAGCAACTCGGGCGGCCGCAGCAGGCTTCCCACGTGGTCGGCCCGATACGGTGCGGCCATGGTCGTCCCCCTACGTCCGGATCGTTCGGTCGCGCGGACGGCTCCCGCGGCGGATCTCCTGCCCTTCCGCCCCGCGGCCAAGCGGTTCGGTGCCGCGGCGCTTTTCTCTGCTCACGAAAGACGCTCCTGCTGGCCGTGGGCGGGCGGGCCGCCGCCAGATCCTGGGGGGCCGTGGCGGCGATCCGCCGTGGCGGGCTTGGCCGGCCCGCCCCACGAATCTGCGCCGATGATGGCCACCGAGCGGCCGGTGACGCGACGAGGCGCTGGGGTCGCCGTCCGGGATACGCTTGACCGAGGCATGTAAATAGGTTACATTAGCAACCATACCGGGCCCTGGAGGCATCCGTGACTGCGCTCGACTTCGACCGGCGCGTGGAAGCCGTCCGGTCCTTCAATCGGTTCTACACGAGACACGTCGGCGCGCTCGCCAGGGGGTATCTCGACAGCCCGTTCTCCCTGACCGAGGCGCGCGTGCTCTACGAGCTCGCCCACCGCGAGCAGCCGACGGCGAGCGAGATCGCAAGAGAGCTGGGGCTTGACGCCGGGTATCTCAGCCGCATCCTGCGCGACTTCAAGCGGCGCGGCCTAATCGACAGGAAGCGCTCCCCCGGGGACGGCCGGCGGAGCCTCCTGTCGCTCACCCCGAAGGGGCGGAGCGCCTTCGCGCCGCTCGACGCCCGGGCGCGCGAGCAGGTCGGCGCGATCCTGAACACGCTCTCCGAGACCGACCAGACCCGTCTGGTCGAGGCGATGCGCACCGTCGCGGCTCTCCTCGGCGGCGCGCCGGCCGAGCCCCGGACGCCGTACATCCTCCGCCCCCATGGGCCGGGCGACATGGGATGGGTCGTCCACCGGCACGGCGTCCTCTATGCTCAGGAATACGGATGGGACGAGCGGTTCGAGGCGCTGGTCGCGGAGATCGTGGCCAAGTTCATCCAGAACTTCGACCCCAAGCGAGAGCGCTGCTGGATCGCCGAGCGCAACGGGGAGGTCGTCGGCTCCGTCTTCCTCGTCAGGCACTCGGACACCGTCGGGCAATTGCGCCTGCTGCTCGTCGAGCCGAGGGCACGCGGGCTGGGCATCGGCAGCCGCCTGGTGAGCGAATGCGTGCGCTTCGCCGGGCAGGTCGGCTACCGGAAGATCGTCCTGTGGACCAACAGCGTCCTGCACGCGGCCCGGCACATCTACGAGAAGGCCGGTTTCCGCCTGGTCCACCAGGAGCCGCATCACAGCTTCGGTCACGACCTCGTCGGCGAGACGTGGGAGCTCGCGCTCTGACATTGCGCGGGCCGCGATGCGGGCAAGCCTGGTGCAGCTTCGCGCACCGCCGCGCCCGCTCCGCGGGGTTGGCCGTCAACGGGATGGCGCGCCGATCGGCCCCCCTGGCTTTCCCGGCGCGACCGGCCGCGCGCCAGCTCGGCCCCGGGTTGCCCGGAACGCGGCATCGCCGGCGGCCGGTGCCGCGGCGACGCTCCGCGTCCCAAGAGCGTTCGCGGCAGCCGCAGGCATGGCCGAAGGCGCCCGGGCCCGGCGCTCAGCCGCAGGGCGGCAGCGTGATCGCGATCTTCGCCCCGTAGTCGTAGTAATCGATCGTCGATGCTCCCCCTGCGGTCCCGGTGACGACCCGGCGGGGTAGCCCGGTCTGGGTGCCCACGTAGAGCGTCGTCTTCGTGGTGACGTCCTGCCCCTGCGCGTTGGTCACCGACGTGTAAATGTACGTGTGCACCGGCGTGCCCTCGACCGTCGTATCCGGGCCGCGGGATACCTCGACAGCGCCCTGGACGCTCGTGGGATCGCGGGGTGCCGGCATGGGTGGAGTCGCCGTGCGGCACTGCCATCCGCCCGGGGCGCCCTGGACGTTCATGCGGAACCGGGTCTCTCCGTTGACGTTCACGGTCTCCATCGTGCCGGAATCCATGCGGATCACCGCGTGGGTCGAGCCCGGCGGCGCGACCTCGACGACGATCTCTTGCGCTCCCTGGCCCCCAGAGATCTTCATGCGGTAACCGGAGAGGGCGTTGAGCTTCTTGTAGGCGGCGCCGATCTCCGCCCATGCCGCCTGGTCGCCCTTGACCGTTACCTCCGCGGGCACCAGGCCCGGCGCGACGAAGGGCACCACGAGCGCCGCGAGTGCCGCCGCGATCCAGCGGCCGAGCGTATGTCGAGCCATGTCCGCCTCCTTCGCATCGTATGCGCCATGTGCCAGGGCGCCTCTTGATTCGGCGGCATCACAAGCGTTCCTCTCCTCGTCGGAGACACGCAGGTCCTCGCGTCGGCCGGGCACCGCCGGGCGTCCCTCGTTCCAAGGGTCCGGTCTCTCGCTGACCGTGCCCGACGACGAGGAAGCGCCCTCGGCCCAGGCCAGGAATCGGCTCCGGCGACGCGAATGCTCAGGACCCGGGGCCGCGCCTTGCACGGGGCCCCCGAGGCGCGTCCTGTGGCGCACGTCGCGCACTGCCGAGGGGGCGCGGCGGGCCCGCGCCGCGCGCCCGCCCGGGGCTCCCAACGAGTCGCCGTCCTCCCGCGATTCGTTGGGGCGGGACGCCGTTCCTCGACCGGACGCGCGGGACACCCCCGCGGCCGATCCGTCTCTCGTGTGCCCTCGTCGGGCGTGGGGGAGCGTGCGCGAGCGGGCCGCGGGATCTGCCCTGGCGAGAACGATCGGCCGGCACCGAGGCCTTCGATGAACGCCGACCGGAGGGACCGTCGACGCGGCGCCCCCGGCTCGCGCGCAAGGGGTGATAGTCCATGCAGAGGATCACGCCGTTCTTGTGGTTCGACCGCGAAGCGGAGGAGGCGATGAGTTTCTACACCTCCGTTTTCCGGAATTCAAGGATCGTGAGTGTCAATCGCTACGGCGAGGCAGGCCCCGGACCGAAGGGGACCGTGATGACCGGGACGTTCGAGCTGGAGGGCCAGCGATTCATGGCGCTCAACGGCGGCCCGCAGTTCACGTTCACGGGGGCCATCTCGTTCCTGGTGAGCTGCGAGACGCAGGACGAGGCCGACCGGCTGTGGGAGAGGCTCTCCGAGGGCGGAGAGAAGGGACGGTGCGGCTGGCTCAAGGACAAGTTTGGCGTGTCCTGGCAGATCGTCCCCACGGTTCTCGGGGAGATGCTGGCCGATACGGATGCCGGGAGATCGCAAAGGGTCATGAGAGCGATGCTGCAGATGGACAAGATCGACATCGAGGCTCTGCGGCGGGCGTACGAGCAGCGGTGACCGCCGGCGCGAGCGACGGACCCCAGGCTCCTGCGGTCCACGCCGTGCGGGCGCGAAAGGCGCCTGTCATCCGGGACACCAGGGACACGCGGCACCCCGTCGCCGTTCGAGGCCTCGCGGAGGGTACAGAGAGGAAACCTTGCGCTGTCCGCGTCGCAAGACGCTGACGGGCTCGATCCGAAATCGGTGCGGGGCGGACCCGCCGGCACGGCGAACGTCGGCGCCGCCACGCGTCACCCTGGCCGTGGTGGCGTCCAGGCGGGAGCTCTTGCCACGCCCTTGACGTGCGGTCTCACGGGGTAGGGCCCGAACTCGAGGTGCTCCAGCGTCGTAGCCACGAAGCCTGCCCGGCGTAGCATCCCCATGGTGTCCCGATTCGGGTGGCAGCCGCCTCCTACCCACCGCCAGAACGGGGTGATGGCATCCTGGAAGTTCTGCCAGCCCGGTGTCGCCGCCCGCACGTGCTCATAGAACAGTAGCTGCCCTCCCGGCCGGAGGACCCGGCGGAGCTCGTCCAGGACCCGCAGCGGGCTCGCCACCGAGCACAGCACCAAGGTAGCCACCGCGGTGTCGAACACGCCGTCCCGGAACGGAAGGTGCTCGGCCTCTGCTTGCACGAAGCTCACCCGCGCCGCGGCCGCCCGGGCCTTTGGAGCGGCTCGGCGGAGCATGTGCGTGTCCGGTTCGAGTGCAACGACCGTGAGGTGCCGCGGGTAGTACGCGAAGTTGACGCCCGTTCCGGCGCCGATCTCCAGCACGCGTCCCGTCGCTCGGCTCATCAGGTCCCGACGATGCGCGCCGAAATGCCTCCTCTCCGCCGGGGCTGCAACGATATCATAGAGAGCTGCGAAGATGGGATGACCCCGCCCGCTCATGCCAGAGCCACGCTCGTGGCGCCCACCCGGCCCGTCACCCGAGGGTGCGCTCCGTCTCCTCCAACTGCTCCTTGGTGATCTCGCCCGGGAGAGTCACGGCACCCGGGCGCGGCCGGCGAGCAGGGCCGACGCCGCCGAGCGCCACACCTCGCCCCGTACTTCCGCGCCCGGGAACTTGCCGTGGATCAGGCCATCTCTCCCGATGAAGAACGTCTCGGGCACGCCGGTCGCCCCGAAGCGGCGCGCCACCGAGCCGTCGGGATCGCGCAGCGTCGGGTAGCTGGTGTGGAACTCGCGGAGAAACGCCCGGGCCGGCCCCTCGAGATCCTGCGTGTCGATGCCGACCACCAGAAGGCCCCGCGCGCGGAACTCCCGCCACGTGGCCTCGATGAGCGGGGTTTCGTCGCGACACGGGACGCACCACGAGGCCCAGAAGTTCAGGATCACCGGCCGGCCCCGCAGCGAGGCCAGCGAGACCGGGGGGCCGTCGAGCGCGGGCAGGGTCACCGCGGGAGCGGGCGGCGTCTCCCCGCGGGCGAGCGCCGTGCCGATCGATAACGCCTGCTGGTGCCGCACCAGCGCCCCGGCGAAGAGCCCGACCAGGAGGACCACCGGGGCCAGCAGCCCCGCCCCGACCAGCCAGCCGTGGCGAGATCGCCCCCCAACCGGTCCGGGCCGCTCACCCATCACCCGGTCCCTCCAGTCCTTACCCGGCTGAGCCCGATGCGAGCGGCCGGAGATCGAGCGCGCCGAGGAGCTTCCGCCGCCGACGCCGGAGCGGCGCGCGCCGCCCTTCGGCCGTTACCACCGCGTCCGGATGCGACATGGGGACCGGTTCCCTCCCGCTTCCTCTCGGTGCAGGCAGCGGTGACCTACTTCGTGGAACGCATGCGTGGAGACCTGCCGGTGCGCCGGGCCCCGTCGACTGCGCGACGCGCGGCTGCACGACCGGGCCCCCGCGTCCGTGGGCCGGGCGGTCGTGGTTTGCCGCGGGACCAGGGGAAAACGGGTATGGCGCATCCCCAGCGGGGGAGGTGGATACCGTGCAGCAGGGTAGCGGCGCCCGGCTCGTCAGGGATCTGCTCTACGGGGCGATCGGGGGTCTCGTCGGCACGGCGGTGATGGATCAGGTCACGACCCTGATGTACTACAAGCTCGAGTCCGAGGAGGGGAGAAAGCGGGAGGAGAGCATCGGCGGGGAATCGATGCCCCGAGCGGTGATCCGAATCGTCTCGCAGGCGCTGACGGGTGCCAGGCCATCGGACGGGACGGTCTCCAAGCTCGCGCCGGCCGTGCACTGGGCATACGGGGCGACCTGGGGGGCGCTCTACGGGCTGGCGCACGATCGGGCGCCGGCGCTCTCCGCGGCCGGCGGCGCACCGTTCGGTGCCACGTTCTGGTTGGTGGGCGACGAGGGGCTGCCGACGGCGTTGGGGTTCGCGCCGCCCCCGCAGGCCTTCCCGGTCACCTCTCACGTTCGCGGCCTCGTCGCCCACCTGGTCTACGCCGCCGCCGCGGACGGCGTCTACCGCGCCCTCAGGAGGCTCGCCGGGTGACGCACCGGCTGCGCCGCCCCCACGCGATCACGCCGCCGAGGAGCCCCGCGCCCAGCAGCGCGAGGGATGACGGTTCAGGGACGGCGCCGGGGACCGGAGCGGTGACGAAATCCACCGCCATAGGCCCCTGGAGTTGGATAGCGCCGCAGCTGCCGACGCCTCTCAGGCAGTCGTCCTTGATCGTCCGGGCTGCCGCGTCCCCGGGGAGTTCTTGCAGCGTCCCCCGGGGCGCGTTGACCGCGGGATCGAAGACGATAGCATCGCAGCTCTCCCATACCGGCGAGTGGAAGACGTTGGCACACGGCACCGGTGGACCGCCGGGCGTCAGGAACGGCGAGAAGCCCGGAATCCCGAGGAAGAGGCCGGCCAGGTTCGTGCTGGCCGCCGGACCGATGAGTTGCGCGCTGGTGAAGACCTCGCCCGGCGGCGCGAGGAACGTCGTGATTTCGTAGTTCACCCCGTAGATGCCGCTGGGATCCGCCCCGCAGCCTTCGAAGGCCGATCTCCCGGGCCCCCAGCTATCGGTCAGGCATACCAGCCCGGGCGTCGGCCCCAGAAGCGTCCACACCACGTCCGCGCTGGCCGCCGGCGCCACCGCGAGCAGAACGCAGCCGGTCAGGGCCGCACAGATGGACCGCATCGCGTCCCCCCTGCCCTCGGAGCGAGATGGGTGCTCCCACGTCGCCGCACGCTATCGCGAAGCTCACACCGCAATGTCGTGATGCAGGAGCAGTTTTTGCCTGAATCCCCTCTCGCCAAACGCAGGGCGGGGTCGCACCGCGCGCCCGAGGCGCTCGGGCTGGCTCCGGGCCCCGGCCGGGCGCTTGTCGGGGACGCTTGCTGACTGGGCGGGCGCACGAGCGGCCTGACACGGTGGCCGTAGGCCGACTCGAGTTGCTCCAGCGGCGGGCACGAATCCCGCCTGCCGCACGCGTCTGCGGGTCAGAACGTGACGACGCTCCGCGCCACCTCGCCCCGCTCCAGCGCCTCGTAGGCCTGGTTGATCTGCTCGAACGGGTACGTCCGCGTGAGCAGCTCGTCCAGCTTGAGCTTGCCCGCGCGGTAGAGGCCGATCAACCTGGGGATGTCGGTCCGGGGCCGGCTGGACCCGTAGACCGATCCCGTGAGCACCCGTTCCTCGAAGACGAGCGACATCACCGGGACCGAGACCTCGGTCGCCATCGGGGTGACGCCGATCAGGACCGCCATGCCGCGCTTGGCCAGCGTGTCGTAGGCCTGACGCATCACCTTCGGCGCGCCGATCGCCTCGAACGCGTAGTCGACGCCCCGGCCCCCGGTGAGCGTCCGGATCTGCTCCACCGGGTCCCCGGCCGACGCGTCGATCGTGTGCGTCGCGCCGAACTCCCGCGCGTACTCCAGCTTGCGCGCCAGCAGATCCACCGCGATGATCGTCTCGGCCCCCGCGAGCGCGGCGCCCTGGATGACGTTGAGCCCGATCCCGCCCGCGCCGAACACGGCCACGCTGCTTCCCGGTCGCACCCGGGCGGCGTTGATCACCGCCCCCACGCCGGTGATGACCGCGCACCCGAAGAGCGCCGCCCGGTCCAGGGGAAGGTCGTCGGGGATCCTGAGCAGCGCCTTCTCGGGGATCACGGAATACTCCGCGAAGCTCGATACGCCGGCGAAGTGCTTGAGCTCGACATCCCCCAGCGTGAAGCGCGTGGTGCCGTCCGGCAGGCGGCCCGTCATGCGGATCGCCGTGCCGGTCGGGCACAGCGCCGGCCGGCCCGCCGTGCAGTACTCGCACTCGCCACAACTGAGCCGCCACAGGGGGATGACGTGATCGCCTGGCCGTACGGAGGTGACCCCGGGGCCCACCTCTTCCACGATGCCAGAGCCCTCGTGTCCGAGGATCGCGGGCAGCGGCGCGTACAAGTGTCCGGTCATGACGTGCAGGTCGCTGTGGCACACGCCGCCCGCCACCATGCGGACCAGCGCTTCTCCGGCCCTTGGGGGCTGTACCTCGATGTCCCGGATCTCGAGCGCCTTGCCGACCTCAAACAACACTGCGGCCTTCGCCCTCATCGTTCGCCTCCCGGGTCCGTCTGTCCCCTTCCCCGCATCGCGGCGGCCGACCCGCTCGCCGTACGTGGCCGAGCCCCGAAGACGGCGGCTGTCCAGCAGGACTGCCGGCCCGGCCGTTACCGGACTTGCGCAAGTCGCAGTTTGGCGCCCTATAGGGGCGTCACGGCACATTTCAGTTGACGGCGGGACATGAAGGCGAGCGAGACTGTGGTGTCGACGTCAAA
>JAJPJJ010000087.1 GCA_021324295.1 Bacillota bacterium
GCTCGATCACCTCGTCCCGCCGGAACCCCAGCAGCTCCGAGACCGCGTCGTTGGCCTGCAGGATCTTGCCCTCGAGGTCGGAGACGAACACCGGGTCCGGCGCGTTCGCGACGATGATGTTGGCGTCGAGCAGCTCCTCCGATCTGGCGCCCTCGGTCCGGAGGGCCCTCACCGGTGTCGATTTCGCGGAACGCAGGAAATGCGACAGATCCCCCCTCTTCCGGTCCATCCCTGCTCCCCCCTGGCTGCGCCTCTTCCTGAGCCTATGGTGCGGCCTTCCCCGACCCGTCACGCGACCACTCCCGCCCGGCGCGCGCGCACGCTCGCGCCGCGTGGCCTCTCCCCTCGTTCAACCGGGTAAAATGGCGGCAGGCATCGGTGATCCGACCGACGCCGTACGCATTATCCCCGCCTCCTGCCGCCCTCAAACGTGGAGGCTGCCGCGCGTGTCTACGGCAGCACGCGGGCGGCCACGAACGCCTGGTCGTCGACCGGGCCCTCCGCCCGGCCCCTGGCACTCCACCCGGCGACCGCGTCCATCACCCGCCCCGCGACCTCCTCCGGCTCCGCGTCCCGCGCCGCCTCGAGCACCTCCGCGAGCCGGCGCTCGCCGAACTGCTCGCCGCCGGCGTTGCGGGCCTCGGTGATCCCGTCCGTGAACATCACGAGGATGTCGCCGGGAACGATCCGGGCCTCCGCGGAGACGTAGCGAGCGCCGGCGTCCACGCCCAGGAGCAGCCCGTGCGCGTCCAGGGTCGCGGCGGGCCCCGCACCGCGCAGGAGGAGCGGCGCCGGATGGCCGGCGTTGCTGAACCGGAACGTGCCGGCCTCCCGGTCGACGACGCCGTAGATCAGGCTCACGAACAGCTCGCCCGCGGCGTCCCGGGTCAGGGTCCGGTTCAACCGCGCCAGCACGGCGTCGGGCGCGCGCCCGTCCGCGGCGAGCGCCTCGAGCAGGTACCGGCAACGCGCGGAGAGCGACGCCGCGGCGATCCCCTTCCCCGACACGTCGGCGATCGCGATGCCGACGCGGTCGCCCTCGAGGGGCAGGATCGCGTAGAAGTCCCCGCCGACCTCACGGCTCGGCTGGTACCGCCCCGCGACCGCCAGACCTCGCATCCGCACGGTCGGCGTCGGGACCAGCGAGGCCTGGATGATCCCGGCGATCTCCTGCTGCCGCTCGTAGGCGCGGGCGTTGTCCACGGCCAGGGCGACGCGGTCCGCGAACGTTTCCAACAACCGGATCTCCCGCGGCTCGAACGCGCGCGGCGCCCGGGAGAAGACCTGCATCACGCCGATCACCTTGCCGCCGGCGCGCAGCGGCACGCCCGCCGCCGCGCAGACGCCCTGCGGGGCGAGGTCCGGGGCCAGCGCGCGGAGGGCGCGCGGATCGGAGGCGACGAGCGCGCGCCCGCTGGCCGCCACGCGGCCCGCGAGGCCCTGCCCCGGGCGGAGCCGGCGCGCCTCCGCGGGCGGGCCGCCGTCGAACTCCGCGGGCACGGCGAGCTCGCCGGTCGTCTCATCCACGAACCAGATGGTGCCCCCGTCGGCGCGCAGCGCCGCGATGATCTGGTGAACGAGCGGGGGCAGGAGCTCACGCATGTTCACGGTCGACAGCGCCGCGTCGCTCACGCTCTGCAGCGCGTTCATCTCGCTGACGTACCGCTGGAGCCGGGCGCTCATCTCGTTGAACGCGGTCGCGAGCTCGCCCAGCTCATCGGTCCGGCGCACGGGCACGCGGTGACCCAGCTCCCCCCGGCCGACCGCACGGGCGCCCTGGGCTAGTTGCCGGATCGGGGCGCTCAGCTCGCCCCCGAGCACCCACGCGAGCACGAGACCAAGGCCGGCGTACGCGAGCACCCACAGCGCCTCCTGGGTGGCCGCCGCCCGGACGGGCTGCAGCGCCGACGCCTCCGGCTCCAGCACGAGCGCCGCCCACCCGAGCGTCGGGATCGGCACCGCCGCTCCGACCTCCCGCGTCCCGCTCGCCGGATCGCGGAACCCCTCCACGGTGCCGACGCGGCCGGCGAGCGCCGCGCGCACCGCCGGGAGGCCGGCGACCGTGGCGCCCTGCTGGGCCGGCCGCCAGAGGTCGAGTACCACCTCCCCGGAGCGGTCCACGATGATCGCGCCCGTCTGCCGGGTGAACCCCGCGGGCAGCGAGGCCCGCAACCGCTCCAGGTCGACCTGGCCGTCCACCACCGCGACCAGGCGGCCGTGCTCGTCGGCGATGCCCGTCGCCAGCTCCACGACGGACCGGTCGCCGATCCGCATCGGCGGGCCGAGCGCCCAGCCGGCTCCTCTCCGGACGGCGTCGAAGGCGCGGTGCCCCGTGAGGCTCGCGCGCCGCCGATCGGTCGGGGGCGGATCGGCCGCCTCGATGCGCCCGTCGGGCAGCGCCAGCGCCAGCGCGAGGAAGGTGGGGTCGTTCGCCCGGATCGCCGCGAAGAGCTGTTCGATCCCGGTGACCGGGTAGGGCTGGCTCGTGACCGCCGCGCCGGCCGCTCGCTCGGCGTGCACGGCGTTCGTCATGAAGGTCTCGACGTTCGTGGCGAGCGCCCGGGCGGCGTCCTCCTGCGTGCGGAGGACGAACGCGCGCCGCTCCTGGTTGCGGTTGTAGTAGAAGACGCCGGCGAGGACCAGGACCGGGACCATGCAGATCAGGATGACCGCCGCGATCTTGCTGCGGATGCCGAGGCGCAGCCGGACCCGGGGCACGTCCCGGAGCGCCGCCTGCCCGCCCAGGTCATCCACCAGCGCGCGCATCTCGCCCCCCCGTGCCCCCGGCGCGCATCACCCCACGCGGCGCGGCGCCGCGCTTACGGCTGATGCGGGGCGCGTCCGCGCACCCTGGCGAGCGCCTCGTCTTCCGTCGCACAGAGCGGAAACAACTGGTCCAGCCCTGTGATCGAGAAGAGCTTCGTGATCTTGGGCTGCGTCGAGATGACCGCGATCTCCCCGTCGCGCTCGCGCACCTGCCGGAGCGCGGTCGTGAGGACCCGCAAGGCGGTGCTGTCGAGGTACGTCGTCTGGGCCAGGTTCACGACGACGAGTGGCGGTGTCCCGGAGGCGGCGCGGCTCAGCGCCTCCTCGAGCCGGGGTGCGGTGTAGAGGTCCACCTCTCCGGCGACGCTCACAACCGAGACATCCCGGTCTGTGCGCACTGCGACATCGAGCTCCATCACGCCTCACCTCGCCGCCGCGGCGGGTGTCGCCCGGGCGTCCCCCGGTCCCGCGGGCCGCCACCCTCCGCTCGCTCTGCGCTCGGACGCCCCCGGCGGATCACCTCTCCTCACGGACGTACGCGCCGGCCTGCGCGGCCTGGTACAGCGCGATCCCCTTGTTCGCGATCGCCGAGGCCACGAAGCCCAGCAGGAAGAGGAACAGCCCCTTGGTGGCGACGGCCAGCGCGACCTCGCCGGCCGAGCGGCCAGGGACGGATCCGGCGAGCGCGCCGGATCTCACCAACTCGAGGTACGCCAGATAGAACACCACGAGGAGCAGCAGGACACCGAGCACGAACACGCCGATGCCCGCCGCCCGCCCAGCGCTGTCTCTGTCGAAGCGTGCCACCGCGTCCCTCCTTCGTCCGTCCTCCGGCCGCCCCTCCCCTACTCCAGGCGCGCGTGGGCCAGCGCGGTCGCGCACGCGCACGCGCGCGTCGCCGGCAGCCGCTCGATCATCGCCCGGAGCAGGTCCCGCAGCTTCTCGTTGTTCTCCCGAAACACCCGCAGGACCGCCTCGTGCGTCACCGGCTCGACCCCGGGGTCCCCCTCGATCCCCACGTCGTAATCCGTGACGAGCGAGATGTTCACGTAGCACAGCTCCAGCTCGCGCGCGAGCACGGCCTCCGGGTAATTGGTCATGTTGATCACCTCCCACCCCTGGGAGCGGAACCACCGGCTCTCCGCCCGCGTGCTGAACCGGGGGCCTTGGATGACGACCACGGTCCCGCCGTCGCGCGCCGGGATCCCGAGGTCGCGAGCGGCGGCGACGGCGAGCCGGCGCAGCGTCGGGCAGTACGGGTCGGCGCCCGAGATGTGCGTGACGACCGGCCCGTCGTAGAAGGTATCGGCGCGCCCCCACGTGCGGTCGACGAACTGGTCGCAGACGACGAACTCCCCGGGCCGGACGTGCGGCTGCAGGCTGCCCGCGGCGCAGGGCCCGAACAGCCACTGCACGCCGAGCGACTTCATGGCCCAGACGTTCGCCCGGTAGTTGATGCGGTGCGGGGGCAGGCGGTGGGTGCGACCGTGGCGCGGGAGGAACGCCACGGCCCGTCCGGCGATCTCGCCCACCGTGAACGTGTCGCTGGGCTCGCCATACGGCGTATCCACCTTGAGCTCGCGGGCCTCGTCGAGCAGCGAGTAGAAACCCGACCCCCCGAAGACCCCGATTTCGGCCTGCGCCACCTCACCCCTCCTTTGTACCCTCGTCGCTCCGCGCGCGAACCGCCGCTCCTCCGGCGCCGTCACAGGAGCCTCCCGGCGGCGTCGAACCGCAGCGGGGCGGGCGGCCCCACCGTCGCCACGTCGCCGCGGCCGCGCAGCGCGGGGAGCAGCGGCTCCGACACCCAGGCCTCCTCCACGTGCAGGGTGTTCGGCACCCGCACGATGCGGGCGGCGCCCGGGTCCGCGAGGCCGAGGCTGCCGAGCGCAGCCAGCACCGCGTCGCGCTCGGTCGCCAGCACCATCGGCAGCATCGCCCGCTGGACGTAGGTGCTCACGATGCAGTTCAGGTAGGTGGCCGCGAAGTCGATCCGCTCCACCAGCGCCCGGGTGGTGAAGTCGGCCAGGCCGATGCCCTGCGCGTTGCCTTCCGATGCCTCGGAGAGCCGCAGCGCGACGATGCGCTCCGCGCGCGGCCTGTCCGGCTCCGGCACCCCGGCGATCCGCCAACGGCCGATCACGTTGACGTCCATGCCCGTCCCGCTGTAGTTCTTGCCGATCTCCTCCACGATGAGGACGTCCATCGCGTCCACCGGCAGGCGCGGCATCAACCGCCGGGCGCGCTGGAACAGCCCGATCTCCTCGTCCGGCAGGCGCTCCGCCGCCACGGCGACTAGGTCCGCGGTCTCGTCGTACGCGTTCTCGATGACCCCCACCCCGCCCACCACGCGGCCTGTGGCGATGACGGCCTCCGCGATCTCCCGGATCGCGCGCGCCATCGGCTCCCCCGCGCCCTCCCGGTGGATCTGCGTGGCCCCCGGCGCGCCCCCGAGCCCGACCGCGAGCATCTTCATGAGGCCGCTCCCGAACGGCCGGCTGAACCCGGTGTGCGGCTTGATCCGGTTGACGACCAGGATGCCGTCCGCCGCCGCGGCGGCGCGGGTGCAGTAGGCGACGAATCCCCCCGGCGTCCGCCCGAGCTCCACCGTCTCCGTCGAGATCAGAAGCGGCGCACCGACCGCTTCCGGCGTGACGCCCAGGTGCGCGAGGAGCCGGCGCTGCCCGTCGACGGTGGCGCCGCCGTGGCTGCCCATCGCGCCCACGAGCAGCGGCTCGCCGCCCGCCTCGCGGATCGCGGCGGCCGCGGCCCGCAGCACCGCCACGATGTCGCGGATGCCGCGGCTGCCGGCCGTGATCGCGATGCGCGCCCCGGGGCGGATCCGGCCCGCGAGATCGAGCCGGCGCAGCGCCTCCCGGACCGCGGCCGGCACGTCGCCGACGCGCGGGCGCGGGAACTGCTGCCGCACCCGGACCATGCGGGGCAGGGCGGCCGGCAGCGCCACCCCCGCGGGCACTCGCTCGACGCCGATCGCCATCACGCACCTCGGCCCTGGCCGGCCGCCCGGATCCCCGCAGGCGCAAGCTATCGCGGTCGCGCCCGCGGAGGCGCTGCGCACCGGGATCGCGCTTCGAGGGCGCTCCCTGTCATGCTATCATACAAGAGTTGCCCGTGCCCGGACCGAACACCTCTCCGCCAGGAGGCACCTCGATGGCTGCGCCGCACGCTTCTCCGCGGTTGCGTCGCGCGACACGCCGGGCGCGGCGCGGCGCGGGCGCCGCAGGAGGATGAGGTACCGCGCGATCCTCTTCGACCTCGACGGCACGCTGCTCGACAGCGCCGCGCTGATCGTCGCCGCGTTCCAGGAGACCTGCCGCGTGCGCCTCGGCCGGGACGTCGACCGGCCGACCGTGCTGCGGACGTGGAGCCAGCCGATCCGGGAGCGGTTCCGCGCGCTCGCACCGGATCGGGCGGATGAGCTGGCGCGCGACTACGTGACCCGGTACCTCGCGCTGCAGGATCGATGCGCGCGCCTGTTCCCCGGCGTCGAAGCGACGCTCGTCGCGCTGCGCGAGCGGGGCTACGCGCTCGGGATCGTGACCTCCAAGCGGCGGGCGACGACCCGGGCCGCGGTGAGCGCGTTCCGGCTCGACCGCTGGTGCTCGGCGATCGTCGCGGACGAGGACGTGGCGCGGCACAAGCCGGATCCCGAGCCGGTGCTCGCCGCCGCGTCGTTGCTCGGCGTGCGGCCGCCCGAGGCGCTCATGGTGGGCGACAGCGCGCTCGACGTGATGGCCGGCCGCCGCGCCGGCGCCGGCACCGCGGTGGCGCTGTGGGGCGCGGTGGACCCAGACGGGGCCCTCGCGCACCGGCCTGACTACCGGCTCGACCGGCCCGAGGATCTGCTCCCGCTCTGCCCCCCGCTGCGGTGAGCCCGCGGAGCGCGCCCGCCCCGGGTCGCGACGCGGGGGAGCGGCACGCTCCTACGGGACCTTGCCCCGTCCGGCGCGGAGCCGCGCGATGTACAGCCGCGCCGCGTGGTCCATCGAGGCGGCGCGCAGCGCGTCCTCCTCGGCGAACCGCGCTTCCTCCGCCGCCCATCTGTCCGCCGCGTCGTACGCCCGATCCTCCTGCCGCTCCGCAAGCGGCGGGCGGGACGCGGTCCTGACCCAGCCGGCCATCCAGACGCCCGCGCCTCCTAGACGCTGCGCGAGAGCCGGCACGCGGCGGACCGCGACCTCCGCGAGCAGCGTCCCGAGCGCGACCGCAGCGAGCGGCGGCCAGCCGTCGCGTGCGCCGCTCCCCCGCCCCGGCCGGAACGCGTCACCGGGCGCGTGCAGGAGCGCGCCCCCGGTGACCTCCGTCAGGCGCGAGAGGAGGGCGGGGTTGCCGCCCGGGGCGCGCAGCTCCGGCGAGTACGGGACGACGAGACCAGCGGAGCGCGTGCCGACGACGTCGCCGCCGGCGCGCGCCGCCACGGTGAGCGCGTAGATGCCGGGACGGCCGGCGGGCCAGGCCCCCTCGTAGCGCCCCGGCCCGGTCTGCTCGAGCGCGACCGTCCGGCCGCCGCCCCCGGGCTCCTGGATCTCGCCCGTCACGGCGAGGCCGTCCCACGGCGCGCCGTCCGGCCGGCGCGCGTCGAGCACCACCCGCGCGAGGGCCCCGCGCCGATCCCGGGACGTCACAAGGTACAACCCGCTCGCCTCGTCACGCAGCGTCCAGCGGACCAGTTGCGACCAGAACCGGGCCACGTCCGGCCACGCGGCCCACCCGCCGGTCCAGCGCAGCCCGTCGTCGGAGGTGAACGCCGCGGCGCGCCCGAGCCCGTAGCGCCAGGTCGCGAGCAGCGGGTCGCGGCGGGGGCTGGCGAGGCCCACGTCCGCGCCCGGCTTGGGTACCGTCGCCACGTAGCCGCGGAGCGGCGGCGCCGGCCTCAGGCCGACGAGCGTCGGCGCGGGGCCCGCGAGACGCGGGCGCACGGGCTCCTCGACGATGTAGGAGCGCACCGCGACGAGCGCCTCGGTCGTGAAGATCTCCGGGATGCTGTACAGGTCCCTCGCGACGTAGGTCCGCCCGCCACCCCACCGCGCCAGGTTGCGCATGAACGCCACATCGGCGTCGGCGCCGATCGCGACCGTGCTCAGTGTGATCCGGTCCCGCCTCATCGAGGTCACGAGATCGCGGAAGTCGCCGGGATCCGTGAGGCCGTCGCTCAGCACGATCACGTGGCGGACCTTGGCCTGCGATGTGCGCAGAAACCCCCGCGCCGCGGCGAGCGGCGGGTACATGACGGTCCCGCCGCCGGCCCGGAGGCGCGCCACCTCGTCGAGCACGCGGCTGCGGTTCCGGGCCTCCGTCGGCGGCACGAGCCACCGGTACCCCTGGTCGAACGTGATGATGCCGATCTGGTCGTGCGCCCCCAGGAGGTCGATCACCGAGGCGGCGATCTCCTTGGCCAGCTCCTCCTTGGCGAGCTCGCTGCCGAACGCCTCCATGCTCCCCGACGTGTCGATCACGAGGACGATCGCCACGGTCGGCAGCGTGGTGGTCTGCCGCACGTCCATCCGCACCGGCAGCGCCTCCTCGAGCGGCGTCCCCGCGTAGCCGCCGACGCCGAAGCTGTGCGGCCCGCCGATCGCCACCAACCCGCCCCCGGCGGCGCGGACGAACGTGCGGAGCGCCTCCTGCTGCGCGCGGCTCAGGTCCGCGGCCGGGACATCGTCGAGGACGACGCTGCCGTAGGGGGCGAGGTCGGTCGCGAGCGCGGGCACCGCGTCCGGGGGACGGACGTCGACCCGCAGCCCCTGTCTCCGGAGCCACCCCGGCAGCGGGCCGGGGGCCCCGGCGACGAACAGCACGCGCGGCGGACCCTGCACGACGACGAGCGCGCCCCCCTGGTTGTTCTCCCGGATGGTGTCCGGAGAGGCCGCGACATCGACGGTGTAGCGCACGGCGCCTTCCCGCGCCGCCCGATCGGAGAACCGCACGGCCGTCTCCCCGGCGTCGAGCGCGAGCCGGCGCGCGGCCACCGGCACGCCGTCCCGGCGCAGCGTCACGGTCGCCTGGGCCGGCACGGTCGCCCGCAGGACCGCGCGGACATCATAGGCCTCGCCCACGTGGACGCGGGCGGGCGCCACGAGGTCGGAGACCAGGACCTCCGCCGCGGGCGGCTGCAGGACCGGCACCGCGTCGATCGCGACGCCCGCGGCGGAGGCGGCCCGGGCGGCCGCCTCCGCGTCGCCACGCGTCTCGGCGCCGTCGCTCAGCAGGACGATGCGGCGCGCGCCGTCCGCGGGCAGGATCCGGAGCGCGAGGTCGAGCGCAGCCCCGATGTCGGTCGCATCCGACTCCGGGGCCGTCCCGGGATCGCCGGCGGCGAGGTGGGCCTCGAGGGGGGCCCGCAGCAGCGGCTGCCCGGCGAAGGTCACGATCGCGGCACGATCGTCGGGGTGCATCCGGGCGAGCGCATCGGCGAGGAACGCGGCCTCCGCGCGCCGGCCGTCCGCCGGGATGCTCAGCGAGCGATCCACGACGAAGACGACGTCGGTGCCGGAGGCCCGCACCCGGACGACCGGGCCCGCGAGGGCCCCGATGAGGAGGGCGATCGTGGCGACGCGCAGCGCGGTCGCGATCCGCCACCGCGTCCCGACGCGGCGGCGGCCGCAGTGCACGACCAGGATCAGCACGGGCAGCAGCAGGAGCGCCAGCGGATGCGCGAAGCCGGCGAGCGGGATCACGCCTCGCCCCCGTGGCGGCGCGTCGCGAGCGCCCATTCGCCGACCGCGGCGGCCACGGCACCGAGCAGCAGCCACGGCCACAGCGGGACCTCGGTGAGCAGCCCCTCCGACGGCGCCGCCGCGGCCCCGGAGGGCGCGTGCGGGAGGGGTGCCGCCCCCGGCCGGATCGCCCCGGCGTGGGAACCGCCGATCGTGGCGACGAACCGCCGGTCCAGCGAGGGCGCCGTGAGACGGTAGACGCCGGCACGCTCGAGCGGCGGCAGCACGAACATCCCGTCCGTCGCGCGAAGACGCAGGCGGCGGCCGCCCGGGAAGAGGAGCGCGGCCTCCGGCTCGCCCCCGGCCGGCACCTGGACGGCCTCCCCCACGGGGACCTCACCCGCCGCGCCGCCCAGCCACGCCAGGCTGTTGGCCATGAGCACCGGAAACGCGACGTGCAGCGGCAGGTCGGAGTCCTGGAGCGCGAAGGCGAGCACGAGCGCGCGAATCCCGCGGCCCGTGTACTCCCAGAGGAGCGGCCCCTGCCCCTCGACGAGGACGCGGCCGCCGCTCGGCCCGAGCGCAAGCGCGCGATCGATGCGCACGTCGTCGAGGTCGACGAACTGCAGGACCGGGTCGGTCCGGTCCCACGTGGCGATCGTGGGCCGGGCGAGGATCCCGGACGCGCCCACGGGGAGGTTGGGCGGGACGGTCCCGATGAGCAGATAGTTGCCCGGTGGCAGCGGACCCGGGTCCACGCGGTCGAGGATCACGACGCCGAACGTCCGCCAGGTGGAGACATCGACCGTCTGCGTCCGGGCCGCGCGGGCGACCGGAAGCAGCCGCAGGACGCGCTCGATGTAGGGGTTCCCCGGACCCACCAGGAGGACCGAGGGGAGCGGTGCCGGATCGAGGAGGGCGACGGCCTCGTTGTCCTCCGGCAGCGCGTCCGGCACGGCGATGCGCGCCTCGAGGAGCTCGGGGCCGGCCGGCGCACCCGGCTCGAGCGCGAGGGGGATCGCGACCGCGCGGCTCTCCCCGCCGCCGAGGGCCAGCGTGACGCGGTAGATCGGGGTGCCGGCCCGGCGGACCTCGAGCGGAACGCGGCGCGCGGAGCCGGCGAAGTTCTCCACCCGCACGAGCGCCTCCGCCCTCTGCGGGTCCCGCACCACGCGCAGGGCGGTGATCCCGACGTTGTCATCCGAGGTGCCGACGATGCGATACACGACCCGCGGCAGCGCCGGCAGCGGCCCGTGCGATCCGTCCGTCCACACGACGATGCGCGCGTCGCCCGCGGGCGCGAGCTGCGCGGCGAGCACGGCGGCGCCGGCGACATCCCCTGGCGCATCCCACGGCCGGGCCGCGGCGAGCGCCGCCCGCAGCCTGCCGCGGTCTCCGCTCAGCGGCGCGAGCACAACCGGATGCGGCGCCGCCAGGATCACCGCCGCCCGTTGCCCCGGCCGCAGGCTGCCGACGGCCTGGAGCGCCTCGGCCCGCGCGCGGTCGAAGCGCGTGGGGACGACGTCCCGCGCCCGCATCGACAGCGAGGGGTCCAGCACGAGGAGGAGCGCCTGGGCCCCGGCGCCCCGCCCCACGATGGCCGGCCGGGCGAGCCCGACCACGAGCGCGCCCGCGGCGAGCACCTGCAGGGCGAGGAGAACGCTGCGCTCGATGCGGCGCGTCGGCCGGGAGGCGGCGGGCGTCGGGGCGGACCGCTGCCAGAGCAGGATGCTGCTCACCGGGTGCTCGCGGCGCCGGACGCGCAGCAGGTAGAGCGCGACGAGCAGCGGGACGGCGCACAACCCCCACAGCGCCGCGGGCGCCCCGAGCGTCACGGGGCCGCCTCCGCGCGCGTCACCGCAGGAGCCCTCCCTGGCGCAGGTACCGGAGCACGAGATCCTCCGCCGGCACGGACGACGCGGTGCGCAGGTAGTCGATCCCGTGGCGGAAGCAGAAGCGCTCGACGCCGCGGAGGTACGCGTCCCGCGCCCCGGCGTACGCGCGCAGCGCCTCCGCGTCGGCGGTGATCTCCACGGCGGCGTGCGTCTCCACGTCCACCAGGCGGAGGTCGCCCGCGAGGCGCGGGGCCAGCTCGTCGTCGGCCAGGATGTGGACCAGGAACGTCTGGTACCGGTAGCGGCGCGCGAGCAGGAGGCCCTCCTCGTAGCCGTGCGGGTCGAGCAGATCCGAGAAGAGCACGAGCAGCCCGCGGCCCCGGGCCGAGGCGAGGTGCCGCCGGATCGACAGCGCCAGGTTGGTCTCCCCGGACGGCGCGAGCTGCGCCAGGAACTCCAAGAGGTCGAACGCCCGGCCCCGCCCGCGCAGCCGGCCCAGCCGCGGCCCCGGCGCGGACGTGAACGCCGCGACGCTCACGCGGTCCAAATTCACGAGGCCGATGTAGCCGATCGCGGCCGCGAGCCGCGCGGCGAGGGCGAGCTTGGTCGGGGTCCCCTCGGCCATCGAGAGGCTCGCGTCGACGAGGAGGTGCACGTCGAGGTCCTCCTCCTCGCTGAACAGCTTGACGAACAGCCGGTCCAGGCGCGAGACGATGTTCCAGTCGATGTACCGGTAGTCGTCGCCCGGCTGGTAGGCGCGGTAGTCGTCGAACTCGATCCCCCTGCCCTGCACCGTGCTCCGGCGCTCGCCGCGCTGCCATCCGCGCACGCGCCGGCGGCTGATGAGGCTCAGCTGCTCCAGCTTCTGGAGAAACGCCGGGTCGAACAGCGTGCGCGGCGGCGTGGGCTCGCGATCGAGGGCCGGGGTCACCGAGGATTCCTCGCCGCGCGAGCCCGCCTTGCGCATTCGTGGGGACCCCGGCCCTTCGTCTGCCAAGGGTTCCGGGACATGTCGCTACGGGCCCGCCGCGGGGAGCGGCCGGGCGTCCACTTGCGCGATCGCCCGGCGCAGCACGTCGTCCGGATCGGCCCCCTCGGCCTCGCCCTCGAAGCTCAGGATGATCCGGTGGCGCAGCGCCGGCAGCGCGAGCGCGCGCACGTCCTCGATCGCGACGTTCAGCCGGCCGTCCGCGAGCGCCCGGACCTTCCCCGCGCGCAGCAGCGCCTGCAGCCCGCGCGGGCTCGCGCCGTACCGCACGAGCCGGCGCGCGGCATCGATCGCCTCGGGCCGGTCGGGGTGCGTGGCGAGCACGAGGCGCGCCGCGTACTCCTGGACGTAGCGCGCCACCGGCACCTGGCGCGCCAGGCCCTGCATCCCGAGGAGCGTGGGGCCGTCCGCGACGCGGCGCGCCGCGGGCTCCTCCGGGCCGGTGGTGCGGTCGGCGATCTCCCGCAGCTCGTCGAGTCCGGGAAACGCGACGCGCAGCTTGAACAGGAACCGGTCGAGCTGCGCCTCCGGGAGCGGGTACGTGCCCTCCATCTCGATCGGGTTCTGGGTCGCGAGCACGAAGAACGGCTCGTCCAACCGGCGCGAGACGCCGGCGACCGAGACCGCGTGCTCCTGCATCGCCTCGAGCAGCGCGGACTGGGTCTTCGGCGTGGCGCGGTTGATCTCGTCGGCGAGGACGATCTGCGCGAACACCGGGCCGGGCTGGAACTCGAACCGCCGGCGGCCGGTATCGTCCTGCACGATGAGGTTCGTGCCCAGGATGTCGGCCGGCATGAGATCGGGCGTGAACTGAATGCGCGAGAACCGCAGCTCCAGCACCTGGGCCAGGGTCCTCACGAGCAGCGTCTTCCCGAGCCCCGGCACCCCCTCCAGCAGCACGTGGCCGCCCGCCAGGAGCGCGATCACCACCAGATCGAGCAGCTCGGCGTGTCCCACGATGACGCGGCCGAGCTCGCGGCGGATCGCGGCAAAGGTTTCCCGGAACTCCGCCACCTCGGGGGCGAGCGGGTGCTCGGTCACGGGGCTCCTCCGAGGGTCTCGAAGTACCGCCGGATCACCGAGAGGTACGCCGGCGGCAGAGGCTCACGGACGAGCGCGCGGTCGATCTCGCGGGCGACCGTGGCCGGCGGCGGCGTCGCGGGCAGGCGCGCCGATCCCTCGCGCCCGGGCGCCGCGATCTCCCGCAGCGACGACGCGCCCTCGCCGGGGACCCCGGAGAGGTGCACCGGCACCCGTGTGCCCCCGAGGCGCGGGGTCGGCGCGCCCCGCCCGGGCCCGTTCCCCTGACCGGGAAGGCTGCCCTGGTTCGGGCCGGGCGGCGGCGGGACGCTGTCGTCCGACGCCTCCGGGCTCGGAGGGTTGGGGCCGGCCGCGCGGGATGGCACGGCCTGCGCAGCGCCCTGCGGGGTGACCTCGTCCACGGTCGCACCGGAGGGCTCGCGCTCGGCGATCTTCTCCGAGGCGCGCCGCACCTCGCGCCGCCCCTCGCCGAGGGCCTGCTCGTCCCCCAGCATCCGCTCCAGCCCCTGCAGGTCCTGCAGCGCATCGCTCAGCGCGCCGGCCGCCCCGGACAGCGCGCCGCGCTGGGCGTCGCGGCGCGCCTCCGCGACACGGTGCCGCACCGACGGCGGCGCGCCGAAGCGCTCCAACGACTGGGACAGCGCGGCGAGCCGGCGAGAGACATCCGAGCGGTCGGCGTCGGGGCCGCCGGCGCGGATCCGGCCGGACACCGCCTGGAGCTCGCGCACCGCCTCCTCCAGCGCGGCGAGGCGCCGGGCGCCCGACTCGGAGGGAGACGGCTCGCGGTCCGCTCCCGCGCCGTCGCGGCCGGGGAGCGCGGCCAGCAGGCGCCGCTCGACCGCCTCCTGGGTGGCCTCGAGCTGCCGGTCCATCCCCCGCAGCAGGCGGGCCGCCTCCTCGCGGCCGATCCGCTGGGACCTGAGACGGCGGCCGAGCTCCGCGATCTGCGTGCTCGCGCGGCGCGCCTCGGGCAGCCTCTGCGCGCGGGCCACGGCCTCGAGCCGGCGGCCCGCCTGCTCGAGCGCTTGCCCCTCGCGATGGATCACCACGAGCGTGCGCGCGGCCGGGGTGCCGGGAAGCGCCCATCCGGCGAGGAACTGCGCGTACAGCGCGAGCAGCGCGCCCCCCGCCACCGCCGCCCACGCCTCCCGGGGCACGCGGAGCGGCGCGACCGCGCGCGGCGCGATGCCGCGCGCGGTCGCGGTCGCCCATGCCACCTGCAGCCGCTCGAGCCCCTCCGGCGGCCGGGGACGGTCGAGCAGCTCGACCGCGGTGCCGAGCCGGTCGGCCAGACCCAGCCGGCGGTCGGCCACCTGTGCCGCCGCGCGCAGGGACGGACGGTGCCACCAGGCCAGCACGGGAGAAGCGGCCGCGAGCAGCACGGCCAGCGCCGCGGCCACCCGGCCCAGCGGGAACGGGAGCGGTGCGATGAGCGTTACCGCGGCCCAGCAGAGGAGGCCCGCGGACGCCGCCGCGGCCGAGCGGGCCAGCGTCCGCGCCGCCGCGCCGATCCCACACCGGAGGGCGATCCGGCGGAGCACGGGGTCCAGCTCGCGCGCATCACGCATCAGGCCACGGCGAACCTCCGGAGCGAGCGGCACGCAGCCCAGTCGCAGAGGATCCCGAGCGCCGCAAACACCGCGCCGGCGGGCAGCGGGGGAGCGCCGGCCGCGGCGCGCGTCACCCCCAGGACGGGGTTGGCCCACCGGGCGGGCGCCGGCAGCGCGAGCGTGCCGGCGAAGATGAAAAGCAGCGTCGCCCAGTGCGCGAGCGTGCGCGAGAACTCGGCCTCGAGCACGATGCCGTACAGCATCCCGACCTGCGCGACTCCCCACGCCTCGATCGCGATCAGCGCCGACGCGAGCGCAGCCGCGCCGAGCGGTTCCTGGCGGATCCCCGCAGCCAGGACGAGGAGCGGCGCACCCAACGCCAGCCAGTACGCGATCGTGAGCAGCGACGCCACGCTCTTCCCGGCCACGATCGTGCGGGGCGCGAACGGAGCGAAGACGAGATCCACAGCCGCTTTCTCGCCCTCGAGGCCGATCTCCTGAATCGTGCAGGCGGACGCGAAGTACGCGATCAGGACGGCCTCAACGACGAGCAGCGCGGTGGCGAGGCTCGCCGGGTGCGACGGGTCGATCTGGCTCAGCTCGGGGGGCAAGCCCAGGAACGTGAGCAGTCCGAGGACGCCGAGCAGCAGCGCCTCGATGAGGAGGCGCTTGCGGCTCCTCATTCGGGCTCGGAGATCGCCCCGCAGGACCGGGTTGCGCACCGCCTTCTCCTGCCCGCCGCCCCGTAGCGCCCCTCCCGTCGGGATCGCGCGGGACTGCCGCGGTCTCCCCGCGCAGTGGTGCGATGACAGACGTGCCCGGCCGGCTCCGGAGGGTAGGGGGTCCGTCCCTCGCTTCGCTTCGGGGAACGGCTTCGACCGGAAGGCCTGGTCGAGGTCGAGACCCGCGTCCGCTCCGGGCAGGTCTCCATCGCCTCCCTGCGCCACGACCGGATATCGGCGACGGGACACTAGCGCGACAGCGGCACGAGCAGGATCGCTCGCCGCGCGCCGCGCGCGCCACGGTCGGCCAGCAGCAGCGCCGGACCCACCGGCTCCGCCTCGCCGACCAGCAGCGGTGTCCCCGCCTTCACTATATCATCCCGGTCCGTGGCCCTGAAGAGCCACGCCCATGCATCGTCGGCGTCGGCGAGCTTCTTCCACGTGTCCGGGGCGAGGTGGAGCGTCGAGATGCCCGGCGGCAGGTCGCCGAGCGGGTAGGCGCGGTCGGCCCAGCGGATCTCCGCGCGGCGGAGGCGCGCGCGGCCGAGATCCACCGTGAGGGTGCGGCCATCGTCCGAGAGCCGTCCCGACGCGTGGAGCGGGACGGCGCCGATCGCGTACAACCCGCGTGCGCCCTCTCCGGGCCGCAGCCGCCCGCTGAGGATGGAGCCGCCGTCGTGGAGCTCCACGCGCAGGTCGCCCGCCGGCGCGACCTGCGCCGCGACCATCCCGCGCGGCGCGCGCACGCGGAACGGACCGCCGTACGGCACCGCCACCGCGGCAACGGTCACGGCGCGCGCGAGCCCGGTCGCGGGCGCCTGCTCGAGCACCGTGAGCTGCGCGAGCCCCGTCGCGCGGGCCCGCGCATCGCGCGCCAGCAGGGCAAACGCGCCGGCCCCTCCGCAGGCGAGCGCGATGCCGGCCACCACGCCGAGCACGGAGGGGTACCGCCGCCCGATCGCGAGCACCGACAGGATATAGAGCGCGATCGCCGCGCCGGCCTCCGCATGGACGACCGGGTCGAGCGGCGTGCTCTGCGGAAGCTGCGCGGCGGCGGCGCCGACGTCCACGAACGGCCGGCGGGGCGGGCCGAGCGCCTCCTCCCACAGGCGCAGGCGGCCGGGCCACGCCGCAAACGCCGGCGCCTCGAAGTCGATCGCCCAGACGGTCACGCGACCGGCTCCGGCCGCTCCGGCTGCGACGATCGGGACGTCGCCCGCGCGGACGACATCGCCGCCGGGCCGTGGCGCGAGCACCGAGGCGGCGTACGGGCCGGGCCCGAGACCGCCGCCGTACCCGGCCAGGAGCCCGCCGGGGAAGGACACCATCCGGGCATCGCCGACCGCCGCGGGGAGCACCGGCGCGAGGAACGCTGGGGGCGCACCGCCCGGCCGCGGGATCAGCAGGAGCCGGCCTCCCAGCCGCACCCAGGTCAGGAGCGCCTCCCGCTGCGCGTCGTCGATGCGCGCCGGGTCGGTGTCGCGCACGACGACCAGGTCGACGCCGGCGTACTCCTGGAACGCGCGCGGCAGCGCCTCGGGCTCCACCGGCGCGACGACGACGCGCCCCGGCAGGCGGTGGAGCGCGGCGAGGCTGACCGGCGTGCGGGACAGCACCGCCACGATGCGCCCGCCGACGCTCGCGGGGGGGATCGCGACGCCGCGGCGGCGGACCTCTCGCCCGCCGACGAGCACGCGGACGACGAGCGGTCGCCGGACGTCGCTCAACACGACAGGCAGGTGGAACGCGCGCGCGGCGCCCGGCACCGCGTCGAACCGCACCACGGTCGACGCGACAACCGTGCCGGCCTGCGGGCCCAGCGCCGGCGCGCCGACGACGAGCTCGGCCGGGCCCGCGGACGGGAGCGGCGGCACCCACACGTCGACGGGCACGGGCACGCCGACCCGGACCGCCCCGCCGAACCCGAGCCGGACATCGAGGTCCGCGGACGGCGGGGCGGCGGCAGCGCTCGCCGACGCGGCCAGCAGCACGCCGAGCGCGAGCCCGCCGAGACGAGCGAGGGCATGGCCGGCCGGCCATGCCCTCGCTCGTCCGCCCGCGCGGCGACGATCAGGGCGTCGCACCGCCACCCGCGCTCGGCGCCGCGGCGCGGTCACCGCCCTTCTGCGGGGCCGGCGCCGGCGTCTCTCCCGCCGCGGCCTTGCCGGGCCCGTCGGGGCTCGCGGCGGGCTTCCGGTAGTCGGTGACGTGGAACCCCGGGCCCTTGAAGATGATGCCCACCGATGAGTACATCCGGCGCACCGGCCCGCCGCACCGCTCGCAGCGCTCGATGGCTTGCCCCACCGCGTGCGTCACCTCGAACTGGTGGCTGCACCGCGTGCACCGGTACTCGTAGATCGGCATGCGTTCCCACCTCCCACAGAATGGCCCGGCGCGCCCGCCCGTCCATCGCCGCGGTCCGCGATGGGGGCGCGCTGTGCGTCACGGGCGCAGGGCGCTCGCCCGCGTGGTTGTCCGTCGCCGCACGCTGATGGCGAATGCCGTGCTGGAGCAGAAGCGGCGTTGCTCGCGAAGCACCACGATCGCCGACAGCCCTATTGTGTGCCTCGCTCCGGCGCGCTGTCAAGCAACCGCCATGACAGCCGCGCGACGCCCCATCGCCGCTACGGCGCCCGGCGGTCTCGCTCTCGACCAACGCTCCGGCGCGGGGGGGTCAGCACACGCTGTATTTGCCCGCAGCCAGGTCCCGCACGAAGACGTTGATCCCGGCGAGCTCGCGGTCCACGACCTCGCGCACCCGGCGCTCGACCACGGACCGACGCGCGCCCCGGGCCAGGATGATCTGTGCGGCCGTGATCGGCTGGTCGATCGGCTTCCCGATCTGGCTGACCATCCAGATGTAGACCTCCCGGATGCCGGGCACCTCTTCGCAGACCTTCTGCGCCACCTGGTGCGTGAAGATCGAGTAGATCTTGCCGACGTGCGACACCGGGTTCTTCCCCGCCGCGGCCTCGGTGCCCATCGGGCGGTTGATGGCGATGACGCCGTTCACCTTGTTGCCGCGGCCGATCTGGCCGCTGTCGCCGGCCTCCGCGGAGGTCCCCAACACCGACAGGTACACGCCCCCGAGGCCACGGCCCGGCTCGTCGAGCGTGTTGAGGTCGAACACGATCTTCTCCATCGTCGTGCGCTTGCTGAGGAACGCCATCACGGCATCGTAGAGCTCCCGCTTGCGCCGGAAGTACTCGTCTTCGCTCGCCACGAACCGGTCCACGAAGGCGACCGCGGCGGTGAGGTGGAGGCTCCGGCCGAGGCGGACGCCCATCACCTTGACGTCCTCGCCGGCCTCCGGAAACTCTTCCTTGAACGTCCGCGAGTTGATATACTGCTCCGTCTCCCGGACGATCCGCTCGATCTCCGTCATCGGCCAGTACCCGACCGCCGCCGAGGTGTCGTTGGCGCCCCTCGTATCCCGGTTGAAGATGTCCACGAGCTCGGCCGACCCGGGCTTCATCTCCAGTTGGTAGACGACGTGCGGGCCGTCCTGGTCCCCGGGGCCGCCCGGGTCCACGAACCGGAGGTTCTCGCGGATCCAGTTCTTGGCGGTGTTGATGGCGATCTCGCGGATCGGGAGCTGCCGATCGCCCACCCCGTACGTCGCGCGGTCGCCGAAGATGAGCTTCATCGGCTCGCGGATCCGGCCGCCGCCGAACCGCACCTCCGCGTCCCCGGCGACGAGGAACGCCTTGTCGATGTTGTGGTGCAGCACGCGGCCGAACTGGCTCACGTACTCCCGGCTCAGCTCCACCGAGACCCGCTCCATGATCGCATCGCAGATGGAGTCCGGGTGGCCGATGCCCTTGCGCTCCACCATCTCGACCTCGAGTTCGCCCACCGGCACCCCCGGCAGGGTCTCGACCAGGATGTTCCGCATGACATCTCCTCCGCTGCGGGGACGTGTACCGCGCGCGCCGGGACCGGCCGGCGGGGTGATAGGCGATATAGGGGGTTCGTGCCGGGGGCAGGATCTCCTCCGGCCGCGCGCCGCGAGCGCGCCGTCGCGCCACGCCGCCCTCGCTGCCGGCTCATCGGCCCCGGCCGGCCGTGAACGCGCGCACCAGCACCGCGCCGGTGAAGAAGCCGCCGATGTGGGCCCACCACGCCACGCCGCCGGACTGCTCGACGCCGAGCGACGCCAGCCCCGAGATCACCTGGAAGCCGATCCACAGCGGCAGAAAGAGCACAGCCGGCACCCATAGAAACTGCAGGAAGATCCACAGCGGCACGAGACACAGGACCCGGGCCCTCGGGTACAGCACCAGGTAGGCGCCGAGCACGCCGGCGATCGCGCCGCTTGCGCCGATCGTCGGCTCCGTGGAGAGGGGGTTCGCCACGATGTGCCCCACGTTCCCCGCCACGCCGCAGAGCAGGTAGAAGACGAGGAACCGGCCGTGCCCCATCGCGTCCTCGACGTTGTCGCCGAAGATCCAGAGGAACAGCATGTTGCCGAGGAGGTGGACCCACCCGCCGTGCAGGAACAGGTTGGTGACCAGGTGCAGGTAGGGCGGCGCGCCGCGGACCGCCGCGTGTCCGGTGAACGCCGCCGGCACGATCCCGTAGTCCCAGATCACGCGCTCCATCGCGTCCGGGGATCCCAGCGAGAGCGTATACAGAAACACGAGCACGCACGCCGCGATGATGAGGTACATCATGCCGGGGCGCGTGCTCGACGGGATATTGTCGCGAAGGGGGATCACGGAGCCGACCGAGAGCCGGGGCCGCGGCAGCCCGGGCGCGGGGCCGCGGAGGGCCCGCGCGGGTCGGTCATCCGCCGCCGGCGGCCTGCTTCTCCCGCACGACCTCCTCGACTTCCTTCATGAGGCCATCGAGCAGGCGATCCTCGGGGAGGCTCGCCACGATCTTGCCCTTCCTGAAGATCAGCCCCATGCCCTTGCCGCACGCCACGCCGAGGTCGGCCATCCGCGCCTCGCCGGGGCCGTTGACGGCGCACCCCATGACCGCGACCTTGATCGGCACGGGGTACGCCTGGAGGCGACGGTCTACCTCCTCCGCGAGTCCCACGATATCCACGTCGGCGCGACCGCACGACGGGCAGGCGACCAGGACCGGTCCCCGCAGGCGCAGCCCGAGCGCCTTGAGGATCTCGAATCCCGCCTTCACCTCCTCGACCGGATCGGTCGCGAGGGAGACGCGAATCGTGTCCCCGACGCCGCGCGAGAGGATGGCCCCGAGCCCGACCGCCGACTTCACGGTGCCGGCCCATGCCGTGCCGGCCTCGGTGATGCCCACGTGGAGAGGGTACGCGACCCGTTCAGCGATCTTCGTGTACGCGTCGAGCGCCATCTCGACGTCGCTCGCCTTCACGGACACCACGATGTCGTGGAAGTCGAGGTCCTCGAGGATCTTGATCTCCTCGAGTGCGCTCTCCACGAGCGCGTCCGCGCACGGCTCCCCGTACTTGCGCAGCATCTCCTTGGAGAGCGACCCGATGTTGGCGCCGACCCGGATCGGGACGCCGCGGGCGCGGGCCTCCCGGGCGACGGTACGGACTCGGTCCGCGCTCCCGATGTTGCCGGGGTTCAGGCGCAGCTTGTCCACGCCGCCCTCCAGCGCGGCGAGCGCGAGCCGGTAGTCGAAGTGGATGTCGGCCACGAGGGGGATCCGGATCCGCGCCTTGATCCGGGGAAGCGCCTCGGCGGCGGCCCGATCCGGCACGGCGACGCGCACGATCTCGCACCCCGCCGCCTCGAGGGCGTGGATCTGCGCGACCGTCGCCTCGACATCGCGGGTATCGGTCGTCGCCATCGACTGCACGGTCACCGGAGCCCCGCCGCCGATCGCGACCCCGCCAACATGCACGCGACGTGTCCGAGTCCGGTCCATCGGCACCCCCGTCGGTATCCCCTTCTTCTGTGAATCGGAAACGCGACCGGCGTGCGCGGCCACCCGGGGCCTCGCGGGAATCAGCCGCGCCGGCCGGGAAACCGCCCCGCGCCCCAAGTTATTGGAGCATCGTCCCAAGAGATCCTGCCGGCCATCTAGGGCAGCGGCAGGCGCACCGGGTGCAGGATGTCGCGGACCGTCAGCGCCAGGATGAGGCACAACAGCAGCGCGAGCCCGACGAGGTGGATGTATCCCTCGCGCCGCGGGTCCACGGGCCGCCGCCTGAGCCCTTCGACCACGAGGAACGCCGCGCGGCCGCCGTCGAGCGCGGGCAGCGGGAAGAGATTGAAGAGCCCGATGATGATGCTGAAGAACGCCGTGATGTAGAGGAACGTCTCTCCCCCGGCGTGCGCCGCCTGCCCCAGCACGTTCACCGCGGTGACCGGCCCGCCCAGCTCTCCCAGCAGCTTCCCCGACCGGACGAGGTTGCCGAGCGCCGCGAGGTACGCCGCGATGTCGCGCCCCGTGGTGAGGGCTCCCCACCCGAGCGCCCGGACGGGGTCGAGATGGGCGCGGATCACCGTCGGCGAGAAGCCGGTGAGCCACACATGCTGGCGCGGATCGTACCGCGTCCGCACGTGCACCAGAAACCGGCGGTCCCCCCGCTGGATCAGCAGGCCCAGCGTCCGGCCGCCGCTCTGGTGGATCGTCTGGATAACCTTCTGGCCGTCCCTCATCGGCCGGCCGTCGATCGCGAGGATCACGTCGCCGGGGCGGAGCCCGGCCTGGGCCGCCGGATACCCCGGCAGGAGGCTGCCGACCTGCGTGCTGACCCGCGCCGGGATGCCGTACGTGACCGCGACGGCCGCCAGCAGCACGATCGCCAGGAGGAAGTTCATGGCGGGCCCCGCGCAGACCACGGCGAGACGGGCGGCCACGGGCTTGGCCCGGAACCGCCGGTCCTCGGGGACCTCCGGGGGCGCCGAGTCGCTGTCCTCGCCGGCCATGTTGACGTACCCGCCGACGGGCAGCAGGTTCAGGCTGTACGTCGTCTCGCCGCGGGTCGTCGACGCGAGTCGAGGGCCGAAACCGATCGCGAAGGTGTGCACGGCGATGCCCACGCGCTTCGCCACCACGAGGTGGCCCAGCTCGTGCACCACGATCATCAGTTCAAGGGCGAGGATGGCGAGCAGAAGCGTCGGCACTCACGTCCCCCCATCGGTGCGTACACCATGCTCTCGCGCCTCGCCGGCCGGCGCGGGGCGATCCGGGGTCACCACGCGGCCTGCGGGGTGGCAGGGCTGCCCGCCGCGTACCGCTCGGCCTGCACGCGGGCCTCCCGGTCGGCCTCCAGCACGGCTTCCAGCGACGCCGCCGGCCTGGGCCGGTGGCCGTCCAGCACGCGCCTCACGAGCGCTGCGATCTCGGGGAAGCGGATGCGCCCGTCGAGGAACAGCCGGACCGCCACCTCGTCCGCGGCGTTGAGGACGGCCGGGGCCGTGCCTCCCCGCGCCAGCGCCTCGCGCGCATGCACGAGGCACGGGAACCGCCTCGGATCCGGCGGCTCGAACTCCAGCGCGCCGAGGGCCCGCAGGTCGAGCGGGCGCGGCGGGGCGGGCTGGCGGCGCGGGTACGTCAGCGCATACTGGATCGGCAGGCGCATGTCCCGCGGCCCGATCTGCGCGAGCACCGACCCGTCGACGAACTCCACACACGAGTGGACGAGGCTCTGGGGATGGATCACCACCTCGATCCGCTCCGCCGGCACCCCGAACAGCCAGTGGGCCTCGATGATCTCCAGCCCCTTGTTCATCAACGTGGCCGAGTCCACGGTCACCTTTCGCCCCATGCTCCAGGTCGGATGGCGCAGCGCCTCTTGCGGGGTGACCGCGTCCAGCTCCTCCGGCGAGCGGCGGCGGAACGGGCCTCCCGAGGCGGTGAGCCACAGCCGCCTCACCTCCGCCTGGCTCTGGCCCGCGAGGCACTGGAAGATCGCCGAGTGCTCGCTGTCGACCGGAACGAGGCGCCGCCCGCTCCGCGCGGCGGCCTCCATGATCAGCGGGCCGCCGGCGACGAGCGCCTCCTTGGTCGCCAGCGCGACGTCCGCCCCCGCGTCCAGGGCGGCCAGCGTCGGGCGCAGCCCGGCCACCCCGCTCACCGCGACGAGCACGAGCTCCGCGCCCGTCCCGGCGGCGAGCGCCGCGAGCCCGTCGGCGCCGGCGAGCACCTCCCCGTGCCAGCCCGGCGCGCCGGCACCGAGCGCCTCGGCCGCCGCGTCCCGTGACGCCGCCACAGCCACCGCGGCCGGGCGGAACTCCCGAACCTGGGCGGCGAGCAGCTCGATGTTCCGGTGGGCCGCGAGGCCCACGACCTCGAACGCCTCCCCGCTCGCCCGGAGCGAGCGGACGACGTCCAGCGCCGCGCGCCCGATCGAGCCTGTGGAGCCGAGGATCGCGAGGCGCCGCGGCGCCCTCTCCGCGTGCGGGACCGCTCCGCTCATCCCCCCCAGCATACCAAAGCGCGGGCGCCTAGTGCGTGGTCCCCGAGGTCTGACGAGGGGTGCGGAGCGGCGGATGCCGCGGGGCCTGCCCTGCGCGTCCGGCCGAGGGACGGCGTCCCACCCCGACGAATCGCCGTGCTCCCGCGATTCGTCGGGGGCCCCGGGAGCGCACGCAGCGCAGGCCCGCGGCGTCCCCGGTCGAGGGTGCGCGACGCTGCGCTAGGCTTTGGGCCACCACAGCATCACGGCGTACCCGGTCACGGCGGCGAACAGCAGGCCGTCGAACCGGTCCAGGATCCCGCCGTGCCCGGGCAGCACCCACCCGGCATCCTTCACGCCGACCTCCCGCTTGATCGCGGACTCCCACAGGTCGCCGCACACGCTCGCGCTCGCACACAGCGCGCCGACGACGCCGGCCATGAGCGCAGGGAGCCCGGACGCCCAGACGAAGACGAGGCCCACCCCGGTCCCGGCGAGCACCGCGGCCACCGCGCCCTCGAGGGACTTGTTCGGGCTCACCCGCGGGAGCAGCTTGTGCCGCCCCATCGCGAGCCCGACGAAGTACGCCGCGCTGTCCGCGGCCCACACGACGCAGACGACCAGCAGCGCGGGCAGCGGACCGGCCGGATGCCCCGGCCCGAGCGACAGCGCCCGAAGGCGGATGACGTAGCTGAACAGGTATCCGACGTAGAGCGCCCCGAGCACGGTCACGCCGGTGTTCCCCACGCCGCGGTCGGGATGGGCGCCGCTGAGCTGCACCAGCGTTGTGTAGGCGAGGAGGGCCGGCAGGATCAGCGGCTCCCACGGCGACGGCCGGGCGGCCGCCAGGGCGAAGAGCAGGCCGGCGCACAGGCCCGCCTCGCGCACCGGGCGGTACCCGATGCGCTCCACCATCCGGTAGAACTCCAGCAGGCCGACGACGATCGCCCCCGCGATGCCCAGCAGCAACCAGGGGCTGCCGGCCACGATCAGCAGCACGGTCAGGGGGACGCCGAGGAGCGCGGTCGCGGCGCGGCTCACGAGCCCGCCGGCGCCGCGGGGGCGCGAGGCGGGCGACGCCATGCTATCCACAATCCAGGCCTCCGAAGCGCCGATCCCGGGCCTGAAAGGACGCGATCGCCTCGAGGAGATGGACCTTCTGGAAGTCCGGCCAGTGGACGTCGGTGAAGTACAGCTCCGCGTAGGCGACCTGCCACAGGAGGAAGTTGCTGAGCCGCTGCTCGCCCCCGGTGCGGATCAGGAGATCCGGGTCGGGCAGATCCGGCGCAAAGAGAAACCGACCCAGCACCTCCTCGGTGATATCCTCCGGGCGCACGTGCCCCGCCGCCGCGGCCCGCGCCAGCCGGCGCGCCGCCTCGGTCAACTCCCGGCGGCCGCCGTAATTGAGCGCCAGATTCAGCGTGATCGCCGTGTTGCGGCAGGTCAGCGCGACCACCTGGTCGAGCGCCGCGCGCACCGCGCCCGGCATCTCGTCGAGCAGCCCCGAGGCCCGAAACCGCACGCCGTTGCGGTGAAGCTCCTCCGCCTCCCGGCCCAGCGTCTCCACCAGGAGGTCCATCAGCGCCTGCACCTCCTGTGGCGGCCGCCGCCAGTTCTCGGTGCTGAAGGCGTACAGGGTGAGGATCTCGATGCCGCATTCGCGCGCGGCCTCCAGCGTCCGCCGGATCGCCTCGCGGCCGGCGCGGTGGCCCTCGACGCGGGAGAGGCCCCGGATCTCCGCCCAGCGGCCGTTGCCGTCCATGATGATCGCCACGTGGCGCGGAATGCGCAGGGGATCCAGCGCGGCGCGCAGCAACGCTTCCCGCTGCGCGAGATCCCCCGGTGCGTCGTATCCCGTCGTTGTCCGCATCCCGCTCCTCCGCCCGTCCCGCCCGCGCTCTCCGGATGTGCCACGGCCCCCTCGCAGGAGGGGGCCACGCCGCTGCATCCGTCGGCCCGGGCCGCGTCCTACACCCGGGCGTCCTCCGATCGTTCGCCGCAGACGATGAGCGCGACACGCCCATCCGCTCCGACGCGCTGGCGCACCACGCGGTGCGGCCCCACGAGCGCACGGCGCGGGGGCTTCGTTTCACGGATCTCACCGGCAGGCCAGCCCGACGCAGCGAGCATCCGCTGCGCCTCCTCGAGCGGGAACCCGGTGACGTCGGGAGGATCGGTGCGCGCGGCGTGCCGGCCCCGCATCTAGACCTCCATGATCTCCCGTTCCTTCGCCGCGAGCAGCCCGTCGATCTCCTTGATGTGCTGGTCGGTCAGCTTCTGCAGGTCCTCGATCGCCCGGTGGGCCTCGTCCTCCGACATCTCGCCCTTCTTGTCCATCCGCTCGATGCGCTCTTTGTAGTCTCGGCGGATGTTGCGGACCGCGACGCGCGCGTCCTCGGCCTGCCTGTGCACGATCCGGACGAGCTCCTTGCGCCGCTCTCCCGTCAGGCCGGGGATCGGCAGGCGGATCACGGCCCCGTCGTTCGAGGGCACGAGGCCCAGCTCGCTCTTGAGGATCGCCCGCTCGATCTCGCGCAGCAGGCTCTTGTCCCAGGGCTGGATCACGAGCAGGCGCGGATCCGGGACCGTCACCGTCGCCACCTGGGTGATCGGCGTCGGAACGCCGTAGTAGTCCACCGTGACCCGCTCCAGCAGCGCCGGGCTGGCCCGGCCGGTCCGGACGCTCGCGAACTCGCGCTTGGCCGCCTCGACCGCCTTCTGCATGTGGGCCTTAGCGTCCGCGATCACCGCGTGCATCGTCGGCCCCTCCCCCGACCAGGGTGCCGATTTCCTCGCCCAGCACCGCGCGCTTGAGGTTACCGGGCCGGGCGATATCGAAGATCACGATGGGCATGCCGTTGTCCATGCACAGCGAGGTGGCCGTCGCGTCCATCACCTTGAGGCCGCGATTGAGCACTTCCATGTAGTCGAGCGTCCGGAACCGGACCGCGTCGTGGCTCTGGCGCGGGTCCTTGTCGTACACGCCGTCGACGCCCTTCTTGGCCATCAGGATCGCGTCGGCCTCGATCTCGATCGCCCGCAACGCCGCCGCGGTATCGGTCGTGAAGTACGGGCTGCCCGTGCCACCCGCGAAGATCACCACGCGGCCCTTCTCGAGGTGCCGGATCGCCCGCCGCCGGATGTAGGGCTCCGCCACCTGGTGCATCTCGATCGCGGTCTGCACCCGCGTGGCCAGCCCTTCGCGCTCCATCGCGTCCTGCAGCGCGAGCGCGTTGATCACGGTGGCCAGCAGCCCCATGTAGTCGGCCGTCACCCGCGCCACGCCCGTCTTCTCCGCGAGCCGGACGCCCCGCACGATGTTGCCGCCGCCGACGACGATCGCGACGTCCACGCCGGCCTCCCGGACCTCCTTCACCTCCCGCGCCACGAGGTGGAGGACGCCCGGGTCGACGCTCGCGCCCCCGAGTCCCGAGAAGACCTCCTCGCCGCTCAGCTTCAGCAGGATCCGCCGGTACCGGGGAGCCGGGCCCTGGCCCGCAGCGGCCGTCATCCCTCGCCCAGCCGGAACCGCGCGAACCGCCGGACCTGGATGTTCTCGCCGGTCTTGGCGATCACTTCCTTCACCACATCGCCGACCGTGCGGGGCCTGGGGCCCGTGTCGCGGATGAACGGCTGGTCCATCAGGCACACCGTCGCAAAGAACTTCTCCAGTTTGCCGTCGGAGATCCGCGCCGCCACCGCCTCCGGCTTGCCCTCGGATGCCGCCTGCGCCAGGTACGCGGCGCGCTCGGCGGCGATCACATCGGCCGGCACGTCCTCGCGCGACACGTAGCGCGGCTCGGCCGCCGCGATCTGCATCGCGAGGTCCCTCGCCAGGGTCCTGAACTCCTGCGTGCGGGCGACGAAGTCGGTCTCGCAGTTCACCTCGACGAGCACGCCGAGGCGGCCTTCGCCGTGGATGTAGGACGCGATCAGCCCCTCCTTGGCCGCGCGGCCGCTGCGCTCGGCAGCGGCGGCGAGGCCCTTCGCGCGCAGCAGGCGCTGGGCCTTCTCCAGGTCGCCGCCGGCCTCGACAAGGGCGTTGCGGCAGTCCATCACGCCCGCCCCTGTCCGCGCCCGCAGCTCCTTGACCTTGTCCGTGGTGATGTCCGCCAACCCTGGGCCTCCGATATCAGCGTATCGCCGCGAGGGCAATCTCTCCTACGGGCGCGGGGCGGGGCCTGCTTCCCCCCGACCGACGCGGCCGCTCACCGGACTGGTGCGGCGGCCGGGCAGACGCGACCGCGACCGCCCGGAGGGCCCGCCGGCCCGAGGGGTCGAGGCCCCCCGACGCCCCGGGTCGAGACCGCGACCGCCCGGGGGCGCGCCGTCGCCGGAGGGGGTCGAGGCGTTCCGCTGACGGCAATCGGTCCGGGCCGGGACCGGTGTCCGCTCCGGGCAGGTCCCGTCCCCTCCCTGCCCCCCGCCGGACCCCGGCGGCGGGCACTAGGCCTGGACCTCCTCCTCCTCGACGGGCTCCTCCACGACCTCCTCTTCGCCGGGCAGCGGCGCCATCGGCGCGGGCTCCACCGCCTCCTCGGCCGCAGCGGCCTCCTCCTCGACGAGCTCGGCCTTCCGCCGCTCCTCCCACCCCTCGTGGGCGGCGTTCGCGATCCGGTTCGTGATCAGGCGGACCGCGCGGATCGCATCGTCGTTGCCGGGGATCGGGTAGTCGGCTTCGTCCGGGTCGCAGTTGGTATCGATGATGGCCACGATGGGGATGCCGAGCTTCCGTGCCTCCGCGATCGCGATGTGCTCCTTGCGCGTGTCCACGATGTACACGGACGACGGGAGCGTCTTCATGGTGGCGATGCCCCCGAGGTACTTCTCCAGCCGGGCGAGCTCGTCCATGAGCTGCGCCTGCTCCCGCTTCGGCAGGATCTCGAACGTCCCGTTGTCACGCATCTCGGCCAGCTCGTGGAGGCGGTCGATCCGGCTCTTGATCGTCGCGAAGTTGGTCAGCATCCCTCCGAGCCAGCGCTGGTTCACGTAGAACTGGTGGGCGCGGGTCGCCTCCTCGCGGATCGCATCCTGCGCCTGCTTCTTCGTACCGACGAACAGGATGTGGCCGCCCTGCGCGACGGTATCGCGGACGAACCGGTAGGCGCTCTCGATCAGCGGGACCGACTTCTGCAGGTCGATGATGTGGATGCCGTTGCGCTGGGTGAAGATGTACGGGGCCATCTTGGGGTTCCACCGTCGGGTCTGGTGCCCGAAGTGGACGCCCGCCTCGAGGAGCTGCTTCATTGTCACAACTGCCACTGCCCTATCCCCTTTCCGGTTGTGCCTCCGCGCCCATCGTCCTGTCGCCGGAACCCCGGGGCGCTTGCCCCGCCGGGCACCGCCGGCGCAGTCCGGGCGCGTGCTGAAAGTCCTGACGTAGTATAGCACAGGCCCGCTGGCGAGCGCCACGGCGGGCCGCCAGCCCCAGCGGCTTCGGAACTTGACCAGGGCGGACGCGCCTCGGAGCCACGTTTCCTGCGGTTTGCGGGCCCTCGGGCGCTTCTGGGGGCGGGCCAGCTATCTGTCAGGA
>JAJPJJ010000042.1 GCA_021324295.1 Bacillota bacterium
ATGATCTCCCCCAGCTCCTCCTTCGCCTCGTCCACCCCCGCCACGTCCTCGAACGTCACCCGCGTCTTCGCCTCCGTGTGCAGCCGCGCCCGGCTCTTCCCGAACGACATCGCCTGGTTGGATCCCGACTGCGCCTGCCGGAGCATGAGCATCCACAGGCCCACGAGGACGAGGAACGGCAGCATCGTCGTGAGCAAATTGGGCCACAGCGACGAGCGGGACCGCGGCTCGACGGTGATGGTCACGCCCTTGGACTGCAGGAGATCGATGTACGACGAGTCCCCGCTCGGAATGTACGCGCGGAACGAGCGGCCGTCCTTGAGCTGGCCGGACACCGATTCGTCGCTGACCGTCACCTGCGTGATCTGGCCGCTGCGGGCTTTGTCCAGGAAGTCGCTGTACGAGATCTCTTCCCGCGGGGCGTGCTGGTGGTAGAGGGGCAGGACCAGGTAGAGCACCACCACGAGGATCAGGGCCCACACGAGCAGGTTGCGCACGTACTTATTGAACACTCACAGAACCTCCTCGGGAGCGCCGACCCCCGGCGCCGCGGCGCTCGACGCCCAGCCCTCGCCGATTCTCTGTCCGATTATAGCACACGTCGAACGCGCGCGCCCCGGCAGAGGCTTCGTCGATCCGAGCGCGGTGCCGCGTGCGCGATGCGCGCTCACGCGCGCAGCTTCCGCGCCGCGATCGCGATCGGGCACGTGGCCTCTCCCTCGATGCGCGCGCTCTCCGCGGCGCGCATCCCGACGACCCAGAGGATTTCGCCCTGCGGCGTCGCCAGCACGGGCACGAAGCGGCGCCGGTACGCCGGGACCTTCGCTTCGCCGAGATAGTCGGAGAGCTTCTTGGTGCGGCCGCCCATCCCGGACGGCGCAAAGCGGTCTCCGGGGCGGGGCCCGCGGAGGATCAACGTCCGGCCCACCCGCGCGCCGTCAACCATAATCTCCTCGGGTGTGGGGCGGGACGCTCGCCGCTCCGCGCCGGCGTCCCGGGCGACAACCTGCACGCCGAACTCCGGCGCGACGACGCTCCCGGGGAGCTCGAGGCGGTACTCGGGCGGCCCCTCCCCCTCCCGATCCTCCGCCATGACGACGTCCACGGCCCCGGACAGCCGTCGCACCCGCACGCCCCCCGGTAGCTCCAGCACCGAGCCCGGCCGGCCCTCGAGCACGAGGCGCCGCGCTCCTTCCACGTGAACGAACGAAACCGCGTCCAAGTTCCCACGCACCCGCCGCACCGCCTCCCGCACGGCTCGTCGCTGCAGGGCCGGCGGGAGCTGTCCGAACGGCTCCGGCGCGATGCGGATCCCGCCACGCCAGGGGGCGAGCACGGCAGCGACGCGCGGGGCGGCCAGCGCGTCGAGCGCCTCCGCCTCGTCGCGGAGGACGCCGGCGAGATGCGCCAGCCGCAGCCGCACACCCGGGTTATGCCCTTCGAGGAGCGGGAGGACGACCGTCCGGATCTGATTGCGCAGGACCGCCGGGTCGCGGTTTGTCGGATCCTCGCGCCACGAGAGCCCCCGCGCCTTGAGGTACGCTTCGAGCTCCTCCCGCGGCACCTCGATCAGCGGGCGAACGAGCCGCACCCCGTCCAGGGGGCGCACGGGCGGGATACCCGCGAGGCCGCGCAGCCCGCTGCCCCGCAGGAGCCGCATCAGCACCGTCTCGGCCTGGTCGTCGCGGGTGTGTCCGGTCGCGGCGGCGTGCGCGCCCACCGTCCGGGCCACCGAGGCGAGGAAGTCGTACCGCAGGCGCCGGGCCGCGTCCTCCACCGACAGGCCCAGCCGCTCCGCGTACGTGCGCGTCTCGCCGTGCCCCTCGTGGTACGGCACCTCCAGGTCCCGGCACATCGCGGCGACGAACGCCGCATCCGCGCCGGCGTCGGAACGCAGGCGGTGGTTGAAGTGGCCGACGTGGAGCGAGAGGCGGAGCTCCGCGCGCAGCGCCGCGAGCAGGTGGAGGAGCGCGGTCGAGTCGGGTCCCCCCGAGACGCCCACCACGACGACGTCGCCCGCGCTCAGCATCCGGTAGCGGCGGATCGTCTCGCGGACTTTCTGCAGCAGGGCGTCGCCGGCCATTGGGCGGCAGATTCTCTGAGGCGCGCGGGCGTTCCTCGGCCGATGATGGTGGCGGCGGAGGGCTTCGAACCCCCGACTCCGCGGGTATGAACCGCGTGCTCTGACCAACTGAGCTACGCCGCCGGCGTCACCCATTATAGCACAGCCGGCGCGCAGGAGTCCGGCGCAGCGGCCCCGGAGAGGAAGCGCTTCGCGCACCGTGGAAGTGAGCGGCCGGAGGGCCACGGCGGCGCATGCGGATTGGCGTGCCCAGGGAGCTGAAGGACCAGGAAGGGCGGGTCGCGATCACGCCGGCCGGCGTCCACGAGCTCGTGGACGCCGGGCATCGCGTCGTCGTCGAGGCGGGCGCGGGGGAGGAGAGCGGCATCTCCGATCGCGACTACGAGCGCCGCGGCGCCCAGATCGCGCGCCACGCCGCGGAGGTCTGGGACGCCGATATGGTCCTCAAGGTCAAGGAGCCGCTCCCGCCGGAGTACGGCTACCTCCGCCCGGACCTGATCCTCTTTGCCTACCTGCACCTCGCCGCCGAGCCCGAGCTGACACGGGCGTTGCTCCAGACGCGGACGGTCGCGATCGCCTATGAGACGGTCCAACTGCCCGACGGGGAGCTGCCCCTGCTGACGCCGATGAGCGAGGTGGCCGGGCGGATGGCGATCCAGGAGGGCGCCTTCTACCTGAAGAAGACGGCCGGCGGCAAGGGCACCCTCCTCGGCGGGGTCACCGGCGTCGCGCCGGCCAACGTGGTCATCCTGGGCGGCGGGGTCGTCGGCACCCACGCGGCCAAGGTCGCGATCGGCATGGGCGCCCAGGTCACGCTGCTCGAGAAGAACGTGCGCCGCATGGCCTACCTCGACGATGTACTGCATGGCCGGGTGATGGCCGTGATGAGCAACGCGGTCACGATCGAGCAGGCGGTCGCGTACGCCGACCTGCTCGTCGGAGCCGTCCTCATTCCGGGGGCGCGGGCGCCGCGGCTCGTCACAGAGGCGATGGTGCGGACGATGAAGCCGGGGTCGGTCGTCGTGGATGTGGCGGTCGACCAGGGCGGGTGCGTCGAGACGACCCAGCCCACGACCCACACCCATCCCGTCTTCGAGCGCTGGGGCGTGCTCCACTACGGCGTCACGAACATGCCCGGCGCGTTACCGAGGACCTCCACGTTCGCGCTGACAAACGCGACGATCCGCTACGCCCTGGCGATCGCCAGCAAGGGGTGGCGGCAGGCGGCCCGCGAGGACCGGGCGCTCGCGCACGGCGTCAACGCCGCGGAGGGCCGGCTCGTCCACCCCGCGGTCGCCGCGGCCCACGGGCGCGAGCACACCCCCCTCGAGACGCTGCTCCGCTGACGACGTCCCGCCTCGTCGGTCCGGCGGCGGATCGGAGGGGAACGCGGGGTGCCGCCGGGGGCGGCGGCGCGGGGCTACGGGGTGACTGCCTCCGAGGCTCCGTCCACCCGGATCTTGCCCGCGGCGATCTCCTCGAGCGCCACGGTCACCGGGTTCGTGCTGGCGACGTCCACCATCGGAAGGTGGCCCTCTTTGAGCTGGCGCGCCCGCTTGGCCACGCTGATCACGAGCGCGTACTTGTTATCGACCCGATCGAGCAGCGACTCGAGGGGCGGACGGATCATCGGCATGCGCGGTCCTCCGGCACGGTCGACGTTGGCGGGTCGGGCGGCTCAAGACAAAAGCAGCGGCGGGAGACGCGTGGCCGCGTCCCCCGCCGAGGTTACTCCCGGCAGCGACCTACTCTCCCACGCGGTTGCCCGCGCAGTACCATCGGCCCTGGAGGGCTTAACTTCCGTGTTCGGAATGGGAACGGGTGTGGCCCCTCCGGCATCGCCACCGGGAATCGTCCGGGCCCGGCGCGGCCGGGCCCCCGCATAGTAGGCCATGGCTCGTGCGTTCGGATCCCGGCTCCCTGTGCAACCGGGAGCCTTAGCCTGCGACTCCGAGCCACGGTACAAGCTCCATACAGCTACCCCTAAGGCCATACCTTCAAGCCCTCGACCGATTAGTACCGGTCGGCTCAAGGCCTCGCGGCCCTTACACCTCCGGCCTATCAACCAGGTAGTCCTCCTGGGGTCTTACCCGGTTACCCGGTGGGAGGCCTCGTCTTGGGGTGGGCTTCGCGCTTAGATGCTTTCAGCGCTTATCCCGTCCGCACATAGCTACCCGGCGCGTGCCCTTGGCAGGACAACCGG
>JAJPJJ010000083.1 GCA_021324295.1 Bacillota bacterium
AGCATCAGCACCGGACACTGCAGCTCCATCACCTCCGTGGGCGTGATCGTGCTGTTGTGCGGGTAGGCTACCGGCGGCCACCCGTCCGCCTCCCGCGTCGCCCCCAGCCCCCCGTGCGGCAGCACGTGCACGGCAAAGGTACCGAACCGTGGATCGCTGCCGGTGAAGTGGAACGGGAAGATGCCGCCGGCGGCCGCGATCACCTCGCCCGGCAGCAGCGGGGCCAGCGCGCCGAAGATCAGCGGAGGAATGTGCTTCCCGATCTTGGCGCGCGCCCGGACCGGCGCCGGGAAGGTGCAGTTGAGAATCGATCCTTCGGGCGCGGCGACGCGCAGGGGCCGGACCAGGCCCTCGTTGTTTGGGATACGGGGCGCCAGCATGCACTTGATCGGGTAGACGGTCTGTGCGTAGGTCATGTTGAACGACGAGTTGATCGCCGCGTGCCGCTGTTGCGGAGACGTGCCGTCGTAGTCGAAGTGCATCTCGCTGCCCGCGATCTCGATGCGCAGGCGGAGCGTCACAGGCTCGCCATAGCCGTCCACGGTCATCTCGTACGTGCTGGCCCCATCGGGCAGCTCGGCGATGGCATGGCGCAGCGCACGCTCGGAGCGGTTCATGATCTCCGCAGCCAGCGCCTTGAGGTCGGCGAGCCCGTAGTCGTCCAGGAACTCCTGCACCCTGCGGGTGCCCATCCGGTGCGTTCCAACGATCGCGTTCAAGTCGCCCATCACCATATCGGGCACGCGACAATTGGCCGCGATCAGCTCGTGCACGACTTCGACGGGTCTGCCCTCCCGGTAGAAGAAGGTGGGCAGCACGCGGGTGCCTTCCTGGAACACATCGACCGCTTCCAGGTCCCCGCGGTGCCCGCCCACGTCCGAGACGTGGGCGGCGGTTCCCAGGAACGCCACGAGCCGCCCCCGATGGAACACCGGTGAGACGACTTTGTAGTCGGGCAGGTGACCGCTGCCGATCCACGGATCGTTGGTCAGCAGCACATCGCCGGGACGCAGCGTCTTCTGAGGAAACTTGCGCAGCATGTGCTTGGTCGTGATCGGGAGCCTGGTGCAAAACCCAGGCGGGCTCCACTGGGCCTGCGCGAGCCCGGCCCCATCCTGATCCATCAGCACGCACCCGAAGTCGTGGCTCTCGCCGACGATCGTCGAAAACGACGTGCGGATCGTCGCGGTATCGATCTCGTCGGCGATCGAGATCAGGCGCTGCCACTGGATCTCGAGGCTCACCGGGTCGATCGCCGATACAGTCCGGTTCCCCCTCCCCCGCCTCGGGTGACGCCGGCTCATGCGGTCGCGCGCTCCCAGATCACCGCGTCGGTATCCGCGATGTGCGCGATATAGCCCCCGGGATTGATCGGCAGCTTGATGCGGCGACTGACGAGGATGCCGTTGACCGGCGACCGGCACTCTTCGTTGACCTCACTGGTCAGCGGGTCGATCACCCGCCCAAGCAGCTGTCCGGCCTTCACGCGTGCGCCGAGCGCGACACCAGGCTCGGCGAGATAGTAACCGCCGGTGCGCGAGCGGTACACGACGTAGTGATCGACCATGATCTGTCGCTCGGGAAGGACGGGCACGCCGTCGATCATCCGCAGGTGCCGCAGGATATTGAGGGTACACTCAGCCCCTTGGTCCACCGTGCGGTCCAGCGCATGGCCGCCACCGACCTCCACCACCAGCGGCACGATGCCGTGCAGCGCACAGCACCCGCTGAGTGTGGCCGGGTTGGGCTCGTGCTCGCGCCACCAGATCACGGAGGCGCCGAAGGCAATCGCCAACGCCCGAATCTTGTCGTTCATCGCACGGCGCTGTGCATCGGACACCTCGACGTCGCTCGGCTCGGTGGCGCCGACCCCGTCGGCGCCTGCGGCCGCCGCCCGTTGCGCCCGTCCGGGATGCAACGGAAAGGCGTGCGGGAACGCGACCGGAAGCTCGTCGCAGGCGCCCGTGCCGTCGTGGTAATCGACCAGGTAGTCACAGCGCCGGATCACCTCGTGCCACAGCACCGCGGCCATGTGCTCGGTGAGCCAGCCGTGCTCCAGCTTGCCGGGCCACACCCGGTTGAGGTCAAGCGCGTCGACGGGGTTGACGCGCAGACCGGCGCTCTCGATCGTGCCGCCGAACTCAACCGAGAAGGGGTTCGCGAGCGGAAGGCAAAGGATCGTGCCCCGCAGCCGGCGTGGGTCGACCCGTTGCAGCGCGCGCCGCAGCACCTCCGCCCCGACTGGTTCCCACCCGTGCAGCGTCGACTCGAGGCACAGCGTCGGACCATTCTCCGCGCCGTGGACCACATGCAGCGGCACCCGCACCTCGGTCCGCGCGGCCAGCGAGCCGCAGTACAGGGAGCCGTACGCCCGCTCCCCAGGGGTTACGGTGACGTTGCCTACGCTGATCGATGCCCGTGCCATCTCACCGGTCCTTTCCGTCGCCGCAAGCGTGGCGAACGCTCCTGTTAGAAGCCATGGAGGCGGCTCAGAGGTCCAGCGCGTACCTTCGCACCTTGTCCTGGTCCAGCGCGACGCCGAGCCCTGGGCCCTCCGGCACGCGGAGCTGCAGCCCATCGACCTGAAGGGGAGCGAGCAGGATGGTATCGGCGAGGTCCGTGGGCGGCGAAGGCCACCGTACGCACGGGACCGCCGCGGCGATGTGCGCCGCGGCCGCCGCGATGACGTCGTAATAGATCGCCACCGACAGGATGAGCCCGGCCGCCTCGAAGATCGCGGCGATCTTCTGGACGCTGAGAATGCCGCCGTGCTTGGTGATCTTCATGAGGGCGATCGACGCGGCACGCTCGCGGACAACCTCCAGCGCGTCCTCGGGGGGGTAGATGGCCTCGTCCGCCATGACCGGAACGGGGATCCGGCGGGCGATCTCCGCGAGATCCACGGTGCGGGCCACTGGCTGCTCGATCGCGCCGAGGTGGCCGGCGCGCTCCATCGCCGTCAGCGCCGGGATCGCCTCCGCGAGCGTGTATCCGGCGTTGCCGTCCACCTGAATGACCGCTCGATCGCCCACCGCCTCGGCCACCGCCCGGTATTGCGCCACGTCTTCGGCTGGGTCGATGCCGATCTTCATCTTGAGCACCCGATACGGCGTCCGGCTCAACGTCGCCGCGACTTCCTGTGCCATCCTCGCAGGGCGAGATCGCCGGAGGAAGCCCATCAAGTCGACGCCGCCCCGCACGCGCCCGCCCAGGAGCTGGTAGACCGGGACGCCGAGCGCCTTGCCCTTGAGGTCCCATAGGGCGAGATCGACGCCCGCGTGCGACGACCAATGGTGGGGAAGGACGCTGCGCATCCTGGCGTTGAGCCGCTCGATGTCCAGGGGAGATTCTCCGCGCAGGGCGGGAGCGAGGTGCGCGCGGATGTTCGCGACGATGCCCTCCGCGGTCTCGCCGTAGAATGGAGCGTCGACCGCCGTCTGCCCGATGCCGGTGAGACCCTCGTCCGTGCGCACCTCAACGAGGACCGTCACGGCGTCCTCACGGCTTCCATACGAGGTCGTCAGCACCGACTGGCGGGGAATGCTGACCGCCGTGGCACTGATCTCGGTGATCTTCATAGGATATCCTCCCCGGATCGGAGGGGCGGCGCTACCGGTCGGTGAACCTCACGATCAGGTTGAGGCAGGCATCGACGCGAGCAGTCGATCCGAGCCCGATGATGGCCGTGGAGTCCCTTTCCTCGACGATCGCCGGCCCCACGATGGCGGCACCGGGGGGCAGGCGCTCCCGGTCGTACACCGGCACCTCGATGAACCCACCTGGGGCCGCCAGGTAGGCGGAGCGGCGTCCCTTCTCCGCGACCGCCGCCTTGCGTCCCCGCCCCACTGCTCTCGGCAGGTCCACGCGAGGCCGCGCGCCGGTGGCCCGCAGCCGGCAGGTCATCACCTCCAGCTCGAGGTGCCGGTGCGCGTACCCGTACAGCGCCTCGTACCGCTCGTAGAAGTGCGGGCGGAGATCCCGGTCGAGATCGACCCCGGCCAAGCGCGGCCACGGCAGGTCCAGGACGATCTCGTGCCCCTGCCCACGATGACGGATATCGACGCTGCGCTGAAACCTCATCTCCGCATCTGGCACGCCGGCCTCGGCGAGCGTGGCCCGCCCCTGTGCCTCCAGCGCCGCGAACACGGCATCCAGGTCGGCCAGGCGATCCTGCGCCAGCCGCGCAACGAACGTCCGAGCGAAATCGAACGCTGCCGGTGCCGTGAGCAGACCGAGCGCGGAGGTGACACCGGCGCCGGCCGGGCAGATGTAGCCTTGCATCTTCAGAGCCCGAGCGATGGCGCAGGCGTGGACCGGGCCCGCGCCGCCGAACGCCAGGAGCGAGAGCCGCCGCGGGTCCTCGCCTCGCTCCGCAATGTGCACACGGGCCGCCGAGATCATGTTCTCGTTGACGACCTGGTGGATTCCAGAGGCGGCCTCGACCACGGTCATCCCGAGCGGGTCGGCGATCGCGGCGATAGCCTCCTCGGCCGCCTGGCGATCCAGCCGCATCCGACCCCCGAGGAAGTAATCCGGATTCAGGTATCCGAGCACGAGGTCCGCGTCGGTGACCGTGGGACGCGTGCCTCCCCGGCCATAACAGGCCGGTCCCGGATCCGCCCCAGCGGACTCCGGTCCAACCTTCAGGAGCCCCATGTCGTCCACCCACGCGATGCTCCCGCCGCCCGCTCCGATCTCGATCAGCTCGATCGAGGGGATCCGCACCGGCAGCCCGCTGCCACGCTTGAAGCGGTGCACGCGGGCGATCTCGAACGTATGAGCCTTGGCCGGCTCCCCGTCCTTCACGAGACACATCTTGGCCGTCGTGCCCCCCATATCGAAGGCAACGAGATCGCGGACCTCCAACTGCTCGCCGTAGAACACCGCAGCCAACACGCCCGCCGACGGGCCCGACTCCAGCATGCGGATCGGGAAGCGCGCTGCCGATTCCGCCGTCGCGATCCCGCCGCTCGACAGCATCAAATACAGCGGCCGGCGGTACCCGCCGGCCGCCAGATCGCGTTCCAGGCGCGCGACGTACCGGGCGGTCAGCGGCTGGACGTAGGCGTTGGCGACCGTCGTGGACATGCGCTCGTATTCCCGGATCTCCGGGGCGACCTCGCAACTGAGCGAGACGCTCACCCCCGGCAGCGCCTGCGCCAGCCGCTGTCCCGCGCGCTGCTCGTGCGCCGGATTCTTGTAGGCGTGCAGGAAACACACCGCCACGGCGTCGACACCCGCTTCTCGCAACGCCGTGACCGCGGCGTCCAGGCTGGCCTCGTCGAGCGGCTCCACGACCTCACCAAGGCTGTCGATGCGCTCCCGCACCTCGTACCGCAGGCCGCGGGGGATGAGCGGCTGGACGGGTGGGGAATGGAGATCGTAAATGTCGTACCGCATCTCCCGCTGGGTATCGAGAATGTCGCGGAAGCCTTCGGTCGTCACGAGCGCCGTTCTCGCACCCTTGCGCTCGATGAGCGCGTTGGTGATCAGGGTGGTCGCGTGGATGGCGGCCTCCACGTCGGCCCCGGCCACCCCGCTCCGCTCCAGCAGGACGTTCCACCCCTCCTGGACCGCCTGGGAAGGAGTGGCAGGCGTAGTCAGGGTCTTGTATGTCTCGATCCGGCCCGTGGCGGGATCGATGAGGACGAAATCCGTGAAGGTGCCGCCGATATCGAACCCAAAGCGAAAGCGTCCGCCCGCCCTCATGCGGGGTCGACCTCCACGCCGTAGATCTCGCGCGCGGCCTGAGCACTCACCAGGCCGCGCGCGACATCGTCGCGAACCCGGGCCGGCTCCCGCTCGCGGGGAGGCCCG
>JAJPJJ010000124.1 GCA_021324295.1 Bacillota bacterium
CCCGCACTGGCTTCCCGACAGCATCATTCGCGCCTACCATCGCCGCTGGACCATTGAGACGTTTTATCGACACGGGAAGCCGAACCTGGGGCTGGAGGCGTACATGCGGCGAAGCGCCGAGGGCGCGAAGCGACACCCCTGCCTGGGCTTGGTAGCATTCACCCGCCTTCAACTGGGCGCGCAGCATCCGCGCCTCGGGCGTCTGATTCGCGACCACGTCGCGACCGTGGGCGAGATGTGCCAGCGGACGGTCACGGAGACCGCAGGCTGTTCCTGGTTTGGGCGATGAAGTGGATGGGGCGCGGGTTCGACGCGCCGATCACAGTCTCGCTCGCCTTCATGTCCCGCGATCAACTGAAATGTGCCGTGACGCCGCTATAGGGCGCTAAACTGCAACTTGCGCAAGTCCGGTTGTAATGAGGTGGTTACCGGTTCGAGTCCGGTCGGGGGCTCCAGGTTCTTCGACGCCTCGGAGCCCGCGCTCACCATTCCAGGGGCGCGCTCTTCACTCGCAGTCCACCGGTGCCGCGTCGCGCCCTGTCGAGGGGGACGCGGCGGGCCAGCCCGGCGCGCCCCCGGGTCCCCAAGGACTCGCCGTGCTCCCGCGATTCGCCGGGATGGGACGCCGTTCCGCGACCGGACGCGCGGGGCACCCCCGCGGCCGATCCGTCTTGCCGCGCCCCCGGTCGGACCTCGAAGATCACGCGCTGGCCCCCCGCTGTCCGCTCGGCGGTAGGCCACACGCGCCGCGGTGCGGTACCTCGCCACCCAGCGCGCGCCGGGCACGCGGCGGCGGATGTCGAGGAGCCGGGCGCTCGTCAGGCAGCACGGTGAGCGCGGTCGCCCGGCGCTCGCGCGGGCTCACTGCGGCCTGCCGCAATCCACCCCCGCGTGCCTCCTGGGCGCACGCCACGGCGCCTGGCCCGATCTCCGGGCGCCCCTCGGCCGGGGAGTACGGGCCGTTCCACATGCTCCCTCCCGTGTCGCGATGCGGTGGTCGCCACGGCTACGCCGCCACGGCGGTGCGCCGGGCGGCGTAGGTCGGCGCGACGATCGCTACGATGATGGACAGCGCCAAACCGACGGCAACGATCGGCACAGCCGGCAGCGCCAGGTGGAGATAGGGGTCGAATGCGTACGCGCCCGGCCCGGCCAGCCCCACCCCGACCGCCACGGCCAGGAGGACGAGCGGATACTCGTACCCGCCCCGCTGCGCCCACACACCGTTGGGGGCGTGCACGCGGCTGATGGCCATGAGCATCACGGCGGAGAGCAGGACGGCGGCCACGGGCGTGAGGAAGCCCAGGGCAAACAGGAGCCCGCCCACCGACTCCGCGAGCCCGGCAAGGACCGCCCACGGCCGGCCCGGCCGCAGGCCCACGGTTTCCATGAACGCTGCGGTTCCGGCGATCCCGTGGCCCCCGAAGGCACGGGTGAGCTTCTGTAGCCCGTGTCCGATGAAGAGCGCGCCTACGACGATCCGGATCAGGACGAGTCCAACGCTTGCCAGCATCGTACCTCACCTCCCTAGCAGGATCGTGCTCCCCGGGGCGCATCGGCCCGGGCAGGCGCCGGCGCGCCCCGTGCTCCGCGTCGGTCGCGGCTGCTCGTCACTATTATGATGACGCCGCGGGCTGTGGGCCTGTCAAGCTATGTTGCTTGATACATCCGGTGCGTGTGGTACAGGGGAGGTCGGGCAGCCGTCCCCGGCGCGCGATGCGGCCGGGGACCGAGGGGCGGGGCGCATCGCCCGGGCATCACCCCCACGCCCAGATGTCACGGCCGTCGCTTCCAGCGAGCGCACGGACCGCCGTGTCCGTCGACCGCGGCTCGTGTGTGGTCCGGTCCGGTGCTGTGCGCGGTGACGTGTTGCACTCCGCCGTGCCCACGGTACAATAGTGGGCGAGAGCGCTGATGTAGCGTACGGCGGCTGGCGCCGGGGTCGGACCAGGGATCCCTGCCCATCCGGGACTCGCGTGACACAGGGTGCTCGGCGATCCGCTCCCCGGCTCTGCGCAGCCGGGGAGCGGTCCTGTTTCCACCGGCGCGCTCGCCCGGTGGGGCAGGGGCCCGGGGGCGGCCTCGAGGCGGCGGCCGCCATGGGGAGGACCCCGATGGCGAGATCGCGCGGGATGAGAGTCCGTCACCATCGGACAGTGCGCGCACGCCGGCGCGTCCAGGTGCGCCGGCCGGAAGGGAGGGGAGAAGGCATGAGCATCGTGCGATGGGATCCGTTCGAGGAGGTCGGCACGCTGCGGCGGGCGATGGACCGGCTGCTCGACGAGTTCTTCGCGGCGCCGCGCCGCGCCCGCGGTGCGGAGGCCGGGGCGACGTGGGCACCGCCGGTGGACCTGTACGAGACGGACGGCGAGGTCGTCGTGCGGGCCACGGTCCCCGCCATCGACCCGAAGACGATCGACGTCAGCGTCACAAGCGATACCATCACGATCCGGGGTGAACCCCGGGCCGGCGAGGCGGAGAAGGATCGGACGTACCACATACGGGAGATCCCCTCCGGCGCCTTCGCCCGCACCCTGGACCTCCCGGCCGAGGTGAACGGGCAGGAGGCCACGGCGACGTACCGGGACGGCATCCTCAGCGTCACGATCCCGAAGTCGGAGCGGGTCAGGCCGACTTCGGTCAAGGTGCAGGTCTCGTAACGCCATCCACACCGGCGGTCCGAGTGGCAACGAGCAGCGTGCTCCGGGGCCGGATGTCGGCGGTGCCTGCTCGGTCGTGGTGCCGTCGCCGCGCGGGAGGCGGCACGATGTGGCGCCGGGAGCCGATGCCGACAGTCTGCTTCTACCTTCTTCACTACGGGCAAGCGAACGATCCTGGATTCCGGAAGGACAGGGGGGACGAGACCATGATGCCGGGGTGTACGATAGCGTGCGAGCGATCCTGATGGAGCAGTTCGGCGTGGACCCCGATGACGTGGTCCCGCACACGCGGCTGATCGAGGACCTGGGCGTGGCTCCGCTGGAGGTGGTTGAACTCGTCGCGACGCTGGAGGACGAGTTCGACCTGGAGATCCCCGACGAGCACGCGCAGGAGCTGAGGACCGTGGGCGACGTCGTGGCCTACCTCGAGCGGCGGTCGTCGCCCGCGCACCAGGGACTGGAGGTCGCACAGGGCGCCGGGGCGGATCCGATCGTCCACGACCGGCCGGCCGTCCCTGCGTCCTGGGAGACGGCGGACACGCCGTAGCGATCGCACGCGCGACGCGCCACACATCCCGCGGTCGCGAGACGCCTTCCCGCGTTTCGCGGCCGATCCGCGTGTACGGGCCAGCGGGACGCCACCGCCGGCCCGTCTCCTGGCCGCGTCCGCACCCTGCGCTGGTGCCTCGTCGCGAAGCCCGGGCTCGGGCATGCGCCCTTCGAGGCGAGCGCGTCGGGGCCGGGGGCCCGGGTGGGAGCGTGGCAGTGACGCGCGGCAAGCTTGGCGGGCTTCTGTCAGACTATTGAACTTGACACTAGAGCGGGTGTATACCAAAAAGTAGAGGCGTCCGGCGGGCGCGAGCGATCCGCAACGCCGAGGTCGCGTCCCGCATGATCGCTTATGGCGTAGGCGAAAGGAGGTGAGGCGAGATGCGGTGGGCCAACGTGGTGAACGCCCTGGTCGGCATCTGGTTCATCATCGCCCCCTATGTCTTGGGCGCGGCCGCCCGGCCCGCGGTCCTGTGGACCAGCGTCGCAGGCGGCGTCCTGCTCCTGGTGCTGGCCGGGTGGGCTGCCCTCAGCGAAGAAGCGCGACGGGAGGCGTGGCTACGGTATGCGACCGGTCTCATCGGGATCTGGTTTATCGTTGCCCCGTTCGTGCTCTCGCTGGCAGCCCGCCGGGAGATCTGGACGAGCATCCTCGGGGGCGCGATCGTCCTGGTGCTGAGCGGCTACCTCGCCCTGGCCGTGCGGCCCGAGGCGGTCGCCACGCGGTAGGCGGCGCGTCCCGCCGGATGCCTCGGGAAGTTGGGCGCGCCGGCGCAGCGCGGAGGGGGCATGGCAGGATGCTCACGCGGCAGCCATGCCCGCCGCCCGGCGCGCCGGGCGACCCTGCTCGACGGGCACGACGGGGCAGGTCACGGCAAGGCTCTCGCGGAACCCTGCAAGGGCGGGGCGCCCGCCACCTCCGTTGTCACGATGCGGTTGCCGTTCGGGTCCGGCCGGGGGCTCCAGATTTTTCGACGCCGCCGAACGCTGGCTCGCCGCGCGGACGGCATCGATCGCGCTGGATAGCGTATTGACAACGGCGGCGGCTGCCGCCTTTCCCGTGTGTGAACCCGATCATCGGCCGGGCCGTCCGCTCGACGGTCCTGGCCCTCGCGTGCGCGATACCGCGTCTACGAGGTGCGCCATGCTCGACGTTGTGACCGGCACGTACGGCCCGTCGATCGCCGTGACACAAGGCAGGCCGGTATTCCTGGCCAGGACCCACATGGTCAGCTCGACCCACTACCTCGCCACGATGGCCGGGCTGCGGATGTTCGCGTTAGGCGGAAACGCGGCGGACGCGGGCGTCGCCGCCGGCATCGCGCTCAACGTCCTCGAGCCCCACCTGTGCAACTTTGGCGGCGTGGCGCCGATCATGTTCTTTCGACCCGGAATGCCGCGGCCCGAGACGATCGCGGGCGTCGGATGCTGGCCGCGACGGGTGACCCTCGAGCGGTATATCGAGCGGTACGGGACGGACATGCCGGTCGGCGCGCCGCGGTACGTGACGCCGGCCGCGCCGGACGCGTGGCTGACGGCGCTCGCGCGGTACGGCCGCCTGACGCTGGGCGAGGTCCTGGGGCCGGCGTGTGAGTTGTGCGGTGGATTCCCGGTGTTCGCCCGCCTCGCCCTGGCGATCGCCCACGTCGCCCCGCGCTTGCGTGAGTGGCCTGCCAGCGCGCGGGTGTTCCTGCCGAACGGCCGGCCGCCGCAGGTCGGGGAGGTGCTCGTGCAGCGAGAGCTGGGTGCCCTCCTGAGGCGGCTCATCGACATCGAGACGAGTGCCAGGCATCGGGGACGCGAGGCGGCCATCGTGGCGGCCCGGGACGACATCTACCGCGGCGAGATCGCCCGCACGCTGGCTGCGCATGCCGGCCGGACTGGAAGCGAGTTGGACGCCGAGGATCTGGCCGCCTACCACGTCGCCGTGGAGCCGTCGGTCTCGTCGACGTACCGAGGCGTAGAGGTCCACGCCTGCGGGCCCTGGTCGCAGGGCCCGCTCCTGCCGATGGTATTGAACTTGCTCCAGGGCGCGGACCTACGTCGCCTCGGGCAGGGGAGCGGCCCCTACCTGCACTATCTCATCGAGGCGATCAAGCTCGCGTGCGCCGACCGCGAGGCCTTCTTCGGGGATCCCAAATACGTCGACGTGCCTATCGCGGGGTTGCTCAGCCCCGAGTACGCGGACGAGCGGCGGCGTCTCATCGACGGGGCGGTCGCCTGCCCCCGGCTTCCGCTGCCCGGAGATCCGTGGCGCTACGAAGGCCGCTCAGGCCCCGGGGGCTATATTCCGGCTCCCGCGGCCGGCGCGCCTGAGCCGGACACGTCCTTCGTGTGCACGATGGACGCCGAGGGCAACGCGTTTTGCGCGACACCGTCCGACCCCGGCGTGAGCGCTCCGCTTGTTGACGACCTGGGCATCATTATCTCGACGCGGGGCGCGCAGTTGTGGACCACGCCGGCTCATCCCTCCGCGATCGCGCCCGGCAAGCGTCCGCGGCTCACGCCCAATCCCGCCATGCTCCTTGAGTCCGGGCAGGCGGTGATGGCGTTCGGCTGTCCAGGCGGCGATGCGCAGGTTCAGGCGATGGTGCAGGTGGTGTGCAACCTCCTGGACTTCGGGATGAACATCCAGGCCGCGATCGAGGCGCCGCGCGTCATATCGGCGAGTTTCCCTTCGTCGTTTCATCCCCATCCGTACGAACCCGGGGTGGTACACGTCGAGGGCCGAATCCCGCCCGATGTACGGGAGCAGCTGGCCTCTCTCGGCCATACCGTTCAGGTGTTGCCGGACTTCACGCCCGCGACCGCCTCGGTGTGCGCGATCCGGCGTCGCGACAACGGCGTGCTGGAAGGCGGCGCTGACCCTCGTCGCGAGAGCTATGCCGCGGGCTGGTGACCGTCGAATACGCGGGCCGGCGGCGGGGGCCGCGGGGCCCCGCCTCTCCGCGCCAGCGCCCGGGCGGCGTCCAGCCGCGCTCGCGCAGGAGATGCCCCAGCGACCGCCGTAATGCGCCAGAGCGCCCCCGGTGCGCAGCCTGTTCCAGCGACGGGGCAGCCGCGTCCTGCCGTCTCACAGGGCGCGGCGAAGTCGAGGGGAGGTGTCGCGATGAGGCGCGGTAGGTGGCGGACGATCGTTGCGCTCTACGCCGCCGCGGCGGTCGTCCTCGCCTTGGGCTCGGGCGTGGCGACGCAGGCGCAGCCGCCCCGGGTCCTGGTCGTGGCCCAGAGCGCCGACATGGCCACGGGTGACCCGGCCAAGAACACCGGCCTTGCCACGATCGCCGTCCTGGCCAATATCTACGATACGCTCGTTCACCGGGATGCCAGCCTGAACCTCAAGCCGGGGCTGGCGCTCTCCTGGCGGGCCGTCGACCCCACGACGTGGGAGTTCAAACTGCGCAAGGGTGTCCGGTTTCACGACGGCGAGCCATTCAATGCCGAGACCGTCAAGTTCTCGTTCGACCGGATGTTGGATCCCAAGACCCGCTGGCCGGGCGCCGGCGCACTGCAGCTGATCAAGGCGGTGACCGTGGTGGATGACGGCACGGTGCGGTTCACCACGTCGCAGCCCTGGCCGTCGATGCCGCGGTTCCTCGGGTATTATGGGATGATCGTGCCGCCCGGGTACCTCAAGCAAAACGGCGACGATGCGCTCGCCCGTCACCCCGTGGGGACCGGGCCATACCGCTTCGTCCGCTGGGTGAAGGACGATCGCGTGGAGCTCGAGGCCAATCCCGACTACTGGGGTGGCAGGCCCAAGATCAGCCGCGTCGTCATTCGCGTCATCCCCACGGATGCGGCGCGGGTCGCGGAACTGCTGGCCGGGTCGGTGCAGCTCGCCAACCTCGTGCCGCCCGAGTTGTTCGGCGCCCTCAAGACCTCATCGAAGACCAAGCTCGTGGTCGGCAAGAGCCTGAGCGTGTTCTTCGTCATCTACAACTTGGTTAACATCGCGAAGGACAAGCCGCTGGCCGACCCGCGGGTGCGGCAGGCTCTCAACTACGCGATCGACCGCCAGGCGATCCTGGCCAGCGTCATGCACAACGTGGGCACGCCGGTGGCGACCTTCTGTACCGCGGTGATGACGGGCTGCGATACCTCGATCCCGCCGTTCCGGTACGATCCAGGCCGGGCCCGCGCGCTGCTGCGCGAGGCCGGGTATGCCGACGGCTTCGACTTCAGCATCAGCGGGACGAGCGGAACGTACCCCGGCGACCGTGACATCACGCTGGCCGTGGCCGACCAGTTGAACCGTATCGGCGTGCGCGCCCGCGTGCACGTCACCGAGGTCGGCGTGCAGCTGCGGGCGGTGCTGGACCGGAAGCTTCCCGAGGACGGCTGGTTCACGCGCTTCACCGATTTCTTTGGGATCAGCACCATCATTCCGCTCCCGGCGTTCTACTCGCCCGGCGAGTGGTCGCAGTGGCGGCCGGGGTACGCGCCCTTCAATCAGCTGGTCGAGGCCGCGCAGGCGGCCCCCGACGAGGCAAAGCTGCGTGAGGTCTCCAGGCGCCTGCAGCTCATGTACAAGGAGCAGGCGCCCGCGATCACGCTGTTTACCGCGCCGAACGCCAACGGCATGAGCCGCGACCTCGAGTGGACGCCCCGGCCGGACCTGGAATTGACGATGTTCGACGCGTCGTGGAACCGTCGGTGACCCGGCGCTCCGCCCGGCGGGGCCTCGTGGCGGCGGGCCGGCGGTGAGCGGCTACCTGGTCCGCCGGCTGGCGCTCTCGGCGACCGCCATGCTGGGCGTGATCACGATCGTGTTCGTCCTCCTGCACGTCAGCGGGGATCCCGCCTCGCTTTTGGTGACGCAGGACGCGACGCGGCAGGACATGGAGCGGATCCGGCAGGCCTACGGCCTGGACCGGCCGCTGTCCGTGCAATACGCGCGCTTCATCGCGCGGGTCGCCCGCGGCGACCTCGGGTACTCGTACCGGCAGGGACTGCCCGTGACCGAACTGATCGCGGATCACCTCGGCGCGACGTTCGAGCTGGCCCTGGCTTCCCTCGCGGTCGCGATCCTGCTCGGCGTAGCGCTCGGCATGGCGGCCGCCACGCGGCGCGGGTCGGGCGTCGATACGGCCGCGATGACGGTCGCCCTCCTTGGCACGAGCATGCCGAGCTTCTGGCTGGGCCTCCTGCTCATCATCGTCTTCGGCGTCAAGCTGGGGTGGCTTCCGATCTCCGGCTACGGCGGATGGGACCACCTCGTCATGCCCGCGTTCGTGCTCGGCGGGTTCTATGCGGCTCAAGTCAGCCGGCTCACGCGGACCAGCCTGCTCGAGGTCCTGGCCCAAGACTACATCCGCACGGGCCGGGCCAAGGGTCTGCGGGACCGCGTGGTGCTGTTCAAGCACGCGCTGCGCAACGCGGCGCTCCCCGTGCTCACGGTGCTCGGGCTCAGCTTCGGGCAGATGCTCGGCGGCGCGCTCATCGTCGAGTCCATCTTCGCGTGGCCGGGCATGGGGCGGCTCGCGGTCCAGGCGGTCCTGGGCCGCGATTTTCCGGTCGTCCAGGGCGCCACGATCGTGGGCGCGGCCGTCTTTCTCGCCGTCAACCTCACCGTGGATCTGGTCTATGGCTGGGTCGACCCTCGTCTTCGAAGCGCCGCGCAGCGCGCGTAGCGCCGGACGCGCGTCGCCGATTCTCCGCCTCCTGCGCACTCCGTCGGGGGCCGTCGGCGCCGCGCTCCTGGGGATCCTCCTCGTCGCCGGGTTCGGGGCATCCTTCGCGACGCCCTACGACCCGGCGGCGCAGGACCTGCGTAACACGGTGCACCCGCCGTCGCTCGTGCCGGTGCGGGGCAGCGTCCACCTGCTCGGCACCGATCAGCTGGGGCGCGACATCCTCAGCAGACTGCTGGTCGGCCTCCGCATCTCGCTGCTGGTCGCGCTCACGGTCGTCCCGCTCTCGACCGCGCTCGGTCTTGCGGTCGGGATGGTGACCGGGTACCGCGGCGGGTGGCTCGACGTCGCGCTGATGCGGCTCGTGGACGCTCAACTCTCGATTCCCACGCTGCTGCTCGCGGTCGCCGTGGTCGCGGTGCTCGGGACCGGGCTGCCGCAGATCGTGGCGGTGCTGGTGATCGCGGGATGGCCGGGCTATGCGCGCGTCGTGCGCGCCGAGGTCCTGGCGCTGCGCGAGCGCGAGTTTGCGGCGGCGGCGCGTGCTGTGGGCGCCTCCGACATCCGCATTCTCGCTCAGCATGTGCTGCCGAACGTGCTCCCCACGGTGCTGGTGTTGGGCACGCTGCATCTACCGGTGGTGATCATCTTCGAGGCCGCGCTGAGCTTCCTCGGCCTCGGCATCCAGCCGCCGACGCCGAGCCTGGGCCAGATGATCGGCCAGGCGCAGGACCTGGTCTGGCAGGCCTGGTGGATGCCGACGATTCCCGGCGTCACCATCACGCTGGTGGTCCTGGCGTTCAATTTGCTGGGCGACCGCATGCGGGACGTGCTCGATCCGCGCCTGCGCGGCCTCGGACCCGTGTGACAAAATCCGTACCCATCGCCGGTCGGGGGCCACATCGCGGGACCCAGGCTCCTCATCGCCGCCTCTCACGGCGCGGGGGCAGATGGCGGCCCGACGGCGGGCGCCGGCGCCCGCCGTCGGGCCTCGCGTCGTCCGTGCGGGCGAGGCGCGAGCGCCGCCACCGTGCGCCGCGCCTGAGCACGAGTCGACCGAGGGCCCTCGTCCTCCTCCTCGGCAGGAAGCGCCGGAGGCCGGCCCTGAGCAGCGTGCCGCGCAGCGGGAACGCGCCCTGCTCGCGGACGTGCTCCTCCTCAAGATGCCGCTGCCATGCTTCGATGATGTCGGTCCGGCCGAGATAGCCGACGAGACGGTGGGGGGCGTCCCGGCTCACGACCGGCAGCCGGCCGATCTGGCGCCGCACCATCCGGGCGATCGCATCCGCCAGCAGCTCGTCGGGGTAGGCGACCACCGGGGATGCCGTGCCGGCTTCGAGGACCGACTTTTCCTCCGCTTCGTCCTGCTCTGCTGCGGCGAGCAGGTCGCCGCGTGTAATGATGCCCACGAGCCTGCCGCTGCTGTCGACGATCGGCCAGGCTTGGTGGCGCCCCAAACTGGGATCGTGCCTCCCGAGCCGGCTCACCAGCGCGCCCACCGCCATCTCGGCGGGGACCGTAACCGGCGCGGGATCCATGACCTCGTGCACGAACACCCGTTCGATCGGACTGATCGTGTACTCGCGGACCACATGATGGCCGCGGCGCGCCACCTTCTCGGTCAAGATCGACCGCTTCAGGAGCAGGACGGTGACGGCATCGGAGGCGACGCTGGCGATCAGCAGGCCCGTGAGCAGGTTCACATCGTGTGTCAACTCCACGAGGAAGACGATGGCGGTGAACGGCGACCGCATCGTCCCTCCCATCACCGCCCCCATGCTGATGAGCGCCCACACGCCGGGGGCGCCGAACGGGATCCAGTGAGCTTCGAGTGCGCCGAGGGCTCCGCCCACGATCAACAGCGGCGCGAGCACGCCGCCCGAGGTGCCGGATCCGAGGGACAGCGCCCAGATCAGGGCCTTCGTAATCAGAAGACCCAGCAGGGCCTGGCCGCCGAGCCGGCCCTGCAGCAGGAGGCGGATCGTGTCATAGCCGACGCCGAGGGCGCGCGGGTGCCACAGCCCACCGACGCCGATCAGCAGGCCGCCGATCGCCGGCCACCACATCCAGTGGATCGGGAGCCGCTTGAAGAGGTCTTCGAAGCCGTACACGAGCCCCGTCAGCGCGCCCGACGCGAGGCCCGCGATGACCCCGACGCCGGCGCCCGCCACCAGGCCTTGCCACGGCAACGGCGCGTGCGGAGCGAGCGGGAAGACGGGGCCCGGCCCCAGCAGCGGCCCCCGGAGGAGCGCGGCGACCGCGGACGCCGTCGCGACCGGAATGAAGCTCCGGGGCTTCCACTCGAACAGCAACAGCTCGACCGCGAGCAGGACCGCCGAGACGGGCGCCGCAAAGATGGCGGACATCCCGGCGGCGGCCCCCGCGACGAGCAGCGTCTTGCGCTCGGCGGCGGTCAGCGCGAAGCACTGCGCGAAGATGGAGCCAAAGGCTCCGCCGGTCATGATGATCGGTCCCTCGGCCCCAAACGGGCCGCCGGTGCCGATCGAGACCGCCGAGGAGATCGGCTTGAGCACCGCGACCTTCGGCTCGATACGGCTGCGCCCGATGAGGATGGCTTCCATCGCTTCCGGGATCCCGTGGCCCCGGATCCGCTCCGAGCCGTACCGCGCCATCAGCCCGATGGCCAGGCCGCCCGCGACCGGGACCAGGATCTCCCAGGCGCCGAGACGGTTGTCGCTCGGCGACACGAACGCCGATGAGAGCCGGTGGTAGAACGCCAGGTTGGTGATGACGCCGATCAGCCACACCAACAGGTAGGCGACCACCGCGCTGACCGCGCCCACCCCGATCGACATTGCGGTGAGCGTCAGGACCCGCGCGTCTGCCGTAAAGTCGGCAAGCCGTCCTGCTGCGTGCCTGGCGTGCGTCGAAGTCGCAGCATCTACCGCCATGCGCGCGACGTTTCCTCCATCCGGCCGCATGACCGGCGGGCCGCACCGGGCCGGCCGTGGCGGCACACCGCGAGGCACGTGCCGTCGCTGTGCGGCCGGGTCTGTCCGCCTACGGATCTCTATGGGCGGCGCGAAGCGATCGGACCGCGGTGTTACCAGCCGTGCGGGGCGCTACTCGATGGCGCGTTCACGATCGGCAGTCCTCTCGACGCTACACATAGTGAAGTATGCGCACGAAGATCGTTGCTCGTCAAGCCGCCGGATCGTGCCTCAGCGGCTTCGGAACTTGACCAGGGCGGACGCGCCTCGGAGCCACGTTTCCTGCGGTTTGCGGGCCCTCGGGCGCTTCTGGGGGCGGGCCAGCTATC